>NZ_JACFPL010000008.1 GCF_016102005.1 Bifidobacterium choladohabitans
CTTCAGCAGCACGCCGCAGGCGTGCGACAGCGGCGGCCAGACATCAAGGCGCAGCCGCCGATGACCACAACCCCGGCCGAGCCGAGCATGGAAAAAGGGACCCCGTTGAGGGGTCCCTTGATGATGTTGCCCTGATGGGTCAGGCCATCTGGCTTCGGAGTCCTGGGTAGTGGTGTGCCAGGTATTCGGCGGTGGCTTGGCGGATCAGTGCCGATAGGTTGGTGCCTTCTGTTTTGACGGCGGCTTCGGCCCATTGGTCCAGGGCCGGGGTGGTGCGTACCTGCCAGGTTTTGCTGGTGGGTTGTTTGAGTTCGTCGCGGGGGCGGCCGGCGAAGATGGAGAGCAGGTCGTCGTCGGTCAGGGGGCCGGCGTCGTAGCCCCGGTATACCCGGGTGCCTTCGATGGGTGTGAATTGGCCGGCGTCGGCCATGCGGTCGAGTGCTTCGGCGTGTGCTGCCCTGTCGGCGTGTGCTGCCCTGTCGGCGGGTGTCTGTGTGTTGGTCATGGTCTGGCTCCTTGTTGGTTGTGTCTATTGGTATCTGAGATGTTGCCACCGGCTGGTCAGCGGCATGGCGTGGAAGGCGTGGAGCTGGCCGTCCTGCCATTTGCTGACGATGACTTCGAGCAGGTTGTCGGGTAGGGCCCCGGGGTGTGGCTGGCCGACGAAGACCACCGTCATCTCGTCGCCGTAGCCCTCGATTTGTTCGTGGCCTATGGAGTGGAGGACCGCGTGCCTGATTTCGTCGTCGGCGCAGCCGTGCTTGCGGGCTGATTGCTCTATCTCGATCTCCATGACCATGAGTGTAGTACAAATTGCACATACAAACCAGTCGTGCGTTCCTCGCGTTGCGGTCTGGCTGTCCGAACGCGGGGCGTTCGACGATGCCGATTCCACCCCGTGGGGTGGCGCGAGGCATCGCTGCGCCGCCGCCGGCTGCGGGGTTCATTCACTCTTTGGTGTCCTCCTCCTGGTCGCCGTCGTCTGTTTCATCTTCGTTCCCTTCGTTGTCTTCCTCTTCAGGTCGGGGCACCAGGTCGCCGTCGAGACCGGATTGCTCTTCGTCGCTGATGGCGTAGCCTGCGGTTTGGAGGGCACGGTAGAGGGGTTTGAGCAGGCCGTCTATGTCGTCTTGGCTGCGCCAGGTCTCGTGGTTGATCTGTGTCTCCATGATGGCGTGGCACAGGGCGAAGGCCGTCTGGGTGCGGCGACTCTCGTCAAGGTCGGCCTTTTGCGCCAGCTCGGCTTCCTGGTCCTGGACGATGGCGCGCCATGTGTCCCGCACCTGGTCCCGGCTGACCCACCAGGTGCGTTGGCTCGCTTGGGCGATGACCAGCATGGACAGGGCCTGGGACTGGTTTTTGGCGGGGCGTTTGAGGGACATGAGCCGTTGCGTGTAGGCCAGCCGCAGGTCGTGGCTTGCCGTGTCCAGTTGCTTGGCCGGTGCGATTTCGGCTTCTTGTTCGGCTTGCCACCTGGCCAGGTCATCCTCTCTTTGCCGGCGTTCGTCCTCCTGGTCCTGTTGGGTGTATGGCTCCAGCAGGGTGATTTTGACGCGCCACTGTCCGCCACGGTCGAGCAGTCCGGCGGCCGTGGGTTTGTCGCCTTCCCATTCCTCCAGCCATGTGTCGAGGGCCTGCTTGGGGTCGGGGTCGGTATCCGGGGAGAATCGGGCGATGGTGCGCCAACCTTCCGGGTCAGACCAGGATTGTGATGGTGTCAGCGGCACGATGGGCAGCCCGGCCTGCTTGATGGCTTCCTGGGCCTGTTCGATCCACTTGTCCAGCGACCGTTTGGCCTGGACCTGGTGCAGTGTCATGTTCCAGTTGTTGGTGCCTGCGGCTTTGATGAGCTGGTCTTGCAGGCCTTCGTCGTCGCGGAAGTCGGCTATCGTCTCCAATTCCTCGAAGCTCAGCTGGGATGGCAGCGCGAGTATTTTCTCGTCGTCGATGGACGATATTTTGAGCCGTCGCTGCACGGTGCTGCGGCTGCGGCCAGTGGCTTTGGCCATCTGGTCCACGTCTTCGCCAAGGTCCAGGAGGTGGGCGTATCCGCGTGCCTCGTCCAGGGCGGTGAGCTGGTCACGGTGTATGTTCTCTACCAGCATCACCTCCGCCTGGGTCTGCTCGTCCATGTCGGTGATGATACAGGGCACGGTTGCAAGGCCGGCCTGCTCGGCGGCCGCCAGCCGCCGGTGTCCGATGACCAGGGTGTGCCGCCCCTCCTGGTTCGCCGGTGTGACGACCAGGGCCTGCTGTATGCCTTGGGACGCGATGCTCATGGCCAGCTCCGACACGTCTCCTATCTCGTTTCGGGGGTTGGCGTCGTTGGGCCTGATGGCGTCGATGGGCAGCATGGTCACTGTGGTTGTGGTGTTCATGGGTGTTCCTTTCCTTGGTGCCGGGACTGTTTGTGCCGACGCCTGGAATGGCGGCCCGGGTATAGCGGA
>NZ_JACFPL010000009.1 GCF_016102005.1 Bifidobacterium choladohabitans
ACCCGTGGGGACGGACCCGGCGGCCATGGATGGTCCGCATGCCACCCAGATCCCGAAAATTGGTGATGTTCATCGACGACCTCCTCTGATACGTTTCTCTTCCATCAAGGCCACCAGGCCCAAAAGTACGACCGCACAGACAATGGCGATATACAGCACGATAAAAGTGTCATTCCAACCATGCAGCACATGTCCCAGCACGGTCAGCCCATCGGACGAGGAATCCGCGATCTTGGCCAGCAGGACCTTGGCGGTGGAATCACCGAACAGGTAGGCGAATGCGCCGACCATGCCGCCGGACAGCACATTGGCCCGCTTGGGAATTTGATTGAGCATGGAAATATTGATCAGCATCTGTGGTCCGAAAATGAACATGCCCAAGAAGAAGAGCGAGATGTAAATGACCACAGGGGTGCGGCCCAGCTGGTAGCCTGCCATTCCGAGCGGCAGGCAGATGGCGCAAAGCGTGGACACGAGGGCGGGCCTGCCACCCAGGAAGTCAGACACCACTCCCCAGAGAAGGCATCCAATCAGAGCACCCATCTCGAAATAGAAGATGGTCCGCGCGCCGACCTGATTGCTGAAATGCAGCTGCTCAGTCACACGCAGAGGCGCCCAGTTGTCGATGCCGATGCGGATCAGATAGACGAAAACGTTGCTGACGCAAAGCACCCAAACCCAAGGGTTCGAAAGCAGGTACCGGCGGAAAATCTGCCAAGTGGTATCATCATGCGACTCTTCGTCCTCCTGTTTGACAGGCTCATTGAAGATCTTTTCTGAGGGTTCCCACCCGAGATCCTCAGGCCGGTTCTTACCGACCAGGAAGCACATAATTGCCACAAGAAGCGCCACTACACCCGGGACGATAAACATCCCCGCCACCTTGCCTCCGAAGAAGGTTTGGGCACACCAGATGGCGAATACTCCAGCCAGGCCACCGCCTATATTGTGGGAAGCGTTCCAAACGCCCAAATATCGGCCGTAGGTCGTCTTCGTCGTCCAGTTGGAGATCACCGTGGCGCAGCTTGGGCCTCCGGCGCACTGAAAGACCCCATTCAAGGCCCATAGAACGATCAACCAACCCATAGGCACGTGGCTTAAGGTAAAGAGGAAACCGATGCAGATGACTACGATAGACGAGCAGAAAAGCATAATCGATGCAATCTTCTTGTTGTCTTTGCCTGTGACCAGATATCCCACAACGATTTTTCCGATTCCATAGACAACAGAGAAAACAAAACCGATTACGCCCAACTGCTGGGTTGTGATGCCCAGCTGCTGCTTCATCAAAGGCTGGGCTGCTTTAAAATTATTCCGAACAAGGTACATGGTAATGTACAGAATGATGACCATCAGATATGGTTTCATAAACTCACGGAACCAAAGATGTCGTTGTTCGGTTACCGATATGGTCGCCTTCGGCACATGTTTGTCCAAGTGGATATCGAATATCCTGCCAGCCATCTAATACCTCCCTGTATATGGTGGGCAACAGCTGACATTCTACTTATTTGCTTTAACGTTTTATGTATTGACACACAGGGGTTTTGAGACAGTGCTGAAATACCTCAAAACACAGTTTTCGGACGGGTTTCGCTGAAGGCACGGGGCGCCCCATGGATACAACACAGCCTTATGCTTTTTGGGCATGGTGTTTGACAGGGCACTGATCCCGATCAGAGCAGTTAACCTCAACAAATGGTTTATCAAAGTATCGTATGAGCCAGAATGTCATTAGTTTGCTCAACAGAAGTTTCATTTTTATTGTCCAATGTGTCCTGATGGCACTGGCTCAGATCTCATAAGGCGGGCAGGTATGTGCCGTTTGGCAGTATCGCGCCATAAAGCGTGCTGATATAGCTTAAGTACTGTGAGGTATAGAGGCGTGACATGCAGACAGAAGGTGTTTTGTGGGGTATATGCCCTGAAATACAGTAAAGGCCCCTGGTGACTACTGTCATCAGAGGCCTTTGCTTTTCATGTGTAATGGCGGCGGTGTGCTACTCTCCCACACTCTTCCGGGTGCAGTACCATTGCCGTGCTGGGTCTTAGCTTCCGGGTTCGGA
>NZ_JACFPL010000001.1 GCF_016102005.1 Bifidobacterium choladohabitans
CAGATACCCCAACACCACACTCTGACCAACACACAACCAAACCCACACACAGAACCTAAAACAACGCGTTTAGTTCCTATAGGCCGAGATCGGCGGCCTATCGCAAGAATCAAACAGTCATTCATAGAGTGGTCATTCATGGACGAAGCCGCCCTCCGTCGACCATGGCGGGGAGCGGCTTCGTTCAGGCCGGGCTGGGACGGTGAGGGGTCGTCCCGCTACTTGAGGGGCTGGGCATCCTTGACGGTGACCGAGATGTCCTTGCCATTGGGAGCCTTGTAGGTCACGGTCTGACCCTTCTTGGCACCCATCAGGGCCGCGCCGATGGGCGACTCGGGGCTGATGACATCGTAGTCGGTGGCCACGGTCAGATCCCTGGAGCCCAGCACATAGACCATTTCGTTGCCGGCCATGGTCAGGGTCACCAGGGAGCCATTGCCCACCGTGCCCGCCTTGGGGGCCTTGAGGATCTTGGCGTTGCGCAGCTTGACGATCAGCTCGTTGATCCGCCCTTCGTTCTTGCCCTGCTCCTCGCGGGCAGCCTGATAGCCGCCGTTCTCGCTCAGATCGCCCTCAGCCCGAGCCGCCGCGATGCGTTCGGTGATCTCGTCGCGGTACTCGCCCTGACGGTGGTCAAGCTCCTCCTTCAGCTTGTCGTAAGCGGCCTGTGTCAGCAGAATCGTCTTTTCCTCAGCCATGTGATTCCTCCTTGTTTGATGCACTTGTCTCGTGGCCCGACCTGAACTGCAAAGTCAAGGGTATGAAAAAGGCGCCGGCCCTCACCGGCGCCTGGAGACCCTTGTCTACCGTGTCGATATGATGTCGATCACGAAAACCAGGGTATCGTCGCCGCCGATGCCCGCCTGGGGCATCCCCTGACGACCATATCCATACTCCGGCGGAATGGAGACCACCAACCTGGACCCCACGTTGTGACCGGGCACCGTCTGGTCCCAGCCGCGAATGACCTGCCCCACGCCAATGCCGAAGCTGGCCGGCTGATGACGCTGGAAGCTGGAGTCGAAGACCTGATCCGAACCCCAGACGACACCGTGGTAGTTGACGGTGACGGTATCGCCCTTGCGGACGACAGGCCCGTCCCCCTCGACCAGCTCCACGGCGCGCAGCCCGCTGGGTGCCGGACCATGGAAGGTTATGGTCGGCGTGGCGCCGAATTCGGCGTTCACCTCGGGCATGGATTGGTCACTCATGACAACTCCTTTGGTTTTCTTGCGTACCAGAGTATCGGTTCATCGGCCGGGTGACAAGTCGCGACACTGCCCTCCAAGCCGATGAGGCCTTGGTGCCCCGGGTGGGAATCGAACCCACAAGCCGGTGAAGGCGGCGGATTTTAAGTCCGATGCGTATACCATTTCGCCACCGGGGCCGTAACCCATAACGCCTTAGTATATCATTCGCGCAGGAGGGTCCGACCGTAGTCCAGGACCAGGCCATCCAGGAGGCCGTGCTCGCTGGCCACATAGGTACCCGAAGCCAGCGCGCTCGGGCTGGCCTGACCCAGTCGCTCCAGCAGACGGCTCCAGATCAGGGCGCCCCCGCCGATCACATCCACACGCCCGGGATGGATGGCCTTGAGCTCCCTACGTTCCTGGCGGCTCATGTTCAGCACCTGGTCGTCAACCCGGCGGGCCGCAGCGACCGGAATGGACCGGCCATCGACAGCATGGCGATCGTAGACCTTGCATCCCAGGGCCAGTGCGCTCATGGTGGTGACCGTGCCGGAGACCCCGATCAGACTGCCTACACCGGCTACAGGGACCTGGTCGAAGGCCCGGTCGATCCAGCCGTCAACATCCTCAAGCGCCTGGTCGATCTGCTCCTGGGTGGGCGGATCGTCCAGCAGATGGCGCTCGGTCATCCGCACGGAGCCGATGTTCATGGAGTAGGAGGCCTTGACCTTGTCGACAGGTAGATCGCTCCCCTCCCCGCCCAGGACCAACTCGGTGGAGCCGCCACCCAGGTCGACCACCAGGAAGGGCGCAGGTGGCATGTCGTCGCTGCCGCGCTGCTCGAGCACGCTGACCGCGCCCAGAAAACTCAGGGAGGCCTCCTGAGAGCCACTGATGACCTCGGGCGTGACCCCCAGGATGGAGCGCACACCCTCTTCGAAACTTTCTCGGTTGTCAGCATCCCTGGTGGCCGAGGTGGCCACAAAGCGCAGGCCATCCACAGGGTGCTCCTGCAGCTGCCGGGCGAAGAGCCGACAGGCCTCAAAGGCGCGCTCAAGGGCCTGGTCGGAAAAGCGGTGGTTGCGGTCCACGCCCTCCCCCAGCCTGATGACCCGCATCAGCCTGGGAGCCACCGGATGGAGTCCCTGTCGGTCCACCTGGGCTATCAGCAGACGTATGGAGTTGGTGCCGCAGTCCACGCCCGCCACCGTCACCTGATCCATGGAAACCCCCTTCATTGCCTCTCCTGCCGGTTCTCTTGTTGGGATGTCCCGGTCCAGGGCTGGGCGCACCTGCAGACCTGCGGATCGAACACCTGACGCACCAGACCCAGAACCCGGTCACCCAGTGGATTGACCCCGGGGCCCATAACCAGGGACTGGGCGGTCAGAGCGTGCAGACACTTGACCCGCTTGGGCATGCCCCCGGCCGAGATTCCCGCGATGTGCCCCTCGTCGTCGCCCAGCCGCTGGGCCAGGGCAGAGCGGAAGGCCAGATACAGCTCGTGGGCCCTGCGGTAGGCGCTGGCCAGGTTCGCGTCCGAACCCAATTCGGTGTTCCAGTCGGCCATGATGCCGTCGGCCTCAAGTCGTGAGACGGCCTTGACGGCCTCGGGGCTGGTCAGATAGCAGGTGGTCGGAAAGGGCGTGCCATCCTCCAGCTGGGGCCGGGTGACCACAGCCAGGGGGTTTCCACAGACACAGCGGGCGCCGACGGCCACTATGCCCCGCGGATAGCGGCCAAGCTGCCGGTTCACAACGGCTATCTGCTCCGGTGTGGCCGGAGTCGCCAGAAGCTCCTGGACTCTTTCTCTTACCGCGGCCAGATCCCGGTCAGCAACCAGGCCGGAAATTTCGACCTTGTCCTGCCCAACCTGTGGCTCGACCCGGGCCTTGTCGCCGGCTTGAGGTTCCACTGCTGCCTGGGGCCTTCCCTGGGCCTTGATCACGCTGTCCTCGTCTTTCCTAATTGTTTGCTGCTGCTGGGTTCATTGACTGTTGACGCAACGGAATCCGAACCTTCGGAGTTCACTGCGCTCCCCCACCCTTGGATGGAGAGGGACTGTCAGAGCCACCTGGACTGTTGGAACCAGCTGGACCAGCAGATCCGCTCGGACTGGCTCCGTCACCAGGTTGCTGACCTGCGCTCCCCTTGCTCCTATTGCCCACCGGGTCCTGGTCGGCCTTGGCGAAGGAGTAGGCCATCTCCTGATACCAGGGCAGGGAGTTCCTCCTGGGGGCCCGAACCCCCTTGCTTCCGGCCTGGTCCTTGTCCTTGCTGCCCGTGACCGCCTCCGGATGCAGGACCCGGATGGCCTCCTCGTCGGGGAAGACGAATCCCAGCCGGTCCCGGGCCTGGGCGGTCACATAGGCTTTGTCGTCCCAGCGGCGGATCTGGTTCTCCAGGTCACGCTTGTGCTCGACAAGCTGGGCCTGCTGGTTGCGCAGCCCGTTGAGCTCGGAAAGATTGATGGCGTAGGCGTGGAAGGTGGAGACCAGCTGGATCAGCCCCAGGGCCACGACGATGACCGCCACAAAGAAGGTGATGGGTCCCGACGACCGCCTGCTTGTCCGCCGGTCGGCGCCGTCACGTTTGTTCTTGGCCATACCCATAAAAATACCCGCGGCAGCCGACGCGGACCGCCACGGGTGAAAGACTTCACGGTCGGGTCAAAACCTGCAGAGGCTCCGACCCGACCGGCAGGACCTTACTTGGTGTACTTCTTGCAGGCCTTGAAGGCGCTGTAGCCGGCGTACTCGGCGGTGGAGCCCAGCTCCTCCTCGATCTCCAGCAGACGGTTGTACTTGGCGATGCGCTCGCCACGGGCCGGGGCACCTGTCTTGATCTGGCGGGTGTTCTTGGCCACAGCCAGGTCGGCGATGGTGGTGTCGGAGGTCTCGCCGGAACGGTGGGAAACCATGGAGGTGAATCCGTTGGCGGTGGCCAGCTCGATGGCGTCCAGGGTCTCGGTGACGGTGCCGATCTGGTTGAGCTTGACCAGCAGGGAGTTGGCGGCCTTCAGGTCGATGCCCTTCTGCAGCCTCTTGGGATTGGTCACCAGCAGGTCGTCGCCCACGAACTGCAGGCGGTCGCCCATGGCGGCGGTGATCTTCTGCCAGGCGCCCCAGTCCTCCTCAGCGAAGGGATCCTCGATGGAGACCAGCGGATAGCGCTCGACCAGACCCTGGTAATAGTCCAGCATGTAGTCGGCGTCGCGGTCCTCGCCGTCGAAGTGGTACTTGTCGGTGTCCTTGTTGTAGAACTCCGAGGAGGCCACGTCCAGGCAGAGGCCTATCTGCTTGCCGGGCTCGTAGCCGGCGGCTTCAATGGCATCGACGATGTACTTCAGGGAGTCCTCGTTGGACTTCATCTTGGGGGCAAAGCCGCCCTCGTCGCCCAGGCCGGTCTCGTGGCCGTCCTTCTTGAGGATGCCCTTGAGGGTGTGGTAGACCTCGACGCCGGCGCGCAGGGCCTCCCGGTAGGAGTCGAAGCCATAGGGGGAGATCATGTACTCCTGGATGTCGGTGGCGAAGTCAGCATGGGCGCCGCCATTCATGATGTTCATGTTGGGCACGGGCAGGATGTGGCCGTTGGTGCCGCCCAGGTAGCGGTAGAGAGGCAGTTCGGCGGACTCGGCAGCCGCATAGAGCGCAGCCAGGGAGACGCCCAGGATGGCGTTGGCGCCCAGCTTGCCCTTGTTGGGGGTTCCGTCCAGGTCAATCATGGTCTCGTCCAGGGCGCGCTGATCGGTGGCGTCCATGCCGATGACATTGGGAGCGATGGTCTCATTGACCGCCTTGACGGCGTCCAGCACACCCTTGCCCTGATAGCGCTTCTTGTCGCCATCCCTACGTTCCCAGGCCTCGGCCTCGCCGGTGGAAGCACCGGAGGGAACCAGACCACGCCCCTCGGCGCCGTCCTCGGTCTGCAGAACAACCTCGACGGTCGGGTTGCCACGGGAATCAAGAATTTCGCGCGCGAACACGCTTTCAATTGCTGCCACAACTGCTCCTTCAATAAGTTGTTGTGATGTCTCTTACAGGATACTAGTTTTGTTGGACGGGCGCGGGACCCGCTGGCGTGCCATCGTCCGAGGACTTGGGCAGCCCCCAGGCCAGATCGTCCAGCAGGGTGTCCACCCAGGCGGTCATGGCCGCCGAATCCATGGGTCCCGAACCCAGGGAGCCCGCGAAGGGCGCTGGGATCAGCAGGGTCTGCGTCACCGGACGGTACTGGCTGCCCTTGTAGATTCGTGCAATCCTGGCCTGGAGGGAGTCGGGCATGGTCACAGGCCTGATCCGCACCCTGGAGCCCTGGGAGGCGATCTCCGCAATGCCCAGGGAGCGAGCCTTGGCCCGCAGCCTGGCCACCGCGAAGAGGGTGTCGAACTGGGCCGGCGGACGACCGTAGCGGTCGGTCAGCTCCTCGTGCAGGTCGCGCAGGTCCTGCTCGTTGCGGGCCGAGGCCAGCTTGCGGTAGGCCTCCAGACGCAGCTTGTCCGAGTCGATGTAGTCCACCGGAATGGAGGCCTCCAGGGGCAGGTCGATGCTGACGGTGACCGGCTCTGTCCGCCCGGGCTCCTTGTACTCCTCCACCGCCTCGGAGACCATGCGCACGTAGAGGTCGAAGCCGACCCCCTCGATGTGGCCGGACTGCTCGTCGCCCAGCAGGTTGCCTGTGCCACGCAGCTCCAGGTCCTTCATGGCCACGTCGTAGCCGGACCCCAGGGCCGTGTTCTGGGCGATGGTGGCCAGCCTGTCGTGGGCGGTCTGGGTCATGGGCTTGCTGGGGTCGTAGAGGAAGTAGGCGTAGGCACGCTCCCGGCCACGTCCCACCCGGCCGCGCAGCTGGTGGAGCTGGGAGAGCCCGAAGCGGTCGGCCCGGTCCACGATCAGCGTGTTGGCGTTGGGTATATCCAGGCCGGTCTCGACGATGGTCGTGCAGACCAGCACATCGATGTCCCGGTGCCAGAAGTCGCGGATGACCCCGTCCAGCTGCTTCTCCCCCATCTTGCCGTGGGCCACGCCCACCTTGGCCTCGGGGACCAGGGTCTGGACCTTGGCCGAGACCTTGCCGATGTCCTCCACCCGGTTGTGGATGTAGAAGATCTGCCCCCCACGCAGGAGCTCGCGGCGAATGGCCGCCGTCACCTGGGCATCCTCGTAGGCGCCCACATAGGTCAGGACAGGCAGACGGTCCTCGGGGGGCGTGGCCAGGGTGGACATCTCCCGGATGCCGGTCACCGCCATCTCCAGGGTGCGTGGAATGGGCGTGGCCGACAGGGACAGGACGTCCACGTTGGTCCGCATGGCCTTGAGGGTCTCCTTGGCCTCCACGCCGAAGCGCTGCTCCTCGTCCACGATCATCAGGCCCAGATCCTTGAAGCGGATGCGCGGGTTGAGCAGCTTATGGGTACCGATGACCACATCCACGGCCCCGCTGGCCAGGCCCTCCATGGTGGCCTGGTTCTCCTTGGCGGTCTGGAAGCGGCTCATGGCGGCCACATCCACCGGGAAACCCTCGAAACGCTCGGTGAAGGTCTGGTAGTGCTGCTGGACCAGCAGGGTCGTGGGTACCAGGACCACCACCTGCTTGCCGTCCTGGACGGCCTTGAAGGCGGCACGGATGGCTATTTCGGTCTTGCCGAAGCCCACATCCCCGCAGATCAGCCGGTCCATGGGCACCGGCTTCTCCATGTCGGCCTTGACCTCGTCGATGGCGGTCAGCTGGTCGGGGGTCTCCTGGTAGGGGAAGGCATCCTCCAGCTCCTTCTGCCAGGGGGTGTCCGGGCTGAAGGCGAAGCCCTTGGTGCGCTGCCGGGCCGAGTAGAGCTTGACCAGGCCCTGGGCGATCTTGTGGACGTGCTTACGGGCCTTGGCCTTGGTGGCCGACCAGTCGGATCCGCCCAGCTTGTTGAGCCTGGGGATCTCGGCGCCGATGTAGCGGCTGACCTGGTCCAGCTGGTCAGCGGGCACGAAGAGCTTGTCCGGTGGGGCATTGCGCTTGGAGGGGGCGTACTCCAGGACCAGATACTCCCGGCTGCCCTTGCTGGGGCCCACGCCCACGCTGCGCTGACGCATGCCCAGGAAGCGGCCGATGCCGTGCTGGTCGTGGACCACGTAGTCGCCGGGCTTGAGCTCGTCCAGGTCGATGGCCTTGCGCCGACGGTTGGAGGTCTTGCTTCCGGCGGCCACGCTGGTACGGCCGGTCAGGTCACGTTCGGTCAGCAGGGCCAGATGGGCGGACTGGTCCACGAAGCCGTCCACGGCCAGGGAGCGGTGGTACTCCACCCCGACAACGCCAGTGGTCTGTACAGCCCGGCGCAGACGGCTCAGCGTCCCCTGGGCCGGAGCGGTCACCACAACCCGGTCGCCGCGCTCCAGCAGGGAGGCGATGCCCGAAGCGGCCCGGTCCTCGTCGCCGCGGTACTGGTCAGGTGCCAGGGCATCCAGACGCTCGGCGCCCTCCCGGTCCGGATCCACCGACAGATCGGTCAGCTTCCAGACCTCCCCCTTGCGGTACTCCAGGGATGAGATGACCTCGTCGTAGTCCAGGAAGCTGGCCCTGTCGAAGCTGATGGGCGCGCCCGAGCCCTGCCCGGAGGCTGCCACATGCCAGCTGGCGGCCAGGAACTCGTTGGCGGTCTTGACCAGGTCCTGGGCGGAGCGGGCCAGCAGCTGCGGCTCAGACAGCAGAATCAGAGCACCCTCGGGCAGCATGGACCCTACCGGCACCAGATCGTCGACCAGGGCAGGCAGGAGGGACTCCATGCCCTCCACCGGAATGGCCTGGGCGATGGACTCCAGCATGTCGTCGGCGTTGGGGATGCTCCCGATCAGGGAACGTGCGCGGGCGCGGACCTGGTCGGTCAGCTGCAGCTCGCGGCAGGGCGGCGCCCAAATCCGGTCCAGGTCGGGGCCATAGGTGCGCTGGTCGGAAGCGTGGAAGCTGCGGATGGTGTCCACCTCGTCGCCAAAGAACTCGATGCGCACCGGATGGGCCATGGTGGGGACGAAGACATCCAGGATGCCGCCTCGGACGGCGAACTGGCCGCGCTCCATGACCAGGTCAACCCGGGTGTAGGCGTTGCGGACCAGGGCTTCGACTGCCTGGTCCAGGGGCAGCTCCTGGCCGCGCAGAAAGACCAGGGGCTCCACATCCTGCAGACCCTTGACCACCGGCTGCAGCAGGGAGCGCACGGGCATGACCAGTATGCGGATGGGTCCGAAGTAAGGGTCGTCCTGGACCGGATGGGCCAGCCGCCTGAAGACGGCCATCCGGGAGGCCACGGTGTCTGCCCGGGGCGAGAGCCGCTCGTGAGGCAGGGTCTCCCAGGAGCGCAGCAGGGCTACGTCACCCGGGTCGCCCTCATACCAGGAGCGGATGGCACCGGTCATCTCCTGGGCGTCACGTTCGGAGGGGACCACCAGGACGACCGGTGCCCGTCCGGCTGCTGCGGCGGCCAGGGCCGGCCTGATGCCCTGGGGAGCCTGGACCATAAGGGAGGTGTCGGTGTCAGCCGCAGGTTCGGAGTCCCCTTGGACCAACCTCTTGAAGGCAGCATCCGCCTGCAGGTCGTCCAACAGAGGACGCAGGGACCCGTTCAGCGATTCCTGGGTTTGCGCCTTCTGTGTATCCTCATCGACCATTGAACTGCTCCTGAGCCTGGTTGAGGCCCTTGGTAATGACGATTTCTGCGGCATCCGCGCCGTCGGCCAGAAACTCGGGCAGACGTTTGCGCTGATCGCCGACAAAGGTGCCCAGGACCCAGTCCACAGTGCGGCGGTGGGCGTCCGTTCCCCTCCGGGCATGCCCCACGCCCATGCGGACCCGGGCGTAGGCGTTGCTGCCCAGGGAGCGGTCGATGGAACGGATGCCGTTGTGCCCGCCCGAGGACCCGCCGGCTTTGACCTTGATCCGGCCAAACTCCAGGTCCATGTCGTCATGGATGACCACGACCCGGCCAACCGGTATGTGGTAGTAGGAGCAGATGGAGGCCAGGGCGTCGCCGGAGTCGTTCATGAAGGTCAGCGGCTTGGCCAGGAAGAAAGGTATGCGCCGTCCGTCAAGATCCAGGGTGCCACGGCCCAGTTGGGCCAGACCCTTGTGGTCGCGCAGGTTGACCGACCATCGTTCGGCCAGCAGATCGGCGCACATGAAGCCCATGTTGTGCCTGGTGCCCTCATACTCGTCACCCGGGTTGCCCAGTCCGGCTATCAGCCAGAAATCGGATGCCATGTAGGTGATACCTCCTGCTCTCAAACGGGACGGTGAGATTCTACACAGGCTCCCCGACCCCGTTTCGCTCAAGGGACAGGCTCCAGTAGGAGACATCATGCAGGGCGAACCGGTCCCAGGCGGCCTGGGGAAGAAGACCGAAGCGGCTGAAACCGAACCTGTGCAGCAGGGCCTTGGAGGCCGAATTGTCATCGAAGATGATGGCCACGGCCAGACGCATGCCCTCCTGCTGGGCGCACTCCAGCAGGGAATGGACCATCAGGGCGCCCAGACCCCGTCCACGGCTGTCGCGGTCCACGTAGTAGCCCAGCTCGCAGGTCTCCTGGTAGCCGGGCCGGTCGTAGTAGGCCGACAGGGAGCCGAAGGCCAGCACCCTGCCCTCCTGCTCCAGGACCAGGACCGGATGGCCCTGGTCCGGCTCGTGGCCCAGCCACCACTGCAGGCGCTGGTCCAGGCTGACCGGGGCCGTATCCGCTGTGGAACCACCGTCCATGACCGACTGGTTGTAGATGGCGGTGACCGCCTCCAGGTCCCCGCGACGGCAGAGCCGGATGCGCGGGGTGGCGCTCACTTGTTGCCGCCCTCCTGGTCGGAGGCCTCCTTGAGGGCTTCGCGCAGGCGGTTCTGCGCCTCGCCGTAAGCGCTGAAGTCGCCCTTCTTCAGGGCGGCATCGCCGTCGCTCATGGCCTGGTTGGCCTTGTCCAGGGCCTGTTTCAGGGCCTGCCCTCCTGTCGCCGACGCCCCGCTGGACCCGGTGGTCTTGTCAGGGGCCTTACCGGATTGCCCGCTCTGGTCAGCCTCGGCATTGGTACGCCCGGTGTTGTCGGCATCACCTGCCGATGCGCCCGAGTTGCCCTGGAAGGTCTTGTCAAGGGCTGCATCCAGCGTCGCCGAGGAGGAGACCTTGTCTCCGAAGGCCACCAAAACCCGCTTGAGCAGGGGGAAGCTGGTGGCGCCGCTGGACTGCACGTAGACCGGCTGGATGTAGATCAGTCCGCCGCCTATGGGCAGGGTCAGCAGGTTGCCTCGTTTGACCTTGGTTGACCCGGACTGGAGCAGGTTGAGCTCGGTGGAGACCGCAGCATCCGAGTTGAAGTTGTTCTGCGCCTGCCCAGGGCCAGGCACATTGGAATTCTTGGGTAGCTCCATCAGCCGGATGGTCCCGTAGTCCGGGCCTATCACCCCCTTGGTCGACCCGGCGTCGGAATCCACGGACAGGAACCCGGTCAGGATCTCCCTGGTGGAGGTGCCGGCGGGGATGAAGGTGGAGGTCAGCGAGAAAGCGGGCTTGTCGGTCCCCGGGGTCTGCAGGGTCAGATAGTAGGGAGGCTGCTTGATCCCGGCCTTCTGCTCCTTGCTGGTCCCGGTCGGATCCACAGGGGTCTGCCAGAAGTCCTCGCCGGAGAAGAACTGGCTGGCCGAGTTGACGTGGTACTGGGACAGGAGCTGGCGCTGCACCTTGAACAGGCTCTCCGGGTAGCGCATGTGGCTCATCAGGTCGCCCGAGATGGACGAGAGCGGCTTGAACTGGCCGGGGAAGACCTTCTGCCAGGCCTTGAGCACCGGATCCTTTGCATCCCAGGCATACAGGTCCACCGAACCGTCGTAGGCATCGACCGTGGCCTTGACGGAGTTGCGGATGTAGTTGGCCTTCTGGGAGCCCAGGCCCTTGACGGCCTCCGAGCTCAGGGTGGTCGTGTCCTGGGTGATGGGTCCCAAGTCCACCTTCTGGGAGTAGGGGTAGGCGTCAGAGGTGGTGTAGCCGTCGACGATCCACTTGACACGTCCGTCAACCACAGCCGGGTAGACGCGCCCGTCCAGGGTCAGATAGGGGGCGATCTGGGCCACACGCTCCTTAGGTGAGCGATTGTAGAGGATCTGCGAATCGGGGGTGACGCGGTCCGAGAAGAGGATCTGGTCGGATCCAAAGCGGATGGCGTAGAGGACCCGGGCCAGGAAGTTGCCCACCGAGGGGCCGCCGTTGCCCTTGAAGGTGTTGGTGGCTCCCTTGGAGCCGGTGGGATAGTCGAACTCCCAGCCCGACGAGCCCTGTGGCGCGCCGACGATGGAATACTCGGGCGCGTTGGGCGAGAAGTAGATTCGCGGCTCGTAGTGCTGGCTGTCGGTCAGCTTGCCCTTGGTGGGGATGTCCTGCTCGAAGAACTCGGGCTGCCCGTCCGGAGTGACCTTGTTGCCATAGGCGGCCACGATGCCGTAGCCGTGGGTGAAGACCGTGTGGTCGTTGACCCAGTTACGGTTGTCGTTGCCCTCCAGGTCCAGCTCGCGAGCGCCGATGACCGTGTCCTGGCTGACTCCGTCGATGTCGTACTTGTCGACGGCCAGGGTGTCCTCGAAGGTGTAGTACTGCTTGGACTGCTGCAGCTGACGGAAGGTGGGGGAAACCACCTGGGGATCCAGCAGACGAATCTGTGCAGTCGTCTCCGCATCACGGGAGAGGGCGCCCGACTGGACCTCGGTGGTGGCGTCATAGGCCTCGGTCTTGAGCTTGTCCAGCCCATAGGCCTTGGTGGTGGCGGCGATGTTGCGCTGGATGTAGGCGGACTCCATCTCCTGGGCGTTCGGGTTGACCCGGAAACGCTGGACCAGTGCCGGCCAGAACACGGTCAGCAGCAGGGACAGGACAACGGTGACGGCCACAGCCAGGACGGGCAACCGCCACTGCTTGACGGCCGAACCCAGGGAACCTGCATGGATACGGCCGGGTTCCAGGGTGCGAGAGCGCAGAATCCAGACAGCCAGGATGATGCCCAGCAAGGCCATGACCACGGCCATGATAAGGGTTACGGGGATGGCCGCCTTGACCGAGGTGTAGGAGGCGCCGGTGATCCTATCGCCTTCCTCGGTCAGCCTGCCGAAGACACCCAGGGCGGTGTCACCGGCCCAGACCAGCATGAACAGGATCAGCCAGACGGCCACCTGGCGACGGGCGGGACGGGTCATCTCTAGAATGCCGCGTCCATGCACGGGCATGGTCAGCCGAATACCGCCCATGAGGAAGTTGGTGACCAGACTGAAGACCGTGGCCGCCAGCAGCATCATCAGCAGGGAGGAGACCAGCAGCTGCAGGCCGGGCAGGATGAAGACATAGAAGCCGTTGTCCAGGCCGAACTGGGGGTCGCGCACCCCGAAGGACTGGGCGTTGAAGAGCAGGAGCACCTGCTTCCAGTCCGCGTTGAACTGGAAGCCGAAGAAGACGCCGACGACCAGGGAAACCACCACGGCCACCTTGAGCGCGGTGCGTGAGGAGACTCCCTTGCCTACCTCAATCAGATCGCCCTTGACCCTGATGGTGGACCCGTCAGGCGAATCGGGACGGCTACGAATTGCCAGGATGGCCGAGAGCAGGGTCACCGCGGCCAGCAGCAGGGCATATGCCAGCCATAGGCCCACCTTGATGCCCAGCTGGGTCCAGACGATCTGGGCCGCCCCCAGCTGGGAGAACCACATGACATCAGTGATGAAGCGGCTGAGCGCGAACAGGAGCAGGAAGACGACCAGGACGACTGCCACAACCACGGCCAGGATCCGCGAACCCCGCGAGGGCCCGTCATTGCCCTTTCTGCGGGAAGTCAGCCGGGGGTCACCTGGTCCGGGGAAGCGAAAACGGGGTGTGCCGCCGCCCCTCTGGCCGGGACCCTCCCCATCGGTTTGCACGTGCAGGATGACCGGGTCGTCTTCATTGCGACGCCGGCCTGGTCCTCCTGGACCGCCCTCAGGGTCGAACATGGAACCGAAGAAATCAAAGAATGACATGTACCTAGCCTACATGAGACGGCGGTCTTGAATGGCTTGCCGGTAGACCTCCTCCACCTGATCGGCCACGGTGGTCACGTCGTAGCGGTCCAGGAGCGCAATCTGGTCATGGCGCACGTTCCGCCTCCAGGAGGGGTCCCCCAGAGCCTGGGCAACTCGCCGGGCCAACAGTTCGGGGGTGTTGGGCGAGTCGACGGGCACCAGAGCCCGCTCATCGCCCATAAGGGTGGACCTGTAGCCGGGATTGTCCCCGGCCAGCACAGGAGCCGTGCCCGAGGCGATGGCCTCCAGCAGGACGATGCCGAAGGACTCGCCCCCGGTGGAGGGAAAGACGGTCAGGTCGGAGGAGGCCAGCAGGGCGGGCTTGTCCTTCTCGTCCACAAAACCGGGGAAGGCCACCGGGGTGTGCATGGCGGCGGCCTGTCGACGGCAGTCCTCCAGCAGCGGACCCTTGCCGGCCATGGTCACATGCAGGCCTTCGGGCAGGATGCCGGCCCGCTCCCCCGCCCGGAGGGCCGAGAGCAGAATCCCTGCCCCCTTGCGTGCCACAAATCGTCCAAGAAAGACCAGATGCGGCCCCTGGCCGTGCAGGCGCGCCACCTCCTGGTCGCCGGCGGCCTGACGGGCCTGGCGCAGGGCGGCCACGTCCACGGGGTTGGCCACAACCCTGCTGGGCACGCGGGCAGTCTGCCTGGCATAGCTGGCCGCCACAGGTGAGACCGCGATGACCCTGTCGATGCGTCTATGGGTCCGGCGGTTGATTATCCCCAGCAGCCGTCCGCCCAAGAGCTGCAGGTCTCCCGTGGGGGCGATGTGATAGGTGGCCACCAGGGCCGTTGCCGGGTCTGCGGCGCGGATGACCCGCCCGGCCAGAAATGGACTGTAGGGTGCCTGGACGTGCAGCAGGTCGAAGTGCCCGGCCTTCAGGACCCGGCGGATGGGCGCCTTGGGCGCAGGCAGCGGTATGCGCATCCTGTTGCCGTTGAAGGAGACCATGACGTTACGGGATAGGGAGTGAACCCCGTCAACCGGCGGATGGGCGGTCTGCCCGACCAGGTACTGGACCCTATGGCCCCGCCTGCCCAGCTCCCGTCCCAGGGTCAGAATGTGCTGCTGAACCCCGTCAAACACATCCAGGGTGTCATCGAAGACGAACCCGATGTTGAGCGTCACTGAGCGTCCTGGCCTGCTCCGGGCTCGGTCCCTGCAGCCAGCTGACGCCCCTTCAAGGCCAAGGCCACCAGGTGCCGGTCGGCGGCCTCCCGCGCCTGCTGCTCGTCATTGCCCGAGTCCAGCTTGTCCACATAAATGGTCTCCACCTGGGTGGCCTGGCAGTACTTGAGGAAGGTCTGCCTGCGCAGCTGGTTGTCCAAGGCCTCTCCGATGCCGCTGGACTGGTACCATTCCTTGTCTCCGCCGGTCAGCATGACCAGCTCCACACGCCGTCCGGCCAGGGCTCCCGGGGTTCCATCAGCGTTATAGGCGAATCCCCTGCAAATGACCCGGTCGATGAAGCCCTTCATGATGGCCGGCATGCTGTACCAGTAGACGGGGAAGACCAGGGCCAGCACGTCCGCATCCTTGATGCGCTCCTGCATGGCCTGGACATCCTCGGGCAGGGGTCCCTGGCCCAGGTAGTGGGTCCTGTCCTCCATGCCGAAGACGGGATTGAACCCCTCGGCGCAAAGGTCGATCAACTCGGTGCGAGCCCCGCCCTCGGCCGCACCGTCCAGCAGGGCATTGCCCGCCGCATCGGTCAGGCTCTTGGGTTCGGGGTTGGCCGTGACTGCCACGATCTTCATGGGGATTCGCTCCTTACATTCCATTTCGCGCCTGCACCGACTGCGTGCAGACCCTTGTCATTGTCAGTCCTGGCAAGGACGGCAACACTGGTTCGGCAAATGCTTGACACTGCCCCCGGTGCCCATCTATGTTATTGGGTGGTCGGTAGGTGAAGCTACCGCATGGACAAGGCATGCTGCCGCAAAGTGGTGGAGACACCCCGCGCAGGTCAACAGTCCCCGTCGGATCAAGGCAGGGACTAATGCAGGGCCAAATACCATGCGAAGCCGAAGCTTGAACGATGACAATGATCGGCGCATGGCCGATCGCCACGCCGTCTTCGAGGCTGCCGACAGGGATGTTCCGCACCTTGGAGGGAGGCCATCGTGAATACTGTCGCACTGCCAGGAATGCTCCGTTCTCCACTGAACGACGACCGCAGCCAGGCATCGCGCTCCACCCGTATATGGACGGGCCTGGCCGTAGCCATAGGCGCTCTGGTCCTGCTGGGGGCCCTGGCCTATCTGCTGCCGGCCCTGGGCGCGCCCATCGGCCCGGCCGGCGTACCCTCGCATGTCTCCACCGACCCGGCCAACTTGCCCTACTATGCGCTGCGCTCCCTCTTCCGCATGTTCACGGCCCTGATCATCTCCCTGGTCTTCGCCTTCCTCTACGGACTGGCCGCCGCACGCTCCCGTCGCCTTGGCTCCGTGCTCATCCCCCTGCTGGACATCCTGCAGTCGGTGCCCGTCCTGGGCTTTCTGTCGGCCACCATCTCCATCTGGCTGGTCCTCTTCCCCGGGTCCATCATGGGCGTGGAGGCGGCCTCCATCTTCGCCATCTTCACCAGCCAGGCCTGGAACATGGCCTTCTCCTTCTACAACTCCCTGACCAGCGAGCCCGCCGACCTGGACGAGGCGGTGAGGCTGATGCGCCTGACCCGCTGGCAGCGCTTCTGGAAGCTGGACGTGCCCAACTCCATGATCCCCCTGCTCTGGAACTGCATGATGAGCATGGGCGGCGGCTGGTTCTTCCTGACCGCCTCCGAGATGATCTCGGTCAACAACAGGACCCTGGCCCTGCCCGGCATCGGCTCCTTCGTGGAGGAGGCCACCGCCGAACAGGACCTGGGCAAGGTGGGGCTGGCCATCCTGACCATGATCGTGGTGGTCCTCTTGATTGACTTCCTGCTCTGGAAGCCGCTGACCGCCTGGGCCGAGAAGTTCCGCTACACCAGCAGCCAGTCCACCGAGCCCCGGCGCAGCCTGGTGCTGACGGTCATCCGTCTGTCCGGGGTCAAGGACCTCTTGGGCCTGGTGGGCCATCCCCTGTCCGACCTGCTGGACCGGATCACCCGCCCCCTGGGCCGCACAGGGGCACGCTGGAGCCGTGGCGGCGGACACAGGCGGGCCAGCGACCTGGTCTGGTGGGCCTGCCTGGCCCTGATCGGCCTGTGGGGACTCTGGCAGCTGGACCGCCTGGTCATCCGCCCGCTGGGCCTGGGCGAGGTCGGCCACGTCTTCCAGCTGGGTTTGCTGACCTTCCTGCGGGTGCTGATCCTGATGGTGGTCTGCACCATCGTCTGGGTGCCCATCGGCGCCCTGATCGGCATGAACCCGCGCATCTCCCGCTACCTGCAGCCCCTGGTGCAGATCCTGGCCTCCTTCCCGGCCAACTTCATCTTCCCCTTCGTCACCATGGTCTTCATCATCTGGCGAATCGACATCAACTGGGGCAGCATCCTGCTCATGGCCCTGGGCACCCAGTGGTACATCCTCTTCAACGTCATCGCCGGGGCCTCGGCCATCCCCGACGACCTATTGGAGATGTCGCGCAGCCTGGGCCAGAACCGCTGGCAACGATGGAAGACCCTGATTCTGCCGGCCCTGTTCGGCTCCTGGTGCACCGGCGGCATCACAGCGGCCGGCGGGGCCTGGAACGCCTCCATCGTCTCCGAGGTGGTCTCCTACGGGAAGACCGAACTGACGGCCCGGGGCCTGGGTGCCTACATCGCCCAGGTGACCGCAACCGGCGACACCCCCCGCATCATCCTGGGGGTGGCCGTCATGAGCATCTTCGTGGTCCTGGCCGACCGGTTCTTCTGGTCTCCCCTGCAATCACTGGCACAACGGCGCTATTCCCTGACATGAGAAGTCTGAGAGGTTCGACAATGACCAAGATCAATTCCAACGGGATCATCACGGCCGAGCACGTGACCAAGACCTACCAGTCCGACAAGGGCGCGGAGCTGACCGTTCTGGACAACATCGACTTCACCCTGCACGAGGGCGAGGTGGTGGCCATCCTGGGCCGCTCGGGCGCCGGCAAGTCCACCCTGCTGCGCATCCTGGCCGGCCTGGTCCCGGCCAGCGAGGGCAGCGTCGAATACCGGGGCAAGCAGCTGGACGGGCCCAACCCCGGCGTGGCCCTGGTCTTCCAGAGCTTCGCCCTGATGCCCTGGCTGACCGTCAAGGACAACGTGGAACTGGGCCTGCAGGCCCGGGGCGTGCCCAAAAAGGAGCGCGAAAAACTCTCCCTTGCCGCCATCGACGCCATCGGCCTTGACGGTTTCGAGAGCGCCTACCCCAAGGAGCTCTCCGGGGGCATGCGCCAGCGCGTGGGCATCGCCCGGGCCCTGGTCCTCAAGCCGGACGCCCTCTTCATGGATGAGCCCTTCTCGGCTCTGGACGTGCTGACCGCCGAGAATCTCCGCCAGGAGGTCCTCAAGGTCTGGTCCGAGGAGGCAGGCAGCGTCAAGTCGGTTCTGATCGTCACCCACAACATCGAAGAGGCCGTGGAGATGGCCGACCGGGTCCTGGTCCTGGACTCGCATCCCGGCCGGGTCATCGCCAACGTGCCCATCAACCTGGACAGGCCTCGGGACAAGCAGTCCGACCTCTTCCAGTCCTGCGTGGACTACCTCTACTCCATCCTGACCGGCCAGCGCGACAGCGAGGACATCCGCCGCCGTCTGCAGACCAAGGTGCGCAACCGTCAGGCCGTGCGGGACTCGGTGCGGGACGAGGACACCGCCGAGCGCAACCTGCCCGACGCCACCCCCGGCGGCCTGGCCGGTCTGGCCGATGTCATGGTCAACCAGCCCAACGGCATGGACCTGGCCGACCTGGCCGCCAAGCTCTCCTTCGAGGTGGACGACCTCTTCCCCCTGATCGACGCCGGGCTCATGCTGGGCATCTTCCAGGCGGACAACGGGCATGTCAGGCTGACCGACCAGGGCCGGGCCTGGCATGATGCCGACATCCTGGAGAGCAAGGAGATGTTCTCAAAGATGCTGATGGACCACGTCCCGCTGATCCGCATCATCGACCGGGCCCTGAAGAACAGCGACGACAAGAGCCTGCATGGCTCCCTGATCCTGGACCTGCTGCGGGCCCACCACTCGGACAAGGAGGCCGTCCAGCAGTTCGACACCGCCATCACCTGGGGCCGCTACGGCGAGCTTTTCGATTACGACGCCGACGACGATCGGCTGACCCTGGACCCCGAGAATCACACCGAGTGAACAACTGCAGCAAGTACGGAAATCACGGTCCTCTGGCGCCCCTAGAATGAGCCTCGGGCGATGGAACCCGCCCGGGGCTTGAGCCCCGAACCGCAAACTGCTGATAGTTCCTGCACCATGATTCGACGACCCGTCTGTGGGCCGGGTGCAGGCACATGCCATCCAGCCCGACACGCAGATGCTGATCCGTCGGGAACCGAGCCTCCAATGACCAAACCTCCTACCGGACCTGACATGGCCACAGCCCTGGTGGTGATGCTGGGTGGAACCCTGGGCACCGGCTGCCGGTACGCCTTGAGCCTGCTGCCGGGCCAGAGCGGCCCACTGCATCCGGGAACCCTCCTGGCCAACCTGATCGCCTGCGCAGGCTACGCCCTGCTGACCGCTTTCCTGGCCGGGCTGCCAAAAAGCGCACATCCGCACCGAAGGCAACTGACCAACAAGGGTCTGGGCATGGGCCTGTGCGGAGGACTGTCAACCATGTCCACCCTTTCGCTGGAACTGGTCCAAGGCCTGTCAGGCGGTCAACTCCAAGCAACCCTTGCCTACCTGCTGGTCTCCTTCGCCGGAGGCCTCTTGGTCTCCTGGGCCATGGCAACGCTGGGAGCGCGTCTTGCCGCACGCATCCAGGCGGGTGCGCGATGACCATTACGTTTACGTTGCTGATTTGCCTGTGCGGCGGCCTGGGTGCCGCACTGCGCTACCTGCTGGACACACTGGTCAAGGCCCGCTGGCAGGTGGACCTGCCCCTGTCGACCATGCTCATCAACCTGCTGGCCGGATTCGCCGCAGGACTGGTGGCCGCCCTTGCCACCTTCCACGGACTGCCCGCCTGGGGACGGCTGCTGCTGGCCACAGGACTGCTGGGCGGCTTCTCCACCTTCTCGACAGCGGTCAACGAAGTGTTGGCCCTGACCCGGCAGAGACGGCACCTGGCGGCTCTGGGCTATCTGGCAGCTTCAATCTTTCTGCCGCCACTGCTGACTGCCCTTGGTTTCATGCTGGCCGGACCGGGCATGTAGCAGATCCAGCCAGCAATCAAGGCGTTCCGGAATCAGGCGCGAGCCGGTTCCGGACGACCCTGGGCGGAGTCAGCGGCGATCCCCAGGCGGTCGTCATGCCGACGCCACCAGGCGGACAGTACCGATCCGGAGATGTTGTGCCAGACGCTGAAGAAGGTGGAGGGGATGGCCACGATCGGGTCGGCTGCGAAGGCCTGCAGGGCCAGAGTCGCGCCCAGTCCGGAATCCTGCATGCCCACCTCAAAGGTGATGGCCTTCTGCTGGGCGTAGCGGAAGCCCTTGGGGTAGATGCGGTACATGAGCCGGCTGAAGAGGAAGCCCAGCCCGTATCCGCACAGGTTGTGGAGCATGACCACCGGCAGAACCAGGGCAGTGGCGGCGGTGAAGAGCTTGGCATGGTTGACGGAGACGACCACGCCGATGATGACCAGGATGGCGATCTGCGAGACTGCCGGCAGGGCCACGGTCACCTTCTGCACCTTCTCCTTGAAGATGGCGTGGACGGCCAGGCCCAGGGCGATGGGGATCAGCACCACCTCAAGGGCGGTCAGGAAGAGCTGCTTGGTGGGGATGGCCACATACTGGCTGGCCAGCAGGTTCATCAGCATGGGGATCATGAAGGGCGCGCAAAGCGTGGAAAGCAGGCCTATGGACACGTCCAGGGCCACATCGCCACGCGACAGGTAGGACATGACGTTGGAGGAGGTCCCCGAGGGGCAGCAGCCCACCAGGATGACTCCCACGGCGATCATGCCGTCCAGCCGGAAGATGCGGCAGAGCAGCACGGCCAGCAGGGGCATGATCAGGTAATGGGCTATGGTGCCGACGATGACCATGAGCGGCATTTTGACGATTCGCTTGAAGTCGTCCAGGCTCAGGGTCAGTCCCATGCCGAAGAGAATAATGCTCAGGAAGTAGTTGGTGTAGCTGCGGGCCCAAATGCTAATCTGCGGGACAAAGAAGTTGATGGCGGCCCAAACTAGGACCACCAGAATGAACCACTTAGTCAACCAGTCACTGAACCGCTGCACCTTTTGCATGATTCCTGACCACTTCCTCTCGATAGTTCTCTCTGTTGTAGGGGCAAAATTAGGAAACCCAAGTCGAGAGCGCAGGTGAATGGTCACATTTTGGACGTGCTGAAATTCACTTGACCAGGACGGGTGTGCCGGCGGGCACGGACTGCATGATCCATAGGGCGTCGGGCGCGGTCAGTCGGATGCAACCGTGGGAGCTAGGGCGGACACCCAGCAAGTCAGCCTCCTCCTTGATGTAGCTGCCGCTGGAATCAGTGGGGACCGAGTGGAAGAGGAAGACCCCGTGGTTCAGAAAGCTGGTGTAGTAACGGGCGCCCATCCCCTCCCTGGGGTTGTAGAAGTGGTCGCCGCGCTCAGACTGGATGCGGAAGCTGCCCTTGGGCGTGGAATCGTCCATGCCCGTCGAGGCGTACATGGTGTAGAGCAGTTGAGACCCGTCGCGCACATAGACCCGCTGATCCTGAAGGCTGACCTCCAGGGAGAGGCCAGGATGGACCGCAGGATCCGGGTAATCGACCTGCTGCGAAGGCTTGAGCCAATCGACAGGCTGAGCAGATGCGCCAGCAGGCTCGGTCTTCTGAACCTTTGTCCGCTCCCCTGCTTGTTCTTTTTTCGCTGATGAAGCGGAGGACTCGGATTTACCGGAATGATGCGCCTTGGGAAATTGTCTCGCCGAAACGGTGGCTGTGCTGGAAGCGCTCGCACCTGCTGAACGTTCCGCATGGGCCGCATCCACCGGCTGGATCAGGTTGACGATCATGACTGTCAACAACAGCGTCAACAGGGCGGTTGTCACCACCACAGGCGTGCGGCGGATAGGGTCCAGCAGCCAACGGAGCATGGCAATCACACGCCGCTTAAGGCGTTTGCTATCCAATCCCCAGACAGCCATGTCCTTCCCCTTCGTTGCCATCGAACGAACCTATATGCACAGTTCATTTTAGCGGCAGAAGGAAATAGGGAGGACTCAACCTTTCAGCACTTGCCTGGCCCAATCCTCCAGCAGGTCGCACACCAGGGCCGTCTGCTCGATCTGCACATTGTGGCCGGCCTGGTCCAACACCGAGTAGGAGGCCCGGGGGAAGCGGCAGGCCAGGTCGAATTGGTCCAGGTAGCCCACACGGTCGTCCTGGCGGCCGCAGACGAAGAGCACAGGGGCTATGAATCCGGACCAAACCTGGTCGAATTCCATATCCAGCTGGTAGTGCCCCTCCATTCGAGCCACCGTATCGGCATCGGCCGAACGAATGCCGGGCATGATGGTGCGTTGGTAGGCCTCAAGATGCTCCCGGGACTCGACCACAGCCATCTGCCGGTAAGCATGCCTGGTGAACTCGTCCACATCGGCCAGTCCCTGGTCGTCCCGGACCAGCACCTGACGCGGGGGCAGGCGCCTGTGGGCGGTCACCGGGTCGACCACTGAAGAAAGCAGAGCCATCCCCCGGCAGCGGTCCAACCGACCGGCTGCAGCATGGCGACTGAGCAGCCCGCCCAGGGAGTTGCCCACCAGGGCGAAGGGGCCGCCACCGCTGAAAATGTCCACCTGGTCATCCAGCCACCGGGCCAGACCGTCCAGATCGAGGATAGACGGGTCGGGCGGTGTGCGGCCGAAGCCAGGCTGGTCCAGGTAAATCCGCTCGAAGCCGCAGACCCGCTCAAAGACGGGGTCCAGGTCGTCGAAGATGTGGTGGTCCACACCTGATCCGTGCACAAAGATCAGCGGCAGCCCATGACCCCTGCGAATGGCGAACCCGGGCTTGGAGTTCACTTCTTTGAACCGGAGGGGATGCCGGTCTTGAACTCCACGATGTCGCCGTCCTGCATGACGTAGTCCTTGCCCTCGAGGCGCATTTTGCCCTCCTCGCGCACCTTGGCGTAGGAGCCGTCGGCGGCCACGAAGTCGTCGTAGGAGACCACCTCGGCCTTGATGAAGCCCTTCTCGAAGTCGGTGTGGATGACCCCGGCGGCCTGGGGGGCGGTCCAGCCCTTATGGATCTGCCAGGCGCGCACCTCCTTGACCCCGGCGGTCAGGAAGGTCTGCAGACCAAGGATGTCGAAGCCCACCCGGGCCAGCTGGTCCAGGCCAGATTCCTTGAGTCCGGCGTCAGTCAGCATCTCGCGGGCGTCGGCCTCGTCCAGCTCGGTCAGCTCGGACTCGAATTGGGCATTGAGGAAGATGGCGGGCGCAGGAGCCACGGAGTCGGCCAGCTGCTTCTTCAAGTCCTCGTTCTGCAGCTCGTCGTCGTCCACGTTGAAGACGTATATGAAGGGCTTGGCGGTCATCAGATGCAGGTCGTAGAGCTCGTCCTTGTCGATGTCCCCGGCCTGGGCCGCCTGGTCGATGGTCCGCCCCTGGCCCAGAATCTCCTTGGCCTTGCGGACGGTGTCCAGGTAGGCGGGCTTGATCTTGCCGCCGCGCTGGTCCTTCTCCAGCTTGGGCAGGGCCTTGTCGATGGTCTGCATGTCGGCCAGGATCAGCTCGGTGTTGATGGTGTCGATGTCGTCGGCCGGATCCACCTTGCCGTTGACGTGGACGATGTCGTCGTCATTGAAGGCGCGGACCACCTCGCAGATGGCGTCGGCCTCGCGGATGTTGGCCAGGAACTGGTTGCCCAGCCCCTCCCCCTCCGAGGCCCCCTTGACGATGCCGGCGATGTCCACGAAGGTGACCGTGGCGGGCACGATCTTGTCTGTGTGGACCAGCTTGGCCAGGACGGGCAGCCGGTCGTCGGGCAGGGGCACGATGCCGGTATTGGGCTCGATGGTGGCGAAGGGATAGTTCTCCGCCAGAACGTTGTTGCGGGTGAGAGCGTTGAAGAGTGTGGACTTGCCGACGTTGGGCAGCCCGACGATTCCTATGGTTAACGACATATGTACCAGTCTATTGCCCGGACTGCCCCGGCGTGGCTCCCCCTAGTCGCCGCGCTCCACCGCATCGATGGCCTCGATGACCGCTCCACGGAAGCCGTGCTTCTCTAGGGATGCAACGCCCTTGATGGTGGTTCCGCCCGGCGAGCAGACCGCGTCCTTCATGGCTCCGGGGTTGGTACCGGTGGCCAGGTAGAGGGCTCCGGTCCCCTCCACCATTCGCGCCGCCAGCCTGTAGGCCGCCTGCCTGGGCAGCCCATGCTCCACCCCGGCGTCGGCCAGGGCCTCCATGTACATGGCCGTGTAGGCGGGTGCGCATCCGGCGATGGTCGTGCCCACCGAGACCAGCTCCCGGGGCAGCCGCTCGATCATGGCCACCGGGTCGAAGACCTGGGTGAAGAGCTCCCGCTGCTGGTCGGTCAGGGTGTCGTCCTCCTGGGTGACCAGAATCCCCTGCCCTACCGAAATGGGGGTATTGGGGATGGCGCAGATCAGGTGGGTGCCCTCCTCCAGGATGTCGGCATAGTCCTCAAGGGTCATGCCGCCCACCACCGAAAGGACCATGCGGTCCGGGTCAGCCAGCTCATGGCGGATGGGCTCGCAGACCTGGGCCACCTGCCCAGGCTTGACGGCCAGAATCACCAGATCAGCGGCCGCAGCCACCTCGGTGCCGGAGTGCATGGGCCGCACCCCCAGCTGTGCCGTCCGCACCACCAGCCGGTCGTAGTGGGCTGCACAGGCCACAATCCGGCCGCCGGGCAGCACGCCCGCGTCGACCAGCCCCTGGGCCATGGCCTGGGCCATGTTGCCGTATCCGATGAAGCCGAGAGTCAATGAGTCCGTGTTCATGCCCTCAAGTCTAGCCGCGCGCCGGGAAGAGCCCCTCCAGATCGCCGCGTTCCAGGGCCAGCCGGTAGAGGTGGGCGAAGACCCTGTCCCCGTGCAGACCGTCATGCTCGAACTCGTTGGTCACCCAGGCATGGGCGTGACCCACGCGCGAGAGGGTGTCCAGCTGAAGCTCGGAGGGCACGTAGAGGTCGTCGGCATAGACCGCTGCCTGCAAGGGAACCTGATTGTCGGCCAGACGCTCGGGATCGTACAGGTGGCCCCAGGAGCCCTCCTCCATGAGCAGGCTGACCGCCGGGCCGAAGGGGCGCAGGGCCGACTCCTGCTCGAACATCCAGGGGAAGATCGCCTCCCCGGTGAACATGAGCGGGCGGGCAGCAGTGTCGAATTCGGGTCGGGCATCGCGCACCCGCTGCCCAGCCCAGCGCAGGGGTTCACAGTCCCCATCGGCGTAGATGAACTCCTGCAGGGGCCAGTAGAGCGGTGTAACGGCAGTGGCCGCCCGCACCCCCTCCAGGAAGGTCTGCGAGAGGGTGGCCCGTGAGCTGCTGGGGCCGGAGGCGGGCAGGCTGCCGTCGCCTTCCAGGAAGGCCGTGTCCAGCAGCCAGTGGAGGCGCTCGAACCCGCCGCTCTTGCCCAGGTCGGCGCCCAAGGTCTGCAGCCGCTCCACGCTCAGGGGGTCGCCGCCGGGCAGGACCACATCGCCCTGGGCCAGCCGGTCGGCAATGGCCGCCACTCGGTCTTGATCCCCCGGATAGCGCTGATAGAAGGCCTGGGACCGCTGGGCCATCTTGGTAAAGGTGTGGGAGAAGAGCTCGTATGCATCAGTGGGGATGTGGGGTACGCCTCCGGCAGTGAAGGCCGCAGCCAGCCCTTCTGGGAAGTTCGACAGGTAGGCCAGGGTCAGATAGCCGCCAAAGCTCTGCCCCAGAGCGACCCAGGGACGGCCGGCGAAGACCGTGCGACGCAGGTGCTCGAAGTCCCGGATGATGGAGTCGGCCAGAAAATGCTTCAGATAGTCGGCCTGGGCCCGGGGCTCACCCAAGGAGGCCATGGTGGAGCCATCAATGGCGTTGGACCGGCCCGTACCCCGCTGGTCGGGCAGGACAATGCGGAAGTGGCGCAGGGCCTCAGGCATCCACCCGTCGGCAGTGGCGTTCAACGGCCGTGGGGCGCCCGAGCCTGGTCCGCCCTGCAGGTAGACCAGCAGCGGCAGGTCATCGTGGATGTGCTCGGGGGCACAGACCACGCGGTAGAAGCAGCGGATGACCCCCTGGTCCGAATGATCTTCGGCTCGCCAGACGCCAGGTTCACTGCCCGCCCAGTCCAAGGGAACGGGGATGGACCCCTCCCGAACGTAGAGTCCCGGCAGATAGTATCCCTGGTTGGTCATATGCTGGCTCCTTTCTTTGAGATCAGTCGGATTCATTGTTCCCGGGCGGTTGGACCTGGCTCGTGTGTTGTCCGTGGGCCGGGTGGTAGGGTGAAAAGCGGGGGATGTCGAGAAGACGGCTGGCTTTTGTCGTGACTCGTGCAGTCTGTTGCACGGGCTGGTATTGAGCAATGGGCGGCTTTCCGAAAAGAAGAACTTTGTTATGCAAGCGGCGTTGATTCCGTTTGGTGTTTGGTGAAGGGGTTTTGGTTTGATGCATCTGGTTTCCCGTCTGCGTCGCATCATGGCGATGATGACCGTCCTGATCAGCCTGCTGGCAGGCCTGGGCGTCGCATCCGCCCAGGCGGCGGATGCTCCTGTCCTCACCGGGGGGGGGGGTCGTCAGACCCCTCGCGTAGCTGAGCAAACCCCCGGCATTCCCCCCAGCAACACTCCAGAAACCCCACTGCCCTCGCCATCGCCGATACAAGCCGCCACACCGTTAAGCCAAACAGCAAGTACAGGAACCCCGTCATCGACGACGGGAACACCCGGCAGCATAGGCTCCGCCCAGACCAAACCAGCCGAAAAGAGGGATGGTCAGGCTTCGCACATAGTGCGCTTCGACCCGGCCGACGGCAGCAAACCCACCCAAACGAGCGTGAAAACCGGCACCCTCGCCGATCCCCCGCAGCAGAACCCTCAACGTGAGGGCTTCCGGTTCGACGGATGGACACACGACGGCCAGCCCTTCGACTTGCAGACCCCCATCCTCCAGGACACGACCCTGAAAGCCCAATGGTCGAAAACCACGGACTGGACGCTGAACCCGGATCATGGGCCCGCCTCCGGCGCCCGGCTGACAATCAGCCCGCCCGACAGGCAGGAGCCTCAATTCGCCAGCATCCAAACGGCAGGCGGCCAGTTCCTCGGCTTGGCCGGCGACGGCCGCATCTACACCTGGACGCAGGAGAGCACACCCAAACAGGCTCCCTCCCCCGTGCAGGCCCCTGCCGGGTTCCGCTACCTGCAGGCCGCAGCAGGCAGCCGATCGCAGGCCGCGTTAGGATCCGACCAGCGGATATACACCTGGAACAGCAGACAAGCAACGCCCACCATCCTCGACACCGGCAAGGATGCCGGGTTCACCAGCATCAGCACGGACAATGACCTCCTGCTGGCGGTGGACCGGCAGGGACAGGTCCACGCCTATCAGGCCAGCAATGCCGACAGCCAGGGCCTGAACCCGAAATTCTTGGAGCAGGCCGCCATCAGCCTGCCCGGGCAGGCGCAGGCCGTCACCGCCGTCGCCTCCGCCAGCCAGGCGCTCATCGTGGACGAGGACGGGCAGGTCTGGACCTGGGAGATGAGCAATCTCGGGAAAGCCGAGCCTGCACGCGTCAAGCAGCAGCCGGAAACCCGTATCGTCCAGGCCCAGGCCCTCAGCCAGGGGTTCCTCCTCCTGGACGCGGACGGGCAGGCCCGGTACCTGCCAGACGGGAAGAGCAGCCCGACAATCGTCAGCCTGCCCGGCGGCGAGCAAACCGGCAGAATCAACAGCAGCGACGATCAGGCCACGATCATCGACAAACACGGCCACGTCTGGGCCTGGCAGCCCGGAGAAACCCCCAAGCGCGCGGACGACGGGAGCCAGCAGTACATGCAGGCCACCGCTGCCGGCGGCAGGATCGCCGCCATCAGCAGGCAGGGCAATATGTTCACTTGGAGCCTAGATAAGCAGGGCCGGCCCGGCAAGCCAGCCAGACTCGACACCACAGCCAGACTCGACACCACAGCCGCGCCCATCTTGGAAACAGCCAGCATGGACAGCCAACCGCTCAAACTCACCAAGAACAACAACTCATGGCAGACAAGCATGCCCGCGCATAAGCCAGGGCCAGCCGCCATCCTCATCACCGGCAGGCAGGACGGGCAGCCTTTCGCCAGGAGCCTTGCGTACACAGTCGACCAGCCGCCGGCACGAGCTGCGGAACCAGGATCCGCGTTCACGGTCCGCTTCGACACGGGAGGCGGAAACCCCAAACCAGCAGACCAGACCGTCCCCGCCCCATACGGGAGGGCGAAGCGGCCCTCCCCCGACCCTGTGCGGGAAGGCTTCCTGTTCGACGGATGGTTCACCGGGCAGGTCGCCTACGATTTCAGCAGGCCCGTCGACAAGGACCTGGCCCTGACCGCCCACTGGTCGCCGGACAGCGGGAACAGCACGTGGAGCATCAGCCCGGACAAGGGCAGCCAGCTGGGCAGGGAATCCACCACCATCACTCCGCCTGACAGCGCCAGCCGGGGCATCAGGTTCAACCAGGTCAGCGCATCAATAGATGACAGATATCCTTCCTATGGTTTTTCCTTGGCTGTGGGCAGCGACGGGAACGCCTACGCCTGGGGAAACAACCAGTTTGGCCAGCTCGGCGACGGGACGAGAACTCAACGGACTACACCGGTCATAGTGAAGACGCCCGACCGCAACACGTACCCGGACCTGCCCCAGGATTTCACCTACGTGCAGGTCAGCGCCGGATACCGGCATTCCCTAGCCCTGGGCAGCGACGGGAACGCCTACTCCTGGGGATACAACGGCTATGGCCAGCTCGGGGAGGGGACGGGCACCGAACGGCATGCGCCGGTCAGGGTGAGGACGCCCGACCGCAACACGTACCCGGACCTGCCCAAGGATTTCACCTACGTGCAGGTCAGCGCCGGAAACGATTTTTCGCTGGCCGTGGGCAGCGACGGCAACGCCTACGCCTGGGGATACAACGGCTATGGCCGGCTCGGCGACGGGACGAGCACCGACAAGAATGCGCCGGTCAGGGTGAAGACGCCTGACCGCAAGGCGTACCCGGACCTGCCTGCGGATTTCACCTACCTGCAGGTCAGCGCCGGAGGCACTCATTCCCTGGCCCTGGGCAGCGACGGCAACGTTTACGCCTGGGGAGCCAACGGCTTTGGCCAGCTCGGCGACGGGACAGACAGCGACCGGCATGCGCCGGTCATGGTGAGGACGCCCGACCGCAACATGTACCCGGACCTGCCCAAGGATTTCACCTACGTGCAGGTCAGCGCCGGAAACGATTTTTCGCTGGCCGTGGGCAGCGACGGGAACGCCTACTCCTGGGGACGGAACGACAATGGCCAGCTCGGCGACGGGACATACGCCACTCGGTATACGCCGGTCAGGGTGAGGACGCCCGACCGCAAGGCGTACCCGGACCTGCCCCAGGATTTCACCTACGCTCAGGTCAGCACCGGATTAGATCATTCGCTGGCCCTGGGCAGCGACGGATACGCCTACGCCTGGGGATGCAACCTGTATGGTAGCCTCGGCAACAACACCGGCGGCAGCTACAATCCGAGTCTTGTTCCTGTGCGCGTGCGCGACCCCGCCAGCCCCACTGATAAGAGCAAAGGACTGCAAGCCACGCAGGTCAGCGGCGGATACCATTATTCGCTGGCAGTGGGCAGCGACGGGAACGCCTACGCCTACGGACGCAACTACTATGGCCAGCTCGGCAACGACAGCATCCCCACAGGGCAATATAACAGTAGCGCTAGGAGTCTTGTTCCTGTGCCGGTGTCGTTCAACCTGCAGCTGGTGATCACCGGCGTCAGGTTCGACCAGACCGCCGCATCAGGGCTGACGCGCGGCGACGGCAGCAGCGTCACCGTGACTACGCCCGCGCACCAGCCGGGCCCGGTCACCGTCAGCGTGGACTACACGCTGGGCGGCGCACCCCAAACGCCCGACACCTCCCTTCGATACACGTACCTGCCTGCAGGCGTGCTCCCCAAGGCAGGAGGGGAAGGCATCCTGCTCGCCCTGGCCACGGGCATGACCGGCATGGGCGGGGTGCTGGCATCCCGCCGCCACCGCAGGGAACAACACCGACTGCTTCATGCTTCACTCGAGTAAGAGCGGCCGGGCGGCGTATCAATCCCCCCGCCCCCGGCCCATACAGGGGGAGCAGGGAGGAAACGTGTCACTGAAGGCTCATCCCCAAGAGAGCCGACACTTCCCTTCCGCGCCCCCACCACACTTCTGCAGGCGGAAGCCGAGGGCAGGCATGCACGCCCGCGCCCCGCCTGGGAGAGAGGGGAACACGGCCAGGCCGACCAAGAGACTCAACAGCCTCCAGTCGGCCCGGCCGCTGTTCATCTCCCTATCCCAGCATAATCGCGCAAAACAGTAACCTTTCCCCGGGCATTCAGCTTCGATTATCTTCACTCAAAGCCAAGCCTCGACGGGCCATGCTGTGAAAGTTGCGGTATCGTTACCGCACTGATATAACTGAAGGCTGTCAGAACCGTTCGCCTGCCCATGGCGGCGGTCAGGCAACCGCCGAGGTCGGCAGTCCGGCCCGGCGGCCGACCACTTCGACGAAAGGCCATGATGGCGTACGCGACGATCAGGGATGTGGCCCAACGGGCCGGTGTCTCCGTATCGACGGTCTCCCGAGCCCTCAACGACTCCGGGCGCATCTCCCCCGCCACACGACAGCGCATCAACCAGGTCATCCACGACCTGCACTATGTGCCGGACTCCCGGGCCCGATCCATGCACTCCGCACACTCGCGCACCATCGGCCTGCTCATCCCCGACATCCGCAACTCCTACTTCGCGGACCTGGCCTATCTGATCCAGGGCCAGCTGCTCAACCACGGCTTCCAGACGCTGATCTGCACCTCCACCCAGGGCGACCCCGGCGAGGACCGGGCCCAGGTGCGCAATCTGCTGGGCCAGCACATCGACGGAGCCATCATCGTGCCCGGGCCGCGTTCCTCGCACACCTTGGAGGAACTGACCCGACGCGGACTGCCACTGGTCTGCGTGGACCGTGCCGCCGAGGGTGCCGCCGGACGCGGCGGGCGGGCCATCCCCTGCGTGGACGCCGACCCCGAGTCCGGCCTGAGGCAGGCCCTTGAGGATCTGCACGCCCAGGGCCACCGACGCATCACCCTGGTGCCCGGACCCCTCAAGGAATCGGCCACCTTCCGGGAACGCCTGAACGTCTACCGGGACCTGCTGGCAGGCATCGAAGGCATGGACGACCCCCTGGCCGACCAGGTAGAGCCCGGCACCTTCGACCCCGACATGATCGACCTCTGGGCCCGGCAGGGCATCACCGGCGTGCTCTTCGGATCCTCCCTGGATGCCATACGCGCCATCAAAACGGCACAGTCGCGAGCAATCAGCATCGGCGAGGACCTGTCCATGGTCACCTTCGACGACCTGCCCGTCTTCCGCATCCTGACCCCGGCCGTATCGACCATCTCCCAGCAGATCGACACCATGGGGACCCGCTGCGTGGACATGCTCCTGGCTCTGATGGCAGGCTCGCCCGTGCGGTCGGTCCGGCTGCAGACCAGCTACCGCCACTGCGCCTCGGTGGGTCGCCCGCCCGCGCACACCGGCCAGGATCCCTGAACCTGTCACAGCGTGATCATCAAGGCGGACAAGCTCATCAAGGAACGGAGAAACATGATTCAAGATATGGCGGCGGCACCCGACCAGGTGCTCAAGGGACTGGATACCATCACAGGGTCCATCTCGGTGGTCGGGTCCATGAATGCGGACTACACCGTCAACACCGACCGGCTGCCTAAGCCCGGCGAGACCATCAACGGCGGTCCCCTGCAGGTGCTGCCCGGGGGCAAGTCGGCCAACCAGGCGGCGACCGCGGCCCGCATCGGCGCCCAGGTCAGGCTCTTCGGGGCCGTGGGATCCGACTCCAACGCCGACTTCCTGCTGGGGCAGCTGGGCAATGCCGGGGTGGACGTCTCCCATGTGATGACCGTGCCGGGAGCCAGCGGAACCACAGTCATCACCGTGGATGCGCGCGGCGAGAACACCATCGTCTACTCCCCCGGCTCCAACGGCAAGGTGGATGTGGACTACGCCCACCGCTCCCGCCAGGCCCTGACCTCGGCCAAGGTGCTGGGCCTGTGCCTGGAGAGCCCCATCGAGACGGTCACCGAGGCCGCGCGCATGGGCCACGAGGCCGGCATGACCGTGCTGCTCAACGACTCCCCCTTCCGCGCCGACCTGCCCGCCGACCTGATCGCCAACTCGGACCTGATCCTGGTCAACGAGCATGAGATGGCTCAGCTGCTGGGCATCGACGAGCCCGAGGACGGCGACTGGCTGGGGGCCGACTGGGACCGAATCAACCAGACCATGCAGGACTTCGGCTTCCACCGGGCCATCGTCACCTTGGGCGGCGAGGGATCCATGGTGCTGGACCAGGGCCAGACCTACCGGATTCACGCCGTGCATGTGGATGCCGTGGACACCACCGGCTGCGGGGACGCCTTCATGGGCACCGTGCTGGCCGGCCTTGCCTCCGACATGACCCTTGTGCAGGCCGCCCAGCTGGCCTCCTACGTCTCCGCCTACGCCGCCACCGGGCAGGGGGCGCAGGCCTCCTACGGCACAGCCGAGCAGATTCGGCTGCGTTTCTCCTGAGACCGGGCGCTCGGAGGCGGATCATCAAGGTCGAGCCATCGGGATTAGTCCACCGGGATCTTATGACCAAGGTCCGTTGGTCAGGGTCCGATGATTAGTCAGGTGGACCGGCCCCTCCCCCGGCTTTGTCAGGCCGACGAACCGTTGTGGAATGCACGACGGGGAGTCGGCCTGACTGGTATTTGAGCGAAGGAACGGTATTAAACCCCTCGAGGTGGCTAAACCGATGATCAGTAACCACATCTGCAAAGCCACAATTCTTCGGCAGCCAGGGACAACATTTGACCACATCATCCCTCGGACTGATGGCGCCTCCCATCACCCACGAATATTGTTGGTTCCATGAACACAGTCAGTCAAACAGCGCAGCGGCCGATCACCAGGTCCAACAGTCGAGTGCTGCTGACTGACACTCTCTTGGCCATCCTTCTACTTCTACTGGTGAGCGGCCCCACCTCCGCTTCCGATCCAATAGATGGAGCCCTGATCCCCTCGCAGAAAATCCAAATCCTGATCTGGACGATCCTGATCATAGCGCCTGTCATTATCCGTCGCCGATTCCCCGACCTGGCAGCCGGGCTCTTCGTCGCTGTGGCTCTGGCTCAGCTCCTGTTGGGGCCTGCCATCATGCTAGCTGATGCAGTCTGCCTGGTAATGGTCTATTCCTGTCTGCTCTACGGACGCCCATCCTTGCGTCGACTCTACCTGACCTTGACCTGGGTCATGATGTCCTTAGCATGCCTGGCCTTCACGTTGGTCAATTCGGGGTTTCTGCCTCCAGGCAGGACACGGCGGGACTGCACCTTCATGTCGCCGAGCTCATTGAGGGAACTGACAATCAACTTCCTATTGAATTTTCTGTTCGATGGGCTTCTGCTGCTCGTCGCCATCATTGCGTCCTACTGGACGCAGACCAGGCGGGATGCCCTTGACGAGGCCCGGCGACGCAACCACGCCTTGGCCCTGCAGGCAAAACAAAGCGCGGCCCTGTCTGCAAGCGCTGAGCGGGCCCGCATGGCCCGTGATATGCACGATGTTGTCGCACATACACTGTCCATTGTCATCGTGCAAGCAGATGCCGGCAGATACGCTGCCACTGCCGATGCGAACCTGGCCCTCAAGACCATGCGCACCATTGATCAAGAGGGCCGTCGCGCCCTACGTGAGCTGAGCTCGCTCTTCGACAAACTCAGGGCTCCATCCAACCAAGCGGCCGACGCCAGCCAAAAAACAACGAATTTCCCTCCAGGTCAACACCCGTCTTCCCCAAGAATACTTGACCAATCTCAAGCAACTACCCAAACGAGCTCTACTCGTCAATTCGCGAACGAGCATGATCGCAATTCAGTTGATGCAGAAGGTGCTCAACCAAGACAAGCCAGCGATCATCCTCCCACAATTCAAGAGGCTCCAACTGTTGACACTGGCAAGGCCAATGTTGATACAACCGACAATGCACATACTTGGCCCTCGGCTGCCACCTCTTCAAGCAACCCACCGACCAGCTACGGATCATGGACAGACCTGATAGATGCGGCTCGACTCACTCAGCCAGAATCCCAATTCAGCCGGCACGTCGAAGGCCGACCCCAACCACAGAGGTTGGATCGCAGCCGCGCCATAACTGCTTATAGGGTCTTGCAAGAAGCATTGACCAATGTTCGCAAGCATGCCGCTCCTGCTTCACACGTGCTGATTGAAGAGCAGTGGCTCACGGACGGTTTGAGCCTGACTATTGAGGACTACCCGCTTGACCTTGCCACTACTATTTCAGATTCTCAGACGCAGATGGAACAACCTGAGCATTCAGGCTTTGGACTTTTGGGAATGCAGGAACGACTGACGTCTCTGGGAGGCAACCTTCAGGCTGGCCCCAAACCAGGTGGCGGTTACCACCTTCAGGTATGGATTCCTTTTGTCGCTCCGCCAAAATCCGACCCCAAAATGGGAATATACGCAAATCGACAAGCTCAGTGGTCCTTGCGCTCGATTGTCTCCAAGCTCTTCATTTGGTTTCAAAGCCATCCATTGACGGCCGACCTGGGTTTGGTAATCGGACTCGTATTGGTAGAGAATCCAGGTCAAGCTGCTGCTATAGCATCTGTCATGCGACAATATGATCCGGGCCGACCAGTAAAGGTCATCGCCACGCTAGGTATCGCTTTGCCTTTGATTGTGCGCAGAGTCCGCCCCGGCATTTGCGCCGCCCTAGTGGCTGCAGCTGCCGCCCTGCTGCTGCTCTTCTCGCCATGGCTGCCAGAGGCTGCGATCTGTTCCCCAATCGCCGTCTATTCAGCAATGGTTTACGGTAAATACACCACCCGACGGTGGGTTCCGTTGGCGGTCATCACGGATACGGTTTTATGGGCTGTCAGATGTGTAGCCAATAACCAAGGGTGTCCAACCATTCTGGCCTACATGACAGAAGGCCCGGCAGAATCATCTTTCTCTGTATCCCATTTAACACTTTTCATAGTGATGGCCGCACCGGCCTTGATCTGTCTGCTGACCATTCTGATTGCCTCACGCCGACGTACTCGTGGTTCGGTCCTGCTCCTCCAGCAGGAACGCGAGCGCGCGCTAAACCAGACCCTGCAGGAAAGCCAGGCTCTGGCAGCCAATCAAGAGCGCGAACTCATTGGCTCTACCATGCAGGTAGAAGTGGCTGCAACCCTGAATACAGTCATTGCATCCACTACCAAAGCCATCTCCGAGTTGAACCATTATCAAGTCAAGGGGGTGAACCCTTCCCCAGAGCAGGTAGCGCAAGCCTTCGGCGACATTGCAACTCAAGGACGCCAGGCCCTAGCTCGCATGCGACAACTGCTCACTATCCTGCGTCACAGTTCCAGAACCGATTTGCGTTCAAACATTGACACCGCCGATTCCCAAGACACGAGCCTCGATTTATGCAGGAACCAGATGGTCGAACCCACACACAAGACCATACCTTTGCCGGCTCTTCATCCAGCCAAACCCCTGCCAGTAGATCTCGATGATCAGCTCGACAACCATTCGCAACAATCACAACAGGATAAGGAGCCAGAGCATGCCCAATCGGACCAATCAGAGCAATCGAACTCCTGACATAGGCGTTCCTGATGAGGAGCACCTCCTAAGACGAACATACAGAAAAATGAGCACTCTATAAGTCATACACCCGAAGATTAGCCCACTACAGGCAACGATAGCTGACGAGCGCCACTCCACTATTTAACAGTCGCTCCGACGACAGTTGTTCAGTCAACATTTCAGTCAACATTTACTCAGTCAACAATCAACCAGGCAGCGATTACATTGATTAGAAATTGAAACCGGTCGTAATTCCCAGTCATAATTCCCAGCAACACTCAACTCAGATAAAATCGGATGGTGGCGCTGGCCATCATCTAGCGGAAAGAAGCAGGCTCTCATGGAACGGACCGAACCCATCAGCGTTGCCGTCGTGGACGACCAGGATCTGGTCCGAGCCGGTTTTGCCATGGTCATCGGCTCCCAGGATGACATGACCGTGGTTGGCCAAGGCGCGGACGGCGAGCAAGCAGTGGATCTGGCCTCACGCCTGCGTCCTGACGTGATCCTCATGGATGTCCGCATGCCCGGCATGGATGGTTTGACAGCCACCCGCCTGATCACTGCTTTGTCACCCGACCGTCCGGAGCCCAGGGTCATTGTGCTGACCACCTTTGATCTTGACGAATACGTCATGGCTGCCATAAAAGCCGGTGCATCAGGATTTCTGCTCAAGGATACCGAGCCTGAAACCCTCCTGTCCTCCATCCGTACAGTTCACCGGGGCAATGCGATCATCGCTCCTTCGGCTACAAAACGCCTGATCGAACACATGGCCCATGACGTGCCTGCGGCCGGGTCCATGCCATCGGGATCGACCTACCGCGATCCCGAAGTGGACCTGCTCACTGATCGCGAGCTGCAGGTCCTGATTCACATAGCCCAAGGTCTGAGCAACCAGGAGATAGCCGACAATCTGGGGATCTCACTGCCCACAGTGAAAACTCATGTCACTCACATTCTCCAGAAGATCAATGCCCGGGACCGCGTCCAGGCGGTGGTCTTCGCTTACGAAAACCATCTGGTATGAACCTGGACGTCATGCAGCATCAATCGTCACTAAGAGCCTCAATGGGTGAAACCTTGACTGCCTCCCTGGCTGGCAGCACACTGGCTGCCACCGCAGCCAGCAAGGCCACTGGCAGTATCAGCGCAAAAGTCGACCATGGCACGGTGAAGGTCACGGATCCTAAGGGCACAAAGACCTGGTAGGCTCCTATCCATCCGAAGAGCGTTCCTAGAACGATTCCAGCCAGACTGGCTCCCAGGGCTATCATGCAGGCCTCGACTCCCAAGGATCGACGAACCTGGACGCTGCTCATGCCGATTGCCCTGAGCGTGGCAGTCTCACGACGGCGTTCCAGCACCGACATCATCAAAGTGTTGGAAACCCCTATCAGGGCGATAATCACAGCAACGCCCAGCAATGCCACCATGATTGCCAACAAGGAATCGATTGTTTCGCTCCATGTCCTCATTTGCGTCAGCCCTCCGCTCATAGCCATGTCGTCATGCTCTCCTACAGCCTGACGTATGTCATCCAAGAGCAGTGCAGCATCGCGATCTCCCTGCGTCCTAATCCAGATTTCATGCGTCTTGGTGTCAATCCCAGCGACATTCCGGGAGTCCGTGATTGCATAGACGCCACTGTTATCCAGCCCTCCGAATCCGGCGAAGACCCCGGTCAATGTTCTTCTTGCATCTGCCTCCTTTTCACGTTCGTCGTCCGCCTGAGGATCAGCTATCGACAACTTCAGCTGACTTCCATCCCGGTAACCGGAATGCTTGGAAATCGTTCTGGTCGACACCAGTAGCGCATCCGACCTTTGCATACCTGGACCCAGATCGGCATGAAGCACTCGCCTGATCCGTGAAGCATCCAAGGCATAGACAGTCATGGAAGCTTGTGAGGGGCCTCCTGACTCGACCTTGGCATTAAATCGCTGCACCAGCTCTGCATCTGCAACACCTTCGACACGCTCAATGGCCCGCACATTTCTCTTGTTCAGCCCCTGACCAGATATTTCAATATCCACGGAATAACGCTGATCAATATCCTTGAACAAAGTACGTTTAGCGGTTACCGCACCCGTAGCCAAAGTGGAGACCAGAGTTACGCCAATCAGCAGAGCAACACCTGTGGCAGCGACTCGTGAGGGATTTCGAGCGATATTCGCCACTCCGACCCTGCAAGATGGTCCAATCTTGGACACAGGTTTACCCAGGCAACGCAGAAGAGCCGGAATCCATCGACGAGCCCCTATCAACGCACCCAGAAAAATCAGCAAAACACCCAATACCGCGAGACCTAGCAAGAGTTCCTGCTGATTACTGGCCTGGACTGTATTGCCAGAGTTTGTCCTGACTAGCTCGGTGACGCGCCAAGAGGACCAGATCACCAATGCCAGACCAACGGCAGCCAGCAGGATACTGATTCGTAAACCGGCCCGCTTCCTGCTGCCTGGGTCCTGATGATCCACTGGCTGCAGGGCTTCAAGCGGTCTGACCCTGATAGCCGTACGAGTAGACCCAAAGGCAGCCACCAAGGTTGCCAAAACACCGAGCGCAAACGGAACCAGGAGGGCAGCAGGGGTAAGCAAGAGTTCAAGCTTCATTGTGCCCGAATGCAAACCAAAGCAACCGGCAAGGCCCATCAATCCCATGGCCAGCAGGATGCCAATAAAGGACGATATGACGCCAAGGAGCAAAGCCTGTTGCAGCACACTTACCCTGATTTGCCGTCGATCAGCACCAATAATCCTCAGCAGGGCCAGATACCTGCGCTGTCGGGCCACCATGATCTGGAAGGTGTTGGCAATCACCAAGGCAGCAACCACCATGGCCAGCACACCGAAAGTCATGAGGAAGACGGTCATGAAGTCCACACCATTGCCCGTCTGCTCACTGAGCAGTCTGTCCTCCATGGCACCACGGTCCTCCAGCCGGTATCCATCGGGAACGTATCGACTGATGTTTTGCAGAGTGTTTTGGAGTTCCTTGCCTTGGCCGTCAACCAGCAGATAGATGTTTTCCACAGAGGGAGACTCAGGTCCAACCATTCCCGCCATAGTCAGCAGGCGATCAATCCGAGAACCCGTCAGCACCACAGCTCCGCCGAAGTCGTCGTACTGTCCGCCACGGCTCGCGCTGATGCCTGAGACGGTCAAGTCCACAGTGCCCTGATCGACAAGGCGTTCTGTACTCGAAGAATCCTGAGCACTATCGCTATCACTACCTGGCAGCATCATCGGGGACAGATGAAGGCGCACCTTATCGCCCAGACCCACACGGAGCCTGTCGGAAACGGAATGCGGCAACACAACCTGATCATCTGAATCCGGCCATTGCCCCCGGTCCAGATCAACAGGCATGAGTTCCTGCCTGGCACCCGCAATGGCAAGAATCCCCTTGCTGGACTGACCGTTTGCTTCCATATCCATCATGAGGCTGACATCAGGGCGCAGACCACGAACCCCCTGCAATTTCGACAGTCCTTTGCTGTCAAACTTGTCGAACAGGATTGGCTTGTCCTGATCCTTTCTGGAGGTCACAGCATAGTTGGCTCGACCGGCATCCAGGCTAATCTCACGACGCATGGAGGCATTCGCCACGTTGCCAAAAAGGAGCGTCAGACACATAAAGAGGGCGCCGATCACGATGGCCAGGCCAGCCGGCATCATCATACGTGCATCGCGCTTCATCATCGTACGGGTTATCCGCCACACAGTGCACCCCCTAGTCCCGTACCTGGGAATCGCCAGCAGTGCCAGCCGACACTTGTTCAGACAGAAGGTCATTCATGGCCTTCACCGTCGGATCCTGTCGGTCCGCAACGATCTGTCCGTCTGCAAAGACCAGCGCACGGTCGGCATAGGATGCGGCATAGGCATCATGAGTGACCATGATGACGGTCTGCCCCAGCTCGCGGACCGAATCCCGAAGGAAGCTGAGCACCTCGGTCGAGGAAACCGTGTCCAGGTTTCCCGTAGGCTCGTCCGCAAAGACGATTGAAGGCTTGGTGATGAGGGCCCTGGCAATGGCCACACGCTGCTGCTGGCCACCCGAGAGCTCGCTGGGCCGATGGTCCAACCTCTCCGACAATCCCAGAGTCTCTACCAGCTGCTCCATCCATGAGGTGTCGGGCCGAACATCGTCCAGTACCAGCGGCATGAGGATGTTCTGTTTGGCAGTGAACATAGGCAATAGGTTGAAGCTCTGGAAGATGAATCCCAGATGCCGTCTCCTGATAAGGGTCAGCTGACGGTCGTCCATTCGTGTCAGGTCGACTCGGCCGGCCTGATCAATCGATGGATGGTGACGATCTCCGCTCTTCGAATGCAGAAGATCAGCGGCCATATAGACATGGCCTGAGGTGACAGTATCCAGACCAGCCAGAACGTGCATGAGCGTTGACTTGCCCGAACCTGAAGGACCCATGATGGCGGTGAACCGGCCACGCTCGAAATTCACGTCAATTCCGCGCAGGGCATGGACGGCGTTAGATCCTTGCCCATAATCCTTGGTCAGCTGCCTGGCGCTGACGGCCGGCTGACCCACGATGCCTGGACCTGCTCTGTCGATCAACCCTTGTGAAGACGAAGTATCCGCTTTGTTCTGCATGGTGCTCCTTATCCGCGAGGAAACCTTTCTCCCGTCAGCTTCCGACCCTATGCGGCTATTAGCTGCCGCGATATGCTCCCTGGGAGCGATGAAGATAATCATCCTTACGGATGAGTGCGCTGAAGAAGTCCTCCTGTTAGGCTGACACCATCCAACTCAACGCGGGGCTGCGGGAATGGACATTTGCGGAGATGAAGCAAATCATGTCAAGCATCTTGCTCAACACAAAAGACACGAGTCACAAGACATGCAACCATAGGACCAAGGGATTGAAACAGTTGCCTGGATTCCCGTGATTGACTACAGGAACACCCAAGCAGCGTCAAGGAAAACATCACCTGGCAGAATGAGTCATTCATTCCCGGCGCCGACCAAGGCATGCCAGAATGAAGGTTGGCTTGCCGTCATTCCTCTGCAAGAGCCACGACCGGCGGAGTCCGGTTGACGCGTCTTGCAGGCAGAACGCTTGCCAAAATCGCGGCTACGAGCGCCACCAGCAGAATCACTATGCCTATGGTCCAAGGAATGGGGAAAGCCACCGTACCCAGAGAGGAGAAAATCTCATAGGCTGCAGCCCAGCCGAAGAGCAGGCCCAGGATCATGCCAGACAAGGACGACACCAGAGCTATCAACCCTGACTCCACAGCCAGGGACCGCCTGATCTGCTTCCGGGTCATCCCGATGGCCCGCAGAGTGGCGGACTCCCGTCTGCGTTCCAGTACCGAGAGGGAAAGCGTGTTGGCCACGCCAATCAGGGCGATGGCCACTGCAACCGCCAAGAGAGCCAGGATGATCATGAGCAGGCTGTCGATGGTCCGATCCCACTGCTGCTTTTCAGCCAGACCACCCTTGACGGAAACAGCCGAATAACCAGAAAGCGCGTCTTTCACCTTGTCAATGAATGCTGAGACTGTTGGTGAACCATCGACCTTGGCCCAGATCTGCACGGTCTGAGGCTGAACGCCATTTAGCGAGGATGAGTCAGTCAGACCATAGAAATTACTGGCATCAATCCCCTGGAAGGGCGCATAGACACTGGTCACGAAGAGTCTTTGAGCCACCGATGCGGATCCGCCATGAGCGTCGCCTTGAATCGGGTTGAGAATATTGAGCCCCAGATTCCCTCCGTCATGAAAATCCTTCTGTTTGTCCATGCGGCTTTCTGGAAGCAGAAGGGCATCCTGTCCGGAAAGATCCTTGCCGACCTTGGCGTTCAGGAGACGATCGATCTTCTGCGAGTCAAGGGCGAAAATAGTCATTCCCGCACCGTTCTCGCCGCCTGATTTGACCATGGCAGCATACTGGGGCACCAGCTCGGCCTGAGCGACCCCGTCGATTCGCCGAATGGCATTCAGAGCCTTGTCATCCAGGCCATCGGCGCTGATCTGCAGATCGACGGAGTAGTGCTCGTCCAGCATGTCGGCCATGGTCTGCTTGGCGCTGGCGGCGCCCGTGGCCAGGGTGGCGACCAGTGTCACGCCAATCAGGAGGGCGGTACCCGTAGCTGCCACACGGGAGCGGTTCCGAGCGATGTTGGCCACAGCGATTGTGGACGAGGGCCCGATCCGAGAAACCAGGGACCCGACTCCCCTGAGCATGAAGGGAATCCAACGATTGGCACTGAACAAAATGCCCAGGAATGCAAGAACAATGCCGATGACGGCCATGGCAGCAACAATGTTCGGCCCGTCTCCGGATGTCTTGCTGGCCTTGTCTGCCGTGACACTGAGCCTGACCTGCCAGAGGGACCAGACCGTCATGGTGATGCCCAGCAGAATCATGACCACGCTGACGAACAGACGCATCCTGCTCGTCCGCTTGTTCTCCAGAAGATCGGCAGGCCTCAGCGCCTCCAAAGGACTGACCCTGGTGGCGGCCCACGAGGAGCCCAGGGAGGCCAGGACCGTGACAATGATGCCGAAAACAAGAGGCACCAGGAAGACTGCCGGAGTCAGCTTCAATTGGAAGTAGAGGGAACTCGTATGAGCTTTGGCTGCACCCAGAACTGCCATGATGCCGATGGCGACGCCAACCCCGATCAGGGATGCCACAGCGCCCAGGATGATTGAACGCATCAGAACACTGGCCCTGACCTGGCTCTTATTGGCGCCTATCGTCCTCAGGAGGGCCAAATAGCGACGTTGCCGAGCGACCATGACCTGGAAAGTGTTGGCAATGACGGTGGCAGCCACGAACATGGCCAGTGTGCCAAAGACCAGAAGGAAGGTGGTCACGGGGTTTTGGGAACCGCCGAGCGCGGTCTTGACCAGTCGGTCCTCCACGGTGTGACGGTCCTCTAGGGAATAGCCCGAAGGCATGAGCTTGCGCAGAGAGGCCAGAGCCCCATCGAGGTCGCTGCCCTGCCCGGCAACATTCAAGTATGCATTTTGGGCATACAGATTACCCATGTTGCCAAGGCCTGCTGTAGCCATAAAGTCATCTATGGTCTTGGGGGTCAGCACGATTGCACCGCCCGACTCGCCAAACTCGCCGCCCTCGTTCCCCCGGTTCGAACTGACGCCCGACAAGGTCAGGGGCTTCGATATGAACCTGCCCGCCACCTGGTCGGCACTGGCCTGATTTTTCGACCCATGGTCCTCGGATATGTACAGCATGTTAGGCGACAGATTCAGATTCACTCTGTCACCCAGGGAGAGCTTGAGCCTGGACACAGTCGGCCCGGGTAGGACCACTTGGTCGTCGGCACTGGGCCAGGATCCCTTGGCGAGACCGACCGGCATCAGCGATGAATCCGCCATAGGAATGGCAATCACGCTCTCGCTTTTGATTTTGCCGGCGCGGACATCCGCCATGAGCTGGGTGTCTGACCTGACTGCGTGAACGCCTGGGACTTTTGCCAGCTCCTCGGTTTTGAAGTCCTTCACTCTCTTCTGATCTGGATTGCTGCCTTCCGCGGGGATGATGGCGTAGTTGGCCTGGGCCGCATCGGATGAGACCATCTGCCGCATGGAAACGTCCATGGTGTTGCCGAAGAGGAAGATCATGGCAATAAACAGTGTTCCGACGACAATGGCGATGCCCGCGGGAACCATCATGCCCAGGTCATGCCGCATCATTTTTCTGGCGACGAACCACATGAGCATTCCCCTCAGCGATGAGCAGCTGAGCCAGCTGTAGCTGCGGAGGCCATGACTTCCTCGGAGAGCAGGGAGTTCATGGAATCCACAGTGGGTCTGTCCTGGTCTGCCACGATCCGCCCATCCGCAAATACCAAAGCCCGGTCGGCAAATGAGGCCGCAAAGACATCATGAGTGACCATGATGATGGTCTGCCCCAGCTCGCGGACCGAATCCCGCAGGAAGCTGAGCACTTCGGTCGATGAGGCCGTGTCCAGGTTTCCCGTAGGCTCGTCCGCAAAGACGATTGAAGGCTTGGTGATGAGGGCCCTGGCGATGGCCACACGCTGCTGCTGACCGCCCGAAAGCTCGCTGGGCCGGTGGCTCAGCCTGTCCTCCAGGCCCAGGGTCTTGGCCAGAACCTCCAGCCAGGCTGTGTCCGGCTTGGCCCCATCCAGGATCAAGGGCATGAGGATGTTCTGCTTGGCCGTAAACATGGGCAGGAGGTTGAAGCTCTGGAAAATGAAGCCCAGGCTCTGGCGCCTCAAAAGGGTCAACTGATTGTCGTTGAGCTTGGTCAGGTCGACCACTCCCCTCCGCCCTCCACGACGGCTGGTCCGCTTGCCCTTCACCCCGGCAGCCTCGGCCCCGTTCAGGTAGACATGTCCGGAGGTAACGGTGTCCAAGCCGGCCAAGGTGTGCATGAGAGTGGACTTGCCCGACCCCGAGGGACCCATGATGACCGTGAACCTGCCCCGCTCGAATTCGACATCGACACCCCGCAGGGCATGGACCAGGTTCTCCCCACTCCCATAGTCCTTGGTCAATCCCTTGGCCCTGATGGCCACCTGGGCAATCTGCCTCGGTTTCCCCACACCGGACGACGGATCGGAAGACGACCTCGTCTTTGCTCCATGTTTCATGCCTCCATCTTACCCACCGCAACATTTCCGCCTGACTGGTCAGGTGCTGTCTGCGACTGGAAAGGGGTGAAGAGAGGGCACATACAAAGGCGCCCATCGAAACGTAATGAGGTTTCGACAGGCACCTTGTATTTCTTCGCCTTCTCGGTCATATATCACGCATATACGGGACCAAGAAGGAAGCGTGATTGCCGGCTACTTGGCCAGACCGGACTCCTTCAATGCCTGGAAGGCACCCTTGAGATCATCCAGAATATCCTCGATGTTCTCCGTGCCGATGGAGAGCCTGATGGTACCGGGATGGATGGCTTGATCCTCCAGCTCCTCCGGTGTCTCCTGGGAGTGGGTGGTCGATGCCGGATGGATGGCCAGGGACTTCACATCTGCCACGTTGGCCAGAAGGGAGAAGAGATGCAGGTTGTTGATGAAGACCCTGGCCGCGTCCTTGCCGCCCTTCAGATCGAAGGTGAAGATGGAGCCGGCGCCGTTGGGGAAGTAGCGCTTGTAGAGTTCGTGGTCGGGGCGGCCCTCGATGGCCGGATGGCTGACCGACTCCACCTCCGGCACGGTCTGCAGGTAGTCCACCACCTTCAGGGCGTTCTCGACATGACGCTCAACCCTCAGCGAGAGCGTCTCGGTCCCCTGCAGGAGGAGGAAGGCTGCAAAGGGCGAGATGACGGCGCCGGTGTCACGCAGGAGGATGGCGCGGATACGGGTGACGAAGGCCGCAACCCCCAGATCCTGGTAGAAGCGCAGACCGTGGTAGCTGGGGTCGGGTTCGGTCAAGGTGGGGAACTTGCCGGGCACTGCCGCCCAGTCGAACTTGCCGCCTTCCACGACGACCCCGCCCAGGGTGGTGCCATGGCCGCCGATGAACTTGGTGGCCGATTCCACGACGATGTCAGCCCCGTGCTCCAGCGGACGGAACAGGTAAGGAGTGGCGAAGGTGTTGTCGACAATCACCGGCAGGTTATGGGCATGCGCGATCTTGGAGATGGCCTCGAAGTCGGGCAGGTCGGCGTTGGGGTTGCCGAAGGTCTCGAAGAAGACCAGCTTGGTGTTCTCCTGGATGGCCGACTCGAAGTTGGACGGGTCCGAAGGATCAACGAAGGTGGTCTCGACACCATCGCGGGGCAGGGTGTGCTTGAGCAGGTTGAAGGTTCCTCCGTAGATGTTCTTGGAGGATACGATATGGTCCCCGGTCTGGGTGATGTTCCGGAAGGCATACTCCACGGCTGCGGCTCCCGAGGCCACGGCCAAACCGGCGGTGCCGTTCTCCAGGGCGGCGATCCTGTCCTCGAAGACCCCCTGGGTGGAGTTGGTCAGACGGCCGTAGATGTTGCCCGGGTCCTTCAAGGCGAACCGGGCCTCGGCATGGTCGAAGTCGTGGAAGACGTAGCTGGTGGTGGCGTAGATGGGCACGGCCCGGGAATCAGTGGCGGGGTCGGCCTGCTCCTGGCCCACGTGGAGCTGAAGCGTCTCGAAATGGTACTTGTGCGGGTTCTGGTCGGTCATGTCGATTCCTATCTGTTTCTGATGGATGGTGCGCCTGTTGGTGACGTGCGTCCTCGTCCAAGCTCTTGAATGCGACCATAAGCGGCCCAAGCCCACCTGTTCAAGCCGGAAAGGACTTTTCGGTATCGTCCTTTTTTATAACAGCTTCCAAAAGGTTGAAAGCGGGCCTTTTCCGTCTCGACATTGCACACGCGGAGGTACCCGTTTAACCACTTCGCTGTAGAGTCGGGTAAGCAACGGAGAAGGCTCCGCTGCGAACAGCCTCAGCAGGCATGAAGGAGTTCAAAAGATGGCCGGACAGTCGGACGATCAGAACAGGCTCTACCAGCGCGACAGCAAGTACATCCCCCGAGTCGCCGCTGTGCATGACATGTGCGGGTATGGCAAGTGCTCGCTGACGGCCGCCATCCCCATCCTTTCGGCAGCCGGATGCGACGTTTGCCCGGTACCCACGGCCCTATTCAGCGCACACACCATGTTCAAGGAATACACCTTCCACGACACCACCGAGATGCTGCCGGGATACCTGGATGCCTGGCAGAAGGAGGGCGTCGAGCTGGACGGGATCTACAGCGGGTTCCTGGGCAGCGCCGAGCAGGTCGACATCATCCAGCGCATGTATCGGGAATACCCCAAGGCTCTGCGGCTGGTCGACCCGGTCATGGGCGACGGCGGATCCATGTACCCCACCTACACCGAGGAGATGTGCCGGGCCGTGACCAATCTGGTCGATGGAGCCGACCTGCTCATGCCCAACCTGACCGAGGTCAGTCTGCTGACCGGCATCGACTACGAAGGCCAGGACCTTGACGATGCCCAGGTTGGCGAGCGTCTGGGCCGTCTGCTGGACATGGGCGCGAAAAACGTCATCATCAAGGGCATTGACCGGAAGGACGGCAAGCTGCGCAACTTCGTGGCCTCAGCGGATCATGGCGGTGTCAGCGAGCGCACTGAGCTGGTCCACGACAAGCTGCCCTTCATGATTCACGGAACCGGCGATGCCTTCGCCTCCAGCCTCTGTGGGGCGCTCTTTGCGGGACGAGGCCTGGCCGATGCCGCCCGGATCGCCGGCGAGTTCGTCCGCTCGGCCATGCAACACACACGCAATCAGCCCGATTATCAGCAGCGCGGGGTCAGCTTCGAGCTGGATCTGGGGCAAATGACAGCTCTGATGCAGGAGCGGTGAGCCCAAGCCCGGTGAAAGCGGCATAGGCGTCCAGGCATGTGTCAAGAGTGGGAGGCCAAGGTGGATGAATGGAATCCAGACCGCATAAATCACTGCATTTTGCCAGCCAAAGACCCGGTCGACAGGGTGACAAATCAGTCATAAAGATAAGTTGCTGACCACAGCAGATCGGAAGGCATTGCCAACGAATTCGCCGGCGGTGCCTTCCGGTCTCTGTTATCTCTTTGTTTCTGGTTCATTTAGCTGCCTACTGTCATGCCCTCCCTTGCTTCCTTGGTTTCTGTTCCCCTAGTTCGGCTTTACCTGGTCCTTTTTGCCTGGTTTCTACTTTACTTGGCACTGCTTTCTTCCGTCTCAGTTCTTCTTGCCTCTGCGGCCGCTGCCTGATACAGAAATGAATAGAATCGATACAGCGTCAGCATCGTCAATCCACTCGTTCATCCACTTTCGTGCGTGCAAAGGTTCATTCGACCACATGCTTGGTTCGACTAGTCGCCGACCTCCTTCCAGTGGTCTCCTAGAAACATGGACACACAAGCACTGACTAGACCAACCAATCTCCGCGCATTCATCAATGACAAAGACGACAGAACCGATGCTGACGCTATGATCGCAGACCCATCGGTCACACAGCCCATAAGCGCTCTGCCCGATTCCATAAGGTCCGTCGACAATCCAGAAACCATGCGCCCTGGGAGGACAAGGTTAGGCACAAGCAACGATGAATCCTTCGACATAGAGCTGGCGGATCTTGAACGACAGATCGGAGCCAGTGGCATAAACAGCCGAGAGCTAGGACGATTGGGCGAGGACTACGCCTGCCAGTGGCTGCGGCAACGAAATTGGAGAATCCTGGCCCGGAATTGGAGAAGCCGGTTCGGCGAGCTGGACATCATCGCCCTGGATCCCGAGGCGATTCTGGTCTTCGTAGAGGTCAAGACCAGGCGCACCGGTCGGTTCGGATCCCCAGAAGAGGCTGTCGGCCCGCGCAAGCAGACCCACCTGCGTCGCGCAGCAGTCCAATGGCTGATCAGCCACGACCGAGATCCCAGCGCGCGACATCGCGGCACCCGTTTCGATGTCATCAGTCTGTCAGTCAAGTCCGACCCTGGCAGAAACATTCATTCCGAGAGCCCTTATCCTTTGGCTTCCAGTCAGGCATCCACCGAGGCCGTCAGGGGATCCAACCGTTCGGGCAGGGGCGGCTGGAATCCGGGATCGGTCTTCCTCAGACACACCAGGGAGGCCTTCTGATGCGTCTTGGATCCGCTGAATCCGTGGGACTGATAGGCCTCAAGGCCTTTCTCATCCACGTACAGTCCTTCATCTCCCCCGGTCTGCCCTACTTCTCCATCATCGGTCTGCCGGACGCCTCCTTGTCGGAGTCGCGAGAACGGGTCAAATCCGCCTGCTCGGCCTGCGGATTCCGGTGGCCGCAGACCAGGGTCACCGTCAACATGTCCCCTGCTTCAAAACCCAAGCATGGCTCCTCACACGATCTGGCCATTGCGACCAGTGTTCTGGAAGCCGGCGGAGCGCTGCCGACGGAAGGCCTGGACCATACGGTCATCCTGGGCGAACTCAACCTGGACGGCACGATTCTGCCCATCAATGGCCTGCTGCCCATTCTGACTCAGGCCAGAGCTCAGGGAATCACACGGGCTTTCGTCCCCGCAGACAACCTTGACGAGGCCCGTCTGGTTCCCGATATAGAAGTCGTGGGACTGCGCCACCTGGGCCAGCTCATCCAGGCCTTGGGCGGGCAAAGCAGGGTTGCCGTACCTGAGTCAGACAGCCACAAGAACTCTGACAAACCGGCCGACATAGCGAGTGTGCACCCCAGGAACCCAGGTCATCAAGACAACTCCCCCGCCAATGCCGGCCCAACTCCCCCCAAGCCGGATATGGCTGACGTGATCGGTCAGGAGGAGACCAAGTGGGCCATGATGGTGGCTGCAGCCGGCGGTCACCACATGCTCATGGTCGGTCCCCCGGGAGCCGGCAAGAGCATGCTTGCAGAACGGCTACCCAGCATCATGCCCGCTCTGGATGCTGTTCAACAGTTGGAGGTAGCCTCCGTCCGATCCCTGTGCGGTACGCTGAGCCAGTATGGAATCACCGATGTGCCGCCCTTCGAGGCCCCACATCATACGATCTCCATGGCGGCCATGGTCGGGGGCGGCGCAGGACTGGCCACGCCCGGCGCTATTACCCGTGCCCATCGTGGCGTCCTCTTCATGGATGAGGCTCCGGAGTTCTCTCCAAGGGTGATCCAATCCCTGCGCGAGCCCCTGGAAATCGGACGAATCTTCCTGTCCCGCGCCAAGGGCAGCACCACCTTCCCTGCTCGTTTCCAGCTGGTCATGGCCGCCAATCCCTGCCCCTGCGGATACGGATACGGCACCGGCGAGCGCTGCACCTGCACGCCCCGCGAACGCCTCCGCTACTGGAACAGGCTGTCAGGACCCATCATGGACCGCATCGACATCCAAACCACGGTCCCCCCTGTGACCGACCCTGGTCTCGACGACCACCGTCCACGCCAACACAGCGCACAGATCCGTCAGCGTGTGACCCGCGCCCGCCAGGCAGCAAAAGAGCGTTTTCACAAGGAAGGCTGGACCTGCAACGCCCAGATCAGCGGCGAATGGCTACGTCAGAACACATCAGCCAAGGCACGTTCGGTCGTGGATCAGGCCTTGCGCAGGCAACGGATCAGCCTGCGAGGTGCCGACCGGACCATGCGCCTGGCTTGGACTCTGGCAGACCTGGACGGGCGGACCAGCCCCGGTGCCGACGATGTGACCACTGGCATCCTGCTTAGAACAAGGGCCGTCTGAGATGTCCAAACCTTTGATGAGAACCATGCCCGCCGGCCAACCGCGACCAATGTCCATGGCTGAAAACGACTGGCTTGCCAGAGCTGTACTGACCCTGGCGGCAGACGGCCCCGATGCCTTCATGATTGCCTGCCTGCTGGGCTCGGACCAGGCTGCCGACCTGTGCCGAAATCTGATCGAGTTGGGAGCGCCGAATCAGTCGGAGAGCGACAGTCCCCATGATGCTGCTCGTGTCAGTCTGGACGAACGCTTTCTTAAAGGGGCGGTTCGATGGGGACGGCAAACGAGCCCTGAGGACCTCACCCGGTTCCACAAAATCAGCAATTCCTGGCGAAAACGCCTGGCGCCCTTGCTGGCCATGGACACCGACCAGGTACGAACCATGATGACAGGTGGGGGCCAATTCTGGGTGATGACCCCAGATGACCCCTGCTGGCCAGGCCAGGTGGATGACCTGGCACGCCGCTCCGACTGGGCCCCTCCCTTCTGCCTGTGGGGACGAGGCAATCCTGAAACATTGATCTGCTGTGACCAGCCCCTGGCCGTGGTCGGGTCCAGAGCCTGCGACGAGTATGGACGGTCCATCGCCCATCAGATCGCCAGACAGGCCGCCGGCCAAGGCCACCTGGTCGTCTCCGGCGGAGCCATGGGCACGGACGCCGCGGCCCACTGGGGAGCCCTGGCCGCCGGCGGCGGACGCACGGTGGCCGTTTTTGCCGGAGGCTTGTTGCATATGGGTCCCAAACGCAACAGCCGTCTGTTCGAGAACATTGAGGCAGATGGCGGCGCGCTGATCAGCGAGCTGCCGCCTGGCACCATCCCCGAGGCGCGTCGGTTCCTTCTGCGCAACAGGATCATCGCCGCCCTGGCCTCCGACATCGTTGTAGCACAGGCCCGTCACCGATCCGGTGCGCTGAACACCGCCAATTGGGGTGTGGAATTGGGCCGTCGCGTACTGGCTGCCCCCGGCAGAATCGACCAGCCTGAAAACACCGGCTGCAACCGGCTTATCCATGAAGGCAAGGCGGAGCTGCTCCTGTCGGCCTCCGACGTCCAAGACATCTGCCATCCCGCCCATGCACCTATCCACCCTGACGAGTCTGTTCAACAAGGAGCCGGAGTTTCAGCCAAAACCACCGAAGATCATGAGCATCAAGCAAGTAGACAACCCACGCAGCGCACACCGCCGCTTGACTGTGATCATCCTATGCAAACCACTCACGGCAATCAGCCGCTCCCGATCACGCTCAAACAATCCGGTACTAATAAAGGCAGGCTTTCGACCCACTCTCAGCACAAAGAGCATCCTTCAACCCCGCCATCAAATCCAGGCATGGCCCACGAACACGAAAAAGCCAACGACGATCGCCTGACCAAGGAGGAGGGACCCCTGCTGGCGGCTATCCGTACCTGCCAGCTCCGGGGCGGTCCGCCCATGATGGGACAGCTTCGCACTGAGCTGGCCAATCAGGGACATGAACTCTCAGTCAGGCATCTGATGCAGCTGCTGGGTTCCCTGGAGATTCGTGGTCTGATCAACCTGCAGGACGGATGCGTCGTAGCTGAAGATCCGAAGAGTCAGGCCTTCCAGCGACAGCGATCCAAATCAACCACCCAGCCATCTGCACCAGCAGATTCATCGCTGCGGGGAGGAACAAAATGAACGCCTTCATCCTCCAGCAGCTGACGCTGACGTTCAGGCCCGCCAAAAGCGAATCCCGGGGCCAGAGAACCATCGCGGAAGACCACGCGATGACAGGGAATCACCCCAGGTTCAGGATTGTCATGAAGCGCATAACCCACGAACCTGGCGTTGCGCGGATGGCCAGTCAGAGAGGCGACCTGACCATAGGTGGCCACCTTGCCGCGAGGGATCCGCCTGACGACCTGATAAACCTGCTGTGAGAAGGAAAGCTCGGTCATAAGACCTATTCTGCCCACGCAAGCAGACATGCACTGGTAGGGCTGCCGCTATCAATAGGTCGTGACAGTATCGATGGTATGAATCCGCAGAAGGTCAGAAACCGCTATGATGCCGTCATCGTCGGAGCCGGAGCGGCCGGGTTGTCAACGGCTCTGGGACTGTACAGAGCTTTAGAGGGCAAACAGAGCGAAAGCAGCTCGTCGCCAAAGGTCCTGGTCATCTCCAAGCTGCAGCCCCTGCGCTCCCACACCGGTTCGGCGGAGGGCGGCATTGCGGCCAGTCTGGGCAACCAGGAGAAGGACGACTGGCATTGGCACTACTACGACACCGTCAAGGGCAGCGACTGGCTAGCTGACCAGGATGCCGTGCGGATTCTGGCCGAGCAGGCCCCGGGCATCATCATCGAGCTGGAGCATGACGGAGTGGCCTTCTCTAGGACCGAAGACGGGCACATCGCCCAGCGGAAGTTCGGCGGCCATACCGCTGATTATGGCGGCCATCCAGTCAGGAGAGCAGCCTATGCAGCCGACCGTATCGGCCACCAGATCCTGCACGCCCTTTGGCAGCAGTGCCTGCGTCAGGGAGTCGAGTTCGCCGAGGAGTGGTATGTGACCGATCTGGTCGTTGATCCGCCCACTGATGAGGAATCCGGCGGCCATGCCCGAGGACTGATCGTCCTGGATACCCACGCCGGCAAGCTGCAGGCCATCCAAGCCGACAATATCGTCCTGTGCACAGGCGGGGCCGGCCGGCTCTTCCATACGACCTCCAACTCCTGGGATCTGACCGGCGATGGCATGGCGCTAGCCCTGCAGTCCGGCCTGCAGCTGGAGGATGTGGAGTTCATCCAATTCCATCCCACGGGCCTGGGCCACACGGGCATCCTGTTGTCGGAGGCCTCACGCGCAGAAGGCGGCGTGCTCAGGAACAGTCAGGGACGGGCCTTCATGCAGGACTACGCGCCGGGACACGGCGACCTGGCCGCCAGGGATGTGGTCAGCCGTTCCATCATGGCCGAGATTGATGCAGACCGGGGAGTGGCCGATCCATCGGACCCTGACGGACCTCATGATTGCGTCTGGCTGGATATGACCGGCATTGACGCCCAGCGCATGGCTGCCCTGCTCCCCCAAGTCACCGAGACCATCCATCGCTACGCCCACCTGGATCCCACTGTGGACATGGTTCCGGTCAAACCCACCGCCCACTACACCATGGGAGGCATTCCCATTACCGATCGTGGTCGCGTCTACCGCTGGCAGAATGGCCACCGTCGAATCGTCAACGGACTGTTTGCCGCCGGGGAATGCTCCTGTGTCAGCGTTCACGGGGCCAACCGGCTGGGCGGCAATTCCCTGCTGGACGCCTGCCTCTTTGGCACCCGGACTGGGCAGACCATCGCCGCCGCCATGTCCAATGCCGACGAGCCAAACGACATGACCGACACGTCTCCGCTCGCACCAGCCCTGCAAAGGCGTCAGGCCTTCATGGACGTGTTGCTGGCTGGCGCAAGCAAGGCCGAGCCCACGGAACCAGCATTGGCCGACAACCAAAACGAAGAAGCCAACACCGGTGTCGATGCCGACCTGAACAACCCTTATGCGCTGATGGGCCGACTGGGACGGCTGATGGAGGAGGCCGTTGCCGTCCGATGCGATCAAAGCAGCATTGAAAAGGGTTTGCAAGGATTAAATCAACTGGATGCCGATGCCAGACAGCTGCATGCGCACAGTGACACAGCAGTGCTCAACCAGGAGGTGACCGCCATCATGGAGGTGGACAACCTGCTGACACTGGCCCGGGCTGTGTTGAACGCCAGCCTGCGGCGTCAGGAATCCCGCGGCGCCCTGTACCGGAGCGATTATCCGCAGCGTGATGACGAACACTATCTGGCTCACACCATGATCGATGCCAAGGAAAACGTCTCCTGGCAGCCTGTTCATATCGTCGACATGCCTCCCAAGGGCCGCGACTACTGATGGACTCTGATGATGGACTCTGGGCCCAATCTGTTCAGACAGACACCTATTCGACATCTATCCAGGCCAGTCAGCGATTAGGATGGAATTCGCGCATATCAATGGGCATCGGGCCAGATTCCGAGCAAGAACAGGAGCAACCGTGACATCACAGTCCACGGGATCAGACGAATCCAAGGCATCCTCACCGGATCGCGATCCCCGTCCAGTGACCTTTAGAATAGCCCGGTTTACCCCACGACCTCAATCAGAGCGGCCGGCACGAACCAACCCATTCTCCAAAAGCAATCCTTTCGCCACGACAGGCAACCGACGGGCTCGAGGTCGCCGCTGGACGCAGGAGTACACAATCCGGATTGCTCCACAGCGCACTGTTCTGGATGCCCTTCTGCAGATCAAGCGAGCAGTGGATCCTACGCTGAACTTCCGGTACTCCTGTGGACATGGCATGTGCGGATCGGATGCCGTGCTCATCAACGGCCGCCCGGATCTGCTCTGCACTGCCACCATCGCCGACTGCCTGTCCGCACCCAAATCCATGCCGAACGCCTTCGCCTCACCAGGTGCAGCTAGTGGAAGTCCGCAGGTCCAACAGCCTCCAGCCTTCCGTCGTACCGGTACGGCGACCACCACCACGGGCGTATCCTCGTCGGTTGCGCTTTCGGATTCGGCCTCAAACTTTACGACCACAGATCCTACTGGAGCCGGTCCGACCGATCCTGCAGAAGCTACAGACCTTACAGAAACCACAGGCCGTATAAAAACATCAGGACTGACAAAAACTTCAGACACCGCAGAATCTTCAGTTGTAGAGATCCGCCCACTTCCTGGCTTCACCCCGCTCAGGGACCTGATAGTGGACACCAATGCCATGTTCGAGCAGATTCGGCGCTTCAAGCCTTATCTGCTCCATGATGACTCCTCTGCCGATAGCGGCCAAGCGGACAGGACGAAAGCAGCCAGCACAGAACCAGCGTCAGAATACAAGCAAACGCCGGAAGAGCTGGCCCGGTATGAACTGCTCAGCACCTGCATCGCCTGCGGGCTCTGCCAGGGCGCCTGTCCTATTTATGCGGGCGGTGAGGCCTTCGCCGGTCCGGCGGCCATGATCGCAGCGGCTCGATTCATCAACGATTCCCGCGACGGCCATCGTCAGGAACGTCTTGAGGCCATTGACCAGGTGGACGGGATCCAGGCATGCCAGTCCATACGGGCCTGCACCCGACCCTGCCCCAGAGGCATCGACGTGGGTGAAGAGATGTGGAAGCTGGTCGAAGCCGTCAAGGAGTAGTCAGACTCCTGCGCACACACAGGGCACTAGGAGCTGACGACAGGCTTGTGCCCTCTGGTCGTTACCATGGTTAGCATGGACAAAACCTCGTACAACAACATCGCCAGAGGATGGGAATTCGCCGAGGCAAGCGCTCTGAACGTCGAATCCGACAAGTTGCAGGCCTTGCGAGACAAGGCTTCAGAGGCCGGATTCGCCCAGTGTTCCCGGTCTCAAGGCGCCTTTCTGCAGTTTTTGGCAGGCCGAAACGCTCCGGCATCCATCATCCTGGTCGGCAACGGCTCCGTGGTCGAAGCCCTGCGCCTGATGACAGGCCTACACGGCCATGGCCAGTTCACCGCCGTCGACTCCACAGCCCAAGGCACCTCCCTGGTCAAAAAAATATTCGCGGGCATGGAGAAAGCCCACCCAGGCATGAGGCTGCGGGCGGTCAACGCTGCTGCCCGAACCTACTTCCCCAGGCTCAACCCCAGCGACTACGATCTTATCGTCGTCTCGGGCAATGGGGACAACTACCAACAGGTTATGGACCAGTCTCCACGCCTGCTCAAGGACCGAGGACAGCTGATCTTTACCGATGCCTTCGATCTGCTGGACGAGCCTGACAAGGGCGGCGTGCTCAACCCGGCCAATAGATCCGAGAAAACGACCATCTTACGCACCATCATGGAAGACATAAGCAAAGACAATGCCTGGGAATCCTGCCTGCTGCCCATCGGCACGGGCATGATCATGGCCACCCGCGCCCGCTGACTGCCGCTCGCCTAATTTTCAGGCACGGTGACGCAGGATAGCCTGGACAGCCTCATCAGGATCATCAGTGCGGATGACCAGATCGGGGTCCAGATCAGAGATCATGCCCCGCTGCCTCACCGTGTCTGAGATCCAATCGAAGAGCCCCTGCCAGTAGGCCCTGTCGAAGAGGACGATGGGCATGCTGGGCGCCTTATGGGTTTGGACCAGGGTCAGCACCTCGAACATCTCATCCAGGGTGCCGAACCCACCAGGGCAGACGATGATGCCCGAGGAGTATTTCATGAACATCATCTTGCGCACGAAGAAGTAGCGGAAGGTGATGCCCAGATTCACCCAGCGGTTCAGTCCCTGCTCCATGGGCAATTCGATGCCCAGGCCGACGGACTTGCCACCGACCTCAGCAGCGCCCTTGTTGGCCGCCTCCATGATGCCAGGCCCTCCCCCCGTGATGACCGCCATACCGGCCTTGGCCAGGTCGCCGCCCATCTTGCGCGCAGCCGCATAGGTGGAATCATCCCTGCCAGTCCGGGCTGACCCAAAGATAGCGGCTGCGGGCCCCAGCTCCGCCAGTGCACCGAACCCGTCGACGAACTCGGCCTGGATGCGCAGCACACGCCAAGGATCCATATGCAGCCAGTCCGTGTCACCGCCCGACGAGAGCAACCCAGCATTGGCATCCGCCTCGGGAATCATGGGCCCGCGCATGATGACCGGACCACTGTGGTAGGTCCTGCCCAGGTCCGGGCCTTCATCGTCATTGTGATTGTCAACCATATCCGCCATGTACGCATTCCTTCATCGGGCCCCAATCCGAAGGACCCGCTCGATCCTGTTCCGGCTCTCATGATAGCGGCCCCCGCCGCCCGTCTGGCGGCAAGATCAGATTCATATCAGGAGAAATAACCGCAGGCGCTGAGGGTAGCGTGGACGAGCTGAATCAGACCAACAGAGTATGGTGCTGCAGTCCCAGACATGGACAAATAACCAAGAGAAAAACCGAGTTTGGCCCTCTAACCCTCCTATGGCTGGTGGCATGAATAACTTATGACTTGCTTGAATATTTCAACTTTCAAACATGTTTAATTAATGACACTTCGGGTTCCAAACTCACTCCACATCCCATTTGAAACCGCGAACCGCCAAAAACACAAGCACTGCAGTAACAGCAAGCACGATGGAAGTTGAAAGCATAGCGCCCGTTTGCTGCAGAGGATTTTTTGATGCCCAGAAAATGAGATCTCCAAAGAGAGTCGACGGAATCCATCTGATAACATTCGTCAACCAATCCGGAAGGATGGCGAAAGGTATGGCCAGACCGCTGAGGAACAAAGCCAACAATTGCACGAGAGTTCCCAAGTTGGTTGCCAACTGCGGTGACGAAAGCCAGCCACCCATTAAATACCCCAAGGCAAGGAACATGACCAGTCCCAATAAGGACACGACAAAAACTCGACCTACATCCCTAAACGGAAGCAGAGTCAGCAATACCGAAGCGCCTACTATGACAAGGATCTGCGCGGTCGCCATGATGAGCCTTACAGCCAGATATGTCATCAAATAGTCAGCTTTGCGAATCGGCGTCGTTGAAAGCACACGAAGAGCTCCCGATTGCCTGACCTCAGCCAAAGGACCTGCGGTCATGGTCAAAGCTGTACCGGTCACTGCCAGAAAGAGCGCCATGGGCATGACAAATGGGCTGAAATCCGGAGCATCAGCCTGTCCCTTCATCATCGCGGACATGAGAAGAAACATTCCCGCCATGGCAAAAGGGAAAATTATGACAAAAATAAAGTATGAGGTGTTCCTGATCAATTCACGAGTCTGCAGCGCCAACAAAGGGCGAAGGTGCCTTTTTTCTATCATCTGGAGTCCTAACAAAAATGAGTATCATCAATTATTCGAAATCATGCCCGGTCAACTTCACGAAGGCGTCATAAAGACTTGGTTCGTTCATACGTAATTGGGAAACCGCAGGATTGCTCGACAGCACAGCAATAACAGGATCCGTATCATCGGCACGTACTGAAACGGTTGTCTTATCAATAACTTCCGGTTCACCAAAAGTTCGAAGCATGCTCACAAGGTCCGATATTCCATCTGGCGTTACTTGGCAGGAGATTAACGTTCCCTTGGCATGTTTCCTTATGAGTTCCTCTGGACTGCCTTGGGCTACAGACCGACCATGATCTATCACTGCTACTTCGTGACAGAGAACTCGCGCTTCATCTAGATCATGTGTCGATAGGACAATCGTCGTACCTTCCTCAGCCAGAAACCTAAGCACCTTCCAAAGGTCATCCCGAGCCATTACATCAAGACCAGTGGAAGGTTCATCAAGTATGGCTAATTTCGTCCGTCCGATGATGGATAGACCAACGTTCAGACGCTGTTTTTGTCCACCTGATAATTTCGCTACTTTGCGGAGCAGCAATTCGTCCAAGCCCATCCATTTTGCGACTTGATCCACGTCGCGCGGGTGATCATAAAGACTGGCCCAGAATGACAGTATCTCCCCCACTCTTTCCTGGGGAAAGATAGTGGACTCCTGAGGTTAAATACTCACCCGCTGATGAATCCACTGTGAATCAGTCTGCGGATTCCTATCGAATACTATGACAGTTCCGAAAGTCGGTTTTCTCAAGCCGACAGCTATTTCGAGCGTTGTTGATTTTCCAGCACCGTTAGGGCCCAGCAGACCAAAGATGCCCCCTTCAGGAACAGTTAAATTGAGATGATCAAGTGCTTTGATAACCCCTGCAGGCGTTTCATACTCTTTAACCAGATTGCCAAGTTCTATAGCAGCATTCATTGGTGCCACCCTTTATGGTAGGTACAGCGGTTCGTTAAAGTTTCATTGCATTGAGCGGCCAAACCTGCCAGACACTCTTCGAAAAGAGTACCACCAATGGTGATTGAAATATATCGGCATCAGAACCGCTGTCTGTTAGGACCGAATGCACAAGCACCTGTCTACAAATTTAAAGAGGAACAGGTATCTCAAATCTTTGGCGAATCAATCGAATCACCAGTATCTCCCGCACGTTCATGGAAAGAAACAAAACTCACTCATTAATTCGATCAGCCATGGCAATTCGGAATCTCTTTGGCTCCCCCAATAGGCTATCTGCTGCCCCCCCCCCCCGTCAGCAACCGCTACTCATACTCACTCGATGCCGGCCACCGGCATTTTTTCACCGGGTGCTCATATGGCAAGCCAAACGGCGAACGCCAGGCATGCTACGCCCAATATGCACAGCGCAAACCAGCGCTTGTCATTCTTGCCCCGAACGACTCCCAGAATTAGAAGCACCAGCCCGAGCAAAGCCTCGAATACCATAATCCAGAAACCCATGCTCTAGTCCTTTCGTTGAAGTTTGATGATTCGATCATGTTGGTCAGCCAGTGAGGCATCATGGGTAACGGTGACGATTGTGGATCCTGAATCGTGGTTCAAGCCAAAGAGCAGGGCGATGATCCTCGACCGGTTCTCCGAATCGAGCGAGGCAGTGGGCTCATCCGCAAGAACAACCTCGGGGTTCATAATGACGGCTCGTGCGAAGACTGCTCTTGATTTTTCCCCTCCGGAGCATTCAAGCGGTTTTTTGCTCAGTATCGACCCGATACCTAAAGAGTCCACCACCTGGTCGAATCTTCGGGAATCCACCTTGCGCGGTTTCCGCGCGTAAAGCAGGGGCAGCTTGATGTTGTCCTCTATGCTCAAGGAGCTGATAAGTGCTGATTCCTGCAGGACGAATCCGATTTTCTCATTCCTCCATGCGGCCGATTCGAGGTCGGACAGCGTGCGCGCGGATCTGCCGAGCAGCCTGTAAGAGCCTTCATAGCGTGTATCGAGCAGACCGAGGATGTTCAGCAATGTGCTCTTGCCAACGCCAGACTCTCCAACGATTGCGACCTTCTCGCCCTCGGTGACTGTCAGCGAGAAATGTTCAAGAAGAGTGACTGAAGATGAGCCCTTCCTGTATGTTTTATGATCCAGGTTGAGATCGATGACCTTGTCCATTATTGCAGCACCCCCAATGAGATAGGAACATGCCTGAGCCTCCAGGTGATCAATTGAGCGAGCATAGCAACCAGAAGAAAATCGAACAGCGACGCGACAAGTAAGGCCAGCCAGTCCATCCTGATCATTCCCCACAAGCCATAGGTCATTAAGAATGCATCCTTCTTTCGCCAGTAGCTATGCCGCGAATAAGCTGCCATAGCGAAAACGGCAAGCAATGCAATTAAGGAAAGGCCCGCATAATATGCGTAGAAAAGCCGACGAAGTCTGCCATAGCTCAGTCCCACCATGAGGTTGATCGTGAAATCACGCATCATTACCCGCACACTGATCAGTACACTCCAGACAGACAGCAAAACGACGAGAATAAGCAGTAGGCCTGAAGCCACGGTCAGAAAACGCAAAGAAGAGAACAAATATTCGTTGTAATAGTCAATGTTGTCCTGATAACTGTAAAGGTTGAACTTGGCCCCAATCGTCTTGTCGATGTAATCACCCAATTCGGACACGTCCGCACGATCGGTATCAGATAGAACGAGATCGTTGAGCGCGTTGATATTAAAACTGACATCAGCCTGTTTGATGAAAGCCGTGGTGACGGGCACAACTACTGAAAAATTATAGTACTTCTTCGAATTAAGCGCATAGAAGTTTGAACGCACCGAATTATCGGCGATGACACCGACGACCTTCACCCTTACTTCTCGCAGCAGGGCAGGGTCATGCATCTTGAATTGCGTGCCAAGCGGATAGTCGTTGGCCAGTCCCTCGCCCACCAACACGGGAATCGTATCGTTCCGCACCAGGCTGTAATCAAACGTCAACCCGCTTCCTTGAGCAATGGCAAACCCATCCAGGTCGTTATATCGCTGATTCATATAACTCACTGGAACCTTAACCCCGCAACCATTAGCCAGATTGGTCATCATTCCGTCCGTATAGAGCGCGTAGTGATATCGGCTGTCCAGACGATCGTAGACTTTCTGAATCGATGCTTTTGAGATGTCCTTGTTACCAAAATCTGAATCCGGATCCAGATTCGCTACGAATGTTCCCTCCTTGTCAAAATGCGCCATTTGCTGGTATCCCTCACGCGTGGACAAGACACTATGAGCTGTCAGGAATGCCATGTAGTTGGCCATCAAGAACAAGACCAGCGCACCTATGGCAAAGATTGGTTTCCTGAGAAATACACGAGTCAGAAAGAAGCGGAAAACCTTCATCTTGCCCCCAAGAACGCAGCGCTCAACAGTACGTATGCGGCCAGGGCCAAGAGCACATAGAAGCTATCAACTATCTCGAAACCCAACAGCAGATGGACCACAGTCGAAAGCAAGAAAGAAATGCCGAGCAATATCAGGCATTCGACAAGATACCTGAGTTTTATCTGCCTCAACGTATCTCCCACCAGTACCCGGCATCTGACCTCAGTTCTGGCTTTTGTCACCAATTGATAAAGAAACACCAACACAAACGCAGAAAACCCCAGAACGAAAGCGCGCCGTTTTTCGATCATGAATTTGATGTAACTCATCAACACTTCCGAATCATCCGCCTGGTGTTTCAAATACACGAAAAACCCAGCCAATAGAAAGCAGCCCAAATACAGAAAGACCAACTCCAGGCGATTGTTGAGCCTCAGTATCGATCTATCCATAAAGCGTCTCACCGTGCCACCTTTCGCAGACGCCACCAGGCTAATTTCGACATGTCCGAGCTGCTTGATTATCCAGTGATACTTACCTTTGATGATGCTGATCAAATTTCATGACTTATTTCGAGCGGCAGAAGAGGCTCAATCAAATCCAATTCTCTCTGTAAAGCCACCTCCTTGTGAAGCATGTGAGCTTACATTAAAACTTATAAATTAAAACTTTATACTACGCGTTGATAAAAGTCAGCAATATAAATGCAAACAGTTCAAGCTTACTCGGAACAGTCTTTGGAGCAATCAATTTTGGAATGAAATCTCGCATTCACCACTCGTTCCTCAGTTTGTTCGGAAATATTCTGACTGCCTATGATGTAGTGTTGCCTTCTCTGCCGTTTGGCGATACCAAGAGTCGGTCCAAGCCCTCTCTACAAGGACCAGTCTGCGCTCTCTGCCTGCAAACGAACCATCCGCGCAAATTCACCATCTGCGGCCATGAGCTCCTGCGGGGAACCTTGCTCGACCACGCGCCCATGGCCCAGAACCACAATCTTGTCAGCCTGCTCGACAGTGCGCATCCGGTGGGCAATGACCATGACGGTCTTCCCCACCAGCAGTTGTGACAGGGCTTCCTGCACCTGCGTCTCGTTCTCCACATCCAGGGAGGAGGTAGCCTCGTCAAGCAAGACAATCGGTGCATTCTTGAGAATGGCTCTGGCAATGGAGATTCGTTGCCGCTCGCCCCCGGAAAGTCTGGAGCCGTTTTCACCAATCTTCGTCTGGTACCCCTGTGGCAGGCACGAGACGAACTGGTCGCAGTTGGCGGCCCTGGCTGCAGCCAACACTTCCTCATCAGTTGCACCGTTCCGACCCATCCGTATATTGCCCATGACCGTGTCATCAAAGAGCATCACGTCCTGGAAAACCACGGCATAGTCGCGCAGAAGAACCTCCGGATCCACTTGGCTCACATCCACTCCTCCTACGGTGATGGAGCCTGCAGCAGCTTCCCAGAAGCGAGCCGCCAGCCGAGCACAGGTCGATTTCCCGGAACCCGAAGGGCCGACCAGGGCCGTGACCTCCCCCTCCCGGGCGGTGAAACTCACATCTTCGAGAACCGGCCCGCCTACCGCCTTACCCTCAAGCGCGGGATAGGAAAAGGCAACGTGGTCGAAGACGATATCGTGCCCATCGGGGTGGAATTCCTCACTCCCCTCAGCTACAGGTTCCTCGTTGATGGAGCGAATCCGCCGGGCCGAGCCCTGGGATTGGAAAAGTTCCGAAACCAGCATCAGCGCCTGATCAAAGGGCGAGTAAATCCGTGAGACCATCAGGAGGAATAGGAACATGACCATGAAGTCGATCCTGCCCTGGATGATCAATCCGGCAGCCACCAGGAAGGTCGTTGCCACACCCAACCTCAAAACCACCATGGCGGAGTTCAATATAAGGCCATTGGTCATCTCGGTTCGGACCGTAGTGGCTTCGGTGTCATCGATGGTCGAGGAAAGCCTTTCCAGATACCTCTCTTCCTGGTTGGTGGCGTGAATCTCCCGAACGCAGTCAAGCGCCTCCTGAATGCCGTCACTGACCCGAATCTGGGCCTGCCTCGTACGCCGTGACGAAGCTTCAACGAATCGTCGAGTGGCAAAGATGATAGTGAAGGCCACCGGCACGCTCCAGAATGCAGCCAAATCAAGTACCCAATTGATGGGCAGAAGCGACAGGAATATCAGGACGGATGAAACGACCGCACCGTAGAGCTGGCTCAGCGCATGGGCGTAGGCATGTTCCATGGTGGCCACATCACCCAGAATGGTATCGGTCAGATCAGCCAGGTCACGCCGCCCGAAAAAGGAGAGCGGCAGTTTGCGCAATCGCTCGGCAAGGTCGATCCGCTGGGTTCCGGTCTGACTGAAAACCGCACCGTAGGAATAACTGTATTGAAACCAGGAGGAGCCGAAGAGAATAAGCGCAAAGACCAGGAGACCAACCAGATAGGGCAGGACCTTCGGTAAAGACGCCCCTGCCGTCAGGTGCTCAACAAAAGCGTTCATGACCAGCAGAAGGGAGGTTGTTCCCGCCATGATGATCAGATTGGTCAGTGTGGTCCACAGCGTTCCCAAAACCACGATCTTCATGCCTCGGTCGGACAGGGCATACTTCTTCTTGAATGAGGCGAACACTTATGTCTCACCTCCTTTCCTCTGGATGTCGGAATCACCGGTAGACGAGTCCGTAGCGAATGGCCCGACACCGGGAACGACGTGCTTCTCACCCGCAATGGGGCCTGCGGGATTTTGACCCGCTCCGGCGGCAGACCTCGGAGAGTTGTCGACCTTCCAGGAGACCGCCCGTTCGTAATCAGACCAGATACGGGCATAGGTACCCTGTACGTCAAGAAGCTGGCGATGAGTGCCCTGCTCTACCAGGTGGCCCCCATCCAATACCAGGATTCGATCGACATGAGCCACAGTCGATAGACGGTGGGCAATCATGAGAACGGTTCGCCGTCGGCCCCCTTCGCCGCGTGTCAATTTGGTCAGCGCCTTCTGTATCAAGAATTCATTCTCGGGATCGGCAAAAGCAGTCGCCTCATCCAGGACCACAATGGGAGACTCCTTGAGGATTGCCCTGGCCAGGGCCACACGCTGGACCTCTCCCCCGGAAAGGTAGGTTCCACCTGAGCCGAGCATGGTATCCAGCCCCTCGGGAAGCTTGTCAACGATGTCCATGCACTGAGCCGCTCTCAATGCCTCCATAACCTGCTCAGGAGCGGCGTCCGGTCTGGCTGCGCGAACGTTCTCCAGCAGGGTGGTCGAAAAGAGCCTGTTGGTCTGGAAGACAAAGGCGACCTGCCCCATCAGATCATGTGGATCGATGGATCTGACATCAATGCCACCCACAGCGACCCTGCCCGAATCCACATCCCAAAAACGTGGCAACAGACTGGCACAGGTCGATTTGCCGCCTCCCGAGAGACCGACCAGAGCGACCATTCCACCCTCCGGCACCTTGAAGTCAATCCGATCCAATGCCGGGAGATCAGCACCTGGATAGGTATATGACGCCTGTTCCAGGGAAGCATCTGCCGACTTCGGGCGTTCCGGTTCGTCAGCTACCGTCAGGGGATCACTGCTGAGCACGCCGGTGATTCTGTTTAAGGCATCGTCAGCCTTGCTGAAGGACTCACTGGAGAACTGCAGACGGGTCATGGCCGTGGGAACCATGCCCGAGAAGACGGCATAGAAGGCGAAATCGGTCAGGAAAGAGGTAAAGTCACTCTGCCCTGGAGCCAGCAGGATGGCTACAGGAACAAGGAAAACCACAGTCCCGTTCAGGGCCGTCATCTGAATGGTCTGAGGCAGGTGACAGATCTTCATGGCATAGTTCCTGGCTATTCTGCTGTAATGCTCGATGGCCTCATGGAAGGCCTTGAAGGAATAAACCGTCTGCTGGAAGACCTTGACCACTGGAATGCCACGGACATATTCGGTTCCCGTCTTGGACATTCGCACCAGGGCATCCTGGTATTCCTTCATAAAGGACTGTCCCTGATCGTTCATCATGACACGGATGCAGACCAGGGCAATCAGGATGGGGAAGAGACAGGCCAGGCCCATACGCCAGTCGAAAATCAGCATCAGTATCGGCATACCCAGAATCATGGCGAAGGAGCCAGCCGCGTCGGGGAGGATATGGGCGAGCAGATTCTCGGCATCGCCCGCCGAGCCATCAATTGCGCGACGCAGCTCGCCGGAGGCATGGAGGTCGAAATACCCCAAGGGAAGGCTCAGCAGGTGGCCTATGGCCGCTTTGCGCATGTTGGATGCGCTCCGGAAAGCCGCCAGATGCGTCATCAGCAGCCCTGCACAGTACAGAAAGACGGAAGCGGCCGCAAACCCGAATCCCAGCCATCCATAAATGGCGATTTCCGTAGCCTGAGACCACCCTGGAGCAACGGCGAGGAGGTCTTTTACCGCCAGCCATATGCAGATGTAGGGTCCAAGGCCAGCAATCGTGGAGAGGGCGGACAGACCACAGCCGAGATAGGAGAACACCTTACGAGGGCCGGCGAAATCAAGCAGCCGCCTGAGGGAACTACGCCCATGCGACCTCTCACGATTAGGCGCACCTCCCCCGCCCTGTGCTTTACCTTCTGCAGGATCCGGTTTGCTTCTCGAATCCGCCTGATCTGTGGTCATCTCTTTCCTCCAGGTTCATCCAAAACTCTTGTCGTTCGCTGCCATCGAACGTAATCTGAGAAGTCAATGCCCGGAAGACCGTCACAGAGCGACGGATGAATCCATAAAAGGTGCGAACGAAAACGAAAGTCCGCCGAGATCGCCATAAAGCCGGCAGGATGAAACCAGGTGAGCCATGACAGACCGGACGATATACTCCGAATCCCGCGAGATTCAGACCCTGTATCGCCCCCAGGTGGAGCAACTCGGCATGGAACTCCATCACCGATCGGGAGGATTGGAAGGGCAGGTCGATGGCGATATCTGCCAGGGAAGATTCCAAGCCAATCCGGCAGGTCCTCATTGCCTGGTCATATGGCACGACATCACCTTCCTGCGCGAAATGAACTTTAACGAGTACGCCATGACCGACTATGCCTGCCTGACCCTGGATGAAAGCCCGGCAGCCAACCCCGCTCCTTATGGGTTGCAGCCATGTACAAAGCAGGAGGGCAATATGGTCTCCCTAATCCAGCAGGCGGGATCGGTCACCAACCGCATACCGGCAGGCTCTCGCTCGCGGACCCGGAGCATCTGCATCCTGCCCGGCTATTTCATGGAGCTGGAAAACCAATGGCCCGGCCAGGTCAAGGGACTCTTTGACGCCTTCCGACAACCCTGGCCATCCGATATTGCACTGGCCGCTTCAACCGCCCTGTCAAAGTTTGCCCTAGGAAGGCAGGGCCAGACAGAGTTCCTCATCAAAGCACACATCGACCTGCTCCTGGCAAGGCTGGCCCAATCTCCCTCTGCCTTTGTACAGAGCCATGAACCGTCATATGACTGTGACCTAGTCCAACAGGCCAAAGCCCACATTCAATCCCACTTGGGCAGTGACCTCTCCATTGATCAGATAGCACAGTCCCTGTATGTGGGACGCACCCGTTTATGCACCGCCTTCAGGCATCAGACCGGCACAAGTCTGGCCAGGTACATTAGAGAGCGAAGAATGGACCAGGCCCGCCATCTTCTCTCGTCCACTGGGGAGGACATTGCCTGGATCGGCAGGCAGGTCGGATATATGCGCCCCAGTTCATTCAGCGCGGCTTTCACCAGAGAAACCGGGGTTGCACCGATCGCTTGGCGCGAAGGGAGCAACTGTATCGAACAAGCTCCCGAAATCGAAGCGCCCGCTGTCACGAAAGCCGGGCATGAGAGTTCCTCGGACTTCACTTGATGATATCGGTCTTCCAGGAGAGAAAGAACTGACAAGTTCATAGGGAATATAAGATTCTTCAAGAAAAAGCCATATTTTCCAGCTCAAGATTGAAGTTGCGGGGCATCAGCAGCGCTACTAGATGTTTGCTCTTGTCGACTCCGATGATTGATGCTATAATTTACGGTTTAGCCAGAAGCCAGGACAAAGTCAACTCCACCAACTGTGCATAGCGTTTGGATACCAGTTCTGCCTTCTTGACAATGGCCCTCCTTTTGCTGCATTTCGTCCGGCTGGAAGCGCTTAGCATCGAATCCCTATTTGCGATCAGTCGGGCAGAGGCTGTGCTAGCCTGAGTGGTAGCGACGTTCTCATACTGGCATAAGAGCTAATCTCGCGTCCTCTTTCCTATAGAGTGCTTTGAAGCAACTCTTTAGACTTGATTCCTTCGGAGACAGTTGTACCACTGGCTGGCATGGCTCTTCTCAAACCGACGGCTCAGCGTATTGTACAGGTACAGACATCATCCAGTAGTGCCACAACTATTCTGCCAAAATTCAGGGTAGATGTATATTTTACGCACCCACAACCTGCCTGGAAACTGTCTTGCAAATATCAAAGACTCTTACAACTGTAGAAGCTCGGGGATTTTATACTAGGAAATTCGAGGAAATTAGAATCACCTGCGGTTGCGGTTGTGAGACAAGTGATTGTACAATTCTTTTCTGGTGGAGGGATCTATAATGAACCAAGAACTAGTACAACCTAATGAAAATAATCCTAGAGTTATCACAACTAAAGAGCTGACGGTGCTGGATAGCAGCCTACAACGCCTATTACAGAGTTTACAGCTGCCATCAGATAAACTGTTCGCTCCGATACAAGAACGCTCAATTGTACTCTACAACATTCAAAGCGCACTATCATCGCTACAGTCGAATGCACTGGGCAATTCTTACTATGTGTCAAAAATGATTGCGGCATCAACAGTTGGACTTTTTGACGCAGCGCTAAATTATCTTTGGGACGAGCTAATAGCTTCACTTCGGGAAAGAATAAAAAGTTTCGGACTCAGCTATTTTTACGACGTTGTTTCTGGTTTATCGAACGTAACTATAGGAGATCTTAAAGATGAAAGTGATTTAGAAAAAATAAATGACGCTACTCTCTTAATTGCATGCAAAGAAATCGGATTCATAACCAAAGTTGGATACAAAAAGATAGATACCATTCGTTATCTTCGTAATAACGTCAGTGCAGCACATCCAAATGAAGAAAAGATGTCAGGCCTTGAGCTAGCTACTTACCTACAGGAATGTATTCAAGAAGTAATTAGTCAACCAACAGACACAGTAATGGCTAGTACAGCGCGCTTATTAAGCAATATTAAAAAACGCAGCTTATCTCCAGAAGAAGTGAATGAGACTACAGCTTATTTCCAAAATTTTACGGCGGAGACAACGGACCGCGTCACGTCTCTGGCGAATGGACTTTTCGGTATGTATGTCGCAAAAAAAGAACGAACTACAGTTATAGCGGATAATGTGAAACAAATATGGCCAAAATTGTGGCCTCACATTCCCGAAGATTTACGACATAAGTTCGGCCTCAGACAAGCTGTTGCTGCCGCCAATGCTGACAGTGATTCTGCTAATGCAGCTTATGAACTTCTAGAAATTGCAGACGGATTACCGTACTTGACAGATGATATTCTTTCAATCAAATTAAACGAAGCACTAGATCTCCTGCTATCAGCACATCAAGGCTGGAACAACTTCTTTACTGAGCCTGCACCGGCGAAACAACTCAAGAACCTTGTTGGAAATGATGGACGTATCCCTGATGCTGTTTCAGGTAAATATCTATCAGTTCTTTTACAATGCTACTTAGGTAATCCTTATGGCGTAAGTGTTGCAGCAGAACCGTATTACTCTGATCTTCTAAAATTACTTTCCTCAACTGATGCAGGAAAAATACTACATCTAGTACTAGATCCACAATACAATTATATTCTTTCAAGCAAATCTGGCCAGACTCAGTTCGGAAAATTGCTGGATATCATAGAACCTAAATTAACTAAAATGACTGACGTCAATCTCTTAGAAGCAGTTCGCAATTTCAATGGAGAACCAAACAAATTATGGACTGACAGCAATATTAGGCGACTTTCAGCACTTTAAAAATTGCTTTCATTCCAACATACGTTGAGCAATTTGAATTGATTACAATCTCACTAGGCCTCGCTTCGTCGGGGCTTTTTTTATGAGAACTTTTGTCTCTTAAATGTCACCCAAATTCTTGTTTTGAGGGAATTCCCTTAGCAATAGAAAAGCCACGTAGCCCTCACAGCTGCGGGGCTTTCGTGCAGTGCACCAGACAGGGTTCGAACCTGCAACCTGCTGATGTACTGAGAGCAAATACCCCATACTGTGCCGAACTATTTAAAGCTATATAGCAGAAGGGAAAATGATCCGATTAATACGGATAAAACTAGGCTGAGATTGGGAGCAAAACGACGTTCATCGTATCTGAACCGTGTCTGGATGTTTCTTTCGTCGCTTCTACGGGGTATGACTGGCTTACGTCATCGTCCTAGACTGAATCTAGGGGTTTGTTGACCCCACCTCTGGGTTAGGGTAGGTGCGTGGCTTATGGCTGTGGGATGCGCTCTTCCACCATTCAGTTCTTTGTGGTGGTTTGGCTTTTGCTTAGGCCCTTGTGCGTTTAATTACCGCGAAGAGGATGGTAATATTCGCACGCCTGGCTGGGCTGTCCCGCCAGGCGTGACCTGTGTAGGTCATGTACCGGCATTGCGAGTAGGCTTCTGCATCCATCAGGCCGCGCACCTTGACACCCTTGCGTTCGCCGCACCGGTTCCAGATGTGCAGCCCCTGGCCGGAAGGGTTGATCTTGGCCCAGACCCTCACCCTCCTCGGACTGCTCCGCTGCGGGCAAGTTGGTCCAGGTGGACGGGTCGGTGCTGGAGGCCAGGGAACCGTCGAAGCGGATCGGCCTCTTGCTGGTGCCCTCGCCCTGGCGGCCAGCCGCCTGCGCAGCCATCGGTCTGCCATCGCCATGTCCGAGGGCACCGGCATCGTCCTGCCTGCCCGGTGGGCCCGCTGACGGCAGGCGTCCGAGCAGAACCTGCGCCGGCGACCCCTCCCGGAATGCTCGGGCAGTACTTTACAGCAGTACTCGCATCGAGTCATGCTTTAGGCATATCGTGACATAACTCTGAAAACAAGAAAACCAAGCACTATCAGGCATTGAATTCATTACGTGACAACAGTAAAAACACAGGTCCTGTCACGTAATGCAGACCCAGACGCATTCTCTGGACACCCCTACAAGCAACGGAAACAGACCGCAGAGCGGCGAACGCCATGAGACTCAGAAAAGTCCGGAATCCTGGCGAAAAATGAAGGGGAGGGCGCACGCATAATCGGAGGTGCTAGCCGGCTGTTATCCCGCGGCCCTCCGGGATGTACCCCCCCCCGGGTTGGATCGATCCCGGATTGTTTTCGACGGGATGAAGCCTGGTTTTACGGTACCATGAATTGCGCGCTGCGGTTTCTCTTGCGGTTTTGGCTTTATGACAAGCGCTTGAAAGCCATTACAGGTTGCCCAGGCTGTTATCGTCGCCGGGAATGAAGGAGAGAAGAGCTGTGGGCAAATACGAGAAAGGGCCGATGGTTTAACACCATCGGCCCATGTATCGTGAAAGAATCGCAAAAGCACCCTATCAGTTCGTTGCTGCCGTCGAGCTTGGGGCTATTGACCGGCAGTCATTTTTGTTCTCCTTACGCTTTTTTCTAAGGGCTTTGCGTTTTTGTATGGCTATTGGCTGCTGGTACACATAATCCAGCACGGTATCAAGAAAGCCGAGGATGTCTGAAGCGTCCTCCTTCGACACCGGAATATCCGGATCGCCATGGGCCATGTCGTTCCCCAATAGCCGAATTTCATTTGCTTCCTGAGCCAGTTGGTCTGTAATGATGTTCTGCTCTGCAAGTTCTTCGATTTTCTCATTTAAAGACCCGGAGGTGATGCCCTTGTTTTTGGCGGTTGCTTCCAGCGCCGTTCTGGCCATGAGCACTGCTGAACGATAGGCCTTGATTGAGCAACACGAATATGCCTCGGAAGCCACAGCAGCTATATCTTCAGGGACATCTTCATATTCCTTCCAGACCGGCTCCCTAGGGATCCAAGTGATTATCTGCTCGTCTTCATCATCAGGCTCTTCTTCGTCCTCGAAATCGGCTTCGACTTGGAAAACGCTTTGAGCTTGGCCTGAGTTGATTCTTCTGCCCAATAAACTGCTGTCTATCATCCCCAATGTGGCGTACCCGCATGCGTCACACGTGAAAGGAGCGAACCATACAAACGAATCGGCTGCTTTCCCCTTGAGTATATCCGAAAAAACTGGCCCTATTTGAGTCATATGCGAAAAACGCTCGCAGTGCCAACAAATTCTTGATGCCATACTTCAATGATACCGGTTATGTGAAAGGGTCGGGCATCTCTGCTTGGCCCTTACTGTAAACAACTGTGTTCTGGTGGCGACGGCGGCTTGGCTGGCGGCGCTGAGGACCTGGCTGCTGTCGTTGAGCAGGATGGCGCCTGCGGGGGTCTGCATGTTCAGGATGGTGGGGATCCCGTAGATGGCCGGCGTGGGGCTGTTGGCCATGTCGGTGGCGATGAGGGGCCGGTCGTTCCTGTCGGTGAGCTTGAGCAGGCTGGCCCAGGTACTGTAGCCCATGATGATGCCGGTGGGGCTGCCTCCGTTGTCGCCGACCTTGCCGATGGCGTCCAGGAGGGGGTTGAGCCCTGTGGCGGCGTTGATGTCTCCCGCGTCGGATCATGTCGGGGGTCAGGGCAGGCCTTTGATGCCGGCTTCGTCGCCCTGCAGGAGGAGCCAGTCGGCCTTGTCGGTGATGGCCTTGACAATGCCGGCCTGGATGAGGCTGGTGGTCTGCGTGTAGTCGGCGGCTTCGTTGCTGATGGGGGTGAGGATGGCAATCTTGTGGGTGTGCACGTACATTTCGCTCAGGTCGGGGTCGGTTTCCGTGATCCTGGTGCCTTCGGCGACGATGGCCGCGTCCAGCCCGTCCTTGATGTAGGGGATGCGGGCCACTGGCCCGTCGCCGCTGATGGTGCCGCCGACGCTGGTCTGGCTGAAGATGAGCGCGTCGGGCGCGATGGTCTGGGCCGGGTAGAAGGTGGAGCCGGGCCACAGGCCTTCCTTGCCGGTGCCGGTGGTGATGATGTTGGCGGTGTCCGTCATGGTGGTGTTCCTGTTCCGCATGGCGCGTCGGGAACCTGTCCGGGTATGCGGCGGCCATGCTCATGCTGGTTGATGAGTCGATGTTCATGTTCCCGCGCCGGTCTCCCTGGACCCTGGCGCGGCTGGCATGGCCTGCACGCCGCTGAAGTTATATAAATGGTGAGGCGTCCGCATGGCCTGCACGCGGACACCCTCTTATTATACTCCTCGCGGGCGGCTCATGCGGGGCCCGTCCCGGCCTGTTTCCGCCAGCCGCTGATCGTGGCGTAGGGCAGGCCGAGCCGGTCGCAGGCCTTGAGCAGGAGGGTGCCCGGGTCGTTGCCGCGCTCCCTGGCCTGGCTTTCCTGCAGGCCCAGGAGGCCTTCGGCCACGTTGCGCAGCACGGCGGCCACCATCAGCCGCGTGCGTTCCGGGGTGTCCGGGTTCGCGCAGGGCAGGGCCACCCGCACCTCGCCCACGCCCAGCGCGTACGCCCTGCCCGCCAGCAGCACCCAGTCCATCATCACCCGCAGGCCCACGGTCTTCGCGGCCTGCTCGTCCAGCCGTTCGGCCTCCTCCAGGCGGCGGGCGAATTCGGCGTCCTGTTCCTCACTCATCGGCGGTCTCCTTGCTTCTGATGGTTTCGATGATGGCGATGTAGCGTTGCCCGCGGCGGCACAGGTCGCTGATGTCGGCGAGCAGGGCGCTCCATCCGTGGCCCTGCACCTGCAGGAGCCTGTCCAGGTGGGTCATGCTGATGATGCCGGTGCGGGCTTCCGTGTTCAGCGTGCGCTGGCTGATGCCGGCCTTCTCGGCCATTTCGGGCACAGTCATCCTCTGGAGTTCGATCATGTCCTGGATGACGATGGCGAACGCGGTGAAGGTGCTGGGAGTTGCCGGGTCGAGCATCTGCCGGTCCATGCGCTCCTTCAGCATGCGGCATCGGGGGCAAATGCCGGCCGGCATGGCGTGGGCGCGTTCCACAAGCATGTGGTCATAGGCCATGGGCCGCCCGCGGCACAGGCTAGTCTTGCATTCCTTGACGCGCGGTGTTACATACTCAGCCAAGAACCCGGCAAGCGCAAACGTGTCGGAACGGTGGCGAACAAGACTCTATGGCAGGGGCCTCAGGTAGAAGGTCAATTGGTACTACCCCAACTCAAGCAGAACCAATACCAGACACATCAAGGCATTCCTCAAGCTGAATATGACGGAATAATACAGAGATGCAGTCGGGTGGCGGGGAAGGGAAATCTTAGAGGCAGCAAGTACGTACCGGACGCACTCCGACAACAGACTTCCAGAGAGTTAGCTGAGGACTACCAGAGTTTGAAGCATGGGCTGAAGGCGTCAAGCATCAATTGATACCGTTGCGAACTGAAGACACAAGTGCTTCCACGATGGGCGACGTGCAACTTAACGCCATAACCGAGACGGACATAAACACCTGGAGCGAGGATTCCAACAAAGGCGAATCATCTTGTATGTTCGGGGCAACCCGCAAATCCAAGCCACTGTCCCCCAGCATTCACAACATAGTGTAAGTTACTTTCGGCAGCGTGTTCCAATATGAGAGGTAACTCCTAAACGTCAGTGGCTTACTATCGACCCACTGTCGGGAACCAAACTCTCACGCAAGCAGATCACAGATGAAGCGCTATATCTGACCTATGTGGAAACAGAAGACCGGCAGAAAAAACAGATAAGCTCAATCCATCTATGTCGGACACCTTAGTTCGATTCCTCGCATATGTGGATTTGCGGATCGGCAAGACAGCAGCACTGAAAGTCTCAAATATGGACTTCGAGAAGCTGCGGGTCAACATCCTACGAATCTGGACCGAAGATGATAAAAGCAAACCAGCCCTAGGATCTGCGAAAACGTGGGAACACAAGCGGGTTGCGATTCCCCTTTTCCTCGTCGTCCCCCCCCTCAAAAGGCTCTGTTCAGGGCAACCACCCAAAGCCTTCGTTTTCCGCCCCAAACGCGGAGAACACATCAACATAAAGAACTGGTATAACCGCATCTGGGTGAAAGCGGTAGCCGGGAGCGGACTCACGATACATAGTCTCCACCACACTTTCGCATCTCTATCCATCGCTACGGGGGGGGGGGCTGACGTGAAGATGGTCCAGAACGCCTTGGGTCATGCAGATGCCAGCATACCCTGAATGTGTATGCGTCGCTCTGGCCTAACCGTTTAGATGAAGTGGCCGAGATCATAGAAAGCAGCGAGACAGGAAACTGAACTAAAGCATTTTCGCCCGTCGTGTCTAATCGTGTCTGAAAGAAAATGATCCTCATATTAAATAACCCCTGGAAACTAATGTTTCCAAGGGTTTCTCGTGCGCCAGACAGGATTCGAACCTGCAACCTGCTGATCCGTAGTCAGCTGCTCTAATCCGTTGGGCTACTGGCGCATGTCATCTCGACGAGGAACTCGTTTTTGACAACTCATTTATATTACCGCAACTGTAGATTCTGTCCAGTCTGGTGTGTCGTGCGGGAAGCGGAAAGCCACAGGCTTTAAGCCGACTGTGACCAAGACAGACAGAGTAGATATTCCATGTTGCCATGGGCACCGGTTATGGGCGACGGCATGGTAGCGTGGACAACAAATCCATGCTCACGCGCACAGGCCAAGACCCGCTTCAAAGCCTCTTGCCTGCTGTCCTCGTCCGTCACAATGCCATGATGACCCAGCAGGCTACGTCCGACCTCAAACTGGGGCTTGACCAGCAGCATGCAGTTGGCAACAGGCGCCAGCAAGGCAGGCAGTACTGGAATGACATAGGTCAGCGAGATAAAAGACACATCCGAGACCACATATTCCGGGCGATAAGGCAGGTCCCCCGGCTGAACTTCGCGTATATTGACACCGCTCATGTCAATCACCCTAGGATCAGCGGCAATCCGTTCAAGCAACTGTCCGTGGCCCACATCAAGGGCGATAACTCGCCGTGCACCATGCCTGAGCAGGACGTCAGTGAAACCGCCCGTGGAGGCCCCGATATCGAGGCAGAGCCTGTCCCGCGGACCGGCCATCCCCTGCGTCGCAAAAGTCGTCAGGGCGCCCTCCAGCTTCAGCGCTCCCCGGGAGGCATAGTCATCGCCCGGATCCAGAAGAATCACATCGCCTGGCTGGACGCTCTGAGCAGGCTTTGATGCCAGATGATGGTTGACCGTAACCCGGCCCTGCCGAATCAACACCTGGGCTCTGGCACGTGAATCCGTCAGCCCTTGTGCAGACAGGATACGGTCAAGCCGGTCGCAGGTGTGAGCCACAGTCCTTCGACAACCGTCCCCAGCGCTGACGACCGTGTCCTCAACGTTCACTTGCCCTCCCGGTTTAGGTCCTGCTGGAGCCCGGTCAGCACCTTGCCGAGCAGCTCAACCTGTTGGGCATCGTCCAGATCGTCCAATTGAGCCAAATCAGGGAAACGTTCCAAAAGAGGTGCCATAGCCTGCTTATCCATGGGCTCTTCGGGTACTGAGGCAGTCGTATCCTCGTCATCTGCCTGAGAGGACCATCCAGAACGCTCAGACTCTACAGGCTGCCCGGTCTGGCCGGACTGCTCAGGTGGCCCGTAGTGATTGGACTCCTGGGATGGTCCACTCGCTCCCGGCTGTCCGGAATCGACCTCTTCCGTCATGGCCTCTATGCCCCTACGACGAAGGCGGGCAGATCCAGCGCGTCCATGTCTCCGCCACGATCCTGGTACTCCCAGAGCGCACAGGCGCAGGCCCGCACAGAATCCAGATCGGACAGGGGGTCGCCGCCACCATCAAGAGCATGCAGAGTCACATGCCCATCATCATCATCCACCTTTGCGGTTTGGCCGCCGCAGTGCCAGGTCTGGTCGGCCTCCTTACTGGGCTGGGGTTGTGGTGCAGTCAGGCCGCGCAGGTCTTCAGCCAGATAGGTAGGCCGCAACTTGGCAGGTGCAGTCAGAATGGCGGGTGTTCGGGCCACACCCGTCAGGACGAGCATTGAGTCGTACCCGCCCCGGTTGGCTGCCTCGATGTCGGTGTCCAGACGATCGCCCACAGGCAGGCACCGGCCGATGTCCAAGCTCTTCTCCTGGCTGTCGGTCAACAGCTGCCGTGCCTCGTCGTACATGGCCGATTCCGGCTTGCCGGCCGAGTCCTCCGGCTGCTTGCCAGTAGCCAGAATCACCGGTTGGAGCATAGACCCATTCCCGGGCGCCATGCCACCTTCGCGGGGCAGGGTCTGATCCTTGTTGGTGGTGAAGTAGCGTGCACCGTTTTCGATGGCAAAGGCGGCCTGGGCCAGGTCCTGCCAGCTCAGCTCGGGATACCAGGCCTGAATGACGGCCTCTGGCTTATCTGCGGCCTTGTTTACCGGCACCATTCCGTTGAGGCGGATCTGATCACGTAGATGATTGGATCCTATGACCAGCACCCTGGCGCCCTCCTGCAGGTGTCGGCTCAGCATTCGTGCGGCGACTACGGCCGAGGTGATGACCTGGCCATCGTCCAGGGTCAGACCGAACCCGCGCAGCTGATCGGCCACTACATGGGGAAACCGGGATGCATTGTTGGTGGTGTAGGCCATGCGCATGCCGAGCGCCTGAGCGCGGTCGATGCCCTCGGCCGCATGCTCAACAGGGTCAGCACCCCGGTAGACCACCCCATCCAGGTCAAGCAGTGCCAGATGATAGGTCTTTGCCGGAGCGTCGTCAGTTCCTTTGAGGAATACGGTCACTATTCAGTCCTAGCTTCATCAGGCGTATCGGACTCATTGACCTGCTCATCCTTGGCCTGTTCAGTTTCATGATCGATAGTGCCTGCCTCGGATCCTGCAGCCTGGACAGTCGCGTCACCGTTGTCAGCAGCAGATTTATCGGCGACAGCCACGTCAGCTTCGCTACCGTTCTGGTCACTTTGAGACCCATCGTCCGAAGTTTCTGCATCAAGGCGAGAGGACTCCCCCCCGGGTTGCTTCACAGTATCTGACGATTCCGGCACTTCAGATTCCGACACTTCAGATGAAGCAGTTGAGTCGGACGAACCAGTCGAATCAACCGCGTCGGATGTATCAGTCGAATCAGATGTATCAGTCGAATCGGATGAGTCACCAGTGTCAGTTGAGTCCGCTGAATCGTCCGAAGCAACTGATTCTGGAGATTCCTCAACCAGGCTGTCATCGGCACCCTGATCGGATGCATCACTGACATCAGACTCGGCGGCCTCAGTCTCAGTTTCAGCCTCATCCGAATCATCCTCGCCGCCATCCGGGTCAATGGAGAGATCCTCCATCATGGCCGAATCCAGGTGCTCCAGGTCGTAGTCGATCAGGATCTCCTCGGACTGTCCGTCCTTCTGGCCATCCTCGTCCTCATCCTCGTCGGCATACTCCGCTTCCAGCCGATCCAGCAGGGGTTCCAGCTCCAGGGCCTCCTGGCTGCGACCAGCCTGTTCGAGGAAGTTCTGCTCGGCCTGCACGGCACGCATCCGGTAGTCGCCGCTGAGCCCACGGGCCTTGGCCAGGGCCTGAACGGTCTCGATGGCCTTGTCCCACAGGCCCAGATCGCCCAAGGCTCCGGCATAGACCAGGAACATCTCCGCCTTGGACTCGCCCTGGAGCTGGCTGCCTTCCTCAGAGGTGGCCTCCTCAATGGCCTTGCGGGGATTGCCCAGACCACGCTCGCAGTCGGCGATGAAGGGCAGATAATCGGAATAGCCGTTCATGCGGTGTGCAGTGCGGAACTCCTTTAAGGCAAGCTTGTAGTCGCCTTGACGGTAGGCCACCAGGGCCAGCGTCTCACGAGCGAGATCGATCCGCGAGGCCTGCCGTGCAGCCCACTTGGCATGAGCAAGGGCCCCCTGGGGATCGGTCTCCTCCAGCGCGTAGGCGGCCAGGATGTGCAAACCGATGTTCTCGGCATGCTCCTTGCTCAGCCCGCGCAGGCGCAGACGGTCATCCTTGGAGAGCATGGACCATTCAAGGCCCTTGGGCATCTTGGGCTCGCCAGGCCGGCGATCCGTGTAGGGGTTCTGCGAAGGATAGGAGATGGTCCCGTCTGAGTTGCGGCGACCACGGTCATAGCCATTCTGGCGGTCACGCTGATAGGTCCCGCGACGGTCGTCATGGCGACGGTCATCGCGGCCACGCTGGCCCTGGTAGCGGTCGCCATGGTAGCGGTCGCCCCGATAGCCGCCTTGACGATGGTCGTCACGGGAACGGTCGCCGTAGGAGCGGTTGCCGTAGGGACGGTCCCCATGTGAACGGTCTTGACGTGGACGGTCATCCCGCGAGCGGTTGTTCCACGGGCGATCCCCGCCGGACCGCTCATTCTGCCGACGATCAAACCTCCGGTCGTCACCCCGACGGCGGTCCCCGCGGAAGCCCTGACCACGATCACGGTCACGGTCATGCCGCTGGTAGCCGCGACCGGAACGACGATCACCATACCCCGACCGACCGCGGTCGTTGTCATGATCGCGATGCCTGTAGCCGCCATTCCCGTTGGCATGGAAATCCCGACGTGGACGGTCGCCATCCTGCCGACGGCCGTGGCGGTCGTCACGCTTGTCGAAATGCCGGTCCCGGTCGGAATCCCTACGGAAGCCGCCGTGACCATCCTGACGGTCATGCCTGTATCCGCGATTGTCACGGTCGAACCGGTCGTGCCCTCGCCCGCGGAAGGGCCGCTGGCCATTCCTGTTCTCGGAACGACGCTCTTCGCCGCCTTCGCCGTCATGGTTGTGGAAGTTGCCGGAACGGTGACCTCCAGAACGATAGCCTCCGGAGCGGTATCCGCCCGAGTGCGAACCCCCCTTGTGGAAGCCCGAAGAGCGACGGCCGCCCGACCGGAAGCCGCCCGGACGCGAACCGCCCCGGCCCCGTCCGCGATCGCCCCGGGAATGATTGTGTTCTTCTGCCATCAGTGTCCTTAATTCCTACGTTTCTACGTTCCTACTTGCCGGCCCGGCGCTCAAGCGCGCCCAAGGCCTTCTTTCCTCTGCGAACCAGGGCGAAGCGCCCATGCAGAAAGTCCTTGTTGCCCAATACCTGATCCGGATCCTCGACCCGCTGGTTATTCAGATAGAAACCGCCCGATGCCACAGTCTTACGAGCCTCGGATACCGAACGGAAGAGTCCGGCCGCAACCCCGGCCTCCACCAGACGCTGACCCTCGCGGGCTGCGGGCAGAGCTCGCCCGCCTTGACCATCATCGACCTTGAGGCCGTCCAGTGCGGAATCCAGCACATCCTCGTCCAGCTCCTCCAGGGTCTTGCCGCGGCCGAAGAGGGCGCCCGAGGCATCGATGGCCCCCTGGGCGGCATGCTCTCCGTGCACATAGGAGGTCACCTGCCAGGCCAGAACCTTCTGGGCCTCGCGAGCGCCCGGATCCTGGGCGGTCCGCTCCTCCAGACGCTCGATCTCGGCCTTGGGCAGGAAGGTGAAGGTCTTCAACAGCTTGACCACCTGGTCATCGGGCTGGTTGAACCAGAACTGGTAGAAGCGGTAGGGGCTGAACATGGTGGGATCCAGCCAGACCGCGTTGCCCTCGGACTTGCCGAACTTCTTGCCCTGGGAGTCCGTGATCAACGGGCTGGTCATGACGTTGACGGAGGCATTGCGCACCTTGCGGATCAGGTCCAGACCGCTGGTCAGGTTCCCCCACTGGTCGCTGCCGCCCAGCTGCAGACTGCATCCGTAGCGGTCGAAGAGCTCCAGGAAGTCGTTGCCCTGGAGCACCTGGTAGCTGAACTCGGTAAAGGAGATGCCCTCGTCGGAATTCAGACGGCGGGCCACCGTGTCCTTGGCCAGCATGGTGCCCATGCGGAAGTTCTTGCCCACATCGCGCAGGAAGTCGATGGTGCTCATGGACCCGGTCCACTCATAATTATTGACGAACCGGACGGGGTTGTCCCCCTCGGTATCCAGGAAGCGCCCGATCTGACCACGAAGACGCTCGGTCCACTCGGCCACGGTCTGCTTGGGATTCAGGGTGCGCTCACCCGACTGCCGAGGGTCGCCGATAAGCCCTGTGGCCCCGCCCACAACGGCGATGGGATGCAGACCGGCCGCCTGCAGGTGGCGCATGTTGAGCAACTGGACCAGATTGCCCACGTGCAGTGAAGGAGCTGTGGGGTCGAATCCGCAATAATAGGTCACCGAGGGGTCGGCCAGCACCTTCCTGAGCTCGGACTCGTCCGTGCACTGGGCAATGAGACCGCGCCACTTGAGTTCGTCGAAAAGCGAGTCGAAACCCGCCTGCCTGAAATCGGTGACCTGCGACATGAGAGGCTACTCCCTATCGAATACTTGATGAATGTATGCTAAACCCTACTATTCTTGCAACAGATACCGACACGGCAGAGCCCCGGACCGCCGCAGACAAGGCCTCACCAAGCAGAAATCCCCAGGGGGCGAAACCGGATAATCACTGTGAATCGACCACTGCGGATTGGCGATTAACCGCTGGCTGCTTTTGCCAAGACGGGGCGGCCGACTGAATCCTCTCAGCAAAACCACCGCGTCTAAGTCAGGAACGCGCAGACACAGACAACTGATTGATCAGGTCTTGAGGGATGTGGTCGACCACGCAGGCGGCCATGCGCCGGTAACCTTCAACCCCCGGATGGAAGTGATCGATGCCCCAGAAGTCGGGTCGATCGGTGCCGACATCGTCGCGGGTGGCATCCACGAAGGGCACCGAGGCATCTTGACAGACCTGACGACTGGTCTGAGTCTGGCGGGCTATCCGACGCTCCACCTCGGCCCTGAGTGCCCGGCCCAGGGCAGGATCCCGATAAAGTTGACCGGAGCTCAGGACCAGCACCTGGCGGCCCTTGTTTTTGGCCAGCTCGATGCTGGCAGCCAGGTCATCCCGCCACTGCTCATCGGTGCGATTGGCCATGATGTCGTTGGATCCTGCACACAGGACCAGCAGATCGGGATGGTCCTGCAGGGCGGGCAGGAACCGGTAGCGCACCCTGCGGATGGTGGCCCCCAGCCGACCCTGGGTCGACCAGGATACCGGACGCCCCAGCCGGGTGGCCAGGCAGGCGGCTATGTCAGGAACGAAGCCCTGGCTCTGGTCCTTCACCCCGCAGCCGACCGCCATGGAGTCGCCCACCACCAGCATGGTCAATGGCTCCGGGTCGCGGCCTTGGTTCGGAGGCGAGCACAGCCCCTGGCGGGAACCGGGCGGCTCCTTGGCCAGAGTGATGTGCTGCTTGGCCCACCAAGCCTGGACCAGTGCCACCGGATTCATAATCACCGCCGCCTTTCGCTGTTTGCCGTTCACCTTGATGGATTGCCGTTGGGCATTCTAGCGCGGCCATCGGTCCGACGCAGACCAGAAAGATCACCTGGGAGGACGGTAGGCAGGCCCATCAGACTGCGAGTCGGCGAAGGTCTTCAGTTCCTCCAGCGCATGTGCAGCCTGATCCATCTGCTCCTTTACCCTCTCCGGTGCAGTGCCCCCCTGGCCCCGGCGAGCGCGCACGGCTCCCCCGGCAGTCAGCACAGTACGGACCTCTGGAGCCCGATCAGCGGGCACCCAGTCAGCGAAGACCTTGACGAAATCGTCATCATCCAGGTCAGCCAGCTCACAACCACGACCCTCGGCCAGCTTGACGCAGGCCCCGGAGAGTTCGTGGGCATGCCGGAAGGGCACACCCTGCCTGACCAGCCACTCAGCCAGGTCGGTGGCCAGGGCGAATCCTGTGGGGGCCTGCTCCTCCAGGCGGTCCTTGTTGAAGGTCAAGGTGGCGACCATGCCGGCAAAGGCAGGCAACAGGACTTCCAGGGTGTCCACCTGGTCGAAGACCGCCTCCTTATCCTCCTGCAGATCGCGTGCATAGGCTGTCGGCAGCCCCTTGAGAGTGGTCAGCAGGCCTGCCAGATCCCCGACCAGTCGACCGGCCTTGCCTCGGGCCAGCTCGGCCACGTCCGGATTCTTCTTCTGGGGCATGATGGAGGAACCGGTCGAGTAGCCGTCGTCCAAGCGTACAAAAGCGAACTCCTGGGTGTTCCAGATGATGATCTCCTCAGCCAGCCTGGACAGATCCACGCCGATCATGGCGGCGACGAAGGCGAACTCAGCCACCACATCCCTGGCGGCGGTCCCGTCGATGGAGTTGGCGCAGACCCGGCTAAAGCCCAGATCCCGGGCCACCGGCAGGGGGTCCAGACCCAGGGTGGTGCCGGCGAGCGCGCCAGATCCATATGGGCTGGCATCGGCACGCTTATCCCAGTCCCTCAGGCGTTCCAGGTCACGGACAAGAGGCCAGACATGGGCCATGAGTTGGTGGGCCAGCAGGACGGGTTGGGCGTGCTGCATATGGGTGCGGCCGGGCATGACCGTGGTTCCCGCAGCTTGAGCCTGATCCATCAGAGCCTGGGCCGTGCTCAGCAGGTCCTTGGCCAGCACCCGGGCGTGGCGACGCAGCCAGATCCGAATGAGGGTGGCGATCTGATCGTTGCGCGAGCGCCCGGCCCGCAGTTTGCCGCCCAGCTGGTCCCCCGCTATGTCAATGAGGCCGCGCTCCAGGGCCGTGGCCTCATCCTCGTCGCCAGGCTCAGGGGCGAAGGCGCCGGAGTCCACCTGGTCCTGGAGTTCATCCAGAGCCTGCTCCATACGTGCCAGCTCGTCATCATCCAGCAGTCCAGCACGGTTGAGGGCCCGAGCGTGGGCTCGGGAACCAGCCAGGTCGTCGTCGGCCAGCCGCCAGTCGAACTGGGTGGATCGGCTGAGCTCGACCAGGGCCGGCGAGGGCCCACTGCTGAAACGCCCGCCCCAGAGGGCCATGGGCTTGTCGCCGCTGCTCACCGCTCTTGTCCGTCCTGTTCTTGTCCGTCCTGTGCGATGCCGTTGCCGAAGCGCATGTCACGAGCGGCGGCCACCTTGTCTGCCAGGCCGTAGATGGCGATGAACCCGTTGGAGGCGTTCTGGTCGAAGCTGTCGCCGGACTCATAGGTGGCCAGGCTGTAGTCGTAGAGGGAGCTGTCGGAGTGCCGGCCGGTGACCACGGCCCGTCCCCCGTGCATGACCATGCGGATGCGACCGGAGACATAGCGTTGGGTCTCTTCGATGAAGGCGTTCAGTGAACGGACGGCAGGCGAGTACCACTGGGCGTCGTAGACCAGTTCGCCCCAGCGCTTGTCGATGTCGCGCTTGATCCGGTGCTGTTCGCGCTCCAGGCAGCAGTTCTCCAACTCCTGGTGGGCGGTGATCAGGGCCACGGCCCCCGGAGCCTCGTAGAGCTCGCGGGACTTGATGCCCACCAGCCTGTCCTCAATCAGATCCACACGTCCGATCCCCTGGGCTCCGGCGCGGCGGTTCATCTCCTCGATGGCCTCCAGAGGGGTGACGGCCCTGCCGTCGATGCGCACGGGAATGCCCTGCTCGAAGTCGATGGTCACCTCGTCCTCGACCGGCGGGAAGGCCGGGTCGTCGGTGTAGGAGTAGACATCCTTGGTGGGTCCGTTCCAGGGATCCTCCAGGTAGCCGGTCTCGATGGCCCGTCCCCAGACATTCTGGTCGATGGAATAGGGGCTCTCCTCGGTCTGTTCGATGGGCAGGTGGTGCTCCTTGGCGTAGGCGATCTCCACATCGCGCATCAATCCCAGGTCGCGGATGGGGCTGATGGCCTTCAGCGACGGGTCGATGGACATGATGGAGACCTCGAAACGGACCTGGTCGTTGCCCTTGCCGGTGCAGCCGTGGGCTATGGTGTCGGCACCGTACTGGTGGGCCGCCTGGACCAGATGCTTGGTGATCAGCGGCCTGGAGATGGCCGACACCAGCGGGTAGACGCCCTCGTACATGGCATTGGCCTTGAGCGCCAGCATGCAGTAATCCCTGGCGAACTCGTCCCGGGCATCCACCACGACTGACTCGACGGCCCCGCAGTCCAGGGCCCGCTGGCGGATGGTCTGCAGACGCTCCCCGCCCTGCCCAACATCCAGGGAGACGGCCACCACATCCTTGCCGGTGCGCTCCTTGAGGTAGGGAATGGACACCGAGGTGTCCAAGCCGCCCGAGTAGGCCAGCACGATGCGATTGTTTTCGGTCATGGCGATCCTCTTTCCTTCTAATTTCACACTTGCAGATATTCAGTTCGCGCTTTCACCGATCATCGGGCCCGGGAGTCCTCCTGACCGGAGACGATGGTCATGAGCCAGTCGGCCCGGGATGATGCCGCTTCATCGTCGGCTGCGATGATCAGAATCGTGTCGTCCCCGGCTATGGTGCCCAGGATGCCCTTGATCGGCTGACGGTCCAGGGCGGAAGCCGCATACTGGGCGGCGCCGGCCGGGGTTCTTACCACCAACAGGTTGCGGGCCCGGGCCACCGAGGTGATCAGCCCGGTCAGGATCTTGGCCAGGTAGGCGTCGGTCTTGTTCTCCCCCTCGACCTCAGGCCCTTCGGCGGCAGCGGCCTCCATGGCCTGCTGATCGGTGGTGGCGGGAATCCAGTAGGCCATGCTCCCGTCTGCATACCGCAGCTTGGTGGCATGCAGGTCGTCCAGGTCCCGGCTCAGGGTGGCCTGGGTCACCTCGATGCCCTGCTCAGCCAGGAGGGAGGACAGCTGCTGCTGGGAGTTGACCCGATGTCGGTTCAAGGCCTGGCGGATGGCATCCAACCGGGCCACCTTGGTCGTCGGACGCATCAGCACACCCCCTGCAGGAGGGATTCGTCACCCCGGGAGCGGGCCACCAACCAGGTCATCAGTGCCTTCTGGGCGTGCAACCGGTTTTCAGCCTCGTCCCAGACCACGGACTGGGGGCCGTCGATGACCTCGGCCGTCACCTCCCGGCCCCTGTAAGCGGGCAGGCAGTGCTGGAAGAGGGCATCCGGGCGGGCATGGGCCATAAGTCGGGCGTTGACCTGATAGGGCAGGAAGGGATGGGAGCGAACGTCGTACTGGTCCTCCTCGCCCATGGAGACCCAGGTGTCGGTAAAGACGCAGTCGGCGTCCTCCACGGCCTGGACCGGATCCGTGGTGACCAGAATGGATCCTCCGTTTTCAGCGGCCAGGGTTCGCGCCTGTTCCACCAGGCTCGGATCTGGCAGGAAGCCGTGGGGGCCGGCAATCCGCACGTTCATGCCGGCCACCGCCCCGCCCAGCAGATAGGAGTTGGCCATGTTGTTGGCTGCGTCGCCCAAATACGCGATGGTCATGCCGGCCAGGGCGTCGACCCCGCCCCGGTGCTGGGCCAGGGTCAGGAAGTCGGCCAGGACCTGGCAGGGGTGGAAGGAGTCGGTCAGCGCATTGATGACGGGCACGGTGGCATGGGCGGCCATGGTCTCCACCCGATCCTGGCCGAAGGTGCGCCAGACTATGGCGGATGTCATCCGCGTCAGCACGTTGGCGGTGTCCGCCACGGGCTCGCCACGGCCCAGCTGCGAGCCTGGGCTGTCGATGACCATGGGGTAGCCGCCCAGCTGGGCCACGCCTACGCAGAAGCTGGTTCTGGTGCGCGTGCTGGGTTTGTCGAAGATGATCGCCACGGCTTGAGGACCCAGGAAAGGCCTGGACAAATAGGGATTGGCCCTGAAGGCCATGCCCAGCCGAAGCACCTCCAGCTGCTCCTCGTGGTTGAGGTCGTCGTCACGAAGCATGTGCCGCAAACCGCTGTTCATCTCTGCCTCCCTTACGGTGTCGTCACGATTGTCTCTGAATGCTGTAAATCACCGATCACCCTGCGGCGGATCCACGTCCCCGAGACGGGTCGGGACCTTGGAAAGAATGTCAACGGCCAGGTCGATCTGATCGGCCTGGATGATCAGCGGCGGCGCCAGACGCAGGGCATCAGGGGCCACGGGATTGACTATCAGCCCGTGGTCCAGGCACCAGGCGGCCACCTTGCTGGCACAGGGGGACCTCAGCTGGATGGCATCCAGCAGACCCCTGCCTCTGACCGAAGTGAAGAGGGGGTGGCCGCAGGCGGCTATGCCATCGCGCAGCCTCTTCCCCATCCGCTCTGCCCGTTCCAGCAGACCCTCCCGCTGGATGGTCTCCAGGGTGGTCAGCGCCAGGGCCGATCCCAGGGGGTTGCCGCCGAAGGTGGACCCGTGTGTACCTGGGGTCAGCAGACCGGAAGGCCCGGAGCCGAAGGTGATCATCCCGCCCATGGGGAAACCGCCGGCCACCCCCTTGGCGAAGGTGAGCACATCAGGGCAGGCACCGCCGGACAGGCTTTGATCCTGGAAGGCGAACCAGTGGCCGGTTCTGCCCATGCCGGTCTGCACCTCGTCAAGAATCATCAATGCACCATGCTGGCTGCAGAGCTCACGCACCTTTTGCACATAGTCGGGCTCCAGCGGCAGCACGCCAGCCTCACCCTGGATGAGCTCCAGTATGACAGCGACCACTGGCTGGTCGGAAGCCTCTTCTCCGGTGAAGGCCTCCTCCAGGGCTTCGGGGTCGCCGGAGGGCAGGAAGCCCATACCCGGCACCAGGGGCTGGAAGGGCTCGCGGATGGCAGGCTTCCAGGTCAGGCTCAGCGAGCCCATACTGCGACCGTGAAAACTGTGGGTCAGGGCCAGGATCCGCCCGGGATGGCCGCCCATGCGAGTGCCATGCAGCCGGGCCAGCTTGATGGCCGCCTCATTGGCCTCGGTTCCGGAGTTGCAGAAGAAGACGCGTGAACCATCCGGGGCCTGGGCCAGCTCCAGCAGCCGCTCGGCCAGTTCAATCTGAGGCCGGGAGGCGAAGAAGTTGCTGATATGGGCCATCTTGCCGGCCTGCTCGGCCAGGGCCTTGTTCCAAGCAGGATGGGCGTAACCCAGGGCATTGACCGCGATCCCGGCCAGCATGTCCAGATAACGATTGCCGTCAACGTCCCATATCCATGCGCCTTGGCCGTGGTCCATGACCCTGCCCGGCCTTCCGAAGACCTGCATGTGGACATGGTCATAGCGATCGGCCCATTGGCGACTCCGGGGACCCTCAACCGTTTCGGCTGGCTCCGCGACGTTGGCGCAATGTTGATCAGCCTTGTTCATGGCTCCTCCTCATGACCATTTCATGACCCGGCACGACGACGGTGCCGATCCCGTTTTGGGTGAAGATTTCGGTGAGCATGGAGTGCGGTTGTCGCCCGTCAATGATGTGGGCCTGGCTGACTCCGGCACGCACAGCCTGCAGGCAGGCCTCCATCTTGGGACGCATGCCTGCCTTCATTTCTCCGAGCAGACCATCCAAACGATCCACTCCAATGCTGGAAACCAGGGAATCGGTCTGAGGCCAGTTGGCATAGAGTCCCTCGACATCAGTAAGAATGACCAGTTTTCTGGCGCCCAAGGCCGCAGCCAGGGCAGAGGCGGCGGCATCGGCATTCACGTTGAGCACCTGGGTGGCGTCCTGCTCGTCCGGGGCCACCGAAGAAACCACAGGTATCCGCCCGGCATCAATCAGATCCTCCACGGCCGAAGCATCCACAGCCACGACTTCGCCCACCAGGCCCAAGTCCACCGGGTGACCATCCACCATAGCGGTACGACGGGCAGCGCTGAACAGACCGGCATCTTCTCCAGACAGACCGACGGCCATGGGACCATGGGCATTGATGGCACCGACCAAATCCCTGCCCACCTGACCGGTCAGGACCATGCGGACCACCTTCATGATTTCCGGCGTGGTCACACGAAGACCACCGCGGAACACCGAGGGGATACCCAGGGCCTGAAGCATGGCAGAGATCTGGGGGCCTCCCCCATGGACAACCACCGGGTGCATGCCGACCTGCCGCAGGAAGACCATGTCCTGGGCAAAGCACCGGCGCAGGTGGTCATCAACCATGGCATGGCCGCCGTACTTGACCACGATCCGCTGACCTGCAAACTCCTCCAGCCAGGGTAGGGCCTCAATCAGCACCTGGGCCTTGCTGACATCGTCCAGGGCCCGTTCGGCTTCTGCCTCCTGCTCGCCATCTGCCATCCTTTTCCCTTTCCTCATTGCCGCTTCTGCCTCCGGTGCCTCACGCTCGTGCACAGGTGCCGGATCAGGTGTGGTAGTCGGCGTTGATGGTCACATATTCGTGGGTCAGATCGTCTGTCCAAACCGTGGCCTGGCGGTCGCCCTGGCCAAGATCGATATCGATATGGACCTCGGGCACGTGCAGGTCGACCAGGGACGAATCCTGGCCGGGGCGGCCTCCTTGGCAGACTTTGACTCCGTTGAAGCTGACATCCACACGGTCAGGATCATAGGCCGCCGTCGAGGCCGGCACGGTGCCCAGGGAGGCCACTACGCGACCCCAGTTGGGATCCTCGCCAGCCACGGCGCACTTGAGCAGGGTGGAGCCGGAGACAGCGCGGGCACAGGCCAGGGCCGCGTCCTCGCTTTCGGCCCCTTCCACCTGGATGCGGATACGGTGGCGGCTGCCCTCACCATCGGCCACAATGCGGCGGGACAGCTCACCGCAGGCCTGGCTGAGCAACTCCTGGAACTGATCGGGGTCAGGCCGAACGCCAGAAGCGCCCGAAGCCATGAGCAGGACTGTGTCATTGGTGGACATGCAACCGTCCACATCAATCCGGTTGAAGCTGAGCCGGCAGGCTTCAGACAGAGCGCGGCGGGCCTGGTCAGGCTCAACAATGGCATCAGTGGTGATCAGACAGATCATGGTGGCCAGCTGCGGGGCAATCATCCCCGAACCCTTGACCATGCCGCCCAGCCGCCAGCCGGAGCCGTCCAGGGCCACGGTCTTGGTGCAGGTGTCGGTGGTCAATATGGCCTTGGCTGCCGCCTCGCCTGCCTCCTGGCTGGTCGACAGCTCCTGGGCCGCCTGGTCGATGCCGGCCAGTATGGGGTCCAGGTGCAGCAGGTGGCCGATGATCCCTGTGGAGCAGACGGCAACCCGCTCGGCTGGCAGACCCAGATTCCTGCCTGTCCGCTCAGCCATGGCCTTGGCCTGGTCCAGACCCTCTGAACCCGTGCAGGCGTTGGCATTGCCCGAGTTGATGACCACGGCTCCTGCCCGACCCTCTTCCAGAATCCTGCTGGTCCAGATGACCGGAGCGGCCCGGAAGCGGTTGGGAGTGAAGACGCCTACAGCAGTGTCCAAAGGCCCCTTATTGACAACCAGGGCCAGGTTGCGGCGACGTGAGCCTCCCGGGCGGTGGGCGATGGCGGTGCCTGTCTGGAAGCCCGCGGCGTAGGTGATGCTCATGGTGCCACTCCTATGGTTGTCAGACCGGTTTCCTCGGGCAGGCCCAGGGCCAGGTTGACGGCCTGAAGGGCCTGGCCGGCGGTGCCCCGGGTCAGGTTGTCGATGGCTGCGAAAGCATAGAGACGGTCCGCGCGTTCGTCCGTGAGGACCTGAACCTGGGCCAGGTTCGAACCGTACACGTCGGCTGTGGAGGGGAGCCTGCCTTGGGGCAGCAAATCAACGAACGGCTCCTTGGCATAGACCTTTTCCCATACAGCGCGAATGCCCTCCGCACCCAACGAACGTCCACGCGCATTCAGTTTGGCCGAAACCACGGCCAGGATCCCTCGCGACATGGGCACCAGGATGGGGGTCAGCCCCAAGCGAATCGGCTGACGATCTCCACCGAGGTCCGGATCGGCAGATTCTGCCTTGCGCAGGTTCTGCAGGATTTCAGGGATGTGCCTGTGGGTGCCGCCGACCGAATAGGGATGGGCTGAGTTGATGGCCTCGGCCGCGAGCAGATCCATCCTGCTGCTGGAGCGACCGGCACCCGAGTAAGCCACGGCAAGATCGGCCACCAGGTCGTCGGCCTGCACCAATCCGGCAGCCAGGGCCGGTTGGAAAGCCAGGGTGACTGCGGTTACGTTACAACCCGGACCTGCTATCCGGCGGGCGTGTTTGAGCAGTTCACGCTGACGGACGCCTTCTGCTGTCAATAGTTCCGGCATCCCGTAGGTCCAGGGGGAGAAAAAGTGGCCGCCGTAGTAGTCCTGCCAGTCGGCCGGATCCTCCAGCCGATGGTCGGCACCCAGATCGATCAGCATGGATTTCGGATCCAGCTGTTCTGCCAGGGGACCAGAGGCACCATGGGGCAGAGCCAGCACCACCAGATCATGGCCAGCCAGGACCTTCGGATCCGTGGTCTGAATCTGTAGCGAGGCCAGTGAATTGGGAAGATTGGGCGAGAACTCCCCCAGCTGTCGACCCGCTGAATCGCGCCCAGTGACCGTGCATACCCGGAAGGCGGGGTGAGCAGCCATGAGCCGGATCATTTCAGAACCGGCATACCCGGAGGCTCCCACCACGGCCACTGTATATTGGTGCATGAACGCTCCTTTCACCGGGCACCATCATAAATAGTCATGCGACAAAATGCATAATTATGCAATCTGGCGTGTCGTTATGCTTTCGACCGTGCAAAAGCGTCATAACCGGACTCCCGGTTGCGGATGTATTCCATCTGGGTGCTGGCCTTGTCCGCAGCCTCGGGCCCGCAAGTATCTTCAACATAATCCAAGGCCATATCGATGCCAGCCGAGATGCCCGAGGAGGTGCGGAACTTTCCATCGACCACCCAACGGGCCTCTTTGATCCAATCCACCCTCTCACCCGTGCTGACCACCCAGTCAAAGGCCAGATCGTTGGAGGTGGCCCGCCGACCATCCAGAGCACCGGCAGCAGCCAGCAGAGCCGAACCCGTGCAGACAGTCAGCACCTGCGAAGACTGCGCAACCAGGCTCCGCAGATTGTTTAGCCAGCGGTCATCGTCAACCAGGGCGCGCGTACCCGACCCGCCCGGTATAAGCAGAACCCCCCTGGGATCGATCTCCTCTGGTCCCAGGGCCTCGACCCTGGCACCGCCCTCGCTGACTTTCACGCCAGGACCATCCAAGGAGAATATCCGCACGCAGGCGCCATCTGTGTTGATGAAAACCTCAAAGGGCCCGAAGACATCCAGGGGTTCGAATCCGTCGAATACGACAATATTGACATCCGGCACCATTCGAATGAACCTCTCCCCACTGGCAGACCTGCAACTCATCAGTCTCAAGGCTGACATCAGTCGCACAGGCATGAATACTCATTGGCGCCAATGCTCGCTTCCGGGAAGTGACATCACCGCCTCAATCGATGGTACCGCCAGGCCCATAACTGCCAGGTTCTTCCTGGCACTCTTTCACAGCTTCTTGCTCTCAGCCCACGGGGTATGAGCTTGCACAGGTGCGCAAACTTCTGCTGACACTGGCGGCACCTGTACCTTGAGAGTTCAGGCGCTGACGCCATCCCCGCCAGAGCCGCCGCCACCCGTTGAGGGCGACGGCATCATCTGCTGGTAGAAGTCGTTCAGGGAAATGCCGTTGGCCAGCAGCCAGAGCCAAGCCAGAGTGAAGAGCAGGTTGATGATCAGGGCAGCCATGGCCAGCCCGTAGCCCTTCATATGCAGGTGACGTGTCCGATACATGGAAATGCCGCCGAGCAGAGCTGGAACCACAGGCATTGGAAGAAAGAGGGCCATGAAAAAGGCGATGATGGCACAGGGATCCCAGTGACCGTAGACAGGATTTTGGGAGGGATCGTTCAAATTGGGCATGCCCTGGGGAGGCCATCCCGGAGTGCCAGGACGGGCTGTTTGGGGATTGCCAGGATTCCCGCCGCCACCGGGGCCCGGCTGCCCCGCCATGGGCATGGGCCGGTTGGTGGGGCTACCCTGGGACGAGTCGGATTCCTTGGCCTTGGGTTCGGGATCCGGGCGACCGTATATGTACGGATTCCATCCTGGATAACAATCGGCGCGCGCGCCGTACAAGGGCTGGTCGCCCCCATCATGATCCTGGCGGTCAGGTCCTCCAGCTGTGCCCTGTTCTTGAGAATCCGTCATGTCCCTCGGTCCCCTTGATGCCCGGTCAGGTGCGCAATACGGCACCCAGACCCGCAGTCTTGTCAACGATGGCCTGGCGCAGGGATTCGCTATCCTCGGACGTCAATGTACGGTCCGGGGCACGGAAAGTGACTGCGAAGGCCAGCGATTTTGCATGCTCACCGATCTGATCGCCAGTGAAAACGTCGAACAGCTCGATGGATTCAAGACTAGACCCAGCCGCTTCTCTGATGGCGGAAGTCAGGTCCGCTGCCGAGACCGTGTCCGGCACGGTGAAAGCCAGATCCTGGCGGACCGGCGGGAAGGTCGAGACCGGCTTGGCCTGCAGGGGCGTGTAGTCCAGGTGGTCCAGCACCGTGTCCAGACTCAGCTCGAAGGCGGCCGAATGGGCAGGAAGGCCCAGAGCCTGATCAACCCGGGGATGCAGCTCGCCCACCATACCGGCAAGCGTGCCATCATCGAGGAGCAGTCTGGCGGTACGGCCCGGATGCCACTGATCGGGCACCTGCTCGGCCGGGGGCTGCTCCAGCCGATAGTCGGCGCCCAGCCTATCCAGAACCCGACGAGCCGATTCGACTGCATCGGTCCAATCCACATCCCTGCTGTCCTTGAGCCAGCCGTCCTCCTGGGCGCGGCCAGTCAACAGGGCCGCCACATGCAACCGCTGCTCCGGCAGACCCTGGTCGAGTCGGGCCAGATCCTCGTCGCTGGGCCGCACGCCGCCAGGAAGGGTGGGCACAGCAGGAGCCTGAGGGTCGCGACGGAAGACATAGCCGATCTCGAAGAGACGCACATCCGTGTTGCCGCGGCGCAAGTTGCGCTCCACGGTATTGGCCAGTGGCAGCAGCAGGCTCTGCCGCAGGTAGGGCCGGTCAGCGGCCATGGGATTGGCCAGCTCCACGCTGTTGACATGGACCTCGTCAGGATCCATGCCAAAGGCCTTGAAATCATTATCGCCGACGAACGGGTAGTCCAGGACCTCGGTCAGCCCGTACTCGGCCAGGGTGTCAGCCACCCAACGGCGACGCTGCTGGCGATCGGTCAGACCAACCGCACCGGACACCTTGGGTGATGGCACGGTGACGGGGATGCGATCGTAGCCCACCAGGCGGGCCACTTCCTCGACCAGGTCGCAGCCCTCGCCCAGGTCGGGCCTCCAGGTCGGCGGGGTCACCGACAGCCGGTCCTGAGGATCACCCTGGACCGTGCAGCCGATGTCACGCAGGATGGCCACGATGCGCTGGGGCTCCACCTCCAGTCCGGTCAGACGTGCCACCTCGCTGACCGCAAAGTCGATGACCGGCATGGGCTTGGTCTGGTTCATATCAAGCGGAGCATCCAGGTCCTGGCCACCGGCAAGGCGATGCAACAGGTCGGCGGCCATGGCTGCAGCGGCCGGCTGCATCTGCGGATCAACACCACGCTCAAAGCGCTTGGAGGCCTCCGAGGGCAGCTTGTGGCGACGGGCGGTCCGGGCGATGGTCACCTGGTCGAAGTGGGCGGACTCGATCAGGATGTTCTTCGTCTGATCGGTCACCTCGCCATACAGACCTCCCATGACTCCGGCCAGTCCCAGGATGCGGGAACCCTCTTGTCCCTCGGGTGAGTCGGTGATGAGCAGATCTTCGGTGCTGAGCTCGCGATCCTTGCCGTCAAGGGTGGTCAGGTGCTCGCCCTGCCTGGCCCTGCGGACGACGATGGGGCCGCTGAGCTTGTCCAGATCGTAGGCGTGCAGGGGCTGGCCCAGGTCCAGCATGACGTAGTTGGTTATGTCCACCGGCAGGCTGATGGAGCGCATGCCGGCCCGAACCAGCCGACGACGCATCCAGCTGGGAGTGGCGGCCTTGGGGTCACACCCGGTCAGGGCCCGCAGATAGTACCGGTCACAGCCGGGCTGACCATGAATCGGGTTCTTGTCCTCAACATGCACGGCCATCGGAGCCTGATCCTCCTGAGCTGCGGAGGCCGGTACGGTCTTGTTCAGCTCAATTACCGGATCCGTGTACTCTGCACCAGTGGAGTGGTGGTATTCCCGTGCAACCCCCCGGTAGGAGAAGGCATAGCCGCGGTCAGGGGTGATGTTGATTTCAAGCACGGGCCTATTCATATGCAGGAGGCTCATGGCATCGTCCCCCGGTTTGAGCTGCTCGTACTGCTCGGGGGTGAACCCGTAGTTGCGTAGCAGGATGATGCCCTGATGGTCCGAACCCAGCCCCAGCTCACGCTCGGAGGCGCACATGCCGTCCGAGATGTGGCCATAGGTCTTGCGTGGTTCGATGCGGAAATCCCCAGGCAGGACCGCCCCCGGCAGGGTCACCACCACCTTCTCGCCCGCAGCCATGTTGGGGGCCCCGCAGACGATGCCCCGGGGCACCTTGCGGCCCTGGTCGTCCACGGCGTTGTACTGCTCGCCCACATCCACATGGCACCAGTTGATGGTTTTGCCGTTCTTCTGAGGCTCGGGCTCGGCATCCACCACATAGCCGACCACGATGGGACCGGTCACCGTGGACTGGTGGATGTCCTCTTCCTCCAGACCGACCCGGACCAGGTCCTTGGCCAACTGTTCATAGGTCAGATCCTCAGGGACCTGCACATGCTCCTTGAGCCAGTCGATATCTACCATTGGCATCTGACGGTCACTCCCCCATCTCGAACTGCTGGCTGAACCGCACGTCGCCCTCGACCAGGTCGTGCATGTCGTTGATGTCGTGGCGCAGGAGCAGGGTCCGTTCCATGCCCACGCCGAAGGCGAAGCCTGAGTACCGCTGCGGGTCCACGCCGGCCGACCTCAGAACGTTGGGATTGACCATGCCGCAGCCTCCCCATTCGATCCATCCGGGACCGCCCTTCTTGTCGGGGAACCAAAGATCCATCTCGGCGCTGGGCTCGGTGAAGGGGAAGTATGAGGGCCGCAGTCTGGTCCGGGCCTCGGGACCGAACATGGCTACGGCGAGCTTGTCCAGGGTGCCCTTGAGGTCGGCCATGGTCAGGTGCTCGTCGACGGCGATGGCCTCGCATTGGTGGAAGACCGGGGTGTGGGTGGCATCCAGCTCGTCGGTGCGGAAGACCCTGCCCGTGCAGGCCACGTAGAGCGGCACACCACGGGTTATCAGGGAACGGGCCTGGTCGGGTGAGGTATGGGTGCGCATGACCATGTTGGACCCGACGAAGCCGGCGGCATCCCTGGCCTGGCTGCCCTTGACGTAGAAGGTGTCCTGCATCTGGCGGGCAGGATGGTCGGGGCCGAAGTTGAGGGCATCGAAGTTGTACCACTCGGCCTCCAGCTCAGGACCCTGCGCGATGCTCCAACCCATGGAGACGAAGAAGTCCTCCACGTCCTCCATGAGTTTGGACAACGGGTGGCGGGCGCCCTGGGGACGGCGGTTGACCGGCAGGGTCATGTCCACCTGTTCGGCGGCCAGGCGGCGGGACTCCTCCTCCTGGCGCAGCTGCCGCTCCTTGAGCCCGTAGGCACGGCCGAAATCAGCCTTGAGCTTGCCTGCCAGACGCCCGGCGGTCTTCTTCTGATCCGCTGGCAGCCGTCCGATGATCCGTCCGGATCCGGCCAGGGCTGAACCTGTCCCCGCATATTTGGCCTTGATCGCCTTGAGTTCTTCCAGATCGGAGGCTTCGCGAATCCTGCCGATGCCCTCGTTGACCTCGTCGGTCATCGCCGCGGGGTCGAATTCTTCCTGTGCCACCATGGACCTTTCCACTGTTGCCAATGCCGTGTCCGGGCCGCGAATCAGCGGAAATCCCGGTCGTTGACGCCTTCACATTCTTTCAATACGACTCGACATGGCCATGGCGTAGAGCAGCACCGCCGCCGAGGTGGCCAAGTTGAGTGATTCAGCCCGCCCGTATATGGGTATGCGGACGATCTGATCCATGGACTGCAACAGGTCATTGGGCAGTCCACGTGCCTCATTGCCGAAGAGCAGGGCCATGGGCTGACCGGCCGAGTCTGGCTTGGCCAAGGCAGCGCCCGCCATCCATTCAGTCAGAGAGCGGACCGGTTTGTCCGGCGTGCCATAGACATCGGCCGCCACCATGATCCGTCCCTGCCGTCTGCACAGGGCCAGGAAGTCCTCGGTGCCCATAGTTATCAGAGGTATATGAAAGGCCGATCCAGCTGTGGAGCGAATGACCTTAGGATTGGCGGGTTCCACGCACTGGTCCACAAGGATGACCGCCCTGCAACCGGCAGCGTCGGCGGTGCGTATGACGGTTCCGGCGTTGCCTGGATCACGAATCTGCCAGAAGGCTGCCACCAGGTCGGACCCCTCCCCGGTCAGGCTGCGGGGATCGTCAAGGTCCGTCGGCTGGGCCTGGAATCCGTCCGTGCGCGCCTGAGCCAGGATCCCCTGGGCGTTGCCGCTGATGGCACGCATGACCCGGGCGGAAACGAAGTGCCCGTAGCAATCAGGCAGCTCCCTGGCCTGCTCCATGATGGCGCCTACGGTCTCGTTGAGCGGGCGCAGATGGCTTCCCTGGGCTGCAGGAGAGGACTCATCCGCCTGAATATAGAGGTCAGTCAGCAGGTCGGGACGCCAGCGGACCGCCTCGCGCACGCTCTGCGGCCCCTCTATCAGGAAGCGGCCATGACGCTGCCGGGCCCGCCGATCCTGCAGTTCAGCCAAGCGATGAACGCGTTGGGCACGGGGATTGTCAAGAAGGGTGTCATCAAAGGGCATGGGCACCACTCTAGCCCCGCCAGTCGAGAGCCCCGCAGTCCAGAAGCCTGCGGCTTCACCTCGGTGAATCTACATCTGTGGGAAAGTTCACTGAAAGAAAGGTCTGCGCCCCTTGTGCTCGGCGAACAAGGGGCTAGTGTGAAAGAACCGGTCGGGTCGACCACGTCCGTCGTTGGTATGGCGCAGACCGACCATCACTCATCTGGCTTGGCCAGAATCATTGTGAGGAGACGATATGCCCGTATACACACTTCCCGATCTGCCCTACGACTACTCGGCGCTGGAGCCGTACGTGTCCGGCAAGATCATGGAGCTGCACCATGACAAGCACCATCAGGCTTATGTGAACGGTGCCAACAAGGCCCTGGAGCAGATCCACGACGCGGCCGAGTCCGGCAACGTGGCCCAGTCCAACCTGCTGGAGAAGAACCTGGCCTTCAACCTGGCCGGGCACAAGAACCACTCCATCTTCTGGAAGAACATGGCCCCGGCCATCGGCCAGGAGCCCACTGGCGAGCTCAAGGCCGCCATCGAGGACCAGTTCGGGTCCTTCCAGGGCTTCCAGACCTACTTCGAGTCCATGTGCGCAGGCATCCAGGGCTCCGGCTGGGCCGTCCTTGCCTGGGATACTCTGGGCGAGCGCCTGGTCACCCTGCAGATGTACGACCACCAGGGCAACCTGCCCGTCACCATCTTCCCGCTGGTTCTGCTGGACCTCTGGGAGCACGCCTACTACCTGGAGTACCTGAACGACCGGGCCAGCTACGTCAAGGCATGGTGGCACATCGTCAACTGGGAGGATGCCTCCAAGCGCTTTGACGAGGTGCGCAACATCAACACCACACTGGCCAGGTAAAAGACCAGCGCTTCCACCCACAGGCAGACCCCGGTCCTTTCCCCTCTCTGCGGGAGGCGGAAAGGACCGGGGTCCCTCCATATCCGGAGTCTGCTGCAGAAATCCCCGACAGTCAGTTGCCAAAGAAGGCGATGGAGCCGGTCAGTGCAGCCACGGTAAGGGAAATCGCGGGCACGGCCAGGCATATGAGCAGGAAGCCCGCATCACGTGGTCTGATCTGGGAGACCCGGGCATGGGTGCGCGGTGTGCTGCCGCCGAAGCCCCTGGCCTCCATGGCCGTGGCCAAGGTCGTCGAACGCCTGATGGACAGGACCAACAGGGCGAAAGCCTGTGGCATAAAGGCCTTGAAACGGTTCTCATCGCCCAGTCCACGGCTGCGGCGCGAGGCGGTCAGGGCCGACCAATCGTCCTTGAGAACTGTAAAGAGCCGCATGCCGGCCAGCCCCCCGTAGACGAAGCGATCAGGCAGGTGGAGCACCTGGCTGAAGGCATCGGCCAGATCGGTGGCGTCTATTCCCAGTACGGTGATGATGGCGGGGATTCCGATGGCCAGGATTCGCAAGGCAGTGGCCAGGGCCAGATCCAGCGAGCGCTGGGTGATGTGGATCATTCCCCACTGCCAGAAGGTCGCGCCACCGCTCTTGCCATAGAGGATGATCGCCAGGGCCGAACCTGGCGCCCCCAGGAAGATGGGCCAGGTGGATCTGACCACGCGCAGGGGCGTGAAGCCTGCCGAGCCCAGCAGCAGGAACTCCAGAATCAGGGCCGTCGTGGCCGAGACCGGGTCCAGGCTGATCAGCAGGGGCAGAGCCGCCAGAAAGGCCCCGATCAGACGGAAGGCCGGATTGATGGAGGCTATGTATGGCGACCGGCTGGCCGGCTTGACCGGCTCTTCCCGCTGGTCCATGGGTGTGACGGTCAGCCTGGCGGCAACAGTCTTCTGAAGAGTGTGCAAATCTGACCCGGCTGCAGGCCAGACGGTCTTCTGGGCTCCCGGAGGCGTCATTTCCACCAGGCGGGCATCCAGGGCCTGGACCAGCTCCCGGTCGTGGGTGACCAGGATGATGCAGGCTCCCTGGTCGCGCAGGCCAGCAATCAGCTGGGCCATGCTGACCCAGGTGTTCCTGTCCTGGCCGAAGGTGGGCTCGTCAAGAATCAGCACCTGGGGTGCAGCGGCCAGGGCCGAGGCCACGGTGAGCCGCCTCTTTTCGCCGCCCGAGAGCGTGTAAGGGTTGGCGCGGGCGTACTGCCTCAGCCTGAAGCGGCCCAACAGTTCCTGGGCGCGAACCTGGGCCTGCTCCTCGCTCATGCCGGTGCGGATGGGGGCCAGTTTGACCTCATCCATTACTGTGCCCCGGGCGAACTGATGCTCAGGATTCTGAAAGACGTAGGCGATGCGCGCGGCCAGCTGGGATGAGGTCCACCGGATGGGCTCGGGCTCCGCAGGCATCCGCCCTTGGGGTCCCCGAAGCAGGCGATCCCGGGCAAGGACCGAACCGGTCACAGGCTCCAGCAGACCAGCCAGGGTCATGGCCAAAGTGGACTTGCCGGCCCCGTTGGCCCCCACAAGGGCGGTGACCTGACCGGCCCTGAATTCCAGATTGATGTGCTCGGCCACTGCCGTGCCCTGACGACCCACCGCCAGATCCTGAGCAGCCAGCAGGACGGGATGACCATCCTGGCCGGAGCAGGATTGCCTTGACCTGGCCTGGACCCGTCCAAGCTCAGGGAGCGAATCCCCGGCGCTCCTGTAGGCTTCTGGAACCCAGACACCCAGGGATGCCAGGTCCAACCCGGAATCAGTGAAGACCTCCTGGGGGCTGCCGTCGGCCATGATCACAGTCTTGCGATAGGCCGCAGCACCCGAACCGCCGGTGCCATCTTCAACCTCGCCCAGCCCAAGCACGATGACCCGGTCGATCATGTCCATCCAAGGCCCTGCCCGGTGCTCGACCAGAACCATGGTGGAGCCTTGCCGGTCCAGGACCTTCCTGACGGCATCTACTATCTGCTCGACGCCGACCGGGTCCAGGTTGGCCGTAGGTTCGTCCAATAAGAGCAGCCCAGGCTGCATGGCCAGGGCGCCGGCCAGGGCCAGACGCTGCATCTGCCCTCCGCTCAGGTGCATGGTGGACCGGGTCAGTTGCAGGTCAGCCAAACCCACCTCGGCCATGGCCTTCCGCACCCGTGGCCAAATCTCCTGGCGGGGCAGCCCCATGTTCTCGGGCCCGAAGGCCACATTGTCACCCAACCGTTGAAAGATGGCCTGAGCATCCGGATCCTGCAGGACCAGGCCCACACGCCCCCGGCTGGAGACAGCGGGATTACCGTCAATCAGGACCTGGCCCTGGGTCACCCCGCCCTCGTCATCCTCTACCTGGTCCTGGCTGCTCTGCGGGGCATGATCGCCCAGCAACCCGGCCACACCCTCAAGGATTGTCGATTTGCCAATGCCGGAAGCTCCCAGCAGAAGCACCCGCTGACCTGCAGGAATGCTCAGGGACAGATCCCTGACGGCGAAGTGGTTCCGGTAGGCATGCCGATAACCCCAGCCGCGCAGTTCCAAGGCCGCTGGTCGGTAGGGGTTGTCCTGGATGCTCTGGTCCACGCCCGGGCCTCTACTTCCCGGCCGTACGAATATCGCGGCCGGAGGCGAAGCGGTCCAGAGCCCCGGTCGCGGCGATGGCCTTGTAGAGGTACCAAACCAGCACTCCGGCAATCAGAGCACCCGAAATCAGGGTGGCTATCAGATAGATCACCCCATAGGGACCGGTCAGGTTGATGGCCTGCAGGTGCGTGCAGAAGGAATACAGCCAGCAGCCGAAACCAGCGGCAGCGCCCGACAGTGCCACCGTGGACATGTTCCAGCGCCGGTAACGCAGCAGTATGAAGACCAGCTCGGCCATGAAGCCCTGAAGCAGACCGATCAGTATGGTCTCCACAGGCACCCAGAGGCTACCCAGCAGCGACTCCAGGATGGCTGCCACCAGCTCGGCGTAGACGGCGGCCCCCGGCTTGCGCACGATGACTAGGGCCAAGGGCCCGGCGAATAGATAGAGACCGTTGAGGATACCTCCCAGACCGGGCACAACCCCGTCCAGGAAGGACCAGGGAATGGTGGTCACCATGGCGACCACCCAGTAGATGACGGCGGAAGCCACACCGATGACCGAGGCGACGGCGATATCCACCACCCTCCACCGTTTGGAGGGGATTCTGACCTGGGAGGGAGTCCCCCCGGACTCCGGCTGTGATCCGGAAGCAGTGTTGTTTATGAAATGACCATCGGTCATGATCTTGTGCCTTTCCTCGGGGCGCTCCCTATGAGCGCCATCCCGTTCAGGCACGGGTCCAGTGACATCCGTGCGCCGGCATTGCCCGGTAAACGTTCGTCCGGTTGAGGCTGAGCCTCCTCTCAGCCGCACGCCCTCAGGCATACGGCCCCCGTGTCACCTGCCATCCTAGAACATACGATGGTCAAGGGAATCCAGCAGAAGGGCCTCGGTGATGATGTTGTCGACCAGGCCCTGCAGGGAGATGGACTCGTTGGGGCTGTGGGCGTTGGACTGGGGATCCTCGGGACCGGTCACCAGGACCTGGGCCTCGGGGAAGAGCCGCTTGAGTTCGGGAATGAAGGGGATGGATCCGCCCTCGCCCTTGTTGACCGGGTCGCGTCCGAAGGCCTGCCGCATGGCCTCCTCGGCCTGCCGGACCACCGGACTGCCGGCGTCCATGGCCCATCCCATGCCCATGTCGCCGGGCGTGACCTCCACCCTGGCCCCATGAGGGGCATGGGCAATCAGGAAATCGGCCAGTGCCTGCGCGGCCTGCTCGGGCCGCTGGGTGGGGGCGGTGCGCAGGGAAATGCGGAAGCGGGTCTTATCGGCCAGCACGTTGAAGGACCCCTCCACCGGGTGGGCATCGAAGCCGATCACCGCCGCTGCAGGTTTGGTCCAGAGCCGGGAGGCCAGGGAGTCGGTTCCGGCCAGCCGGTAGGAGTCCACCACCCCGGCATCGGCACGCAGCTGGGCCTGGTCCAGGTCACGCTGCAGGCCGCCGATGGGTTGGCCGCCCTCCAGGCCGGGCACGGCAAGCTGGCCCTGGTCGTCATACATGGAGGCGATCAGCATGGCGGCCAGGGTGTTGGCATCCAGGATAGGCCCGCCGAACTGCCCGGAATGGACCGGGTGCTCCAGGGCTGTGACCGTGACATCCAGGTCAGCATTCCCTCGTAGGGAGGTGGTCAGGCTTGGGGTGTCCGCCGACCAGTTGCCCGAGTCGGCCACGATGATCAGGTCCGATGCGAAGTCGTCCCGATGAGCCTGGAGGAAGGGGATGAAGCTGCGCGAGCCCATCTCCTCCTCCCCCTCGATGAAGACCTTGACGTTGACGCGCAGGTCCTTGTCCAAGGCGTGCAGGGCCCCCGAGTGGATGGCGATGCCGCCGCCGTCGTCGGCCGATCCGCGTCCGTAGAGCCGTCCATCCTTCTCGACACCGGTAAAGGGATCAGTGGACCACTGGGAGGAATCGGGCACCGGCTGCACATCGTGATGGGCATAGAGAAGGACAGTCGGGGCATCGGGATCCACCTGCCGGGATCCAATCACCTCGAAGGCGCCCGGGGTGCCGTCAGGATTGGTGGCCTGGACCACCCGGGCATCCACACCCACCTGTCTAAGCTGCCCGGCCACATAGTCGGCCGAGCGGCGCATGTGATCCCCGGTGATCCCCTTGGCCGAGACCGAGGCCAGGGCGATCTTGTCCTTGAGCAGATCGACGATCCGGCTCCTATCGTCCTGCACACGGGTGCGGATCGTCTCCAGGCCCAGTCCCGCCATCGCTACCTCCTATAATTGCTTGCGTATCAATGCTTGCGAGTCTAGGCGTCACCGTAACCTGTTCGCATGACATGGAACCCCTTCTCACGCAAGGATCGACGGGACAAAGAGGCGGAGGCGGACCAGAAGGCCTCCACTGAAGAGGCACGAGGCAAGGGACGCCCCACCCCTAAGCGCAAGCAGGCCGAGGCCCGGAACCTACGCCCTCTGGTCCCCAAGGACCGCAAGGCCTCACGCAAGGCCGCCAAGGCCAGGATCCGAGCCCGTGAGGATGCCCAGTACGAGGCCATGAGGACCGGCGACATCGACCACATGCCCAAGTCGGAGCGCCTTCCCTGGAGAATCTACATCCGCGACTATGTGGATGCCCGCTTCAATCTGCTGGAATGGATCTTCCCGGCCATCATCCTCATGTTCGTGGCCACCCTGATGGGTATGTTCGTGGGTCCGCAGCATTACGCCACTTTCACCATGGTGGTGACCATCCTTCTATATGGCTACCTGATCGTGGCCCTGATCGACACCTGGCTGATGTGGCGCAAGCTCAAGCGGCTGCTGATCGACAAGTTCGGCGAGCGCTCGGTGGCCAAGGGTTCCCGCTCGGCCTCCTATGCCTGGCAACGGGCCATGATGGTCCGGCGCTGGCGGGTCCCCAAGCCCAGCCAGAGCAAGCGTGGGCACTGGCCCAAGTGACAGCCGGTTGTCCTGACTTACCGACCCATCGATTAGCCGCGCCGCCCGGTTCCACTTGAGGTTCCGGGCGTTCTTCGTATTCACTCCACATTCTGCTGATGGTCTTCATTCTCCCAGCCTGTACGGCTAGCATGGATTGCTATGCAGCAATCGATCAACCAACCCGGCACAGAGTTTCTTGACCCCTGGGATGCCGACAGCCGCCAGTACGACACCATCATCATCGGATCCGGTCCGGGCGGCTATGCCACGGCCCTGCGCACGGCAGAGCTGGGCGGACGCGTAGCCCTGGTCGAGCAGGACCTTGTGGTCGGCGGCGTCTGCCTGAACCGCGGATGCATCCCCACCAAGGCCCTGCTGACCGCCACCCAGGTTCTCGAACAGGCTGACCTTGGGGCCGCCATGGGCATCAACGTCAAGTCGGCCGACATCGACTACCAGAAGCTCCAGGATTATCAGGACCGAATGGTGGACGCCATGACCGGCGGCCTGTCGAGCCTGCTGAAGCAACGCGGCATCACCGTGGTGCACGGCCACGGCACCATCGTCGGCGACGGCCTGGTGGAGGTGACCGACGATGACGGCAATCGAACCCGCCTGACAACCTGCGACACCATCCTGGCCACCGGTTCTCATGCCAGGGCCCTGGAAGAACTCCCCTTCGATGATCTGGTCATCGACACCGACCGAGCCCTGACCCTCAAGCCTTTCCCCCACCGGGCTCTGATTATCGGATCAGGGGCTGTGGCCCTGGAATTCGCCACCATTTGGAATCAAGCCGGTTGCCAGGTGACCCTGATGATCAGACGGGACCGGGTGCTCTCCCACTGGGGTCGGCGGACCGGTCAGATTCTGACCCGGGAGTTGGAGCGTCAGGGAATTCAAATCATCACCCACGCCCGCTGTTCGGGCGGACACCGTCTACCCGCTGATGGAGGCATTCAGGTCGACTACCAGCCAACGGACGACAAGGGCCAGGCGGGAACGATCGAGACTGATCTGGTCCTGGTGGCCATCGGCAGGGACCCCAATACCGATCCCGAGCACATGAAGGAGCTGGGCATCGATCTGGACGACCATGGCCAGGTCCTGACCGACTCCCAGGGGCGCACCAGCCGTGACCGGGTCTGGGCCCTGGGCGACATCACCCCGGGTCACCATCTGGCCCACAGGGCCTTCCAGCAGGGCATCACCCTGGCCGATGCCGCCTCCGGCCTGGACCCCGAGCCGGTCAACGAGGCCACCATCCCCCGCGTGGTCTTCTCCTCCCCCCAGGCCGCAGCTGTGGGCTTCAGCCGTCAGGAAGCCGAGGACGATCCATCGCTGAACCAGGTCAAGGAGACCATCTACCCCATGATGTCCAACTCGCGCATGCGCATGAGCGGCATGCAGGGCACCCTCAGCCTGATCACCGCCTGCCCGGCCACCGACATGGAGAAGCAGATGGTTGTCGGTCTGGAGATGGTATCCCCCCAGGCCTCCGAGAACATCGCCGAGGCCCAGCAGCTGGTTGGCAACCAGATCCCCCTGCACCGTGCGGCCGGGCTCATCCACCCCCATCCCACCTTCTCGGAAGCCATTGGAGAGGCCCTGCTCAAGGCTGACGGCAGACCCCTGAACATGCGGTAGGCATGCGGTAGACTGGTCAACCAGTGAACGTTTCCAAGTGAGGATGGCATGGCTACAGAGGACACCAAGGGCAAAAAAGCAAAAAAGAAGACCAGCACGATCAGCCAGATCGTCAAGATCTACCAATTCACTTACGCAGAGGACAAGGCCCTTCCCTGGCTGCTGGCCGCGGCCATTCTGGTACCCACACTGATAGCGGTGGTGATCTGCCTGCTGGCCCACTTCGGCTGGCTGTCATGGATTCTGACCGTGCTTCTGGGCATCATGGTCGGCCTGCTCCTGGCCACCATGACCCTGACCAGACGCTCCGACCGGGTCGGCTACGCCAAGATGGAGGGTCGTCCAGGTGCCGCCGCCGCCGTGCTGAGCAGCATCTCCAAGGCAGGCTTCTCCTTCCCCCAGGAACCCGTCTGGATCGACGCCAAGACCAAGGATGCCGTCTGGAGGGGCACCGGTCGCACCGGGGTCTACCTGATAGCCGAGGGCGATTACAACCGCGTCAACAAGGCCATGAACCGCGAGGAGGAGAAGATCCGCCGCATCACCCGCGGGTCTGCCATACCCATATACCGGATCAGCGTGGGCCACGGTCCCGACCAGGTTCCGCTGAACAAGCTCCAGCGCACCGTGGTCAAAAAGAAGATCAAGCTGACCGCCACCGAGCTGGAGACCCTGAACGACCGGCTGGTCACCCTGCAAAAGCGGCAGAGCGCCCTGGGGATGCCCAAGGGCATCGATCCGACCAAGATACACGTCAGCCGCAAGGCCATGCGCGGGCGCTGATGTTTTGAAGGTCCCGGCATCTTCCAGCAGGGAGGCGCCGGGACCTTCGCATGAAACACCCCCGTAACCTCAGTGGCGAATTGCCGAAAAAACCGGTCCCCTAGACTGGGTGACCGTTACGGTTTCCACGAAAGGAGCAGTTCAGTGAGCGAACTTAAGTCAAAGGCCGATTGCGAAGCTCTGATAAACCAGGAGGGCGTGGAATATGTCTCAGTCAGGTTCACGGACCTGATCGGGGTCCAGCAGCACTTCACCGTCCCCGCCAGCGAATTCCTCAAAGAGGCTTTCACGGACGGCATGGCCTTCGACGGCTCCTCCGTCCAAGGCTTCCAAGCCATCAACGAGTCCGACATGAAGCTGATTCCGGATCCTGAAACAGCCTATCTGGATCCCTTCCGCCGCCACCGCACTTTGAATGTGGCCTTCTCCATCGTGGACCCGGTGACCGACGAGCCCTACTCCCGCGACCCCCGGCAGATCGCCTCCAAGGCCGAGGCCTACCTGCGCTCCACCGGCATCGCCGACACGGCTTCCTTCGCTCCTGAGGCTGAGTTCTTCATCTTCGACAAGGTCCGCTTCGAGAACAGCATGCAACGCTCCTTCTACGAGGTCGACTCCATCGAGGCCCCCTGGAACTCGGGCGTGGATGTCGAGGAGGACGGCTCCGACAACATAGGTTTCAAGAACCGGGTCAAGAAGGGCTACTTCCCAGTACCGCCAATTGACCACTATCAGGATCTGCGCGACGACATGGTGGCCAACCTGCAGAAGGTGGGCCTGATTCTGGAGCGCTCCCATCACGAGGTGGGCGGCGCCGGCCAGCAGGAGATCAACTACCGCTTCAACACCCTGCTGCACGCTGGCGACGACCTGATGAAGTATAAGTACGTGGTCCACGAGACCGCTGCCCTGGCCGGCAAGGCGGCCACTTTCATGCCCAAGCCCATCGCCGGGGACAACGGAACCGGCATGCACTGCCACCAGTCCCTCTGGAAGGATGGCAAGCCCCTCTTCTATGACGAGAATGGCTACGGTGGGCTCTCCGACATCGCCCGCTGGTATGTGGGCGGCCTGATCGAGCATGCCTCGTCCGTCCTGGCTTTCACCAACCCCTCCACCAACTCCTACAAGCGGCTGGTGCCCGGGTATGAGGCCCCGGTCAACCTGGTCTACTCCGCCCGGAACCGTTCGGCGGCCATCCGCATCCCCCTGGCCGGCACCTCACCAGCTGCCAAGCGGATCGAGTTCCGTGCCCCTGACCCCTCCTGCAACCCCTTCCTGGCCTTCTCGGCCCAGCTGATGGCGGGACTGGACGGCATCCTCAACCACACCGAGCCTCCGGCACCCATCGACAAGGACCTCTACGAGCTGCCTCCGGAGGAGCACGCCCAGATCAAGCAGGTGCCCGGCTCCCTGGAGGAGGCCCTGAACGCCCTGGAGGAGGACCACGACTTCCTCAGCGAGGGCGACGTCTTCACCGACGATCTGATCCAGACCTGGCTGGACTTGAAGCGCGGTGAACTGGACCAGACCCGTCTGGCCCCCACCCCCCTGGAGTACGAGCTCTACTTCCACATCTGAGTTCGCATGGCGACCGAGGCCGGCTGATCAGCCGGGTCGCATAGGGTCCGATCCTTCCTGCTGAAGGGTCGGGCCTTTTACATTGTCACGGCCGTCGGCATCCGCCCATTGATGGCAACACGCCAGCCCCGGCATCCCGGCAGGCGGTCAGGCCAGAATGAGGAGAGGTACGAAAACGGATCCGATGGAGGTGGAGATCGATGCGCTGGCTGCGTGAGTTCATGGAGTTGCCCGTATATCTGCGCGCCATGCTCATCGTGGACCTCATGTGCAACTTCGGCATCGGCCTGGTCATGCCCATCGAGCTGCTCTTCGCCACCCATTCCCTGGGCGCCACCATGAGCGAAGCCGCCCTTCTGGTGACCATCAGCTCGGTGGGGTCCCTGATCTCCAACCCCATCATCGGATGGGTCTCGGACCGCCGCTCCTCCTGGCTGGCCATGCATACGGCCATGATCTTTTCGGTCATCGGCCCCCTGATCTTCACCGTGGCCCACGATTATCGGGCAGCAGTGGCGGGAGCCTTCGTCTCGGGCCTGGGGATGGGCATGCAGACCTCCTGGGCCAGCATTCTGACGCAGATCTCCACCAGGGAGCAACACCGGATCGTCTATGGAATCAACCAGGCCGAGCTCAACCTGGGCATCGGCCTTGGGGCGGCCGTTGGCGGACTGCTGGCCGCAGGCGGTCAGGACTTCCTCTATCGCATCGGCTTCGGCGGCAGGGCCCTGGGATTCGCTCTGCTCAGCCTGTCCCTGCTGGTCATCGAACGCCACTGGAGGCTGCGTCGGTTGACGGCTGAGCTCAAGGCCAAGGCGGAGCGGGAGGCCATCAAGGAATCCGCCGGGGCGTCCCACTCTCTTCAGGCCAGCCAGCCGAACAGCAAGAAAAACACAACCATCAACGGCACCTTCGGAGGGCGGACCAGCTCACTGACCAGGGTGCTGGCATCCATGGCCCTGCTGACCCTGGGCACCTTCTTCATGGACCTGTTCGGCTACTCCCAGTTCGACGCCGGTCTGGTCACCACATTGATTTCGGATCCGCACATCCCCCGCTGGTCCCTGTCGGTGGTGGACGTGGTCAACACCTTCTCAGTGGTCATCATGAACATCGTGCTGCTGCCCCGCCTCAAGGATGCCAACCATGTGCGAATGCTGCGCACCGTGCCGGTCTTCTGGGCTGCGGCCTGGGTGATCATCGTCCTGGGCCTGCGCCTGGATTCCACTCCCGGCGCCCTGAGCGTGGCCTCCCTGGGCATCACCATCTTCGGACTGGGCGAGGTCATGATGGGCATCTCCCAGCCGGTGGTGGCCGCCGAGCTGGCGGGACCCTCGTTCAGCGGTCGCATGTTCGGGCTGCTCAACACGGCCGCCTCCCTGGGCTACATCGTGGGACCCATGTTCGCCTCCTACATCCTGGCCGGACATGAGGTCATCCCCTTCCTGGCCATGTGCGCCATCGGCCTGGTCGTGCTGGCCGTCCCCTGGTTCCTGGCCATCCCCTCGCGGCAGATCACCAGCCAGAAGAGCCCGGTTGCCGTCTAGTCTCGGACAAGGCGCGGAAACGGATTGAAAACTTTGAAGGGTGGTCGATTCGAAGCACGGCCGAGAAGGCATACCGGCAGTGGCCAGTGCAGCAGACCATGTTATCTCTTGAGAGTCAGTCCTCGCCGGCTGCCCGACGGGCATCACCAGGCTCAGAACCCGCCATCAGGGTCTTGGCCAGGTCCACAAACCGTCTGGTCAGCGGCGAATCATCCAGGGAGCCGTCTGGTCTGAGTACAGCCGGACGTCCGGACTCCCCCGACTCGCGCAGGTCGGTCTGCAGGGGCAGCTGCTCCAGCAGAGGCACCTGATACCCCAGATCCCGGGTCAGCTGGTCGGCCACACGCTGGCCGCCTCCCTGACCAAAGATGCGCAGCCGCTCACCATTGTGCTCGTACCAGGACATGTTTTCGATCACACCCTGGACCTTGGTGGGCAGCTGGAGGGCCACCAGCCCTGAACGCACGGCAACCTGCGAGGCCGAAGGTTGGGGGGTGGTGACCACGATCAATCGGCTGTTGGGCAGGGCCTGGGCCACGGACAGGGCCATGTCTCCGGTGCCTGGGGCCAGATCCAGCAGGAGCACGTCGGGGTCGCCCCACCAGACATCGGAGAGGAACTGCTCCAGCGAGCGCTGCAGGCGCGGACCCCTCCAGAGGATGGCCCGATCCGAACCGGCGAACATGCCGATGGAGATCAGCTTGACCCCCCAGGCAGTGACCGGCATCAGCATGCCGTGCAGATTGGTGGGCCTGCTGTGCACGCCGAAGAGCCCAGGCAGGGAGAACCCGTATATGTCCGCGTCGATGGCGGCCGTGTCATAACCCAGTGCTGCCAGCGTGGCCGCCAGATTGACGGTCACCGAGGACTTGCCCACGCCTCCCTTGCCCGAGGCGATGGCGAAGATGCGGGTGCCCACGCCAGGCTTGGAGAAGGGATTGCTGCGCCGGGCCGCCTTGAGGTCGGCCACCAGGTTGTCCAGCTTCTCCCGACTCATGGAGGAGACATCGATATGCGGGCGCAGCCGGGCTCGCGGATAGGAGGTCACGGTCCCGTTGATCTGGTTGGTGATGGTGGTCGACAGCGGGCATCCCTTGATGGTCAGCTCTACCCGCACGGTCACCTCATAGTCGGCCTGGGCATCCCTGGCTGGCTCGACAATGATGTCGGTGATCATGCCCAGATCGGTGATGGACCGTCCCAGTTCTGGATCGATGACCCGACTGAGCCGCTCATAGACCTCCCCCTTGATTCTTCGAGGCAGCTCCTCCAGATCCCGGGTCCCTTCCTTGCGATGCTCTACTTGTTCCATGCCGTCACCATATCGCGCCCAGCCATCGGCTGCCAGGGCGGGGCTGGTCGGATATTGCGAATGTCACAATCAGCCTTGGGCCGGTTTGGGGTCGCCGGTGTCAAGCAGACGGTGGAAGCCCGCCTCGTCCAGGATGGGCAGGCCCAGGCTCTCAGCCTTGTCGGCCTTGGATCCCGGGTTGGCGCCGACCACCACATAGGTGGTCTTTTTGCTGACGGACCCTGAGGCCTTGCCGCCGCGCTCCACGATGGCCTCCTTGGCGGAGTCCCTGGAGAAGTCCTCCAGACTGCCGGTGACCACAACGGTCATGCCCTTCAGCGTCTGCGGCTTGGTGCTGCGTTCGACGTGAGCACCCACCCCGGCGGCCTGCCAGGCATCCAGGATGCGCCCGCGCCAGTCGCCGGGCTGTCGCGCACCCTGGAACCAGTCATGAATGGAGTGCGCGATTTCCGGGCCCACCCCGTCCAGCTCGGACAGGTCCGCCACGCTGGCCTCCTCCACGGCCTTGAGCGACGGGAAGCGGGTGGCTATGGCCCGGGCCGAGGTCGGTCCCAGGTGCCGGATGGACAGGGCCACCAGGACCCTCCACAGGTCGACATGCCTGGCCTTGTCGATCTCTTCGAGCATCTGCAGGGTGTTCCTGGAGGGTTGGGCATCGGCGCTGCCCAGGGCGGCCTCCTGGGCCTGGGTCTCATGGCTGTTCATGGCCCGCTCGCCCTGGTTATAGAAGGCGGGCACCCGGTACCAGAGACCGCTGCCGCCAGTCCGACGCTTGGTCGTGGTGCGACCATGCCGACCTTCCACCTCCACCTGTTCCATCAGGGGAACCTCACGCCAGACATAGACCTGACGCAGGTCCTCAACCTTCAGGTCGAACAGGCCGGCCTCGCTGGTCAGGACCGGATCCTGACGCGGGGGAAGCTTCAGATCCGGGTCCGGCTGGTAGGCAGCAGCCTGGCCGCCCTGGTCAACCAGGACCTCACGCAGGCCGGGGGCATAGACTTCAACGGAATCAGGCCGGTTCTCATCCGGATTGGTCAGGGCTATGGCGCTCTGCTCCCCCAGGTGCTCAATGTCCAGGGCCTTTCGTGAGGCCATGTGGATGATCCGCTCGGTCAGCTGGGCCGGGCAGGACTCCACATTGGGGCAGCGGATGTCCACGTCGCCCTCCTTGGCCGGAGCCAGCCGAGCGCCGCAGCTGGGGCAGGTATCGGGCATGACGAAGGGTCTCAGGTCCTTCTCGCGCCCCTTCCTGGCTTCGACGACCGGTCCGACCAGCTCGGGGATCACATCCCCCGCCTTGCGGACCACCACCGTATCCCCGATCAGAATGCCCTTGCGCTTGACCTCGGAGGCGTTGTGAAGGGTGGTCCTGGAGACCGTGGACCCGGCCACGGTGACCGGGGTGAGAACCGCCACCGGGGTGATCCGCCCGGTCCGGCCCACCTGGACGGTGATGTCCAGAAGCCGGGTATTGACCTCCTCCGGAGGGTACTTGTAGGCCACGGCCCAGCGGGGGGCACGGGAGGTGGCACCCAGCCTGCGCTGAAGATCCCGGTCCTGAAGCTTGACCACGATGCCGTCCAGGGCGTGCTCGATGTCATTGCGGTGCTGGCCGTAATAGTCGATCATGTCCAGAATCTGGTCGAAGGAGGTGACGACCCGGTTGTGGGGTGAGACCGGAATCCCCCACTGCTTATAGAGGTCGTAGGCCTGGGACTGGTCGATGACCTCGTCATGGGTCCCCTTGGGATGGGCCGGGCCCCACCTCAGGGAGCCCAGGCCATGGGCGTAGAAGCTCAGACGACGGCTGGCCGTGATGCGTGGATCCTTCTGCCTCAGGGATCCGGCGGCGGCGTTGCGGGGGTTGGCGAAGGGCGCCTTGCCCTCCTGCTCCTGCTGCCCGTTCAAGGCGTTGAAGTCGTCGAACCGCATGAAGACCTCGCCGCGGACCTCCACGAATTCGGGGATGTCGCGGGCCGGGCCCGACAGGTTCTGGGGAATGCTTGGAATGGTCCTGACGTTGAGGGTGATGTCCTCGCCGGTCACCCCGTCCCCCCTGGTCAGGCCCTGCTCCAGGACCCCGTTGCGGTAGAGGAGGTTGAGGGCCAGGCCGTCGATCTTGACCTCGCTGGTCATGGGCAGGGCCTTGTCCTGCGGCCAATCGAGCTCGTTGCGAAGCCCGTCATACCATTGGCGCAGCTCGGCGACACTGAAAACGTCATCCAGGCTGAGCATCCGGGAGGGGTGACGAACGGAGGCGAAGTCGTTGGAGAAGGTCCCTCCGACCCGGTGCGTCGGCGACTGGGGGGTATCCAGGCTGGGAAAGCGGGACTCCAGCTCCTGCAGGCAACGCATCCTGGCGTCATAGGCCGCGTCGGAGGAGACCGGCGCATCGTCTATATAGTAGGCGACCTGGTCGGACTCGACCCAGGCGGCCAGCCTGGACCAGAGGCGCTGGGCCTGTTGGGCTCCCAAGGAGTCAAGGTCAAGCTCCCCCAGTCGCATGGCATCAGCATCGTCGGGCTGGAGGGAGGCTATCCATCGGTCAGTGCCCGGCCTGGGCCTGGATTCGGCATTCCTGCCCTCATCACTGGTTTGCCGATTATCTTCCTGAGCTGTTTTGTCATGCATTGAGCGACCTCATGAACTGTGCCTGTACCACATCAACACCTTCATTATCGTCGTCGTTCATCCTGGCGGCCGCCATTGACAGTGTTCGGGCGGGGACAAAGAGCCCGCCGTCCACACAGATGCGCGCGGCCTGGCGCACTATGGAGGCCACCTCGGTGTGAGGCCAGACCGGCAGGCCATGTTCGGCCAGCACCCGACGGGCCTGCCGGTGGTCTTCGGGCAGGACCACGCACTGGGAGCGGGCCCTGGCCTGCAGCTCGGCCAGCTCACTCTTAAGGGCCGGTATCCGGTCGGGACTGATGTGCTCGCTCATCAAATAAGCCGCTGCAGCCACGTCGAACTCATCGCGCATCCATGAGGCATAGGCCAGACGGTAGTAAGCGAAGGAGGCATCGTCACGGTCCAGGGCCACCCGCAGGGCGTTCAGGGTGGCAGCCCGGGCCGAATCCCAGTCCTCCCGGTTGGCCAGCATGACCGCCAGCTTCAGGTGGGAGAGCGGGTAGGCGGGCGCATAGGCCACCATGGCGTTCAGATGCTTGAGGGCGGCCTGATCCTCCTTGAGCTGGGCCAGCAGGTCGGCAATTTCCAGGTGGGCGTAGAAGAGGTTGTCAGGAATGAGCAGGGTCCGCTCCCCCGGTGTGGCGAAGAGGCGGTTATAGACCACACGCTCGGCGTATGAATTGAAGTAGCGGGGCACCTGGCCCTCGGCCGCAAAGACGGCATCCAGATGGGCGATGGCGTCTTGCTCCACCTGTATGCCCTGGGCCGCTCCGCCGGAAAAGAGCAGATCGCGGGCCCTGACACGCTCCTTGTCCAGTTGGGAGGACAGGGAGAAGTCAAAGTCTGGAACAGAGCTGCCGTCAATCATGGCGCTGGCAACCTGCGGGGCCAACTGTTCCAGCTCCGGGTCGCCGATGCTTTCGATGATGCTTGTAGCCTCCTGGGCTTTGGCTGCTGATGTCATGGTCCGGTCCGAGGCCAGTTGGTGGAAACCTCCTACAGCCCTCTGAAGCAGGTCGGCCCGTTGGATGGAAAGGTCCACGGCCTTATGTGCGCCCAGGGCCTTGGCAGACTTGTCGGCAAAGGTCACCTCGGAAAACTCGGGCTCCTCCTGGCTGCCGTGGGGACTGAAGCGGTCATCGCGCATGTCGAACACGGCCTCAGTGGGCTTGAGCCCACCCTGGGAATCCACCTGCATGGCCGCATCGAAGAAGCGGTATATGCCACGTGGTTCTTTCAGACCCTGCGAACGGATGCGGGAGAGGAAGAGTTCCCTGCTGAAGACCACCGAGACCAGGGTGCGGATGGTCGGATTGCTCTGCAAGGCGCTGAGCGGATTCCGGGATGCATCGTCGCCAGTCTGATCCGCCGAGACATCACCATCCGAGACATCCTCCTTGGATGCATCAGCGGTGGTCGACTCATCCGCATCGGACCCATTGGCCGACGATGGCGTCGCAAAGGCTGCAGTGTCAAGGTCCACACCCTGCATGAGATCCTTGAATTCTCGGTCAACGGATTCCCTTTCACCCTGATCCTCGGCCTTGTCCTCCTCATTGCCCTCTTGCTGCTCAGGAGCCATACGGGAGGCGATGGGCTTGGTGGGATCGCCATGCACGTCGCCATCCTTGGGATCAGCCTTGGACCCAGTGGGGGCCACCTCGCCGGAACGCATGCGCTCAAAGGCCTCCAGGGCCTGTCCCATCATGGTCCTGATGGCCGAGTTCTGCTGGTCGACAGCCTCCTCCAGACCGATGGAGTCGATCTGCAGGCTGACCTCGCGCACGGATGGATCCACCCCGAATGCCAGGGCAGCCATCATCAGTCCGACGCGCAGGTTGTAGTCAGCGCTCATGGCGGAACGCTCGCCGTCGTCCAGGTCCCGCCAGGCCCGTGACTGATCCTCATAGCGGCTGGAGGGCATCATGGTGCGTCCTGCCGCAGTGAAGGCCAGGGCCACCTTCCCCTGGGCGAGGTCGGATCTGAACTCCACATCGAAGCGGAAGGGCAGCCGAAGGGATCGCATGAGCATGGACAGCGTCTGCCGGTAGACCCACTCGGAACGCACGGGCTCCTGCCCCTGGCCGTCCGCTCGCACCGGCAGAGCCTGGGGAGCCTGTTGACGGACCATGACGGCGGTAGCCGCAGCCTTGTCAACCATGGCGTTGATGGCAGTCCGCCCGTCGTCCTCCAGGGGATCGAAGCGAATCGGATAGTCCCCCGGGCGCATCAGGGCGACAATGGCAGGATCGTCCAACAGAGCCTGGTCCAGCCGGGTTGCCTGGACGCGATTGATTGAGTCCTCGGTGGGCAGCGTCCCCAGGCGGGCATTGCGCTCCAGCCAGGCGCTGACTGCGGCGAACCTATTGAGATTGCCCTCGATGCGCAGGGCCGCAAGGGCGGCGGTGAACTCCAGTCCGTTGTCCCAGCTCAGGAAGTAGGCGCCGGAATACGAGGATGCATACAGATGCAGGGGCTCGGCCCCGTGAACAGCTTCAAGACCGGAGACGGGCGATAAGGCCCCGGCCTCGCGCATCAGGTCGGCGAACAGATCCTCCAAGCCGGAGACCCGTTGTCCGTGGGAGCGCGCCTGGATCATGTCGCCCACACTGCGTCGGATGGCACCCATTGGCGCCTCCCGGTTCAGCCGGTAGAAGATGTTGCCCGAGCCGAACCCGGTGAAGGTTCCCTGGATGCGCGGCAGCAGGTAGGCGGCGAAAAAGGCGATGGCCACGGCATCCCGGTACTCCAGGTCCAGGCGCATCTCCGGAGGCAGGAGTGGACGCAACTGCTCCAGGGAATAGCGGCCATCGGCTCGCAGCCAGGAGGCCAACCAACGCATATGGCCGGCATCGTCACGGCCAGCCACAGCACCCTGCAAGGCACGGACCGGTCCCGAATCCTGACCCGGATCGCGGCCCAGCCGACGACCGTCGGCCAGGGTCACCTCCTCCTCCCGGCCCAGCAAGAAGGCAGGCTCCATGTTCTGCAGGTCCATCCGGCTCTGCTCGCCGATGAAGACCCTGCCATGGTCGTCGGCCAGAGCGATCTGAGCAAAGTGACGACGATCGGTAAAGATTCCCAACGCGAAGCCACGGCCGGGCGCATCAGGCCACTGAACCCAGCCCAGCGTCAGCCCCTCGGGCACGCCCTGCAGGCGGGGAAAAAGCCGGCGCTTGACGGCGACACCCAGAATACGGCTGTGAGAGGCCAGAAATTCGCGCATCTGCCGATCATCAGGATGGCGCCCCGTGCGGTTGATCAGATCGACCATGTCGGCCACCGAAGAATCCAGGGGACGATCCCCACGACCCCCTGTGGTCGGCCGAGAGGAGCCTACCAGTCCTTCCAGTGCGGAAAGAATGGAACGGCCCAGACCGTACAGATTCCCGAACCCCCGGGACTTCTTCGCGTTCTTGGACATACTTTCGATTGTCCCAATCCAACCCGACATGTCGCCGTTAGAATAAAACCGTGATGACTCTGCCAGCCCTGCGACGCCCCACCCCGGCCAGGGGCACGACCATTCGACTGCTGGTAGCACTCATTGTTGTGCTTATCCTCGAACTGGGGGTATTCAACCTGGCTCATTGGCAGTCGCTGGCGGGTTCCGCCTCGGGCTCTTCGGCAGGGACTGCGGGCAGTATCCAACCCCGACCGGAAAGGCTGGGCCCAGGGCTGTCCCCGCTGCATGGCGGAGGATTAAAGATCACCGATCCGGCTGGTGCCTGGGTGGATGTCCCCGTCGCAGATGGACAGGCATCCTTCGTCCAGGCCCACTTTGCAGAGGACATCGAGGGTTCATTCCTGTCGCAGATCCATGTACGTCTGGATCTGCGCTTGGCCGGCGACAAGGGCTGGACCCAGGGCACCCGAGGACTGATCTGCCCCGGTCAGTCCCGCAGCCACTACCTGCGCATCAGAGGCAAACCCAGCGGAGCCCGGATCCAGGCCATGCGACTGTGGATACAGGAGCCCATCGGAGCCCGGCTGCAGCTGACCGGAATGACTCCGGCAAAGGTGGTCCCCCTGGACCTCAACCCGGCACGGATACTGATGCTGGTCTGTCTGGCAGCGCTGATCCTGGGCTACCTGCCCGGCTCGGTCCTCTGGCGGACCCGGTTGAATACAGGCTCAGTAGGTCAGCGTTTGGTCCTGGCCCTGATTCTTGCTCCGTTGGCAGCCTGGTCCTGCTGGAACATCCAGCACGATCTGTCCACCTTCACTCCCATGGCCTACCACCAGCCGAATGCATACGTCTACGACTTCAACCAGTACGATCACGTGGCCCAGGCCCTGCTGCATGGACGACCCTGGCTGAATCTTGGCCAAGCGCCGGGTCTGGCCAAGGCAGCCAACCCCTTCGATATAGCCACTCGAAACGCGCTGCTGGCCCAGGACCAGCAACCCATATATTGGGACTACGTATACCGGAACGGCCATTGGTACTCCTACTTCGGTGTCCTGCCAGTGCTGCTGCTCTTCCTGCCCTACCGTGTGATAACCAGCCTGGTGCATCCGGGCGGCTATGCCCTGCCCACCAGCTCGGCTGCGGCCCTGCTGGTCGCGGCGGCAACCATCATGACCGCCCTGGCCACCATCCGCCTGCTGGCCCGCTGGTTTCCCCGGGTCAACCTGGCCGTGGTCGGCATGGCCCTCATGACCATGCTGGGAGGATCCGGCATGTTCTACCTCTGGTGCCGCCGCAACTTCTATACGATTCCCTTCGATGCCTCCCTGCTGGCGGTCATGACAGGACTCTGGCTCTGGATGGGGGCCAGACGGATCCAGCGACAATCTGTGGACGCCGGTGAGCATTCGGGTCGTGGATCAACACGGATGTGGACCGTGGAGGATGGGGACCGACCCTGGCATCTGTCCGGATCACGGCTCTTCCTGGGATCGCTGTCAGTGGCTGCCACCCTGGGCTGCCGACCAACCTTCCTGGCTGCCGGACTGCTGGCGCTGCCCCTGTTTGCCAAGGAGATAAGGGCAGTCATCAACGCCCTGTTCACGCGCGGGAACCAGCCTGCCAACCTGTCTCGGAGGCGGGCGCTGTCCTTGCTGGTCTGCGGCCTCTTGCCGGTCCTCCTGGTCGCCGCCCCCCTGCTCTTGTACAACCGCTGGCGCTTCGGATCCCTGCTGGACTTCGGCAACCGGTATCAGATGACCGTCCTGGACCTGACCAACTATCATCCCGGCACCCGCGGCCTGCTGCAGATCTTTGGCTACTACCTGCTGCAGCCGTTGACGACCCTGCCGGTCTTCCCCTACCTGCAATTCTCCCCCGCTCCCATGCGGGTCTGGCACTTCACCGAACCCGGCCTGGGCGGGCTTCTGGTCACCACCCCGGTACTTGTACTGGCCCTTGCTCTTCTTGCTCTGCCTCGGGTGCGAAAAGAACTGCATCGTCGGGGATGGATGCCCGCCTCGATCATGGCCCTGGCCCTGGCAGTCCTGGTCATGGTTGCAGACTCATATCTGGGTGGATTCTCGGTGCGCTACACCATCGATTTCGCCTGGCTGATCTGCCTGGCAGCTGTTGTGGTCATGGCCACCGCATCCTCAACATATGAAGACGGCCGCTCCACAGCGGGAGCGGCCGTCATGAGCCTGCTAACACTGGCCTGTCTGGCTGGACTGGTCCTGACATTCATCAACGCCATGGTCCTGCTGGAGCACTTCGACCTCAGTCAGGCCATGAACGTAGCCGTCTGGTTTATAGCACCCTGAGCCCAGCCGACAGTGATGTCAGGAGTCCAGACCCTGTTGCTTGAGGGCCTGGTGATACCGGTCGACCATGTCAGCCACGATGCCATTGCCATCGCCACCCGATAAGGTGATGACCGAGGCCAGTGGCATGGTGTCGAAAAGCTGAGCTGTGTTGGGATCGTCGGGCAGCGGTATGCCATCCTGATCGATACGATCGCGCAGGATAGGTCCGCCAATCGAATTCTCGCGCCACTCGGCCATGGTCGATTCGGCATTCAGTGGAATGAACCGGCCGTCGCCATCCACCTGCAGGTTCTCTTCTGCAACCAGATCGCGGCTGGAAGTACCCACCTGGATGCGGTAGGTGCCCGCCTCTACATGCCAGGCATCCATGGCCGTCGACCAGTAAGCGAAGTCGCGCTCGGTCAGGTCCATGCTCACCCGGCTGGACTGTCCCGCCTTCAGGAAGACCTTGGTGAAGGCCTTGAGCTCATGGCTGGGCCGATTCACCTGGCTGGCGCAGGGGGCCACATAGACCTGCACGGTCTGAGCGCCATCCACCTGCGAGGTGTTGGTCACGGTCACCTCCACCCGAGCCGAGTTGGCTCCGGTCTTGGTCACCACGACCTGATCCAAGTCGAAGTCGGCATAGGACAGGCCGAATCCGAAGGGGAAGGCCACCGGACGCTGGAAGGTGTCGTAGTAGCGGTATCCCACGTAGACGCCCTCGCCGTAGCGGGAGTGACCCTCCTCGCCGGGGAAGGAGGTGATAGTGGGGTTGTCCTCCAGCCGAACCGGGATGGTTTCAGGCAGATGGCCCGAAGGGTTGGCGGCACCGGTCAGCACATCCACCACGGCGCGTCCACCCTCCTGGCCCAAAAGCCAGGTCTCCAGCAAGCCCTTGGTCTTGTCCATCCAGTCGGTAACAGTCACCACGGCTCCATTGGAGAGGACGGCGACCACCCGGTCGTTGACCTCGGACACGGCCTTGAGTAGAGCCACCTGCTTGTCGGGAAGATCCATGCTGGTGCGGTCGAAGCCCTCGGACTCGGCATCTTCAGGCAATCCCAGGAAGAGCACCACGGTGTCGGCTCCGCGCGCAACTTCAAGCGCCTGCCGGGTCAGGGCGGGATCCTGTTCCTTCTCGTCCAGCGTGAACCCGGGCGCGAAGTCCACATTCATGCCAGCTTCTTTGAAGCCGTCCAGGGCCGAGGAGACCTCAGTAGGCGTGATGTGCGAGGAACCTCCACCCTGGTAGCGCGGGGTCCGGGCGAACTCGCCGATGACCGCAACTTTCTGCTTGGGATCAAGGGGCAGAATCCTGTCCTCGTTGCGCAAGAGGACGATGGACTCCTGGGCCGCTCGACGGGCCATGTTGTTGTGTTCCTGGACATCGTAGCGATAACCCTGCTGGGACATGGCCGGACGGGCCTTGTCGATCAGGTCCAGGATCCCCTGGGCCATCCGGTCCAGCTGTTCCTTGTCCAGCTTGCCAGCCTGTACGGCCTGGACCACCTGGTCGTCAGTGCGGGAGGGCGGCATCTCCAGGTTGAGTCCGGCCTGCAGGGCGTTGACCCTGTTGTGGACGGCACCCCAGTCGGACATGACCATGCCCTGGTAGCCCCACTCCCCGCGCAGAACGTCCGTCAGCAGCCAGCGGTTTTCCGAGCTGAAGACCCCGTTGATCTTGTTGTAGGCGCACATGATGGTCCAGGGCTTGGCATTCCTGACCACATATTCGAAGGCCGGCAGGTAGATCTCACGCAGGGTGCGCGCGTCCACGTCAGAGCTGACCCTGAGCCGGTCGGTCTCCTGATTGTTGGCTGCAAAGTGCTTCAGAGAGGTGCCCACCCCCTTGGACTGGACCCCTTCGACCAGACCTGCAGCTTCATGACCGGCCAGCACAGGATCCTCCGAGTAAAACTCGAAGTTGCGGCCGCCCAGCGGGCTGCGCTTGATGTTGATGCCGGGGCCCAGAATGACGGCCACCTTCTCCTGGATGCACTCCTCGCCCATGGCCTGGCCCACCTGGTAGGTCAGATCTGGGTTCCATGAAGAGGCCAGTCCGGCGGTCGGGGGGAAGCAGGTAGCCGGGACCGAGCCATAGACATCGGAGCCAGTGGCCTTGCGCAGTCCGTAGGGGCCGTCGGTGATCATATAGCCTTCATAGCCCTTGTCGGGCAGGCCCTGCAGGTGCCAGGAGTCGGATCCCGAGGTCAGCGAGGCCTCCTCTTGCAGATTCAGATCCTTGGCTTTGGTATGCGATTCTTCTGTCATGTCTTTTTCCTTTCGGGTTCGATTAGCCGGGCCACTGCTCAGCACAGGTCCGGATTACAGGTTTTCAGACTCACTTGACCTTGCGAATCATCATGATGAAGACGGTTCCCACCAGCAGGCAGGCGATGGCGACTGGGAAGATCATCCTGTAGCCGCCGAAGAGGCCAATAACCAGCGTGGTGCACCCGGGGGCGATCACCTGGCCGATCGTATTGGCCAGGTTGAGGATGCCCAGGTCCTTGCCGGCCTCCTTGGCGTTCGGCAGCACATCGACGTTCAGCGCCTGGTCGACTGACATGTAGCAGCCGTTGCCGATTCCGGCCAGAGCGGCATAGAAGTACATGCCCGTGGCGGTTGGCATCAGGAAGGGGAAGAGTATGCCGACGGCGAGAATCAGACAGCTAGTGGCTACAATCACCTTCCGCCTGTGCAGGAAGTCCGAGAGGGGACCCGAGACCACGGAGGCCAGGATGGTTGTCACCACCGAAATCAAGGCCATGACCTTGAGTGTGGATGCGGCCTGGGCATCGCTCAGGTGGCAGTACTTCTGCAGTATGTAAAGTTGGTAGCCCTGAATCATGAAGCAGCCGACGACGAAGGTGAACCTGCCCAGAAGCGCCAGGTAGAAGTCGCGGCTGTTTTTGGTGGGCGGTATGAAGGACCGGCCGACATCCGCCCAGGTTCGTTCCACGACCGTGTTGGCAGCCGATTTCTCCCGGGGCCAGATCAACACGGTGAGAATACCAGAAAAGAGGAAGATGATCATGGCGACCACCAGGCCGGTGTGGATGTTGGCCATGAACGAGCTGCCGATGATGGTTCCCAGTTGCTGGCCGATGACCTGGCTGGCCCCATAGAGTGCCGAATAGGTTCCCCTGGTCGACTCGGGAATCCTGTCGGAGAGGACCGCCACGGCCGGGGCTATCAGGCAGTTGATGCCCACCTGAACAATGCACCAGCCGAAGATGATCATGGGGAGTGTATGGGACTGGATGACCAGCAGGAAGCCAAGAGAGCCGATGATGCCGCCCAGCACGATCCAGGGGGTGCGCTTGCCGACCCGGAACCTGGACATATCCGAGAGAGCGCCGAAAACAACATTGGCCACCAGGGCGAACACACAGCCAATCGAATTCATTGTCCCCAGAGCCGCTTCAGCGCTGACTCCATGCAGGGAATTGAAAATCTGAGGCAGGAGGACCCCGGACCCCATGGTAAAGGGCGCGGCCCAGAGCAGGGATACCAGGACGAAGCCAATGGCAAAGCGGACCTTCTCCGCATTGTTGAGCCTTCTGCCCGTATCCGGAGCCAGGCTTGGATCCACGCCTTGATTCGCCACAGCACCTCCGGTCTCATCTACAGAGGCCATGGCCTTGATGTTTTCCCCGATCCGGGCACCAGCCCCGTCGGCTGGGTCTCCCCTTCGATCCTTATTTTCGTCTACCATCGTTATCACTCCTTCGTGTGCAGCCTTGCAATCAGTGGCTCATCATTGAGCCGTACCAATCTCCCCCTTCCATAACCGGCAATTGTTCCGAACATATTATCGGAGCGAACAGTGCATTACGTGGGTTATAAACAGGTTATTTTTCCGATAGCTGAGACGACTGAGTTCACATTTCGGCGGAATTCCGAGGATTCCGGCAGGAGCGACAGGGCCAGATATCCGTTGCCTGGCATGTCGAAAAAGTATCCGGGCTGGCCAGTCAACCCGTAGGACCCAATCAGGCGAAGAATCAGCTCCTCCTCGTCGATGACCTGAGGAAAACGCAACAGAACGTTCCAGCCTCCCTCAGGCCTGAGCAGGGAGACGCAGGACTCCTTTTGGCCCAGTGTCTGTCTGAGGATTCCGAGATTGCCCCTGATACGCTCCCCCACCCGACTGGTCTGGCCAGGGATATCCGAGAGCATGGCTTCCATATCCTTGGTAATCAGAAGGCTCATGGGCAGGTAATCGTCGGCTATCAGGTCAAGATGACGCTTGGCGGCGGCAACCTGGTCGGCCGGCCCGGAAACCTGGATCCAGCCCAGCTTGGCGTGAGGAGCTGCCAGGCTCTTCGAGAACCCGTCCAGGGCAAAAGTCAGCACCCGATTCTCACCAGCCAACCGGGCACGACCCGGCAGAGGATCCAGAGGGTAATCGAAAAAGACCTCATCCGCTATGATGGCCACCCCCTGCCGCTGACAGAGTTCCATCAGTGACTGGCGTTCTTCCGGATGAATGTAGGAACCGGTAGGGTTGTTGGGGTTGATAAGGACCAGAGCACGGATGCGATCGCCTCCGGGTCCCTCCAGGGCCTGCCTGACCGTGGCCAGGTCAAGGACCCAGGACCCGTCGTAGGCCAGGCGGTATGGGATTGTTCGGACGCATTCCAGGCCGGCAATGGATTCGATCAAGGGATATCCGGGCCTGGGCTCCAGAATGGCGTCATCCGGGTCGCAGAGGAGCTTCATCAGCCATGAATAAGCCTGTGATGTGGATGAGAGCAGGTAGAGGTCATCAGGATCGACCGCCGCACCGTCCTCGCTCTGGCTCAATTCCTGACGCCCGGTCAGAAACTCGGCCAGGGCCTGTCGGGCCTTACGAGGTCCTCTCGGTTCCGCCTCATATACCTGGGACAGGAATGAGGGGGCCAGCCCGAAGTGCGTGGGGTTGGAATCATTCAACCTGCCCAGCTTGAGACCCTGGGAACGTGCCTCCGACTCGGCCAGAGCAATGCGATTGGGGTGGTCGGACCCGGTACGGTGAGAAAAATGCACGATTCTTCAGCTCCTCCTCCGATCCGGCAGTCGCCAGAACGCCCAATACAGGACAGTCGCAGAAAAAGCCCTGCTTCACCCCAGATGCTTTTGCCGTAGATCAGCAAGATAGGCGGCGCCAACGATGCCGGCCTGATTGCGCAACTTGGCAGCAACGATGGGAGTCTTGATGTCGATGTGAGGCAGGAACTTCTCGCTCATCCGACTGACACCGCCGCCGACGACGAAGAAATCGGGATTGAAGTAGTGCTCAAGCAGTCGGTAGTACTTGGTCAGACGGTTGGCCCACTTCTTATAACTCAGCTTCTTGCGGTCGCGCACCGAAGAGGCTGCGTACTTTTCCGCATCCTTGCCGTCCAGCGTCAGGTGGCCCAACTCACTGTTGGGAATCAGCACGCCGTTGTATATCAGAGCCGTGCCGATGCCGGTGCCCAGTGTCGTGGCGATGACCAGACCCTTCTGTCCCTTGGCCGCCCCATACTGCACCTCGGCCAGACCAGCTGCGTCCGCGTCGTTGACAACACTGACGGGCCTGCCGCAGGCCTTGGAAAGGACCTCCTGAACATTGGTACCCACCCATGCCTGGTCCAGGTTGGCCATGAAATCGAGCGGCTTGTCAGGCTTGACAGGAGCAGGAAAGGCGATACCTACAGGCACATCCGAGGAAACCTCGAATCGATCCAAGAGCTCCTTGACCACAACCCCCACAGCTTCTGGCGTGGAGTGCTCGGGAGTCAGAATTTTCTTGCGAGGCTCTGCAAAATCGCCGATCGTCAGGTCAACAGGGGCAGCCTTGATACCGGATCCACCGATATCCACTCCGAAAGCCTGCGCTGTTTCAATCATTGCTGCTCCTTAGCTGATCAAAGATGAGGGTCCGAACCGGCACGGTAGCGATTGTACCCCAAGCCATGCCTCTGCGACCCCTGGCAGTGGCACAAACCGGACCAGGCGCGGACTCTTCCGCCGGCCTTGTGCCACCACCTGCAGGAAGCGGAATTGGGTGGGATAATGAGGTTATGACCGAACATACACAGCTTATTGACGCAGTCAACGTGCGCATCACCACCAGAGAATACGACCCCAAACCCATCGATCCCGACCTGGCCAGACAGCTGGGCAGCACCCTGAACGCCCTGAATACGCTGAGTGGCCTGGACATGCAGCTGGTCCTGGGCAAACCCGACGCCTTTGCGGCCGACAACGCTTCCGGTCACCTGGCCAATGCGGCCAACTACCTGGCCCTGGTCGGACCCAAGAATGATCGCGAAAGCCTGGAAAAAGCCGGCTTCTATGGCGAGCGCATGGTTCTGGCCGCCACCCTGTACGGACTGGGGACAGGATGGGTGTCGGGCAGCTGGGATCGTCAGGCGGCCGAGCGCCACTGTCGGATAACCCCCAGCCAGTCGCTCTATCTGGTGGTCACCATCGGCTATCCGGCTGACCAGATCGGCTACGGCAACCAGGACTTCGACAAGCTTTGCCAACGACAGAGCGAGCATCGACCCTCCAAGAGCTATGAGGAGTTGACCTCAGCCATGAGCGCGCAGGACCGCCGGGATGCTCCGGAATGGTTCAAGGCCGGCGTGGCTGCCGCCGCCAAGGCTCCTTCGGCCATGAACGGACAGCCGGTGGTTTTCGCCTTGGACAAGGATTCAGGCGATGCGATCGCCACCCTGGACCCCTCGGTCTCCTACGGGTCCGCAGTCGACCTGGGCATAGCCAAAATGAACTTCCAGATCGGAGCCGGCGGCGGCACATGGACCTGGGGCGACGGGGGCCGTTTCATCAGGTCCTGACCATAGCTGTACCCCGGTGACCCGGCAAGGGGGCCGTGTAGGGTGATGAACTATGAACAATGGAGCATCTTCATCACAATCCGTCGCCGAACCGGGCGCTGAAGCAGGTTCGACAACCCTTTACCTGACCCGGCACGGCAGGACGACGGCCAACGTCATGCATCTGATGCAGGGCTGGTCCGATTTCCCCCTGACCAGGCAAGGTCGTGAGGATGTATGCCAGTTCGGCCGGGGACTGCGCCCCATTCGTTTCCGTGCAGCCTGGAGCGGCAATCTGAGCCGACAGTATGAAACGGCCCGCCTGGCCCTTGACATGTCCGGCAATGGGGATCTGCGTGTGGGCGTGGACCCTGACCTGCGCGAGGACAACTTCGGCAGTTTCGAGGGCCGGGACGAGCGCACCACTCTGGACCAGGTCTGCGCCGCCATGGGGTTCAAGGACTTCGCCGCAGCCAAGGCAACCTACGGCAGGGACATTCCCGTCCATATGCAGGATACCTTCCATCGGCTGGATGCCCAGGACGTCCTGTCCGCAGGACTGGAGAAAGAGGATCGGGCTGAGACCACGGCCCAGGTCCGTAGCAGAATGATCGGCGCACTGACGCGCATCTCCCAGTCTGCCATCGAAGAGGGCGGCGGGCCCGTCCTGGTGGTCTCCTCGGGCATGTGCCTGCAACAGTTCCTGGTGGCCATCGACGACCACTGTCCCATCCCTGACATGGACAACACCGCAGTCACCAAAGTGATTTATGGGGATGAGGGCTTCCGCTTGGCGGGCCCGGTCAGCTCCATGGAGTATTTCCAGGCAGGGAGTCAGGACAAGTAGCGGGCAGAGCTTTCAAGCGCGCTGCACTTCTTCGGCCATTAGATTTTTAGTGGTTTTGTTTCCTTCCTGGCCTGTCTGGAAATGCACCGGCAGCGAGAGGGAATTGACCATTCCAGGGACCGCAGCTATATTGAAAGCGTCAGTTTCAGGGAAGGTGAAAGTCCTTACTGGCGGTATCCGGCTAAATGCCGGGAGCCCGCGACCCGCGCAAGCGGTGGATATCGGTCAAAATCCGAAGCCAACGGTTACAGTCCGGATGGAAGAAACGAGGCCCTCTATGAGCATGCCCAATTCTCATTCACATACCACTACAAACAAGGACACGCGCTTCAACGATGTCCACTCCACAGGTGCAGGCGGTTCAGGACGCTGGTCGACCAAGCGAATCGCGGTCTACGCGCTTTTCGTAGCCCTGGCCATGGTTCTGAGCTTCTTCTCCTTCCCGATCTTTCCTGCCGCCCCTTGGCTCAAATACGACCCTTCAGGCATCGTCGTGCTGGTTTGCGGCTTCGCCTTCGGACCGGCGGCTGCAGCCATCATCTCCATCCTGGGATTCGTACCGCACCTGTTCACCAACCCGTTCGGCGCCCTGATCTCGATGATTGTGGCCCTGGCCCTGAGTGTGCCGGCAGCCTTGGTCTACCGCAGGATGCACAGCCGTAAGGGAGCGGTCATCGGAATCGTTTCCGGTGCCATCCTGGGCGTGATCGCAGCCATCCTGTGCAACGTGGTGATCACCCCCTTCTATGCGCACATGTCCATGGCCAAGGTGGTCGCCATGATCGTGCCCATCCTCCTGCCCTTCAACCTGATGAAGTTCGCCATCCACGGCGTGGTCACCTTCCTGATCTACAAGCCCATCTCCAAGCTGATCAACAAGTAAGCCTCGGCGGTTCGGAACGTCATGGCAGCATCCATGACCCAATCCGCAGGCTCGAATTCTGCGGTTTCGAAGACAACGGTCGCCCGCCTGAATCAGGTCTCCTTCTCCTATGACGGAGGCCAGACCTGGGCCTTGGACAACTTGACCATGGAGGTGCATGCAGGCGAGCACCTGTGCATCCTGGGAGCAAATGGTTCCGGCAAATCCACCCTGGGAAGCATACTCTCGGGTGCGACGGCACCTGACCGAGGCCAGGTCGAGCTTATGGGCCGGGTGGTCTGCTCCGATACCTCGGACCAGGGCCGCCGGATCGACACTGAAGCCTACCGGCAGGCGCGACGGAGCATCGGCATGGTCTTTCAGAACCCCGAGGACCAGATCGTGACCACTGTCGTCCAGGACGACGTGGCCTTCGGACCCGAGAATCTGGGCCTGCCCCGTCAAAAAATGCTCTCCTGCGTGCCAGCGGCCCTGAGGCAGGTGGATCTGCAGACGCGGATGAATGATGATCCCACCCGCATGTCTGGCGGACAGCAGCAACGACTGGCCCTGGCCGGCAGCCTGGCCATGAATCCAGGCATGATGGTGCTGGACGAACCTGGTGCCATGCTCGATGCAGCCGGCCGACAGGAGATCCAATCAATCCTCTGCCGGCTGACAGCCCAGGGCACGGCTGTCGTCCATATCACCCACCTGCTCGAGCAGGCCAGACAGGCCGATCGGGTCCTCGTACTTGACCATGGACGCATCGTGGCCTCCGGAAGACCTGATCAGATCCTGAACAGTCAGGATCTACCTGCCCTTGTTGGCGAACCTGACCAAAATCCATTGACCCAAAGCAGTACATCAGATACGGACGCCAAAACCGCAGTCGGCAACCACGCTAGTCCCATGGTCAAGTTGTCGGATGTCTCTTACAGTTTTCCGGATGCTGGAAGCAAAGCCCTCAGCCAGGTGAATCTGGAGCTGGCGGCAGGACGGACCCTGGCCATCATCGGGCGCAATGGATCCGGCAAGTCCACACTGGCCAGGCTCATCTGTGCCCTGGCCGCCCCAGACAGCGGTTCCATCCAGGTGGCCGGCCTGCCCCTGGCCGGGCCCGACCGACCCAAGGCCAAGCATCTGCGGCGCCAGAATCTGAAGCTTCTGCGCCAAAGGGTCGGCTATGTCATGCAATACCCCGAACATCAGCTTTTTGCGGATACTGTAGCCCAGGACATCGCCTATGGTCCGCACAACCTGGGCTATGGGCCCGAGCAGGTGCAGCAACGGGTGGATGAGGCCATGAAGCTGCTGGACATCAGTGATCTGGCTGATCGCTCCCCCTTCGACCTGTCGGGGGGTCAGCGGCGGCTGGTGGCCATCGCCGGAGTCGTGGCCTGCAGCCCGCAACTGCTCGTTTTGGACGAGGCCACCGCCAGTCTCGACCCCCAGGCTTGCGCACGCATCATGAGGCTGCTTCGTGTGCTCCATCAGCGCGGGGTCACCATCGTCATGAGCACCCACGCCGATCGCGAGGCCCTGGATCTGGCCGACCAGACGCTACTCCTGGAGCATGGGGAAACGCTGGACTATGGGCCGACTGTCGAAGTCGTGGAACGTTACCACCAGCTGCTCGCTACAGATACAGCGAAGAAGGATGCCGCTGGGAAGGAAACTGCCGAGCAAGAAACCAATCAAGCTCAGACCGACCAGAAACCTCCATCCTTGCTGGCAAGACTTGACCCGCGAGCCAAGCTGGTGACCTTCCTCCTAGCCATGTTCACCGCCTTCGCCATTTCCACGCCGGCGCAACTTGTTCTGGCGCTGGTGGTCACTGTCGGCCTCTTTGCCGCCGCCCGAGCCCCACTGCGTTCCATTATGAACTCGGTCAAAGGCTTTCTGATCCTCATGCTTCTGCTGGCCCTGTTCAATCTTTTGGTCACGCAGACCGGCCGCAGGCTGGCCGCCTGGGGTCCATTTGTGCTGACCACCGGCGGCATCTGGGTGGCTGTACTCTATGCCTGCCGCTTCATGCTGATCATCTTTTTGGGGGCGCTCCTGGTGGAGACCACCACCCCAACGCAGATGACCGATGCCTGCGAATCCCTGCTGAGCCCACTGTCCAGGCTGGGCATTCACACCAACGAGATTGCCCTGGTCCTCTCATTGGCCCTGCGTTTCATCCCCACCCTGGGACGTGAAGTTCAGGCCATCGTGGAAGCCCAGGCCGCCCGCGGCGGATCCATCGAGTCGGGATCGCTCTCACAACGCCTTCATGCAGCCATAGCCATCACGGTCCCTGTCTTCGCTGGAGCCCTACGGCACGCTGACAACCTGAGCCGGGCCTTGGACGCCCGCTGCTATGAAGGCAGCCGTCAAGAGCGCACCCACTACCGATTGCTGCGACTGGGCAGGATGGACATCCTGTTCATCGCTCTCATGGCCTTCTACCTGCTGGCCCTGCTGTTGCATCCCTTGTTTTGAGCAAAAAGGCTGCATCAAGCGCTTAGCCCGCAGTCGTTTCAGTCAGCTAGACCTACTTCACGCCTAGCCCAAGTGCTCAATCACGCAACTTGCTGAGTTGTCGGCTGTTTGGGCAAAGGAACCGTTATGCATGGAATGCTGATTGGGGAACACTAGCGTCACTTACTGTCGATTGCATCTCAGACTTGAGATTCACATAAGGAAATGATCGAGCCCTTCGGCGGACTCGTAAGGCAAAAGCGAATGCCGAGCTCATTCTGCCAATAGATGCCATATACCCCCAACGAGGCTCCAGGAAGGACATCGCAGCAATCAACGCAAATTCTCAGCAGTACAGAATAAGAGGGACTGGAGCGCATTACAGTGCTCCAGCCCCTCTTCAGTAAGCTGCGTCAGGACTTAGCCCTCTGTCTCAATCACTGGCAGGCGAACTCTGGCCGGACTGCTCAGGACCCTGACCATCCTGGCTCCGGCTGTCAGCCTCGCCTACTGGCGGAACATCAGCGTCGGTGGAACCAACCGAAGCTCCGACCAGTTCAGACTTCTGGTCCTTCCCATCAGCGGAGCTGGCCGCATGCCGGGGTCCCTCAAAGGGCTTGCCGGTGAAGGTGAATTCACCCAGGATGCCCTCGCCTTCGGCATCGACCTGGACGGACTCATTGTCCGTCAGGTCGCCCATGAGGATCTTCTCGGAGACGGCATCCTCGATGTCCCGCTGGATGACGCGACGCAGAGGCCGGGCACCCAGGAGCGGATCGAAGCCCTTCTCGGCCAGCAGATCCTTGGCCTTGTCGGTCAGGTCCAGGGACATGTGGCGCTCGAAGAGACGGTCGTTGAGCTGAGCGATGTCCAGATCGACGATCTGACGGACCTGGGGCTCGGTCAGCTGCTGGAAGACGATGATGTCATCCAGGCGGTTCAGGAACTCGGGCCTGAACTGCTGCTTGAGCTCACTGGTCACCTGGTCCTTCATCCGCTGATAGGAGGTCTCGGTGTTGCCGCTCACGTTGAAGCCGGTGTTGGCCGCCTTGGCGATGTCACGGGTTCCCAGGTTGGTGGTCAGGATGATGATGGTGTTCTTGAAGTCCACCATCCGACCCTGTCCATCAGTCAAGTGACCGTCGTCCAGCACCTGCAGAAGGGTGTTGAAGATGTCCGGATGAGCCTTCTCGATCTCGTCGAAGAGGACCACGGAGAACGGCTTGCGCCTGACCTTCTCGGTCAGCTCGCCACCCTCTTCGTATCCCACGTACCCCGGAGGGGCGCCGAAGAGACGAGAGGTGGAGTACTTCTCCGAGAACTCGGACATATCCACCCGGATCAGGGCATCCTCATCGTCAAAGAGGAACTGGGCCAGAGCCTTGGCCAGCTCGGTCTTGCCCACGCCGGTGGGACCGGCGAAGATGAAGGAACCTGCGGGACGCTTGGGATCCTTGAGGCCCACACGGGTGCGGCGGATGGAGCGGGACAGGGCGGAGACGGCCTCATCCTGGCCGATGATCCGCTTGTGCAGCTCCTTCTCCATACCCAGGAGCTTCTTGGACTCGGCCTGGGTCAGCTTGAAGACCGGGATGCCGGTGGTCGAGGAGACCACCTCGGCAATCACATCCTCGTCGACAACCATCTTGACATCGGACTCGCCCTCATGCCAGGCCTGCTCCTTCTCCTTGCGCTCGGCCTCCAGTTTCTCCTGGCTGTCGCGCAGCTGAGCGGCCTTCTCGAAGTCCTGGTCCTTGATGGCCTGGTCCTTCTGGGCGGAGATGCGATCCACCTTGGCATCCAGCTCCTTGAGCTCCGGCGGGGCGGTCAGCCGCTTGATGCGCAGACGTGCGCCGGCCTCATCAATCAGGTCGATAGCCTTGTCAGGCAGGTTCCTGTCCTGAATGTAACGCGCAGAGAGCTCGGCCGCCGACTGCAGGGCCTTGTCGGTGATAGTGACATGGTGGTGATGCTCGTAGCGGCCGCGCAGACCCTTGAGGATCTCGATGGTCTGGGCGATGGTGGGCTCGGAAACCTGAATGGGCTGGAAGCGCCGCTCCAGGGCTGCGTCCTTCTCGATGTACTTGCGGTACTCGTCGGTGGTGGTCGCTCCGATGGTCTGCAGTTCGCCACGGGCCAGCAGAGGCTTGAGCATGTCAGAGGCTCCCAAGGCCCCGTCGGCAGAACCTGCGCCCACAATGGTGTGGATCTCGTCGATGAAGAGGATGATGTCGCCCCGGGTCTTGATCTCCTTGAGCACCTTCTTCAGACGCTCCTCGAAGTCGCCCCGGTAGCGTGAACCGGCCACCATGGAGCCCAGATCCAGCGAGTAGACCTGCTTGCCCTTGAGGGTCTCGGGCACGTCGCCTTCGTGGATCTTCTGCGCCAGGCCCTCGACCACGGCGGTCTTGCCTACACCGGGCTCGCCGATCAACACCGGGTTGTTCTTGGTCCTCCTGGACAGGACGACCATGACCCGCTCGATCTCGTTGGCCCGACCGATGACGGGGTCCAGCTTGCCTTCAGCAGCTTCCTGGGTCAGGTTCCTGCCGAACTGGTCCAGAATGGCCGAACCGGTCTGTCCGCCCTTGTTGGAAACGCCACCGGCATTGGCCAAATCACCCTTGCCAGCATCGCCCCCCTCGTGGTTGCCGCGAATCATGTCAATAGTGGCGGTCCGCAGATCGCCCAGGTCCACGCCCATCTTGATCAGCACCTGGGTGCCAACGCCTTCACCCTCGCGGATGAGTCCCAGCAGAATGTGCTCAGTGCCAATGTAAGAGTGGCCCAGCTGAAGCGCCTCGCGCAGCGACAGCTCCAGGACCTGACGGGCGTGCGGCGTAAATGGGATGTGCCCATTGGGAACCGCATTGCCCTTACCGATCATCTCCTCGACCTGTTTGCGGGTGGCATCCAGTTCCACGCCCTTGGAGGCCAGGGCCTTGGCGGCGACACCGTCACCTTCCCTGATCAGGCCCAGGAGGAGGTGCTCGGTGCCGATGTAATTGTGCTGCAGAGTGCGGGCCTCTTCCTGCGCCAGCACAATCACCCGCCGCGCACGGTCGGTAAACCGTTCGAACATACTTGTCCTTCCCTTTGATCCGTAATTCACTCTACAGATTTACGGTGACGTTTATTCTCGGCCCACCGGGGATTGCGCTCTGAACGCAACAGGGCCTTGGAATCAGTCCTCTGAGCCGTCTTCCGACTGCATCTGCTCCATGAGTTCCACCTCAGGGCGCTCCTCGCGGGGCTTCTGCCTGACCACATCGATATGAAGATCGTCATAGGCCGGCTGCGACTGGACCCAGAGATGTGACTCCTCCTGGGGCTCGATCTCGGAATGCTCACCGCAGCCATGATCCAGGGAGACCACACGCCCGTCGTCAGGGCTCCAACGATTGGCACAGACACCGAACATGGTCCCCAGATCACCTGCCAGGGGAATCATGAAGCCGCAGGTCTCGCAGGCCTTGCCCTTGGCCGTCCGGGTCGACAGGGACTTGGGGCCGTGCTGCCCCTCGTACCAGCGCTTGGCAGTGGCGGACCTGGCCTCGGCAGTCATCAGGTGCCGACGAGTCAGTGCGAAGCGGTCGACGGCCTCATCCAGATCGTCGGAAGAGGTCTGGGCACCGAAGGAGACCTGTTCGTTCGATTCCTGCCCGTGAACGTCTTTTTCGTCACCTGAGCGGTCCACCAGTCGGAAGATCGCACCGTCGGTCTCCGCATCAGTGCCATCAGTACCGTCAGCATCAACCGAGGCTGATGCTTTCCGGCCCTCTTCATTGTCCTCCGGGGTCTGCTGTACTTCAGGATTCCTAGGCTCAGCCTGCGCAGGCCTGTATCCGGCCGTCAGCCTGGGGTCGTCGGGGTCGGTGCCCATGGCATCGGTCACGCTCAGATCCGAGGGCAGCAGGCGATCCTTCCAGGGAACCCATGCCGGGGGTTGCAGGGCCGCATCGGTGGGCACCAGAGACGATTCATCCACAGTCCAGGTATCGGCATCCTCATCACGGTAGAGGGTGACCGACCACTGCCAGCCCTCGTAGCCCTTGATGGCCGAGGCAAACCGGTAGTCCCAGACTCCATCCCCGATCAGGGTGCGGCCCACCAGCGCACCGACCTCATCGCTGTCGGCAGCCACGCTCAGAGCCACCTGCCTGGCCAGTTCCTCAGGATCCAGGTCCTCTTGAACCATCTATCACACCTTCATCATCAATGGGACCGGATCAACCGATCCACGTCGGATTCTTCTCGCCGTCCATTCAGTCCGGCACGTCAAAGTCATCGGCCACAGCCCTCAGGAGGGTGGCCAGCTTGGCGGATTCGGCCCGCCCCGGATAGTGGTGCCGACGCAGGCCATTGCCAGCCGAATCCAACAGCTTGATCAGATCCTCCACGATGGCGGCCATATCGTCCGGATCGGGTCGCTTGGCACGCAGAATGGAGGGGGTCGGCCCCACCAGCTTCAGATCAAGGGCCTGGGGGCCCTTGCGGCCCTCAGCCACCGAGAACTCCACCCGGGATCCCTTGCGTATGGTGGATACCCCGGCAGGCAGGGCTGATGAGGGCAGGAAGACATCCCCACCTTGTTCATCCGTGATGAACCCGAACCCCCGCTTGGCGTCGTACCACCGTACTCTCCCGCTGGGCATGCTCTGCCACTTCCTTACGTTGCTTCTTGAACAGGTATATCCGAAATCAGTTTACCTGAACAGGACGGGCAGGACGACCCATCTTGTCATAGGCGTACGGGGCGGTTGGTGGCAGGATTGGCCTAACCCTCAGCTCCCCCCCTGATCCCGCCTGACGCCCTGGGGTATGACGATGGTGAAGGTCAAACCGCCTCCCGGGGTCTGCGAGGCGCAGATGAACCCCTGATGAGCCTTGACAATGGACTGGACGATAGCTAAGCCCAGCCCCGTGCCGCCCTTCTCCCGAGCCCTGGACGGGTCGGCCGTATAGAAGCGCTCGAAGAGCCTGGACCTGGACTCCTCCGGGACGCCTGGCCCGTGGTCGACCACCCGGATGATGGCGTAGTCAGTGCCCACATGGCTGTTCTCAGCCACCTGGATCGCCTCGGTCAGGTGTCCCAGAGAGGATTCGGTGGCCTCCAGCCTGGTCAGATCCGCTGGAGCAATGGTCGCCTTGACCAGGCCCAATCCCACCTGAACCGGCGAATCAGACGGAGTGTAGCGGTGGATATTGCCCACGATATTGGTGATCACCTGACGCAGGCGGCTGGGGTCGCCAGTCACCTGTACCGGGGGCAGGGGGCCCTCCTGGATGTCCAGGCTGACGGATGGACCAAGGTGCCCACCCACGGTGATTTTCTCCTTGCTGCGTACCTTGAGGCCCGGCAGACCCTTGTTGGCTGCGACCGGGACCTCCTGGGGGGCTGGCTGATCCTCGGTGTCCAGGCAAACCTTTCCTGTAGCCACATCCCTTCCCGGATCCAGGGCATGCAAGTCGTCCACCCCGTCACCCACCAGTCCGGTCAGATCGACCGGCAGGGTCGTGTCGATTCCCCTGCCCTCATCCAGGCGTGCAAGCGAGAGCAGATCCGTGACCAGGACCGTCATCCTGGTGGAAGAGTCCTCGATGTGCTGAATGGATTTGTCGGCCCGCTCCAGAGCCCCTGGATAGTCGCGCTGCATCCTGTAGAGCTCTGCATAGCCATGGATGGCGGCCAGCGGTGTGCGCAGCTCATGACTGGCATCCGAAACGAACTGTTTCATCTTCTCGGTGGTCTGGCGCTGCTCTTCGAAGGAATGCTCGATTCGCGTCAGCATGGCATTCAGGGATGCTGCCAGAGAACCCACCTCGGTATTCTCCGGGAAGCTGGGAATGCGTTGGGAAAGGTCGCCGGCCGCTATCTTTGCAGCGGTCTTCTCGATGCGTTTGAGTGGAACCAGGGTGGACTGGATCAGCAGGACCGAGATGACTCCTCCCAGAAGGACCACCACGACGGAGATGATCATGCAGAAAGCCGTCAGATCATGCACAGCCTCGTCCTGATCGCTCATGGACAGGCCGATGAAGAGCACGCCGCTGATCTCGGAATCGTCCAGTTCGTTCCGCAGCTTCCACTGCATGGCCACCACCCGCCAGGAGGCCCGGGCCCGCTTCATGGTGTCCCGGTCGGGCGAGGCCTGCTTGGAGATGCGCACGTAGGCTGGTACCGTGGTCGGCTGGCCCAGGGGTATCGATCCCAGGCTGCCATCGGCGGGCAGGCGCGGGCGGGAGATGACCCCGTTGACCTGCATGGGATTCAGATCGTCCGAAATGATGTGCAGGTCGTTGTCGCGGATCTGCAGGAAGTAATCGGTTGGACCCAGGCCGTTCTTGCTCAGGTCCTCCTGGCGAAGAAGGGTGGCGTTGCGAATTCCCAGGTTGGCCTGGCGGATTAATTGCGTGTCCGTGCGCTTCATCAGATAGTCGTCGGCCATCTGGCAGATGGCTACAGAGACGCCCACCGTGCCCACGATGAGCAGGATGAGCATGCTGGCCACAAGTTTGGTGCTTAGGGGGATGGCAGCCAGAGGCGACCTAGGCATGGAGCGACCCCTCGGCTTGACGGAGCCGGCTGTCTTGCCGGAGTCCGATCCCATGAAGGACCTGGACCCGTCAGCCGCCCTCGGGTCGGGAGCGGCCGACGGCTCCGTCTTGGGGGCCGGACCCTGGGGACTAGTCACCATCGCCGCCATCCGATGCGTTCTGCCTGGGAGCCCTGATCATGTAGCCGATGCCCCGCTTGGTCTCGATCAGCGGGGTGACCTTGCGCTCCCCGCCGTGTCCGTCGCTGACGGTGATGCCATCCACCTTCTTGCGCAGGTAGGAGATGTAGGATTCCACAATGGCCGCATCGCCGCCCCAGTCGTACTGCCAGACGTGGTCCAGGATCTGGGCTTTGCTGAGCACGCGACCCTCATTGTCCATCAGGTAGCGCAGCAGCTTGTATTCGGTCGGGCTCAGGTCGATGGGTCGGCCGGCCCTGGTGACGTCATGGGAATCCTCGTTGATCTCCAGATCGCCCACGCGGATGATCGGGTCATCCTCCTGGTGCTCGCGGGTCCTGCGCAGTATGGCCTTGATTCTGGCCACGACCTCCTCCAGGCTGAAGGGCTTGGTCACATAATCGTCGCCGCCCACAGTCAGCCCCATGACCTTGTCCTGGGTATCATCCCTGGCCGTCAGGAAGAGCACCGGCGCATCGATTCCCTCCTGACGGATGCGGGAGGTGACCGTAAACCCATCGATGTCAGGCAGCATGACATCCAAGACGATCAGATCCGGCTGGATGCGTTCGATGACCTGGATGGCCTCGGAGCCGGATGCCGCGGTCTCGACAGCAAAGCCCGCGAAGTGCAGGGAGGCCACCAGCAGATCCCTGATGGACGGTTCGTCGTCGACCACGACCAGTTGTGCTTGCGTCGGTTTGCTCATGGCTTCAGCTTGCCGCCTCTTTCTGGGTATTGTCTGAAAGTTCGCTGACCGTCTCTGTCTGCTTTGGTTCCTTCTTCGCTGCGCTGGACTTGCGATGATGAGCCCCTGTTCGGCTGCTGCGACGCCACCAGATCGCCACGACCACGACCAGAATGACCAGGACCACAACCGTCACCGAAAGAGCGACAATCATGATCCGATGATGTCGCTGGTTTTGTTTCAGGGTCTCCACTTGGGCCATCATGGCCCTGGCTGAGCCCACCCAGTCGGGATTGCGGCCCTTGGTGACCGGCTCCAGAGCGGCCTGCGAGAGCTGATCCACGCTGGACTGGTCCTTGAGCCAGGACTGCGAGTTGCTGGAGACCGCCACAACCAATTTGCCGTCCTGAGAGGCCACGGCCAGCATGACCGTGTCGTGGGCGGGCTTCATCGATTCGAGCACCCGGGATGCCCAGGTCTCCGGCTTGACGCCCTCATAGAAATGCGGCAGGTAGAGCAGTCGGACCGATACTCCGGTTTGCTCTGCAGTCTCCTTGATTGCATCCTTGACGGAGCCCACATCAGAACCCAGCAGATTCTGCGGATCGGTGATCGTATCTGTCATGGTTCCTGCCCCGTTTTGAGGTTCATCGGCAAAAGCCCTGGTCGATCCAAGGCCGCTGATCGCCAAAACCATCAAGAGCAGGAGAGCCAGAACCCGCTGCATGGCAGGAAAGCTGAACCGACTCGTCCTGTGGAGGGGAACTCGTTCGACCACATGGGTCCGCGGACGGGGCAACTGCGTGAACACTGTCATAGTGTCCACAGTAGCGGTTGACGGCATCGGACTCCCCCACCATCACCGCCATTCACGGAAAGGACAACCATGACAAGGTTCCAAGTTGATTCGGATCAGATACAGACGGCCTCCGGCGCGGTCAGCGGCTCGATAGGGGCCATCAGAGATGCCGTGGCGGGGATGTACACCAACCTGGACAATCTCCAAAGCGTCTGGCAGGGCTCGGCAGCCAGCCAATTCGCCACGGTGGCCCAGCAGTGGCGCGCTTCGCAGGCCCAGATGGAGCAGGCGCTTGAAGGCATCCAGGCAGCCCTGACCCAGGCCTCGGCTCTCTACGCGGACACCGAGGCCCAGGCCACCCGCCTCTTCGCCGGAGCCTGAACGCCTGGCTGATACATGCAGGCAGCTCGAATCCGTTCGACCAAGGCATGTCCATTGCTTATCGGATCCAGACCTGACAGGCATATGGAAAGACCGAACATAACAAAGGCAGGGGCCTGCGCACCATTGTCCGATGCGCAGGCCCCCGCCTTTGGCGATCACCCGGTTCAGCCGAGAATGCGGCCGAACCTCAAGGGATCAGTAGCCCATGTCGCCCTGAGGCTGAGCTGCGGCAGGTGCCGGAGGCTCAGGCTTGTTGGCCACGACGGCCTCGGTGGTCAGGAAGAGCCCGGCAATGGAGGCAGCGTTCTGCAGGGCGGAACGGGTCACCTTCACGGGGTCGGCCACGCCGGCCTCCAGCAGGTCCTGGTACTCGTTGTTGGCGGCGTTGAAGCCCTGGCCAGCAGGCAGCGAACGGACCTTGTTGATGACCACGTCACCGGAGACGCCGCTGTTCTCGGCGATCTGCTTGATGGGGGCCTCGATGGCGCGGAAGACAATGGAGGCGCCGGTGGACTCGTCGCCATCCAGCTTGACATCCTTCTCGGCCTTGGCAGCGGCCTGAACCAGGGCCACGCCGCCTCCGGGCAGCAGACCCTCCTCAATGGCGGCCTTGGCGTTACGGACAGCATCCTCGATGCGGTGCTTGCGCTCCTTGGCCTCGACCTCGGTGGCTGCGCCGACCTTGATGACGGCCACGCCGCCGGCCAGCTTGGCCAGCCGCTCCTGCAGCTTCTCGCGGTCGTAGTCGGAATCGGTGTTCTCGATCTCGGTGCGGATCTGGCCCACGCGGGCGGAGACCTCATCCTTGGAACCGCCACCGGAGACGATGGTGGTCTCATCCTTGGAGACGATGACCTTCTTGGCGGTGCCCAGCACGCTCATGTCGATGGAGTCCAGCTTGAGACCGAGCTCATCGGAGACCACCTGTGCACCGGTCAGAATGGCCATATCCTGCAACATGGCCTTGCGGCGGTCACCAAAGCCAGGAGCCTTGACGGCGCAGGAGTTGAAGGTGCCGCGGATCTTGTTGAGGATCAGGGTGGGCAGCGCCTCGCCGTCCACGTCCTCGGCCACGATCAGCAGGGGCTTGCCGGTCTTCATGACCAGCTCGGCGATGTGGACCACGTCCTGCTGGCTGGAGACCTTGCCCGAGGTCAGCAGAATGTAAGGATCATCCAGAACCGCGGTCTGGTCATCATTGTTGGTGACGAAGTAGGGAGCGATGTAGCCCTTGTCGAAGCGCATGCCCTCGGTGAACTCCAGGTCCAGTCCGAAGCGGTTGTTGTCCTCGACGGTGACCACACCGTCCTGGCCGACCTTGTCCAGAGCCTCGGCAATCTCATTGCCGATCTCGGGGTCGCCTGCAGAGATGGTGGCGGTGGCTGCGATCTGATCCTTGGTCTCGACTTCCTTGGACTGGGCCACGAGCTCCTTGACGATGGCGTCAGCAGCCTTCTCGATGCCGCGGCGCAGGGCGATGGGGTTGGACCCGGCGGCCACGTTCTTCAGTCCCTCATGCACCAGGGACTGGGCCAGCACGGTGGCGGTGGTGGTGCCGTCTCCGGCGACGTCGTCAGTCTTCTTGGCGACTTCCTTGACCAGCTCGGCGCCGATGCGCTCGTAGGGATCCTCCAGATCGATCTCCTTGGCGATGGAGACGCCGTCGTTGGTGATGGTCGGTGCGCCGTAGGACTTGTCCAGCACGACATTGCGACCCTTGGGCCCCAGCGTGACCTTGACTGTGTCGGCCAGCTTGTCCAGGCCGGCAAGCATGCCCTGACGAGCTTCCTCGTCATACTCGATGATTTTTGCCATTGTTGCTTCCTCCGTCATGGCTTGAGGTTTCATGACCCACCGTCGGCGTGGAACGGAACCCGACCGTCAGCTGTCGTGTTATCACTCCCGCACCTCGAGTGCTAATTCAGCAGATTAGCACTCGATGGGGCCGAGTGCCAACCCGAAGGGAAAATACGCTGCAGGCTGTATGTCATGTTTGCCCTGACATGTCGGTAGCGGCGACAGATAATCCGCACACTGCACAGTCCTGGCTCAGCATCCGGATGTAGGCAAGGTGCCATAAAAAAGGACCCCGGAATGACCGGGGCCCCCATGACGAATACAGAAGATGACAATCAGAGCTTGGTGACCTTGGTTGCCTGCAGACCCTTGGGGCCCTGCTCCACCTGATATTCGACCTTATCTCCCTCATCAAGGGTCTTGAAGCCATCTGACTGAATGGCCGAGTAGTGCACGAACACGTCCTCGCCGCCATCGTCGGGATTGATGAATCCGTAACCCTTGCCAGCGCTGAAGAATTTCACAGTGCCTTGTGCCATAACTAACTTCCTTAACATAGGTGCCGCGTCACAACAGATACGAGACTGACCGCATCTGCCTGGTCGGCAAAGTCAGTTTAGGCCCATTTATGGGGCAATTGCAAAACGCCGAGCCGAAACTCTGAATGTTTTGCCGTCGTTTTCTTCCGCTGCCAGGTTGGCCGAGCCTCACTGCATGAGGATGGCTTCCACCGGAGTGGAGGCCACAGAGGATTGCTCCACCTGGGCGATGCCCAGCACGTTGGCCACCTCTTGGGCAGTGGCCTTATCCGCCTCGTCACGGTAGCGGACCATGCTCACGCCAGGCAGGGCACCTTGCGGGTTGGATGCCGTGACCGCAGTGTAACCGGCATTGACCAGAACCTGACGCTTCTTGCCGGCATACCCGGTAATCCTTGTTCCGTTGATGACGGTGACCCGCGTGCCCCGGTTGACCACCGGAGCCGGGCTGCTGCTGGAGGCACTGGCCGAAGGCGACTGGGTGGACGGCTCAGAAGTTTGTTCCTGGGAGGCTTGATCGGTAGCGGTCGCGCTACTTGAAGCCGAAGAGGAGGCTGAACGCTTGGGCAGATGGCTGCTGATGACCCGGGAGGCTTCAGTGTGCGTCTGCTGCCAGGGCAGGGAGCCGCTGACCGCAGCCCATACGCCCAGACCGCACAGCACCGCCAAGACAACCACCAGCAGGTAGGGCAGGACCCTGACCGACAGGGAACGCGGCCCGCGATGCACGCCGACCGGGCCCTTGGGAGGGTTATCGAACGCATCATGAACCTGAGGGCGCGCCTGCGTCCCATTGTCGCGCGTGCTAGCCATGAACTCTCCTCTGCTCCACCGGATCCTGAACCATTATAAGTAATGCGTCGCCGGGTCAACATTCAACTGACCATTCGACGTCCTCCGCCAACCCTGAAATGGCCGAGGCAGTCCTGACCGGCCCATACTGCCAAGCGATATAGTGACCTTATGAACAGCAGCCAGCCAATTGCCGCAACCCCCCCTGAGCCGACGAACCGAACCGGTACCAACCCTCCGACCATAGCAGGAGGCCAGGGCCGAACCCAGCGCAAACCTTTGAGCGCTTTGGTGGACCCCGGCTGGGCCCGCGCTCTGGCACCCGTCGAGCCCAACATTCATCGGATGGGCGACTTCCTCAGATCCGAGCTGGCACAGGGTCACCGCTACCTGCCTGCCAGCAAGAACATTCTGCGCGCCTTTACCATCCCCTTCGACTCCATCAAGGTCCTGATCGTGGGCCAGGATCCCTACCCGACGCCCGGCCATCCGGTGGGCCTTAGCTTCTGCGTGGACCCTTCAGTCAGCCCCATTCCCGGCTCCCTGCGCAATATCTACGCCGAGCTGAACTCCGACCTGGGCCTGCCCACACCTTCCAACGGCGATCTGACACCTTGGACCAGGCGAGGGGTCATGCTGCTCAACCGCTGCCTGACTGTGCGGGTGGGCAAACCGGCCAGCCACCGGAACAAGGGCTGGGAGGAGATCACCGACGCCGCCATCCGAGCTCTGAACGACAGACGCGACCAGGAGGGTAAGGTCCGGCCCCTGGTGGCAATTCTTTGGGGAAGGCAGGCCCAGAGCCTTGAGCCCCTCTTGACCAACGCGGCCATCATCAAATCCCCGCATCCCAGCCCCTTGTCGGCCCGGTACGGCTTCTTCGGCTCCCGTCCGTTCTCCAAGGCCAACCAAGCGCTGGAGGCCATGGGCGCCGAACCGGTGGACTGGTCACTGACCTGAGTCCTGCCGGCTGAGTCGTCAGGAAATGCCGTTACCATGTCTGCTATGGCATTATTCCCACCTCGACCCAGTCAGTCCCCATCTGTTCAGCCCGGTCAGGACCGCCAGGTTCCGCCAATCAGCCAGGACGACCTGCAACGTTGCCGCCAGTTGGCCGACCGGATCCGGACCCGCTTTTCGAGGACTCTGGTAGGCCAGGAGAACCTGCGGGAGGCCCTGATCCTGACTTTGGTGGCCTCAGGACACATCCTGATCGAATCCGTGCCCGGCCTGGCCAAGACCACGGCCGCCCAGACCCTGGCCACCTCGGTCTCCGGCAGCTTCAAGCGGATCCAGTGCACTCCCGACCTGATGCCCTCGGATCTGGTAGGCACCCAGGTCTATGACTTCTCCACACAGCGCTTCTCCACACAGCTGGGCCCCATCCACGCCAACTTCGTCCTTCTGGACGAGATCAACCGATCCAACGCCAAAACCCAGTCAGCCATGCTGGAGGCCATGGCCGAGGGTGCCACCACAATCGGCGGCGAGCGTATAGCCCTGCCCCGGCCCTTCATGGTGATCGCCACCCAGAACCCCATCGAGGAGGAGGGCACCTACAACCTGCCCGAGGCCCAGATGGACCGGTTCATGCTCAAGGCCGTCATGACCTATCCTGATGCCGGCCAGGAGATCCGAATGTTGCAGATGCTGACCAGCCGAGGCACCGATATGCCCGGCAAGGACGATCGGGATGCACTGACCATCGCCGATGTGGACTTCCTCAGGCAGAAGGCCCGGCAGGTCCACGTAGCACAGCCCATCATGCGATATGCGGTCGATCTGGCAGCCACCAGCAGGGGGGCTGGATCGCGACCCATCCAAGGGCTTGCAGAGCAGGTGAGGCTGGGGGCCAGCCCGCGCGCCTCCATCGCCCTGGTTCGCATCGGCCAGGCCAGAGCCCTGCTGACAGGCAGGGATTACGTCATTCCCGAGGATTTGAAGGACTGGGCCCATTCGGTGCTCCGTCATCGGATCCTGCTGACCTTCGAGGCCCAGGCCGACGGCGTCAGCAGCGACGACATCATCGATCAGATCGTCGACACGGTGCCGGTGCCATGAGCCGTCGACGCTCGGATCGCGACCCGGTCCGCAGGCGGATCGAGTCCTTGGACACCAGCCTGCGGCTTCCCACGGTGCGCAGGGCCCTGGGCCTGCTGGAGGGCGAGCACTCCTCCGGCCGTCGTGGCGGCGGGGACGAACGAGCCGACCTGCGCGCATACGAGTTCGGGGACGAAACACGCATGATCGACTGGCACGCCAGCGCCCGGATGGGTCGGCCCATGGTGGTGGAGCGCGAGCGCCTGGTCACCAGTAGGGTCTGGCTGCTGCTGGATGTCGGCCGCGAGATGTCAGGAACATGCCCTGACGGGGAGCAGGCCATCCAAGTGGCGGCCAACGCCCTGTGCATGTTCGCCTCCCTCTGCCTGCGCCGCAGCGATGAAGTGGATCTGGTCCTGGTCGATTCGTCCGCCATCCGACGCGTACCCTGCCAGGGCGGTTTCGCCCGATTCGAGCAGACCCTGGACCGGGCTCTGGAATCACCGCCGGATCAGCCGCGCAACCTTGAGGCCCTGCTGGGCTACGCCGCCGGCATCCAGGACCGGCAGGCCATGCTGGTCATCGCCACCGACCAGTCGGCATTGAAGGTCGACCTGATTCCGACCATCAGACGGTTGGCCACCACCCACCCCCTGAACCTCATCGGAGTGGAGACCATGAATCCCCTGCGCCTGCAGCCCGCTACGGGCTCGGTAACGGATGCGCCCAGCGGACGGAAGATCCCGGCATTCCTGCGCACTGCGAACGGGACGCGGGCGGTGGATCTGCACAGACGCTATCAGATCGAGGCCTTCAGCCGAGAACTGTCCAGAATCGGAGCCTCGCTGATCCGGGCCGACTCCAGCACAGCCATGTTCAACAGGTTCATCCACCTGCTTTCAGCCGGAAGACCAGGCATCCCCATGCGACGGACGGTGATGACGGCATGAGTGCTGTCGTCCTGATTCGTCTGGCATCCGGTCATGGCCGAATCAAGGTCATGCCCACCATGACCCAGCCCATCTGGCTACTGGCTCTGACGACGGCCGCCATCATACTGACCCTGGCCCTGGCTGCCGCGGCCCTTCTTTTGCCCAGGTTCCGCCGTCACCAGGAAGAGCGTCCGATCCAAGCGAGCTCCGACACCCGCGATGCGTGGCGTCAGCAAATCGATCAGGTGGTGGCCCGGTACGACAAGGGCCAGCTGGACCGCGACCATGCCATGACGGCACTGGCCACCATAGCGCGTGGATTTGCCTCCCGCTCCTGGAACAGCGACATGAAGTCCAAGACTTTGGCCGAAATCCAGGCCCAGCCCCGTACGCCCAGTACACGGAAGGGCCTGGACCTGCTTCGGCAGACCATAGATGCTTTATACCCGCCTGAATTCGCCCTTCCCCGGGACAGCGCAGGAACCGATGCCACAGTGGATCAGGCTGCCGACTGGGTACGGGATTTGATTGAACGGTGGCCGCAATGAGCATAGGCAATCTGTCCTGGAGGTGGCCCTGGCTGCCGGTTCTGGCCTTGGTCCTGGCCCTGGCGTTCGGCCTGCTGGCCTACCGTATGGCACGTCGCGGCAAGCTGGATCAGGAACCGGGAGCACAGGTCTGGACCTTGGACAGCGACCTGGACACCGAAGAGGGCCATGAGGCACTGCGGCACTGGCGGCGACTGAACCGCTGCGCCGCAATCCTGCTCGCTCTGGCCCTGCTGATGGTTTTGAGCCTGGCCGCAAGGCCCGCCCGGGTCGATCGGACACTGGAGCAGGGGCACAACCGCGATATCGTTCTATGTCTGGATGTGTCCGGCTCCACCCTGCCCTACGACCGGCAGGTGATCGCCTCCTACCTCGATCTGGTCCGCAACTTCCGGGGCGAACGCATGGCTCTGAGCATATTCAACTCCACCTCGCGCACCGTCTTCCCCCTGACCGACGACTACGAGATGATCACCGCCGAATTGAGCAAGGCACGACGGATCCTGGACGGGGTGCAGTCCCAGGACCGCATCGATGCCATGAGCGGACGACAGTACCAGGACATCAGCGACTGGCTGGAGGGCACGCAGAACCGCCGGGACACCACCTCGCTGATCGGCGACGGGCTGGTGGGCTGCGCTGCACTCCTCCCACAATTCGCCCCCAAGGACCAGAGCGGATCGGCAAAGGCCGACCAACGGTCCAGCTCACTGGTCCTGGCCACCGATAACGTTGTCTCCGGCAAACCCACATACACCCTGGAGGAGGCACTCAAGCTGACCTCGGCCGCAGGAATCGCGGTGGACGGGCTCTATTCGGGACCGGACCAGGGCAGCGAGGATGAGAGCACCCGGCAGATGCAGAGGCTGATCGAAGCCCGTGGCGGTATTTTCCTGCGACGTCAGGATGGAAACTCCATCAACGCCTTGGTCCGCCGGATAGAGCATCGACACGGAGCCGACCCCCACCAGCAGGAGCAGTCCAGCCTGCTGGATGCACCCGGCTGGTGGACCCTGGCCCTGACCCTGGCGCTGTCGGGATATCTGCTCCTGGCCTGGAGGCTGAAGCGATGAACATACTCAAGTCCGTGACCTTTGAGCCTTCCCTGGGCTGGTTGGCCGGCGGCCTACTGGCGGGTCTGCTGCTGCTCCTGGCCATTGCGCTGGTCATCCATGGACTGCGCGAGGGTCGGGATACGGATGCCGACCGCTGGGCCCTGACCCGACGCACTGCCATGGTCCTGATCCTGGCCCTCATGGTCATGACCCCCAGCACGGTCAGCAAGACCACCAATAAAGCCGTCAACGCCACTGATGTCTTCATTGCGGTTGACGTGACCGGTTCCATGGCTGTCAAGGATGCCGGATATGGCGACCAGGAAGGAATCAGCCGACTGGAGGCGGCCCGGGCGGCCGTCCACGACTTGACACGCATCTACCCCGATGCCTCCTTCTCGGCCTTGAGCTTCGGCGCCTCGGCCAGCGTCGATCTGCCCCTGACTCCCGACGTGCGGGCTGTGGACAATTGGGCCAGGGGGCTGGCTACAGAGCCCACATCCAGGTCCGCCGGCTCCAGCCTGGATGCTCCACTGGATCGCCTGAGTCTGGTCATGAAGCAGACCAGGGATCGGCATCCCGACGACCGAATCCTGCTCTACCTGATCAGCGACGGCGAACAGACCGGACCCGATGAACGACGATCCTTCAGCGTTCTCAGGGAGGGATTAGACGATGCCTTTGTGCTGGGAACCGGCTCGGCCAAGGGCGGTATGGTGCCCTTGAGCTCCGATGTCGGCGGAAGCGATGCCGACAGCTGGGTGACGGACCCCAAGACCGGGCAGCCGGGCATCTCCGCCATGGACCCGAAAACCCTCAAGGCCATTGCGGACGAGATGAGCGGCCACTACCAGTCCCTGGCCAAGGGAACCGCGGTAGATGAAGGAGCCACGGCTGCGGCTTCCAAGCGCTACCGGGTGACCAAGGTCGACCAGGTCAGCCAACATGTCACCCCGCTGGTCTGGCCGCTGGCCCTGGTGGAGCTGGTCCTGATCCTGATTGAGGCGGGGCTCTGGATCCGCACTTCGAGGAGACTGCTATGAATAGGAAGTCCCGGCAAGGAGCAAGAGACGCAGGCCGCCTGCGAGTGCGCCTGATTTTGGCTGGCTTGGCCTTGATTGCAGCCCTGACCGGGGCCTGGGGCCTGATCAACGTCAAAGCCATCGCCACCTATAACGAAGGCACGCACACGTTGAGCACCAACGTTCGACAGGCCCAAAACCCCCAGGCCGATCCAGCATCCATCAAGGCCCTGCAGGACCAGGCCGAACATCTCTTCGCCCAGGTCGAACGGCCGGGACCCCTGATTCTGCCACAGACCAGACAGGCTGCCCAGGCCAACCGTGCTGCCAACGCTGCGCTGACCAGCCGCACGGAGCGTCTGCTCAAGAAGCAGAAGGCCGATAAGGCCCAGGACGGAAAGAACGAATCCGGAAAAGGGTCCTCTTCAGGACTGACCAAGCAGCAGGAGGCCGAGGTGGAGGATCTGCTCAAGCGCAATCAGCAACAGAGTGAACCGTCGACCTCCCCCACGCCGACAGGCAAGGCGGGCGACAACAAGGGTCAAGGGAAGAACGTCAAGCCTTGGTGACCGGCCCACACAACCTTTCGCGTGAGTCACTCCACCACCCTCTTTCCCAACAAATCGATTCCCATGCAGACGAACGTCCCATGACTATCAGACCGACAGAATTAGCGGTAAATCCGTCCACAGCCAGATGAACCGGACCTCATTCGACCACATGGCCCTACGGGGATCATTTCAAGATGATTGCAATGTTGTAGTAGAGACATGTATAGGTCATCCTCGTCACTACCCACCCTGGGTCCCTTCCTCGAACAGCAATCCTTCCTGACTGATCCGGAAGAGGCCCAAACCTGCCCCTGTCATGCGAGAGCGGCCCGCTGCCGGGCCATGCTGTTCGATATGGCACGGCAGTCGCGAACCACTCTGGTCCATCTGAGTGAATTAGCCGACCAAGCTCTGAGGGTCGACTGGGAAGGCCGGGCTGCTGAGGCCTATAAGGCCCAGGTGCGGGCCATGGATGCCGTCTGCCAGGATCAGCGCATCCAGGCAGGCCGCACCCTGAACCTGATCGATCAAGAGATCCGGCCATGAAGCGGACCATCACCGCTGCCCCCGACGCCAACGGCTATACGCGCACCGAGCTGGACCACCTGACCGGCATGGCGGACAGGCTCAACCAAGCAGGTGGTGCCTTGGCCACCATGCAGTCCCAGTGGGTTCTGACCAATCAGGCCATCTGCAGAATCATGCCGGGGCTGCCTGCCCTCCCCTGCACCCAGGCTGCCGTGCCGCCGCCGGGTCATGCCCATCTGCCAATGGATCGGATGGTGTCCTTCTGCAGTGACCAGGCCCAGGCCTGCGAAGATCTGCGCACCCGGCTCCAGTCTGTGGCCGACCGACTGACCAAGGCCTACGGGCTGTACTCGCAAGCTGAATCGTTCATGGACCGGCTGATGAGCTCCCTGACCTCCAAGGCCCTGATCGTCTTTCAGCCTATTGCCCCGTTCATGCTGGGATCCGTCGGTTTAGGCCTGGGGGTGGCCAAACTGACCGGCCACCTGGATGCATCGCAATTCCAGGAATTTCTGGAAACCACAGCCAGCATCCAACAGCCCCTGCTGGCCGCCGTCGCATCCGGCCTGTCTTCAGACCACCATGATCCCATCGGCGGATTGGTTACCGGCCCGGGCCTTTTGATGCCTTTGATACTCGCTCATTTCCAGGGCGACCGAATCGCCATGAATCCTGTTCAGCCGCAGGGCCAAGGATTGGGCGAGGCCCACGACATCGCCGGCGCTCTGCACAACCTGGAGATCCTGGGATCCTGCCGGGATGGCATTCCCTACGCCACAGTCGCCGTACAGCGTTATCGGGAGGCCGACGGCAAGGACCACTGGCTGGTCTACATTCCCGGCACCAGCTCCCATCTGGACTCCCCCATCGGATGGGCCCAGAACATCCAGCTCATGAGCGACAAGGCTTCGGTGCGCGACAGGGCAGCCTCCCTGCGTCTGGTGGACCAGGCCATGCGTGATGCGGGAGTTCGCCCGGACGATCCGGTCAGCCTGGTAGGCCACTCCCAGGGTGGGATCGTGGCCGCAACCATGGCCTCGGATCTTTCGGACCGCTACAGTTTCGATCACATCGTGACCGTCGGCTCGCCCATCGCCCATCGGAAAATACAGCCTGACACCTGGGTGACCAGCGTGGAGATGCGCGAAGAGCTGGTCTCCAGCCTTGATGGGGCCGACAACCCCTCTCGATCCAATCAGCTGACAGTCAGGGGACGAGCGGGCGGGCCTCCCCCTCCAGGTGGGACACAGACCGGCCGGACAGTGACCACTGCCGGCCCCGGCAAGGAATCCACCCACGGCATGGCCTACCAGCAGGCGGCCTGGGCTGATGCCCGAGATCAGAACTCACCAGCAGTACGACGTCAGGACGACCACTTCGCCCATGCCATCGAGGGCGATCTGCAGGAGACCCGCTACTACCGTGGCAGGCTACGACGGTGAGCGGGACACGCGGCCCCCCAGGAGCACCCATGCCGCTTCCTGCTGGTTGACCCGGTCGTCTAGGCTGGAGGCATGAACCTGAGCCGAATCACCCCAGTCATCCCCCTCAATCCCCTGGACGGACGTTACCGCAGACAGACCGCCGATCTGGTGGATTATCTGAGCGAGCCTGCCCTGAACCGCGAGCGCATGCGGGTCGAGGTCGAATGGATGATCATGCTGGCCAACGGCTACCAGGGCAACGGCCAGCACCCGGTCCTGCCAGGCGTAGAGCCTCTGACCGAGGCAGAACAGGCCTACCTGCGCGCCATACCCGAGGATTTCGACGCCGACGGCATCACCGAACTAGCAGGCATCGAAGCCCAGACCCACCACGATGTCAAAGCTGTGGAATATTACATCGACCGCCGCCTGGAGGCTGCAGCCACAGCCCTTGGCCCCGAGTCCCAACTCCCTAGGCTGACACCCCTGGTCCACTTCGCCTGTACCAGCGAGGACATCAACAACCTGGCCTATGCCCGCTGCATCCGAGGCGGGGTCGAGCAGGTCTGGCTCCCCAAGGCCACCCGGATCGAGAAGCATCTGGCAACCATGGCGGAGCAGTACCGGGATCTGCCCATGCTCGCCCTGACCCACGGCCAGCCGGCCACACCCACCACCCTGGGCAAGGAGATGGCGGTCTACGTCCATCGGCTGCACCGGCAGCTGGACCGAATCCACAATCAGGACTATATGGGCAAGATGAATGGCGCCACCGGAACCTTTGGCGCCCATCTGGCCGCCCTGCCACAAGTGGATTGGATCAATCTGACCCGCACCTTCATCGTGGAGCGGATGGGTCTGATCTGGAATCCACTGACAACCCAGATCGAGTCGCACGACTGGCAGGCCGAGCTCTTCAGCAACATCGCCCACCTGGGCCGGATCCTGCACAACCTGTCCGTGGATGTCTGGATGTACATATCCCGCGGCGTCTTCGCCCAGGAACCCGTCAAGGGCGCGACAGGATCCAGTACCATGCCCCACAAGGTCAACCCCATACGCTTCGAGAACGCCGAAGCCAATCTGGAGATCTCAGGAGCCCTGCTGGACACCCTGGCCACCACCCTGACCGAAACCCGCTGGCAGCGGGATCTGACCGACTCCACCACCCAGCGCAACATCGGTTCGGCCCTGGGATACAGCATGCTGGCTCTGGACAACCTGGACGGCGGACTGCAGACCATCCACCCGGACAAGGCACTGATGGCCCGCGAGCTGGACAGCAACTGGGAGGTCCTGGGCGAGCCTATACAGACGGCCATGCGGGCCGCTGGACTGGCGGGACGTTCAGGCATGGATCATCCCTATGAGCAGGTCAAGGAGCTGATGCGGGGCAAGAGAATCGGACGGGAGGATGTCGAGCACTTCATCGATGGCTTGGATTTGGACCGGGACACGGCCAGTCGGCTCAAGGCCTTGACGCCGGCAACCTACACAGGCGCAGCCGGAACCTTGGTGGACTTCGATCGCGACTGACCATGACCCCGTCCCAGTCGACCATAACCCCCGAGGACACCGATTCCGCCGATCCCGTCAAGGCGGATCAGGTCGTCATCCGGGACACCCCGCCCCAACGGGTCCACGATGCCGAGGATCTGCTGCGAGCCTTGGCTGCTCTGATCCTGGGAATCCTGGTTACCCTGGCGGCTGTCTATCTGAAGGGCATAGCGGCCGGGGTCGAATCGGACATGCGCCAGGCCGGCAATGCCATGGACTGGCTCATGGACGTACCTACCGCCTTCCTCCAGCAGGCAGTGACCGTGACCGTGGTCCTGACCGTGATTGTCCACCTGCTGGTCAACAGGGAATGGATCCAGGCCATCACCGCCCCCCTGGCCATGTTCCTAGGGTTCGGGCTGGTCATGCTGACCTCCAACCTGATTCTGAAGGCGGGCAACCCGACCTTGATTGCCTCATTCAGCTCCCAGAACGCCATAGGGTCACCCGTCCTGCTTCCCGACTTCTATGCCGGTCTGGCTGCCTTCCTGAGCGCAGCAGGACCCCGTCGCTTGCGCAGCTCGGTCAAGTGGGGATGGAACGCCCTATATATTGTGGCCGTCATCATGGTCGCCATATCCTCCAACTCGGCCAGCGGGGTTCTGGTTTCGCTGATTCTGGGACGGATCATGGGCATGGTCGTCCGATACCTGGCGGGCACACAGAACAAGGGCGCCTGGGGACAGGGAGTGGTACAGGCCATAGCATCCATCGGCATCCAAACCGCCAGTCTGGAACGTCAGGATCCAAGTCTGGATGCCGATGGCCAGCCCCTGCCTGCCCTCGCCGACGACCTTATCGAGGCCTCCCGCATCTACAGAGCCCAGGACAGGGATGGCCGCACCTACACGGTGTCGGTCATGGACGGTCAGCTGCACACCATGGGCTATCTGATGCAGCTCTGGCAGTGGATCAAGCTGTCCGGAGTCTCCATGCGCCGGGACCGGTCGGTCAGAAACTCCATGCAGCACCACATGGCCATGCTGGCTGAACTGCGGGACCTGGGGCTGACCGCCCTGCACCCCTATGGCCTGGCGGAGAGCGCGGAATCCTCAATTCTGGTCCTGGAGGATGACGTCCACCTTCGGCCCCTGGAACCTGGAAGCCTGGACACGGACAGGGCCAAGCAGCTGATGGACTACCTCCGCCGCGCCAACGATCGCGGCTTTACACACCGCCGCATCCGCCCGGAGACTCTGGCCATGGACCAGTCGGGCTCCATGGTCATCGCCGGCTGGGAGAACGGCGACAGCGCCAGCTCCCAAGCCAACATCGCCCTGGACCGCATCCAGCTTCTGGCCCTGGTTGCCACGATGATCGGCGTGGACCAAGCCATCGAGGCCGCCCGTGCCTCCTGGGGGGTCAAGACCCTGGCCGGACTGTCGCCCTTCTGCCAGATGGTGGCCATTCCCTCACAGACCCAGTCCCTGCCCGGCTGGGATCGGCAGATTCTGGCAGACCTTCGCAAACAGCTGCGGGCTCTGGCTCCACCTGAGTCGGTGGCGGAGACCGGCCAGGTGACCCTTTCCCGCTTCAGCCTGCGAAGCTTCGTGGCCCTGGCCCTCTTGGTGGTGGCAGTGGCGGTCATCATCACCCAGTTCAACCTGCCCCAGGTCATCAGCGCCGTCCGCAACGCCAACCCTTGGATGGCCGGACTCTCCTTCCTGCTGGGGTCACTGTCCTGGGTGGGCTGCGCCATCACCCTGGGAGTCTTCATCGACCCGGCCAAACGCGACTTCAAGGGCATCTTCCTGTCCCAGGTCGCCTCCTCGTTCACCTCGGTCTCCATGCCCGCAGGGGTGGGGCCGGCCTTCGTCAACCTGCAGTTCCTGCGGCGGGACGGTTACGACAACACCATGGCCACGGCCATCATGAGCGCCGTGGTGGCAGTTCAGTTCGCAACCACCTTCTGTCTGCTGATCGTCATTGGGCTGTTCACAGGGCGCAACACCCTATCCGGGATGATCCCCACCAACACCCTGGTCATCGTCATCGGGACGGTCGCCATCATCGCTTCCCTGATCATGGCCATCCCATACACACGGCGGCTGGTCATGGAACGGCTGATGCCCATCGTGGCCTCCTACGCCCGCCACCTTGTGGAGATTCTGACCCAGCCCAGGCAGCTGGTGGTGGCCGTGCTTGGGGCCGTGCTGCAGTCAGCCGCCCTGGGCATGAGTTTCTGGGCCGCCCTGATGGCCTTCGGATGCAGGACCAACGTGTTCGAGACCACCTTCGTCTTCCTCCTGGCCAACACACTAGGCTCGGCCGTCCCCACCCCCGGCGGCCTGGGGGCCATAGAGGCAGTGCTCTTCTCCGCCTTCCGCCTGGCAGGTGTTCCCTCGGGCGTGGCCATATCGGCCACCCTGGTCTTCCGGGTGGCCACCTACTGGCTACGCATCCCCCTGGGAGCCCTGGCCATGCGCTGGTTGAGCAGCCATAATCGCATCTGAGGAACCTTCGGGCAGTCCCAATCCCGACGGCCTCAAAAATCGCGTGGTGAAATGTCGAAAACCCCCGGAAAATGCGGTGTTTGGGCCTAATCTGCGCTAATATCAGTCATTGACCGTTGGGCTTTCCCCAAATCAAGCAGTGGGAGGCCCCCGAAAGAAGGATGTTCTATGGCATACAACAAGTCTGATCTCGTTTCGAAGATTGCACAGAAGTCCAACCTGACCAAGGCTCAGGCGGAAGCTGCTGTCAACGCCTTCCAGGATGTCTTCGTCGAGGCCATGAAGTCCGGTGAGGGTCTGAAGCTGACCGGTCTGTTCTCGGCCGAGCGTGTCAAGCGTGCCGCCCGTACCGGACGCAACCCCCGCACCGGTGAGACCATCAAGATTCCGGCCAGCTATGGCGTGCGCATCTCTGCTGGCTCGCTGCTGAAGAAGGCCGTCACCAACAAGAAGTGAAACCAGCCTTTCCGCAAGGGCCCCGACATCCATCCACGGATGCCGGGGCCCTTCCTTTTACAGCAAGACCTGACGGATGATCAGCAGTGCAAACCGGACCCTAGGCACTCGGCTTTGCAGCACCCCTCAGGAAGTCCATCAGGGAGTGGTATCGGGGTGGCCCCAGATGGTCGAAGGGATCGGGCAGGGCCACCTCGACTCGGTGGGAACCACCCAGGACCAGGTGGCTCCAGTCGCATGACCATGTGCGCGTTCCCCGGTCCGCCATACGGACGAAGTCGCCACGCAGACGGGCCCGGGTATCCTCTGGAGGCTGGTCCATGGCGCGCTGCGCCTCGGAGTCGTCGACCGGTGAACGCATGAGCCCATGCCTGACCAGGCCGGGGAAGGACCTTCCCGCGCTCAGATCGTGATAGTCCAGGTCCAGCGCCTCTTCCAGATCCCGTCCGGCGCCTCGTCGACTCAGGCCCTGGAGAAGGCGCAGCTTGGCGGCCCAGTCCACCCAGTCAGCCAGATCCTGCCAACGTCTCTCGTCCAGCGCATCCAAGGCCGACCTCCAAAGTCGCAGGGCACGCAGAGCCTGGGACCGGTCGATACCTATATCCTCCTGTTGGTCGACCAAGGCCTTGCAGGCCGACCAATAGGCCTCTTGCAGACCCAGAGCGCTGATGCCACCGGTCTTCGTGGAAGCCTGCAGGTCCAGGGTGACCCGGCCGGTCCGATCCCGACTGACGGCTCGGACGGCTGCACCGGGGTCAGCCAGGGCGCAGTCGACCAGGTCTGGCCGTCTGCCCCGACGGCAGGCCTGTTCGATCAGATTGAGGACAAGGTGGGTGCTGGCCATCTTGAACCAAGTGACCAGCGGCGACCGGTTGGTATCCCCTACGATCACATGCAGACGACGCCATCGCTCGGGATCAGCCAGAGGCTCGTCACGGGTGTTGACCATGGGACGGGCACGGGTGGTGGCCGAGGAGACCGCCTCATCCAGAAAGTCGGCCCGCTGGCTGAGCTGGAACCCATCGGGACTCAGACGACCCGCCCCGGTGATCAGTTGCCGGGTGACCAAGAAGGGGACCAGGCAGGCTCCAACCATGTCCAAGGGGACTCGCCGGTCCAACAGGTAATTCTCATGGCAGCCGAAGGCATGGCCTTGGGCATCCACATTGTTGGCGAAGACGTGAACCTTGACGGGCCTGCCCAGGTCCTCCGCCAGACGATTCCGGGCGCGATCTGCAAGGTCGGCCATGATCCGCTCCCCGGCCAGCACCTGGGTCAGGGCTGTCAGCGGATCACGGGCCTCCGCTGTGGCATACTCCGGGTGGGAGCCCACGTCCAGGTAGAGCCGGGCACCATTGGGTAGATAGATGTTGGTTGATCCGTGCTTATCAATGAGAGGGCGGAACATGGCCATAGCCACCCTGCCGGCGGCGTAGGGGGCACTGGCACCGGTCAGGCTCAGTCCATACTCGGTCTCGATGCCGAATATCCTGTGAAAGTCCGAGTCAGTCCCCTGCCCCTGCCCTTCCGCCATGGATCACTGACCGCCCTTCTGGACGAAGCCCTGCACATACTCCTTGGCGTTGGTCTCCAGGGTGGTCTCGATGTCATCCAGGACGGCATCCAGGTCGGATCCAGCCGTCTGGCCCTGTTCCTGTGCACCGGTCTGCGGCAGATCCTCTTCCTGCTCCTGCTGCTGCCCGGCTGCCATGCGCCGCCCCTGCTGGGATGCCTCAGCCATGGTCACTCTCCTTCCCGGCGCGTATCAGCGCCCGCTCAGATACGTGTTCAAATCCTCCGCGATGAGTCCGTTGGTGGCCACCACGTCGTTGCTGCCCTCCCAGCGCACATGTCCGCCGTCCCAGCGCCAGAGGGTGCCCTTGGCCTCCCGGACCACGACAGCCGCCGCAGAGACAGCAGGGATGTCCCAGGAGTGCAGGGCCGGCTCGAAATAGGCGTCGTAGCTTCCGTCCGCCACCCGGCACAGATCCAGCGAGACAGGACCGACGCGCTTGATGTCGGCAGGCTTGCCGGCCATGCGCGAGACGATCTGCAGGACCTTTTCGGACTCGTTGGGGAAGTAGGACATGCCGAAGCTGATCACTGATCCGGTCAGGGTGGTCATAGTGGAGGGGATGATCTTCTCCCGCTTGTCGCCCACGATGGTCCGTCGGATCCTGATGGCGCCCTGGCCCTTGGCTGCCAGATAGGTCAGGCCCAGGACCGGGGCATGCACGATGCCCAGGACCGGTGAGGCGTGGCCCTTCTCATCCACGGCGAACAGGGAGATGGTCAGCGTCCATTCGGCCATGTTGCGTACGTAGTTGACCGGACCGTCGATATGGCCCAGGCACCAGTAGCGGCCGCCCGGACGGCGGTTGCCGGCCTCCTCCTCCCAGAAGCCATCCATGGGGTCCAGGGCGGCGATCTTGGTCCGGCAGTAACGGATCAGACGCGTGTCAATGCCCGGAGAGAACTGGGTGCCCTGGCCAATGGCCGATGTGGAGCGGGGATCGTGGGGATTGATCTGGTCCTGGAGGGCATGACGGCCGGCCTCCACAGCGATGGTGGCGGCCTGCATGGCCAAATCGCGCAATTCCATACTTCTCTTCTCTTTCAAACGGGTGGTCGAGGCATTGCCGACCGTGGTCCACCGGTGGTCGTCCGGTCTGATATCGGACTATTTTCTGCGCTATGAGCAGTATATGTCGCGGCCATCCCGGCAGGAAGACCGTGTGTGACCCAGCGGATCGGACAGGTCCACGACCCTGATCCTAGACTCCTCCTCAGGTCCCTGCTCCTCAAGAATGACACGACTCCAGGAGACTGCCCTGACCACATCAGGGCAACGGTGGAGCAGCTGGGAACGGCACCAGGCCCGGGTCTGCTCCGGGCCCTGGTCCATGGCCCTGGTGATCTGGTCGGGATTGGCCAGTTGCAGAACGGATCCTCTGAGTCGCCAGGGCAGGTCACGGCCGGGATCCACCCGTGCCCAGGCCAGATCCAGGGCCGCCAGACGGGGATCCGACCAGTCGGATAGGGACCGACGGCGGCGCAGACGCTCCAAGAGCTGCCACTTGAGCAGCCATTCCAGCCTGCCTGCCTGATCGTGCATGGCCAGACGGGCCTCGTCGTCGCAAGAACGAACCAGAGCCAGATCCTCGAGCACCTGGCCCCAGAGGTTCAGAACCCGGTCGTCGGCACAACCTGGCCGGTCGGCATCCCTTCTGACCTGTCGGACCGCATCCAGCAAGGCCCCTTGAATGGTCAGCGCATCGGCGAATCCTCCGTTTGCCAAGGCCAAAGACTTGGTCAGGGTGACATCACGGGAAACCGTGTGCAGGGCCGACACCGGATCATCCAGCGTCCAGCGATCCAGCAGTTCATCGACCAGACGGGTCGAATCCCCCTCGGACTCCAGGAGCGCCAGCAGCAGATCGGTGGTCCCCAGCTTGAGGATAAGGGGCGCATCCAGCCGGTTGGCATCGCCCACAATCACATGGAGACGGCGGCTGCCCGGCCCCGCATGGGACTCGTCCCGGGTATTGATGATCGGTCGTCCGAAGGTGGTCTGCAGTCCAATCCGGCTGGTCAGATAGTCGGCGCGCTGGCTGAGCTGGAAGCCAGCCCCCTCGCTCCTGGGCCCCAGGCCCACTCTGCCCGAACCGGTGTAGATCTGCCGGGTAACGAAATGAATAGTCATCAGGGCCGCCACCCTGGCGAAGGGCACCGCCCTATCCATCAGGTAGTTCTCATGCGATCCCCAGGCGGCACCCTTGCCGTCCACATTGTTCTTGTAAAGAGCCAGGCCTCCGGCCCTTTCTGCGGCCAGGGCCATCATCCGGTCCCCCGCGCGGTCCTGGACCAGCGCATCGAAGGCATTCACGGTTTCCGCCGAGGCATACTCGGGATGGGCATGATCCACATAAATCCGAGCGCCATTGGGAGCTGCCACATCGATCAGCCGGGCACCAGGCGCATCGGTGAGCATGCTCGGAGCGGCAGCTGAACGTGGCAGCCGACCTCCCCTGGCATCATTGACCGGATCCTCATTCCCGTAGTCCCAGCGGATGTGCGCCAAGTCCGGCTGGGCAGCGGCCCTTACCAGACGCAGGGCCAAAGTACGCGGATCAGCGCCGGGATCCTGGGGGTCGGCAATGGCATACTCCGTTTCGGTGCCCATAACCCGCCCGGCATTCATGACCGCTCCACTGGCCCGTCGACCGGGCGAACCTCCTGGACCTGCCCTGGACGCAGTCCGGCCAGATCGGCCCAGCGGTCCGGATCCTGGCCACGCAGCTCCTCCAGAGTGTCCTCATACTGCCCACGAACCGCCCTCGTGCAGAGTCCACGGTCAAGACCCACCTGTCGACCCTGCTCGATGGAGGCCTTGACCGCCATGGTCTTGACCCGATCAACCAGGTTGTGCAGCATGGCGCCGGAGACCACAGACTCCAGGTAGAGGGGCTGCCAGCGGCCCGTGGCATCCATGACCTTGCCCAGCAGATGGTCAGCATCCCGTGCGAAGAGTCCATCGACCAATACTTGGATCAGCTCCTCCGGACTGGCATCATCCTCCATGGGCATATCGGAACCCAGATATTTGCCCAGAATGGCGGCGGACCTGGTCCTGTTGGGCCGGTCGATGCGGATCTTGACATCCAGCCGTCCTGGGCGCAGAACCGCCGGGTCGATCATGTCGATGCGGTTGGAGGCACCGATGACCATGACCTGGTCCAGGGACTCGACACCGTCAAGCTCGGTCAGGAACTGGGGGACGATGGTGGTCTCAACATCCGACGAGATGCCCGATCCCCGGGTTCGCAGCAGGGCATCCATCTCGTCGATGAAGACCACCACCGGTCCACCCTGGCCTGCCAGGCTGCGGGCCCTGGCGAACAGGCGGCGGACCAGCCGTTCCGACTCCCCCACGAACTTGTTGAGCACCTCGGGGCCCTTTACCGACAGGAAGATCCCGTGGCCGTCGCTCTCCTGGGCCAGGGCGCGAGCCAGGGCCTTGGCGATCATGGTCTTGCCGTTTCCGGGCGGCCCGTAGAGCAGAACACCCTTGGGGGCCTGAAGCCCATAACGACGCATCAGATCGGTATGTTGGAAGGGCAGCTGGACCGCATCACGAATCCGCTCAATCTGCCTGTCCAGACCCCCAATATCCGAGAAGTCCACGTCGGGGGTCTCCTCCAGCAGCATGTCGGACCGGTCCGACTCAGGCAGAACAGCCAGGGCCATCGAACAGCTTTCGTCCATGAGCAAGGCGCTACCCGCCTCGATGGGCTGGTCCTGCAGAGACCCTGCGCGTGCAACAACGCGAGTCTGTCCGGAGGGGTCTTCCACCAGCAAGGCTCCGGATTCCAAGGTCTCCCGCAACGTGCGAACCTGACCGGTCACCGGCTGATCGCCCACACGCACCACCACCATATCGGCATTGAGCAGAACCTCCTGGCCGGCCCTGATCCGCTCGGCGTGGATATCGGGCGCCAGGGGCACCACCATCCGCCTGGAACCGTTCAGGATCAACAGACGGGCCTGCTGCACCCCCTGGCTGTCATAGGCGACGGAATCCACGCCCAGGGCAAGGGCGACCGTCAAGGGCGGTTGGCCCAGCTGGGCCAACTGGCTCTTGGCCTTGGACAGTTCCTTGGCAGCCCTGGTCAGCGCCGCAGCCAGGGCCCGGTTGCGCCGATCAGCGGCCTGGTCCTGGTCATTGGCAGATTCAGCCTGCTCAACATCATCGGACTGCATGACTTCCCTCCTTCGTCCGCCCTGGGAGCCCCGCTCGGCCTGGACAGCCAGCCGGGCGGAGGGACTCAGCTGCAGCGGGCTCCGTCCTCCAAACGAGCTCCACGGGCCCAGTCCATGGCCTTCATGGCGCGCTTGCCGGCAGCCTTGACCATCTGCAGCTCCAAGGGCAGGGTCTTGGTACCCACCCAGAGATGGCGACGGTCCATGGCCAGCCGACCCGGCTCCAGATGCAAGGGAAGACCGGGCTCATCCCCTCGGGCTGGTGCCGCCCTGAGCACGGTCAGCCCTGTCTGCCTGTCCTGCGGGTCATCGCCTTGCCGATACAGACACCAGGCTCCCGGTTCCGGGCTGCAGGCCCGGACCTGTCGGTCCAGGGCGAAGACGGGCACATCGAAACGCATGTGGGCATCCTGGTGGGTGATTTTGGCGGCCACCTGGTAAGCGCCCTGAGTCTGCTTCTTCGGTTGAATCCGGCCTTCCGCAAGGGCCTCCAAACTGGCAGCCAGCAGGTGGGATCCATCCTCAGCCAGGCGATCCAGCAGCTCGCCCGAGGTCTCGTGCGGCCCGATCTCCACGGTGGATTGGGCCAGGATTGGCCCTTCATCCATACCGGCCGTCAGCCGAAAGACCGTGGCGCCGGTAATGGTATCCCCAGCCCAGATGGCCCGCTGTACCGGAGCCGCCCCCCGCCACTGCGGCAGCAGGGAAAAGTGCAGGTTGTACCAGCCCCCCTCAAAGGCATCCAGGACCGGCTGGCGCAGGATCCGCCCGTAGGCCACGACGGCTGCACAGCTGGCACCAGTATCCTGCAGCCGTGCCGGAAAATCCGGATCGGAGGGGTTGTTTTCAAGAACGGGAATCCCCAGCTTCAGGGCCTCAGCCTTGACCGGACTGGGATGCAGATGCCTTCCACGCCCCTGGGGAGCGTCGGGTCTGGTGAGCACGGCAGCAACCCGGAAATGCTCCTGATCGGCCGCCAACAATCTCAGAGATGGCAAGGCGACCTGAGGCGTGCCCGCGAACAGCAATGTCATGACCATATAGGCAATCTCCTTTTCATCCGACGACTTCGGACCTCCGCGCCTTCACCGAACCTGAGGAATGTTCACCCCTGCCTCGATCAGAGCGGTGCGCAGTCCATAGGGGTCACTGAATCGCAGGCTGCGGATGCCGGCCTTGTTGGCACCGACTACATTCATACCCTTGTCATCCACAAAGAGGGTCCTGTCAGCCTGGATTCCGAACTGATCCAGGGCATAGCGGTAAATGGCCGGGTCGGGTTTGCGCATGTGGATGGGCCCGGAGACCACCACCCCGTCCAGCCTATGCAGGAAGGAGTCGCCGTCCCAGGCGTAATGGAAGAGCTCTGCGCCCCAGTTGGTCAACCCCCATACACCCAAGCCTGCCGCCTTCAGATCATCCACCAGCATGCGGGCACCGGGCACCGGGCCGGTCAGCGAATCGACGAAGTGGTCACAGTAGTAGGCGAACATGTCATCCCAGGGTGACCCGCAGTTGGCGGCCACCCAGTCACGGGCCTGGGCGCAGGTGGCTCCGCCGTCCATCATGTTGTTGGCCCGGTAGAAGCCGGAACGGTTGTCGTCCAGCAGGGCTTCGATGCTCCCGCGCCCGTATCGGGCCACCATGGCCATCTCGGGCTGCCAACGAATCAGGACGTTGCCGAAGTCGAAGATGACCTGCTCAATGGGCTGACCCTGGGCCTGAGCTGCTTCCTGCCCAGCCTGGATCACATCTGCCTCAACCCGGATCTCGCCCGGCCATCCCTTCATGGCTCTCCGCCTTTCCTGAGTTCGTTCTTATACACCTTTGACTGCGTTCCCTCATGAAACCACGTCGCATAGACCCCCTGCATATCCGCCTGGAGCGCCAATCAAGTCAGATCCTTGGGATCCATCCGGAAGCGCAGCTCTCCTCGCCCACGGCCGGCCAGGTACTTGGCCTGAGCCTGCTTGAGATCATCAGCCAGCTTGTCCCGGCGGCCGGTGGGCACCCGGACCAGGGCTCGCACCCTGTCCTGGGTTCCCTCCAGATAGCCGGCTTTCAGCGTGGACGGCGCCGGTATGGGCACAGGCCCAAGCAGGGCAGGGACAGGCTCAGGGCCAGCATCCGCCACAGCCTCCTGACCCGGCGCAATCCCGACGGCGTCCAACATCCAGACGACGGCCTCCCTTTCGCCCCAGATTGCAGCCATGCCGACCGCAGGGGGCATGGCGGTCAGCCGACGGTCCTCCAAATCGGCGGCGGCCAACACCGGCCCCTGCCAGGTCATCAGCGCCTGGGCCAGCTGAGGATCGCACTCCCCCAGCAGGAGCACCTGACCTCCCTGTGCCCGGGAGCGGCAGAAGGAGGCCACGCGCATCCAGGCTCCCAGGGTGTCCATACGAGCATCGACACCAGGGGCATACAGGCTGGTCCAGGCGTCCAGAATGGCCACGGCATGGTATCCTCGCGACAACCGAGGCAGATGCGAATCGCCAGTGTCTGTATTGTTGCCATCGACGCCCGAACCAACGACCCTGGGCTCGGCGCCCGGGGTGGCGATGACCAGACTGGGACGATCCTGTACACGCTCGACCACCCCACGGGGCTGGTTGGGCGAAGAGATGACGATGGGCACGTTTCTGAAGAGCATGCGCAGCTCCTGGGCCGTCCCGGCGGCGCCTACCCTGACCACCCGAAGCCGTGAGCTCCCGCAATCCGGGCAGGACCAGTCCGTAGCCGCAGCCCCGCACCAGGCGCATCGCGGCGCGCCAGGCCGCCTGGCCCGCAGGGGTCCGGTGCAACGCGGGCAACGAGCCTGATGATGGCAGCGAGCGCAACTCAGGCTTTCGAAAATGCCGTCCTGAGGAATGGACAGCAAAACCGGGCCACGCTCCAAGGCTTTGTTGATAACAGCGACAGCGGTATGAGGAACCCGGGCGCCCATGGTCGGGTCGGCCAGATGGCTCAGTTCCTCCCGGTTCAGCCAGCGAATCCAAGGCTGTAGGGTCGTCACCGCAGGCCGGTCAAGCGTCAAAGCGGTGCCTGGACCGGTCACGCCAGAGTCTGCTTCGGCAGCCTCGGGCAGACTCTCCCAGTGGGAACGCACACTTCTGGCACGGGCCATGGCCAGGAAGACGCCGCCATGGGCACGCGCCCGCAGCCTCAACACCCCACGGGCGTTGGCGTATGGCATCATCCCGTCGGCATACTGGTAGCTGGCATCGTCCATCATAGCGAAGAGGGCTGGACCCTCCACCGGGGCGTACATCGCAGCCCGCAGCCCGATGGCGCAGCGGACCTGACCGGAAGCCAGGGCAAGGTAGGCCCTGTAGCGCTCGGCAGGAGCCATGCCGCTGTCCAGAATGGCGAAATCCCCGGACCAGCCGCGCGCCTCCTGTTGGCCAGGACCTGCGGTGACAGAAGGGCCAAAGGGGCGCAACCCAAGTTGCTGGAGGACTGCAGACAGGTGGACCACCTGACGGGTGCCCGGCAACACCATGACCGCCGATCTACCGGCCAGCAGGGCGGCTATCAGCACCCTGGCAGCCAGCAGGGCGGCCTGGTCCATGCCAGGCAGAATGTCAGCCAAAAAGGCGGCGAAGACATCATCCTCCAGTGATTGATCCAGATGCTCCAGCCCCTGATAGCCCGGATCAATCCGCTGTTTCATATCCTTGTGTCGCTGGGCCAGCCCGGCCACCCAGGCGGGGTCGGACGCCAATCGGGGCTGACCGGGAACCAGCTGCTGCTCCTTGTCGATACGCGCCACACGAGGGGGAAGGGCCAGCCGCAGAATGTTGGCCTCGGTGCCCCCATAGGCTCTGGCGATGGCAGTGATGTCCGCGCGCAGGGAAGGTGAGATCAGGCTGCGATCCAGCACCACCCGCTCCAGGAAACGCAGGGATGCGCGGGGAACCTGGCTGTCTGCCACGCGTTCCCAGATGATGCCGTTGACCCTGCGCGCCCCGAACCGGACGCGAACCAGGCATCCCGGCTGTGCATGATCGTCCTGGTCGGCATCCACCAGATAATCGAAGGTCCCGCCCAGATGGGTGGCCTGCACGTCCAGCACCACCCGTGCCACAGGGAGTCCATCGGCCGGTCGGCGCGGAGGCTTCCTTCGACTGCTGTTCGAACGACGGCGTGGGGCAAGGCCATCCAGGGCGGGCTGACTGACGGCCTGCGAATCCATGGATGCTCCCCTCGCTTTCACAATTAAGAGAACCACGGCGGATTCCCCCAGTCGATGACCTGGAAACCCGCCGTGGCTCTTGACGAACAGCTACTACCTGGTCATGCCGATGGCGGCCTTGAGCTCGCCCACCTTGTCCACCTGCTCCCAGGTGAAATCCGGGTCCTCCCGGCCGAAGTGCCCATATGCTGCAGTCTTGGCATAGATGGGTCTCAACAGATCCAGCTCATCGATGATGGCAGCAGGCCGCAGGTCGAAGACCTCGCGCACGGCCTCCTGGATCTGCTCGCGGCTGACCCCCTGCTCGGTGCCATAGGTCTCCACGTTGACGCTGACCGGATCGGCCACGCCAATGGCATAGGCCACCTGGACCTCGACCTTGTGCGCCAGTCCAGCGGCCACGATGTTCTTGGCCACCCAACGCGCAGCGTAGGCAGCGGACCGGTCGACCTTGCTGGGATCCTTGCCGGAGAAGGCGCCGCCTCCATGATGGGCCGCACCGCCATAGGTGTCCACGATGATCTTGCGTCCGGTCAATCCTGCGTCAGCCGCTGGTCCGCCCAGAACAAAGGAACCGGTCGGATTGACCAGCACCCGGTAGCCCTGGTGCTCGACGGCCTTGCCACAGACGCGATCCAGAACGGGCGTGATGACATGCTCCATCAACTGCTCCTGCAGCCAGTCATGCCCCACCTCGGGATCATGCTGGGTGGAGATGAGGACCGTGTCCACACGGCGGGGGCGGTCATCCTGATCGTATTCGATGGTGACCTGGGTCTTGCCGTCGGGGCGCAAATGAGGGATTATCCCCTCCTTGCGGACCTGTGCCAGCCGGAAGGCCAGCTGGTGGGCCAGATAGATGGGCAGGGGCATGAGCGTATCGGTTTCATCGCAGGCGTAGCCGAACATGACGCCCTGGTCGCCGGCCCCCTGGGACTGGTAGCGCTCCTCGCGTGTGGCGGCGCTCTCCTGGCTGGCCGACAGCCGTTCCACACCCTGGTTGATTTCCTTGCTCTGCTCGCTCAGAGCCACGGTCACGCCGCAGGAATCCGCGTCCAGTCCAATATCGGATGAGGTGTAGCCGATCCTGCGCAGCACCGACCGGACCTGGGACTGAATATCCGTGTAGCCCTGTGATGAGACCTCTCCGAAGACGAAGAAGAGGCCAGTGGCCGCCGAGGTCTCCACAGCCACATGCGAATGCGGATCCTGGGCGATCAGATCGTCCAGGATGGCATCGGAAATCTGGTCGCAGACCTTGTCTGGATGGCCCTCGGTCACTGATTCAGCCGAAATCAGCCGTCGCTCTGTCATTTCATTCACCTTTGTCTAGAAACCATCACCGCCCGAGAACCCTGCAATGAGAGTCGAAGGCTCAGTTGCCTTCGCTCAGATCGTCCTCGCCCAGGGTCTCCTCAAGCAGGCCCTCGTTGATCTCACGGAAGGCGATGGACAGGGGTTTCTCCTGGTTCTGGTACTCGACCAGCGGGCCGACGTTCTGCAGCAGGCCCTCATTGAGCTGGGTGAAATAGGAATTGATCTGACGGGCCCGCTTGGCCGCGAAGATAGAGAGTGCATACTTCGAATCGGCGTGCTTCATGAGGTCGTCGATGGGAGGATTCGCAAATCCCTGCGGATGGGGCTCGGTACCGAATGCCATAAGATGTTTCTCCAATTCAACTGGATGAACCATTCATTCAATCTGAATGATTTTACCGCCCGGGCTCGATTTTAGCCTCGGATGCTTCTCTGCCGGAAAAAGCAGGGCAAAAAGGCCGAAAATTCCAACATGTGGTCATGACCAACCCGTCGATGCCCGCAATCACTTGAATAAAACTATGCAGATGCGATCAGCCAAGTTGATGAAGGAACGAGAGTTCGCGGGCGCCCGTGCTCTCTATCGTGCCGCTGGCGTCAAGGGTGAGGACTTCGGCAAGCCCATCGTGGCCATCGCCAATTCCTTCTCCGAATTCGTGCCCGGCCACGTCCACCTGAACAAGGTGGGGCGTCTGGTCTCCAAAGCCGTCAAGGAAGCGGGCGGCATCCCCCGCGAGTTCAACACCATCGCCGTGGACGACGGCATCGCCATGGGTCATACCGGCATGCTCTACTCCCTGCCCAGCCGTGACCTGATAGCGGACGCCGTGGAATACTCGGTCAACGCCCACTGCGCCGATGCCCTGATCTGCATTTCCAACTGTGACAAGATCACCCCCGGCATGCTCATGGCCGCTCTGCGTCTGAACATCCCCACGGTCTTCGTCTCCGGCGGCCCCATGGAGGCCGGACGTACCGTCATGCCCGATGGAACAGTCCAAGAGAGCACCGACCTGATCGATGTCATGTACGCCTCGGCCGATGACAGCATCGATGATGAAGGTCTGCTGGCCCTGGAGAAGACGGTCTGCCCCACCTGTGGTTCCTGCGCCGGCATGTTCACCGCCAACTCCATGAACTGCCTGACCGAGGCCATGGGTCTGGCCTTGCCCGGCAACGGCACCACCCTGGCCTCACACACAGCCCGGAAGATGCTCTTCGAGCGGGCAGGCAAGCTGGTTGTCGAGATTGCCAACCGGTACTACCAGGATGACGACGACTCGGTCCTGCCGCGTTCCATCGCCACCAAGAAAGCCTTCGAAAACGCCATGACCATGGATGTGGCCATGGGCGGATCGACCAACACCGTCCTACACATCCTGGCCGCCGCACAGTCGGCGGATGTGGACTTCACCCTGGACGACATCGAGCGCATCTCCCACACGGTCCCCTGCATCTGCAAGGCCTCCCCCTCCGGAGACTGGGAGATATCCGACGTCCACCGGGCCGGCGGCATCTGCGGCATCCTGGGCGAACTGGACCGTGGCGGGGTCCTCCACCAGGACACACATTCCATTGACTACCCGGACCTGGAGTCCAAGCTCAACGACTGGGACATCATGCGCCCCACCTGCCTGGACCAGGCCAAGGAGCTCTACCACGCAGCGCCCGGACACATCACCTCCCCCGAGCCCTTCAACCAGTCCAAGGAGTGGGAGGACCTGGACACCGACCGTGTCAACGGCGCCATTCACGACCTGGATCACCCGGCTGTCTCCGAAGGCGGCCTGGCTATACTACGGGGCAATCTGGCCCCCGATGGCTGCGTGGTCAAGACCGCAGGCGTGCCCAAGGAGATCTGGAACTTCCGCGGACCGGCCCTGGTGGTCGAATCGCAGGAACAGGCCGTGGAGGTCATACTCAACGGCACCCTGCACAAGGGTCAGGCCCTGGTCATCCGTTACGAGGGACCCAAGGGCGGACCAGGCATGCAGGAGATGCTCTACCCCACCTCATTCGTCAAGGGCAAGGGCATCGGCAAGGACGTGGCCCTGCTGACCGACGGCCGCTACTCCGGCGGCTCATCAGGCCTGGCCATCGGCCATATCGCTCCCGAAGCAGCCAACAAGGGCCCCATCGCCCTGATCCGCAACGGCGACATGATCCGCATCGACATCCCCAACAGGCGTGTAGACGTCGAGCTGAGCGACGAGGAACTCGCCCAGCGCCGCGCAGAGCTGGAGGCCGGTGAAGGTTATGTGGCCCACAGGGACCGCAAGGTCTCCCTGGCTCTGAAGGCCTACGCCGCCTTCGCCCGCTCGGCAGACAAGGGCGCAACCCGCGACCCGGATCTGATCAACCAACTTTCGGGTCTGGACTGATAGACCAAAATCCCCCAATCGGGCTCTCACTCGATTGGGGGATTTTTGCCTCTTCTGAAATAAAGGCCAGGTGCTCAGAGACCGTATTCCTTGGCGATTACCTCCCAGAGCGCCTGGGCTGCCTTATCCACGCTGTCGTTGACTATGACCTGGTCGAACTGATCCTCTGAGGCCAGTTCCACCTTGGCGGTCTCCAGCCTGCGGGCCCGCTGCTCCTCATTTTCGGTTCCCCGCATGTTCAGCCTGGTGACCAGGTCCTGGAATGATGGCGGTGCCAGGAAGACGTAGAACACTTCCAGGCCCAGCTCCCCCGCCCGTTGGCGGACACGATGCGCCCCCTGCAGATCAATCTCCAGAATCGTGGGCACCCCTGCCGCCAAATGATTCAGAACCGGCTGCAGCGGGGTGCCATAGTGGGACATGCCATGGACCAGGGCGGTCTCCAGAAAGTCCCCAGCGGCCTCCCTGCGGGCAAACTCCTGTTCATCCATGAACCAGTAGGTGATGCCGTCCTTTTCGCCCGGACGCGGTGCCCGAGTGGTGGCCGAGACGGAGACCCAGACCTCAGGGTGGGCATGGCGCAGGGCCGCCTCCACAGTGCCCTTGCCTACGGCCGTGGGCCCCGTCAGCACGATCAGCCGGCCGCCCGCCTTCCCTGGATCTCCGGTCTGTTCCCCCGAAGAGTCCTGACTCGACATGTCGGCACCGTTGATCGCTGACACGGCCACTTCCTTTCCTAAAGGTCATCCTCCGGCATATCCGGACCGGAATATGGGTCAATCATATAGCCAGTACCTACCTGGCCTCCTCCAGCTCCAGCAGTCGGGCCGCGTGTTCCTGGATGCTCATGACCTCGTAGTCGTCCTTTTTGACCACATCAATGGCCATCAGGGCGGCTGAGAATTCGGTGATGGTGGTGAACTGCGGCAGATCGGCGGCGATGGCGGCCACCCGGATCAGATAGCCATCGGAGCGCGAACCCCTGGAGCTGGGTGTGTTGAGGATCATGTCAATGGCCCCTTCCTCAATAAGCTGGACAGGATTGCGGCCCATGTGCTTGACCCCGTCCGAATCCGTGAAAGCCCGACCCTGCTCTTCGCCATCGCTGATCTTGTCTACAACGGCCACGTCGAAGCCGTACCGACGCAGGACAGAGGCCGTGCCACTGGTGGCGCAGATGCTGAAGCCCTGCTCCAGCAGACGGGCGGCCAGCATGGGCAGCTGGCGCTTGTCCGTGTCGTTGACCGACAGGAAGGCTACTCCACCGGTGGGCAATCCTCCCTGGTAGGCGGCCAGCTGGCTCTTGGCGAAGGCGTGCGGAAAGTCCCGATCGAAGCCCATGACCTCTCCGGTGGAGCGCATCTCCGGGCCCAGCAGGATGTCCACGGTCCGACCAACCGGTGTGCGGAAGCGCTTGAAGGGCAGAACCGACTCCTTGACAGCCACAGGCTGGCCGACGCGGACCATGCCACCGTCGCCGACAGGCAGGAGCAGACCATTGGCTCGTTGCTGGGCGATGGACTCCCCCACCATGATCCGTGCCGCGGCCTTGGCCAGTGCCGTACCCGTGGCCTTGGAGGCGAAGGGGACGGTCCGGGATGCGCGGGGATTGGCCTCGATCACATAGAGGGTGTTGGCCATGAAGGCATACTGAACGTTGATCAGTCCCTGGACCCCGCAGCCTTGGGCTATAGCCAGGGTGGCCTGCCTCAGCCGATTGATCTGGTCGTCGGAGAGGGTCGAAGGCGGCAGGGTGCAGGCGGCATCACCGGAGTGGACCCCGGCCTCCTCCACATGCTCCATGATTCCGCCGATGTAGAGCTCCTGCCCGTCATAGAGGGCATCCACGTCTATTTCGATGGCATCCTGGAGGAACTTGTCAATCAGCAGGGGCGAGGGCAGGCGGCCAGAGACCACCGTATCAGCCTTGGCCTCATCCAGGGCGCGATCCACGTAGGTGGCCAGCTGCTGGTCGTCGTAGACGATCTCCATACCTCGTCCGCCAAGCACGTAGGAGGGCCTGACCAGAACCGGGTAGCCGATGGCATGGGCTGCCTTCTTGGCCTCATCCAGAGAAAGGGCGGTGCCGTACCGTGGAGCGTTCAAGTGCTCCTTGCTGAGCACCTGACCGAAGAGCTCGCGGTTCTCGGCCAGGTCGATGGACTCGGGACTGGTGCCAAGGATGGGCACCCCGGCCGCCTTGAGCCTGGCAGCCAGAGAGAGGGGCGTCTGACCACCCAGCTGGACGATGACCCCTTTGACAGGTCCCATGGCCTTCTCGGCCCGGTAGATCTCCAGAACGTCCTCGAAGGTCAGCGGCTCGAAATAGAGCCTGTCCGACATGTCATAGTCGGTGGAGACCGTCTCTGGATTGCAATTGACCATGATGGTGTCATAGTCCTTGCCCAGCTCCTGGACGGCGTGTACGCAGGTGTAGTCGAACTCGACCCCCTGTCCGATCCGGTTGGGCCCCGAGCCCAGGATGATGACCGCCTCGCGTTGGCGGGGGCGCAGCTCGGACTCGTCGGCGTAGCAGGAGTAGTAGTAGGGCGTGACCGCATCGAACTCGGCTGCACAGGTGTCCACAGTCTTGTAGACAGGATGAAGACCGAAGGCCCAGCGCAGCTCTCTGACAACCGCCTCACCCTGGTCGCCCATGCCGCGCAGGTGGGCGATCTGCAGGTCGCTCAGTCCTGATTGCTTGGCCTGGCGCAGCAGGTCCTCGTCCAGGACCTCGGACTGGCGCACCCGAAGGGCCAGCTCGTTGATCATGCTGATCTGCTCCAGGAACCAGGGGTCGATCCTGGTGGCCTGGTGGACCTGCTCCACGGTAGCCCCTCCCCAGAAGGCCCGCTGAATCTGCAGGTAGCGATGCTCGGTGGGAGTATGCATGGCCTCCAGCAGCTGGTCGGTCTCGGCCTGGTCGGGCCGGGGGCCATCCCAGGAGAAGGTCATGTGCCGCTTGTCGATGGAGCGCATGGCCTTGCCCAGGGATTCGCGGAAGTTGCCGGCCAGGGCCATGGCCTCGCCCACGGACTTCATCGAGGTGGTCAGGGTCGTATCCGCCCCGGGGAACTTTTCGAAGGTGAAACGCGGGATCTTGGTGACCACGTAGTCGATGGTCGGCTCGAAGGAGGCAGGGGTTGAACGGGTGATGTCGTTCTCGATCTCATCCAAGGTGTATCCCAGGGCCAGCTTGACCGCAATCTTGGCGATGGGGAAGCCGGTGGCCTTGGAAGCCAGGGCCGAAGACCGCGAAACACGTGGATTCATTTCAATGACGATGATCCGGCCGTTCTTGGGGTTGACAGCGAACTGGATGTTGCAGCCGCCCGTATCCACCCCCACGCCGCGGATGATGGCGATCCCTATGTCGCGCATGCGCTGATATTCCCGGTCGGTCAGGGTGAAGACCGGGGCCACGGTGATGGAGTCTCCGGTGTGCACGCCGACCGGGTCCACATTCTCAATGGGGCAGACCACAACCACATTGTCCAGGCGGTCGCGCATGAGCTCCAGCTCATACTCCTTCCACCCCTCGATGCCCTCCTCCAAAAGGATCTCGTCGGTGGGCGAATAGTGGATGCCGGCACCGGCGATCCGCCGCAGCTCCTCACGATCATGTGCGATCCCAGAGCCCAGGCCGCCCATGGTGAAGGAGGGGCGAACCACCAGGGGGTAGCCCAGTTCGTCGGCTACCGCCTCGGCCTCATCCAGGCTATGGGCGATGCGGGATTTGGCCGACTCGGCGCCAGCCTGGTCCACCACCTGCTTGAAGAGCTCACGGTCCTCTCCCCTGTCGATGGCCTCCAGCGAAGCGCCTATCAGCTCGACCCCGTAGCGCTCAAGCACGCCGGCCTTGCCCAGCTCCACGGCAGCATTCAGCGCGGTCTGGCCACCCAGGGTGGGAAGAAGGGCATCCGGCCGCTCTTTGGCGATGATCCGCTCCAGGAAGGGCAGGGCGATGGGCTCGATGTAGGTGGCATCGGCCATCTCGGGGTCCGTCATGATGGTGGCGGGATTGGAGTTGACCAGTATGACGCGAATCCCCTCTTCGCGCAGCACCCGGCAGGCCTGGGTCCCCGAATAGTCGAACTCGGCCGCCTGCCCGATGACGATGGGCCCCGAGCCGATGACCATGACCGAATGGATGTCCTGCCGCTTAGGCATGTGCCTTCCCTTCCTTGGCGTTCTGCATCAACGTGACGAACCTGTCAAACAGATAGGAGGCATCGTGCGGACCAGCCGCCGCCTCCGGATGATATTGAACGGAGAAGGCCGGAATATCCAGGCATTCCAGACCTTCGACCACTCCATCGTTAAGATCGACATGAGAGACCCGGACTCGACCATATCGACCTTGACCATAGGGCGAGGGCACCGGGTCCCCCTTGGGCGCCTGGACTGCGAATCCGTGATTATGCGCGGTGATCTCAACCTTGCCGGTGCTCAGATCCATAACCGGCTGGTTGATGCCGCGATGGCCGAATTTCAGCTTGTAGGTCTCGAAACCCAGGGCACGGCCCAGAAGCTGGTTGCCCAGGCAGATGCCGAAGAAGGGCAGCCTTGCATCAAGCACCTGACGCAGGAGGGCCACCTCATGATCGGCCGTAGAGGGGTCGCCGGGACCGTTGGAGAAGAAGACGCCATCCGGATTCAGCGAGTGGATGGTCTCCATGGTGGTGCCCACGGGCAGCAGGTGGACCCTGCATCCGCGCTCGGCCAGCCGATGAGGGGTCATGGCCTTGATGCCAAGGTCTACAGCGGCCACCGTGCAGAACGGCTCCCTATCCTGGTATTGGCCACAGGGCTCCACCGTATAGGGATGGTCGGTACTGACCTCTCCGGTCAGGTGGGAGCCACCCATGGTCGGCGCCTGTCTGACTCGATCCAAGAGACTTTGGATGCTGGCATCGTCCAGGGCCGATCCGGAAAAAATACCGGCCCGCATGACGCCCGCTGAACGCAGATGCCGCACGAGCCGGCGAGTATCTATGCCGCTGATCCCGACGATGCCTTGATCGATCATCTCCCCTTGGAGACCGCCTGTAGCCCGCCAATTGCTGAAAGTGGGACTGGGCTCCCGGACCACATATCCAGCCACCCATATCCGTGAGGACTCACCGTCCTCCCCGTTGACACCGGTATTGCCGATGTGCGGAAATGTCTGTACTACAATCTGTCTGTCATAGCTGGGATCGGTCAGGGTCTCCTGGTATCCGGTCATCCCCGTGGCGAATACGACCTCACCGATAGTGCTGCCCAGTGCCCCGAAGGCCTTTCCCTCATACACCTGGCCGTCCTCCAGCAGAAGGATGGCGGAATCGGAGAAACGACGATCGGAGGCGATGGCGTTGGTGTCCTTCAGGTTCACCGAACCCCCTTGTTTGCCGTGGATATTCGCACCCATATTAATGACCCCCATGGATCATGCCGAACGGATTGTTCAGGGAATGGTTGAGCAACCCTTGCCGCAAGCTCAACTGATCTCCCGGCTTGAATATGGCAAAAGGCCGACCGATGCCCTGACAGCCAGCGGACATCGGTCGGCCTTTACCCGGATCTTTGCTCAGTCGCCTGACAGGCGATCCGCATCCGTGGCCAGTTCCCCCGGCAGGGTCAGTTTCAGCTGGTCCAAGCTGGGGGCCGACTGGTCGACATCCCCTCTTTCAGGTGCAGGTGTTGCCGATTCCGACTTGCTGCCAGCATGGTCATCCCCAGAGGGGACCGGCCCGGTGGATACGACCCCTGCTTTTGGCCTATCTGATTCATCATCCGAAGCGTCCGCATCGGCCTCGGCATCAGCCAGTGCGGCAATCCGATCGGCTTGCTCACGACGAGCCTGATGCTCATCCTTCTCCTGCTCCAGGGCGCTCAGAACGCCATGGATGAAAGAGGGTGCATCGGCATCCGACAGGGTCTTGGCCAGGGACAGGGCCTCATCGATGGCCACCTTGTCGGGAACATCAGGATTGTAGAGCATCTCCCAGGCGGCGATACGCAGAATGTTGCGGTCGATGGCGTGCATGCGGCTCAGCGGCCACCGGGTGGAGTGGGCCTGTAGGGCATCGTCGATGTGCTGACGATGCCCAGCCACACCCTCAACGATGGTCACGGCATAGGCGGGCAGAGGTGTCTGCGCCCCCGGCCGAGCCTTGCGCTCCTCCAACAGGGAGAGGAAATCCTGGCTCTTCTCATCGGCCTCATACAGGGTGTTCAAGGCCCGCTTGCGGGCTGTGGAACGTGCCATGGATGTGTGGTTTCCGCCTTGCTCAGTTCTCACGGCCCAGGTAGGAGCCGTCGCGGGTATCCACCTTGACCTTCTCGCCCTCGCCTACGAAGAGGGGCACCTGAATCTCGGCCCCTGTCTCCACAGTGGCGGGCTTGGTGCCGGCGTTGGAGCGGTTGCCCTGGACGCCGGGCTCGGTTGCAGTCACGGTCAGCACCACGGATGCAGGCAGCTCCACGGACAGGGGGTTGCCGTCATGGAAGCTGATGATGCAGTCTGTGCCCTCAAGCAGGAAGCGCTCCTGATCGCCGACCAGGGCTTCGGGGATGTTGACCTGCTCGTAGGTGTTCATGTCCATGAAGACGAAGGAGTCACCGTCCCGGTAGGAGTACTGCATGGTCCGGTTGTCGACGGTCTCGAAGTCCATCTTCATGCCCGCATTGAAGGTGCGGTCCACGATCTTGCCCGAGAGGACGTCCTTGATGGTCGTGCGCACGAAGGCCGGCCCCTTGCCCGGCTTCACATGCTGGAACTTGATGACGGTCCAAAGCTTGCCGTCCAGGTTGATGACCGATCCGTTCTTGATGTCGTTGGAAGTCTGTGCCACCTTGATACCACCTCATTCTGATGAACGTTCCTTCGGAGGGCTCCTGGCCATCTGCCGAAAGCACCGGGCCACACAGGATCCGGCCCGCTCGCGATAAATCCTCGCCTATTATGCCACGGCGCATGAACACCGCAATCGGCCCAGTGGCGAATCTGGCCGGATATGGGCGGGGCCCGGAATCACAGGAAGGATTCCGGGCCCCGTCATTGGATTGTGTCGACAAGCGACAGGCAATCCTACTCGATGACCTTGGTGACTCGACCTGAGCCGACCGTGTGGCCGCCTTCACGAACAGCGAAGGTCAGGCCCTCCTCCATGGCGACGGGCTGGATCAGCTCGACGGAGAAGGTGGCGTGATCGCCGGGCTGAACCATCTCCACGCCCTCGGGCAGGGTGATGACGCCGGTGACGTCGGTGGTCCGGAAGTAGAACTGCGGACGGTAGTTGGAGAAGAACGGCGAGTGGCGTCCACCCTCGTCCTTGGTCAGCACGTAGACCTCGCCCTCGAACTTGTGGTGGGGGGTCACGGTGCCGGGAGCAGCCACGACCTGGCCGCGCTCGACATCCTCACGGCCGATGCCGCGCAGCAGCAGACCGGTGTTGTCGCCAGCCTCGGCCTCGTCCATCTGCTTGTGGAAGGTCTCGATGGAGGTGACGGTGGTGGACTGGGTGTCCCGCAGGCCGACAATCTCCACGTTGGTGTTCACGGGCAGCTTGCCGCGCTCGACACGACCGGTCACCACGGTGCCACGGCCGGAGATGGTGAAGACATCCTCGATGGGCATCAGGAAGGGCTTGTCCAGGTCGTGGACCGGGGTGGGGATGTAGTCGTCGACGGCATCCATGAGGTCCTTGATGGTCTGAACCCACTTGTCGTGGTCAGGGGCATCGTCATGCAGGGCGCCATAGGCGGAGGTGCGGATGACGGGGCAGTCGCGGTCGAAACCGTTCTCGTCAAGCAGATCGCGGACTTCCTCCTCGACCAGCTCGATCAGCTCTTCGTCGTCGACCATGTCGCACTTGTTCAGGGCGACCAGGATCTTCGGCACGCCGACCTGGCGGGCCAGCAGCACGTGCTCGCGGGTCTGGGCCATGGGGCCGTCGGTGGCGGCGACCACCAGGATGGCGCCATCCATCTGAGCAGCGCCGGTGATCATGTTCTTGACGAAGTCGGCGTGTCCGGGGCAGTCCACGTGGGCGTAATGGCGCTTGGCGGTCTGGTACTCGATGTGCGCGATGTTGATGGTGATGCCGCGCTCCTTCTCCTCAGGAGCAGCATCAATCTGAGCGAAATCGTACTCGGGGTTGACGTCCGGGTACTCCTCATGCAGCACCTTGGAGATGGCCGCGGTCAGGGTGGTCTTGCCGTGATCGACGTGGCCGATGGTGCCAATGTTAACGTGCGGCTTGGTCCGCTCGTACTTTTCCTTTGCCATTGTGTTTTGTCCTCCTGGACGTCTCGTAGGTTGCCTGCGCGAACCACGCACAGAGCACTCGCTACATATTACTGGGTTATCGGGTTCTTTGCCACTTTTGCCCTCCGCCCAGTCAGCGCTACAAGAGTGTAACGCCGACTTGTGACAGAAGAGCCTTTTTGCGCGGGCCCGCCGTGGCGGCGGACCGGACCGGCATTACTCGCCTCGCTGGGCCTTGATGATCTCGTCGCTGACAGTCTTGGGAACCTCAGCGTAGGAGTCCATCTGCATGGTGAACATTGCGCGGCCCTGGGTCTTGGACCTGAGGTCGCCGATGTAGCCGAACATCTCCGACAGGGGCACCTTGGCGTCGATGACCTTGACGCCGGTGGCGTCGGTCATGGACTGGATGGAGCCACGACGGGAGTTGATGTCGCCCATGACGTCGCCCATGTACTCCTCGGGAGTACGGACCTCGACGGCCATGATGGGCTCGAGGATGACGGGCTTGGCCTTGGGAGCAGCCTCCTTGAAGCACATGGAGCCGGCGATCTTGAAGGCCATCTCCGAAGAGTCGACCTCGTGGATCTGGCCATCGGTCAGGGTCGCCTTGACGCCCACGACCGGGAAGCCTGCCAGCACGCCGGACTCCATGGCCTCCTGCACGCCCGCATCGACCGAGGGGATGAACTCCTTGGTGATGTGGCCGCCGGTGACCTTGTTCTCGAAGATGTAGGATTCGCCCTCGGAAGTGTCCAGGGGCTCGAAGTTCATGAGCACCTTGGCGAACTGGCCGGAACCACCGGTCTGCTTCTTGTGGGTGTACTCCTGGTTCATGACGGGCTTGCGGATGGTCTCGCGGTAAGCCACCTGGGGCTTGCCCACGTTGCACTCCACATGGAACTCGCGGCGCATGCGGTCCACCAGGATGTCCAGCTGGAGCTCACCCATGCCGGAGATCAGGGTCTGGCCGGACTCCTCGTCGGTCTTGACCTGGAAGGTGGGATCCTCCTCGGAGAGCTTCTGCAGGGCGATTCCCATCTTCTCCTGGTCGGCCTTGGTCTTGGGCTCCACGGCCACCTCGATCACAGGATCGGGGAAGGTCATGGATTCCAGCACCAGCGGCGCCTTCTCGTCACACAGGGTGTCACCAGTGGTGACGTTCTTGAGCCCGACGAAGGCGTAGATGTTGCCGGCGATGGCCTCGTCGACCGGATTCTCCTTGTTGGAGTGCATCTGGAAGAGCTTGCCGACGCGCTCCTTCTTGTCCTTGGTGGAGTCCAGGACCGTTTCGCCCTGGGCCACCTTGCCGGAGTAGACACGCACGTAGATCAGCTTGCCGTAGAAGGGGTGGGTGGCCACCTTGAAGGCCAGGGCCGAGAAGGGCTCGTCCACGGTGGGCTTGCGGTCGATCTCGACGGACTCGTCGCCGATCTTGTAGCCCTTGATGGCCGGCACGTCCTCGGGGCTGGGCAGGTAGTCCACGACCGCGTCCAGCATGGGCTGCACGCCCTTGTCCTTGAAAGCGGATCCGCAGAAGACCGGGAAGGCCGACTGCTCGATGGTCATCTTGCGCACAGCGGTGCGGATCTCCTGCTGGGAGATCTCCTCGCCGCCCAGGTACTTCTCCAGCAGATCCTCGTCCGACTCGGCCACGGCCTCGAGCAGCTCGGTGTGGTACTGCTCGGCCTTGTCCTTGAGGTCGTCGGGGATGTCGATGGTGTCGTACTTGGCGCCCAGATCGGCCTCGTCCTTCCAGTAGTAGGCCACCATGCGCACCAGGTCGACCACGCCGTGGAAGTCGCTCTCAGCGCCAATGGGCAGCTGCATGACCAGTGGCTTGACGCCCAGCTTGTCCTTGATGGTGTCCACCGAGTAGTAGAAGTCGGCGCCCAGCTTGTCCATCTTGTTGATGAAGCAGATGCGGGGCACGCCATACTTGTCGGCCTGACGCCAGACGGTCTCGGACTGGGGCTCCACGCCCTCCTTGCCGTCGAACACCGCCACGGCACCATCGAGCACACGCAGGGAGCGCTCCACCTCGGCGGTGAAGTCCACGTGGCCGGGGGTGTCGATGATGTTGATCTGGTAGCGGTCCTCAGGATCGTGGGACTGGCGGTTCCAGAAGGCCGTGATGGCGGCGGAGGTGATCGTGATGCCACGTTCCTTCTCCTGGTCCATCCAGTCCATGGTGGAGGCGCCGTCGTGGGTCTCGCCGATCTTGTAGTTGACGCCGGTGTAGTAGAGAATACGCTCTGTCGTCGTTGTCTTGCCGGCATCGATGTGGGCCATGATGCCGATGTTGCGGACCTTGGTCAGGTCCGTGAGCACGTCTTGTGCCATAATTCCTTGTTCTCGCTCTCTTGGGATTACCAGCGATAGTGGGCGAACGCCTTGTTGGCCTCGGCCATCTTGTGGGTGTCCTCGCGGCGCTTGACCGCGGCACCCAGGCCGTTGGAGGCATCAAGGATCTCGTTGGCCAGCCGCTCCGACATGGTCTTCTCACGACGGGCGCGGCTGTAATCGGTCAGCCACCGCAACGAGAGCGTATTGGCGCGGTTCGGCTTGACCTCGACGGGGACCTGGTAGGTGGCGCCGCCGACGCGACGGCTGCGGACCTCCAGGCTGGGACGAATGTTGTCCAGGGCGCGCTTGAGCACGGCCACGGGCTCCTGGTCGGTCTTCTCCTTGACCTGCTCCAGGGCGGTGTAGACGATGTTCTCGGCGATGGACTTCTTGCCGTCCAGCAGGATCTTGTTGATCAGCTGGGCCACCACGGTGGAACCGTAGATGGGATCGGGCAGGAGCTGGTGCTTTTTTGCTGGTCCTTTGCGTGACATGTATTACTTGGCCTTCTTTGCTCCGTACAGGGAACGGCCCTGCTTGCGATCCTTGACTCCCTGAGTATCCAGCGCACCGCGCACGATGTGGTAGCGCACGCCGGGCAGATCCTTGACACGTCCGCCGCGCACCAGCACGATGGAGTGCTCCTGTAGGTTGTGGCCCTCGCCTGGGATGTAGGCGGAAACCTCGATGCCGGAGCTCAGACGGACACGGGCAACCTTCCGCAGAGCCGAATTCGGCTTCTTGGGGGTGGTGGTGTAGACACGGGTGCACACGCCGCGACGCAGCGGGCTGCCCTTGAGTGCCAAAGTCTTCGACTTGCGAGGCTTGGCCTTGCGCCCTTTGCGGACGAGCTGTTCAATTGTTGGCAACTGACTCTCTCCGATTCCTTCGATGAACTTGTCTTCGTTTGCACTGCGAGACCGCCGCACCGCAGCCGCAGTCGCTCCCAGGAGGAGAGATCAGCCACTGTCCACCGGCCCGATGGCCCCTGATCCTCCTGCTGGGCATTGCTGCCTGCACTCTTCGGATTCGGGGATATCCCGACAAGCTCACCTGTGACATAAGGCGTGCTGTCGGCACACACGATGAAAAGTATATCACCGGGACAGACATCGTTGCGCGTAACGCGAGGCTATACGCTCTAGGCTTTGCTCATTGCGATGCCACACTGGAGCCGCTGATTGGGAAACCCTTGCAGCAGACCTTTGACAGACCTTATAACTGCTTTTGTACGTACCTTTCTTTCTTCTCAAGAGCATGGCGGATGTAGTCGCGCAGGATCAGGGCATGGTTGACAGCTGGATCCTTGGCTGCATAGACCAGTGTCGTCCGATCATGTTCACGTACAATGCTGAGCAGATCCTCCAAGGCGGGATTGTCGTCCAGCTCTGTGCGGTAGCGGCATGCGAAGTCCTCGAAGCGGTCTGGATCATGATGCCACCAGCGCCGCAGGTCCGGACTGGGTGCGACATCCTTGAGCCAGCCAGACAGGGCCGCCCGCTCCTTGCTGACGCCACGTGGCCAAAGCCTGTCGACCAGGATGCGGACCCCGTCCTCGTCGGCGGCCTGCTCGTATACGCGCTTGATATCCACCTGACCCATCATCTGCCTCCTGAACCCGGGGACCCCTATGATTCATGACTCTTCCAACCATGATATTGACCGAATCTGCATTACGGAAGAGGCAGTGAGAGCCATACCGGGGCGTAGGCTGATGAGTATGCATACAGACGCAGACAAGGGCAAAGCAGCCGGATCAAACGGCAGTAGACCGAGCCCTCAAGCCCGCAAATCAGCAAAACCTACTGGAACAGGGTCCAAGGGACGACAGTGGCGGCGGTTATGGATACCCGACCAAATAGGCGGCTGGGCCATGGCCTTGATGCCGGGTCTGGCTGGTCTGCTGGTCGCAGGGCCGACCTGGAGGAGCCTGCTGCTCATGGTCGCTTGGGCTTTCTGCTACTGCTTTGAATTCACAGGCTCACGGTGGATGGTATCGCACCGAGCTGCCAGATTTGCGCCACCAGCTTTGGGATACGCCCTGCTCATGGCCGTGACCGGGCTGATCCTGTTGATTGGGACCCCTGGGCTCCTGCGATGGGCCCCGCTCTACCTGGTGCTGGGCGTGCTGAACTTTGCCGCCGCCTGGATGCGTGCAGAGCGCTCCTGGTGGAACGATATTGTGGCCGTGATCGCGGCCTGCACGCTCTGTCTGATCGCTGTATCCCTAGGGTCACGATTCCAGACGCCGGAAGCAGGACTAGAAGGCGCTAACGCCGGCTACTTCGGATGCCAACCGAATCCTGCTGTGGACTGCTTCGCCGACGGATTTTTCCCAAGCGCCGCCCTGCCATCGATCGGAGTGGTCAGTGCAGCGCTCTTCGCTGTGACCCAGTTCGGTTCGGTCATCTTCGTCAAAACCATGATCCGCGAGCGCGGCAAGACCTGGTGCTACCTGCTTTCGCTGGCTTGGAACCTGGCCCTCTGCCTGATCGGGGTCGCCATGGTGCATACCGCAGGATGGTGGCCTCTGTTGACCGCTCTGGTTCTGTTGGTGCGCGCGGCCCTGCTGCCTGCCATCTCCCGTCGGCGCCGCATTCCCATTCTGTATGTGGGCCTGGTTGAATGTGCAACCAGCCTCCTGGTCTTCATTCTGGTAATTGCACAGGCTGACGTGATGACCGCGTCTCTGACAGGCCTGCTTGGCGCATGACTGCAGGTTCCGTCACACACGTCACCCACGAGTTCGGGCCCATCTGGGATGACCGATCTCGTGTGCTGATCCTGGGATCCATTCCCAGCCCGAGTTCGCGCGAAGCTGGCTTCTACTACATGTTTCCGCGCAACCGCTTCTGGCCCGTGCTGGCTGCACTCTTCCACCAGCCTGTTCCAGAGCACGATTCGGCTGTCCGCGCCCGATTTGCCCTCAATCACCGCATCGCCCTCTGGGATGTCATCCAGGAATGCGACATCCACGGTGCCTCCGACGCTTCAATTACCAATGTCGTACCTACCGACATCGCCGGCTTGCTGAACCGTGCGCCCATAGACACCATATTCACTACAGGACGCAAAGCCGGCCAGCTTTACCGCCGCTACTGCCTGCCGATCCTGCAGGAGAGGGGATATCGACCGACGATGATCAATCTGCCATCCACCAGCCCCGCCAACGCCGCTATGAGTCTGGCCGATCTGATCAAGGCCTACCAACCCGTAAGGAAAGCGCTCGACGACAAAGAGCCTAAGCTTGATAGGCAAGACAACCGCAACGACTATGACAAATAGGCAAATACCAACGGTCAAAGCCCAAGATGTTGCGAACCTTCCCAAGGATGAATTCGCTTTCCCTGGTCCAGAACGTGATTGCCTGGTAAAAGCGATCCTGGAGGGGCGCAAAACTACTACGACCAGCCTGATGGCAGAGTTCATTCATGATCATGAGCCACTCCCCGCCGCCGGCCGACGAACGCTTCTGTTGAACTCAGATGACCAGCCTCTTGCCGTCCTCAGATATGCCTCGGTGAGCGTGACCCGACTCGGCCTGGTCACGCCGCAGCATGTTCTGAATGAAGGAGAAGACTATAAAAGCCTTCCTGGGTGGCGCCAGGCTCATAAGTCCTTCTGGACCTCAGAGAACATGCGACAGGCACTGGGTGATCCGGACTTCAATGTCAACGACCAGACCCTGGTGGTACTGGAGACTTTTTATGTAGAGGCCATGGTCGTGAACTGAAGGCCCAAAGACAAAGCACTGTCTTTAGGCATGGGTCATATTTCACCGGCGTGCCATGTCATGCCATCGTGTATAATTTCATCTGTTGCATTGATCCGCGATGCGGGTTGATTCACTATGGTGGCTATAGCTCAGTCGGTAGAGCACCTGATTGTGGTTCAGGAGGTCGCGCGTTCGAGCCGCGTTAGCCACCCTCTCACCTTCTTGTTATTTCTCATTCTCCCATATATGCTCTGCTGCGGATTCTCATATTTGCTAGGCTGGCGATGAAGTTGGTATTGACAAAGTGGAGTTGGAGCGTCTCGACTGGCATCGAAGCCCTGACGATGTCTACGTCGGTCTTGCTTACGCGCTGATCGCAGTATTCGTAGTCGTTATCGGCTAAGAATTCTCCCAATAAACTTATAAAAATATGCTTATCTCCGACATCCCACGCTTGCAGTTTATCGGAGCCAAGTATATGGTCGGCTCGTTGACCCCTTTGCTTTCGTTCTGGTTTACTACCTCGCGTCAGCGGTGGCCAGTCTGTTCAAAGTGCGCGGCCCAGGTGATAGCGCAGGTAATCTCGTCGGCGATGCCTTAGTGATGACGGTGGCTATCGCTTTCTTTATCTCTGTTATTTTCAACTTAAGCGTGATCTTACAGGTGACAACTAATTCGGCCCGTGTTCCTGCCATCTTCATCATCTGGCCTTTAACGATATCCATGCCGACCATATTCGCCCACTGGACTTGGCTCAAATACATGGTTTCGTGACTGTTGCCGAGAGCATTGCCCTCTCCACAATGAGCATCGACCAAATCTGCTCCTATATCGGTGTCTCCCTTGCTGTCCTGGCGCTCACCACGCTAGGCTCCGCCCTCCTCATCAGCCGCAAAGAGCCGTAATAATTCCCCAATCGCCGCTCTATTGAGGGCCCGGTTCACCTTCGTTGGTCTGGGCCCTCACCTACTCCAAGCAAGCCTAGTCTTTATTCGGTTCTTGCAAGGCTTGAACGAACCATGAGGTTATCGTCTGCGGGTGAGTAATGGCCGTGCCCACTACTACTGCCCACACACCTAAGCTCTTAACAAGCTGAGCCTGCTCGGGCGTATGCACTCTCCCCTCACAAATCACCGGGATATCGCTAATAGTGGAGACCATCGCCTCAATAAGCTCATAGTCCGGCCCATCAGTCTTCTGCCGATCCGCTGTGTATCCAGCGAGCGTAGGAGATACGATATCGAAACCCAAATCCCTCGCCCGTCGAGCGTCGTCCAAACAGCCGCAGTCAGCCATAAGCACTGCACCTTCTGAACGCAGTATCCGCACTGTTTCCGCCAGGCTCAACCCATCTGGTCGTGGCCTATCTGTGGCATCGAGAGCCACAATATCGGCTCCCGCGGCCATGCAGCACCTCGCGTGCCGCAACGTGGGCGTGATATATACGCCGGTATCCCCCTCCTTCCACAGACCTATCACGGGCACACTGACCGTTCCTTTGATGGCAGCAATATCCGAAAGTCCCTGACAGCGAATACCGCCGGCTCCTCCAGCTTGAGCAGAAAACGCGATTTGAGCCATAGTCTCTGGGTGTCGCATAGCTTCACCTGGATATGCTTGGCAGCTCACAATAAGTTGATGATGCAAACGTTCTACTACTTTTTTCATGGGATTCTCCTGTCATTGTCAGCGTCAATCCACACGCCGCGTGCCCTGCCACACATACCGTAGCCTTCCAAAAAGGCTTCCGCCGCTCCTATCAGCGGCGCATCATCACCGAGATCTCCAAGCACGAGCCGGGTTGACGCAACCGGTACTATCGCTTGCTCGGCATAACCTTTTCGCACGGCTTTCAGCCAGAGTGTTCCTGCTTGAGCGACCGATCCGGATAACACAATGACAGCCGGATCGAGCACATTCGCGAGATTGCCTAAAGCATTGCCCAAGTATTGCCCGACTTGTTCAAGGGCTTGGCGAGCCAGAGGGTCACCTTGCCGAGCTCGAGCTGCGATCCGAGCCCCGCCACAAGGTTTTTCTGCCGGAGCACCGCCCAGCTGAACATATACGTGTTCAAGACCTGGGCCCGAGGCAAGAGGCTCAATGTGGCCGCGATGTCCGCAAGAGCACACTACATCAGCAGCTGCCGGGTGACCGATATGACCCACATGACCTCCCGCAGAGTGAGAGCCGTGTAGCAACTTGCCATCAATGCTGACACCACCGCCAATACCCGTCCCTATTGCTACAAGCAAAGCCGAGTCATACCCTTGTGCGGCCCCCCATCGCACTTCTCCAAACGTGTGCGCAAGAGCATCACCCAAGGCATAGACGTGTAGTCCGCTCAACTGCTCCAGTCGAGACCTCAGCGCCAGGCCTGTCCAGCCTGGCAAAATATCGGTCGCTGACACGATGCGCCCGGAGAAATCCACACAGCCAGGGCTCGCCACAGCCAGACCCGCTACTGCCAACGCACCATTAGGCCAGCTACGAGCTCTGTCGCATAAGGTCCGGACCTCCTGGGCCACCCGGTTGAGTACATGCTCACCACCCTGCGTTGCCTGCGTAGGTATGGAGTGCAGGGTGTCAGGCAGTATTACAGGTTTCGACTCATTGACTTCGACCAGTGCTGAAGCAATTTTGGTGCCTCCAATATCGACCGCTACTACTACTTGGTGAAGTTCGTCCATGTCTGAGGTGACTCCTTTGCTCGCAACAGCTTGAACCACGCTTGCCATTCCTATCGACTACGTCCAAACCAGCAGTAAGACTCACTGATCCAAAGCACGGTGCTCACCGTGCAAATACTCCTGGTAGCGGTCGAACAAATGTCTTGCAGACGGCCACATGGAGTGAGGCGACAAGAAGTGGGAGAATTCAAACGTAATTGCTTTGTCGACTATTCCCTCTGCTGAAGTCAACTTGTGCACCAGCTTGCGCCACTCAATCGGAGGGAATTTGATAGGCATATCGCGATCGAACGTCTCCACATTCGACCACAGGGAGAGACCGTATTTATCCGTCAGCTCCCGCATGGCGCTCAGTGTCTCAGGCAGCTCAAGCTCGTATACCGTACCGTCCTGGAAAGCGGCTACATCGATAAGGCCCGAGTATGCCTTGAAAATCTCATCCCACTGGGTCACGATTTCCTTGAGCGACCGTGGCGAGGGCGCAGGCAGAGAGTATCCCAAGCTCATGTCATACCTGCCCAGCCAATACGGCGACGAGAGAATAGGCAAGTCCTGTGTCTGCCGACAGAGTCTAGCAAGCGCTGTATTGAGTTCAATAATGCGTTGTCCCGAGTCGTAGGTCTCATGAGGTAGATACCAGCCAGCAAATGACTTGTGGGAACCATAGCGCTGCCACACTTCGGGAATATAGTCGCGATTGACCTCTACTTCTCCCTTCCAATCGTTGCGATTCCAGTACACTCCAGAGTCGTACAGGCCGAAGTAAAACTTGATGTTGCGCTCGTCAGCCAAGCTCAAGAAGAGCTCGGGCATATCCATATACACCGGTATGGTCTTCACTTGAGCGGAGATGACCTTCGAGGGATGCGAGAGCCGAGGACCCCAACCCGAGCGGATGAGAATAACCGTGTCGATACCCGCTTCAACATAGGTGTCAAACTCCTGCGTCCACTCTTTGACTCCCCAGTTGTGGCCGGCAATATCTGCCGTCACCTCATCTAGGAACGTTCCGGTAATACGTAGCGGTTCTGTCATAAGAAACTCCCATATAAATAGAATTATTGGTTACACTGCTTTATTGCGGTAAAAAGATGCTGTAAGTGTGATGTCTAAACTATTTGAGACCTCCCAACGAAGCGCCCTCCACAAAGTAGCGCTGGCCAATGAGGAAGATAACAAAGGTCGGAATAGTGAACATTGTGCAGGCCGCCATGAGCGGAGCCCAGTCGGTACCGTGCGAGGAGAAGAACGAATACATACCCATGGAAATGGTGTAGAGGTTTTGATCGCGCAGGTAGATGAGCGGCCCCATAAAGTCGGTCCAAGTGCCCACGAATTGGAAGAGCCCTACCGTAATCAGTGCCGGCTTCGCCATCGGCATGACGATCCGGAAGAGAATCCTAAACTCCCCTGCCCCATCCACACGGGCCGCCTCGATATATTCCATAGGAATGCCGAGGAAGAACTGGCGGAGCATGTAAATATAGAAGGAGGAGCCGAAGAACTGCGGGATAATGAGCGGCCAGAAGGTACCCACTAAGTTGAGCTGATCCCACATGATATAGACCGGTACCAGCGTGACCTGCGAGGGCAGCATCATCGTGGAAAGCACCAGCAGGAGCACTAGATTGCGCCCTCTCCAACGCAACTTCGAGAGCGAATAGGCCACAATCGGGCAGGTGAGTAACGTCGCGCCCACATTGAAAGCCACCAAAATAAGCGTATTGCCGAAGTATTTCAGCAAGGGAGCCTGAGCGAAAGCAGCGCCATAGTTAGAAAAATCGAGCGTCTTGGGGAAGACCGACGACCCTACTTCACGGGCTGGTGTCAACGAAGTCGCTACCATGACCACCAGTGGAATACCGAAGAGCAGAAGCACGCCCACGATCCCTGCCAAACTGAGGAACCGTGTGCGGTAGGAGCGCAGACTCGGACTGTTCCAATCCTTGTGATGCACGCCGGGCAGCTCCACCCGTTGTCTGCTGGTCTTGCGCGAGGGCGTTGAGCGGAACAACACTGCCCGAGAAACAGCCATTCTTGATTTAGTGAGCAGCATCTTCATCTACACCTTTCGACAGTCGGAGAATAACGGCGGTGAGAATCAGAGCAATAATGAAGAGGATCCACGCCAGCGCCGAAGCATAACCCATCTTGAAGTAGGAGAACGCGTTCTGATACAGGTAGACCGCGTACGTGAGCCAGGTTTCGTCCGGCCCTCCGGTCGACATGTTGAAACCGCCCGAACCCAGTAAATATGGGATAGTGAAGTTCTGCAGACCTCCCAGCAAGCCCGCAATCAGCTGAAAGACCGTAACGGGAGCTATAGCTGGCAGCGTGACGTAGCGAAAACGACGCAGTACGCCGCAGCCATCCAACGCCGCAGCCTCCATCAGCTCACGAGGCACATCACGCAGGGCAGCCAGATAAATCACCGTAGTGCCACCTACGGTCCACAAGGAAATCAGAATAACAGCGGGTCGTGTCCAAGCCGGATCGAGCAGCCAGTTGGGTGCCGGTATGCCTAATTTGGTCAACACCACATTGATCAGGCCATACTTGCCATTAAACATCCAGCGCCACAGGTAGGCCACTACGGCGGAAGGAATAATGGCGGGGATGTACGAGAGAGCACGGGCGAGTCCTCGGGCCGGCGCCTCCTTCAGGTTCAAGATCAGGGCCACACCCAGTGCAAATGCGAGGCCTAGGGGCACGCCGATGAACGTCAGGTAAGCCGTGTTTTCCAGGGACTTATAAAAACGAGGATCGGCAAAAACCGATTGGTAGTTGTGCATGCCCACCCATTTTGGAGCCGTCATAATATTGAAATCGGTAAACGAATAGTACAACGACGCGATCATTGGTCCGATAGTAAACAGCACTAAACCGATGAGGAAAGGCATAGCGAAGCCCAAACCGTAGCGCCTCTCGTTCTTGCTGCCCCTTTTCGGTTTTCCGGCCTTGCCTCGTCTGCCTCGCCGGGTAATCACACTGATGTTGCGCTGCGCCTGAGTGTTATGGGCTGCACCCGCTGAAATCTGTGCATCTGACACGAATGTCACACCTCCTCGTGTGAGACTCCGCAGGCTGCAAGACCACTGATTAGTCAGCCTGCGGAGTCAATCTAGAGCAAAATAGTTGATGGGACCATTCCACCCGTCTGTATCCTATTGTTTGTAGGCTTTAGCCTTTTCGGCCACCGCCTGCATAGCCTGCTCTGGAGTCGCCTGCCCAGCCTGAATCTGTGTAAAGGCCGCAGAGAGATCTTGCCCATATTGAGTGCTGAACTTGGTGGAATAACTCGGCACGGCCAACTTTGACTTAGCAGCCGCCAAGAACACGTCGAAGTTCGGCAGATCAGAATATGTTGTGTCGCTGAGTAACGAAGTACGTCCGGGCAAGTTAGCCAACGTATGTGTAAACTCAAGCATCGGCTTTTTGCCTAGGAAATACTTCATGAACTTCCAAGCTTCTTTGGGGTGAGCGGAGTTCTTCGGGATGAACAAGTTGGACAGGTCCAAACGTGTAGTGCCCCTAAGCTCTGGCTTATCTGCAGGATATGGCAGAGCTGCGGCCCCCCAGTTGAGCTTCGGTGCCAGGCGACGGATGAACGCCGACTGCCAGTTGCCGTCAATCAGAGTTGCGATTTGCCCGGTGTAGAAGGGGTATTGAGCCGTGCCGTACTCACCGAAACCCGACTGGAAGTCTTGCAGGTTTTTAGCGCCGAACTTCTTGACTACATGCTCAACCCACCAGTTCAACGCCTCTATATTGCGTGGGTTGGTTGGTGAAGCCTTGCCGTCCTCGGTGTACCAACTGCCCCCGTAGGCCTGGACGAGCAGCTGCAGGTCCACCGAAGAGTTGGTGCCCAACCGCTCGACCTTGTCTCCGTTGAGCTTACTAACTGTATCGATGACCTTAGCAAAATCGTCGAACGTCTCGGGAGGGTTGGTAATGCCGGCCTCTTTGAGCTCATCCTTGTTGTACAGCAACTGATAGATATTCGCTGCCACGGGTAGAGCGTAGAGCTTGGAATCAAAGGAATTATTTTTGATTGCGGCTGGAAGGAAGTCGGAAGTGTCGTACTTGTCAGCTTTAATATAGTCGTCCAGCCCCAAGAGCACACCGCTGTTTGCCCAATCGACAATCTGCGAATTGCCTGTGTTGGAAATATCAAACTGAGGGTTTTTGCCCTGCATCGACAGCACCTGTGCCTGCTGATCTGCAGACGAGGTTCCTTTGACTGATATCTTGCTCTGAGAAGCGTTGAAATCCTTGATGATCTTCTCAACGGCTTTCGCTTCGTCGCCTGTCCACAGGTACGAGAATCGTACGGTGACTTTTCCCTCCTTGTCTGTGCCGGTCGTGTTGGTAGGCCCAAAGCCAGCGCATCCTGCCAGGGAGACACTCGCCAGGGTAGCCACAGCGGCCACTGCCAGCTTCCTTGCTATATGGTGTACATGTTTCATTGGTATGTACCTTTCTTCGCTTTTTCAACATCATCGTTGGAGTAAACGTGTATCGTTTACTGACATTGCCGCCTTCGACCAGACGGAAGATTCATCAATCCTCTCTGACAACTGCATTGGCACCCTTGCCGGTTATAGCTTATGAAAGACCGGTCAGACGGCCTGAAAGTATAGAAACAACAACCCTGCGATACACAGAGCAAGCACCACGCTTCCAACTATCTGACTTTCCGTAACTAGCAGTTTTTATGCTAGGGCGGCCGTCTACGGAATGCAATATTGGTATTCACCAATTATTCGTTTCCAATGATTGCGCTACAGGATTGCTTCAATCTCGCTTGACCGCATAATGAAGCATGTATTTATCTCCCCTATAGAGAGATGTGCTCGTCTCGATGCGTCTTCCTTTGACATCAAAGGTAACGCGGACGATTTTCAAAGCCGGTGAATAGGGCGCTACCTGCAACAGCTTAACGTCATCTGGCTCAAGCGCCACAGGAGAAACCACCTGATCTGCCCATACCGGCAGCAAACCATATTCGTGTTGCAACACATCATAAAAGGAACCAGTGATATCCTGCTTCTCAATACCCGGTACATACTCAAGTGGGACGGTCACCTCTTCCAGGCACATAGGCTCGCCATCAGCCAAGCGCAAGCGTCGTAAGATATAGACATCAGCCCCAGGCGAGACTTTGAGACGCCAAGAAGCTTTCCGATCTGCTTGCGCCCGCTCATGCAAAAGCACCCGAGAAGATGGAACCATGCCTCTCGCTCGAATATCTTCAGAAAACGAAGTAAGCTTTAGCGACTTTACAATTCCTGGCTCGACGGTGTATGTACCGCCGCCCTGCACCTTGTATACAACGGTGTCTGCTTCGAGTTTTCCTATGGCCTTGCGAATCGTAACGCGACTAGCCTTGAACTCTTCGGCCAACTTGCGTTCAGGCGGAATCACCGAGTTTGAAGGACGGCCCGCAATATATTTGCGATAAATAGCATCGCGTATCTTCATATATTTGGGCCGCGTATCTTCCCAATCACGCCGGTCCTCGTCATCACTGAACGTTTGGTCATCCGTAGGCCGATTAGAACCATACAAACCGCTCTTGCCCAGAAACAGCCCCTCGGCAGTTACCTGCATCTCTTCGCCCCTCTTTCCTAGAACGGCACCACACCGCCAACAGCCAATAAAAACGCCCAACAGCTATGCGAAGTTTGACGCTTATAACGCAGTTATAAAGGGATTGAGCTTTACAGGGATGAGACACTTATGCCACCTTGACTTCAGAGATCATCGTCCAAGCCCAGCTAGCCCCGTCACCTGGTAAAAGAATCCGCACAGCAGTAACTTGTTGGTAGCGCAAATCGGCAATGTCAAGACGAACTCCACCAGACCCGAATGACGTTTGTTCTCGGCGCCCCTGCACGTCCACCCACTGGCCCGCGGTTTTTACCTGAGCCGCGAACGTAGTGGGTGCCACAATCCCGTAGGAACCGGCATTGAGAGTATAGACAGAAATGGTATTAACATCTATCGGTTTAGCGGCATCAAATCGTAGCGTAACCGCTTCGTTTGCTGGCCAACCCGAGATCTCTCTCCAAGCAAAGTCACCAGTGTATCTTCCGTCCGTAAGACGCAGCCCATCGTCCGAATAATTGTCTAAATCACCTGGAGCTCGTGCTAATCGGTAGCTGAAATTGATGGGATTGCCAACGCTATCAACAACTTGCAGTTCAGAGAGCATAGCCCAAGAATTCGTAGAGAACCCGATATTGATATAACGTGCCCCGACTGGAGTGCCAGTTGCTTCGATGTATCCATCTTGATTTGTACATGTAATCTCAGTAGCTGTTAGACAAGAGATGCCAGGTACTGTCGGCAACGATTCTCCTCCTACTGGCGCATGCTTTGCGATGACATGTGGAGTCGAAAAAGGCCAGCTCGCCAGTAATGGAGACGTCCCCGTACCGCTACTCATCAGCGTAGGAGTATTTGAAAAAGTGGCTACAGGATTCAGTGGCCAATTGACAGCGGCATCACTTCCACCCTGTGCATAGACTTTTACGGCTCCTACCCGGCGTACACTGCCTAAATCGATATTGATTACTGATTTGCCTGGATTAGAGTTCCAGCCCACATTTCGCCCAGAAGACCAGCCTGCAGTCGATATTTTGCCATCGTGAAGCATATGAGAAGTCTTATCAGGATACGATGCAGGCCTGGGCTTACCTGACTCCACCACCGTATACGCGTTGGCTAGCCCGTTCTCAGTCACAGGATCGAGCGAACGATCGCCTACTATTCTCACTATCGGAGGCTTACTCACCGGGGAGCGCTGGGCCGTAGTCAGTATTAGCCTGATCGTCTGCCTATCGGAGTCGACTCGGGTATTATCAAAACTCACAACCACACCCTGAATGTCGTCTGCCAAGCTGTCACCACCTGGCCTTGTGGCCCAAGCCAGCTGCTTCCATCCACCGTTGGCAGTCTGAACTTGGAGTTGCACCTCGCCCTGCCAATACTGCTGGTGTTCAGCAAAGTCGATGCGTATGCTATTGAACTTTCTCAGATCCACTTCGCGCGCAACGTACATTCGTTGATTGTCGCTCTGCCCGACTGATTGTTTCGATTCCACAGCTTTGATATCTACATCTGGAGAAGAGATGTGCTTGCCAGAGACGTAGTCAGCCAATGCATCGTAGACTGAGCGCTGCGATGGATTGCTGCTGGTCGTGATACCACAAGAGCCAAAGCCCTCTCCCAAAAAAGCAGCAGACACTCCATCCTGGTAACCGTACGTAGAGCCGTTTGCCAGATACTGCATAGCCATAACCTGTTCAGTTGTTAACCGGGAGCACCCACGGAATTCAAGTTCGATCCCTAAACCGTATTTTTGAGCAGCTACAGCCGTTTCCTGCAACCTCGATGCGTTGACTTCACCACCATCCAGCGGTGAGCGGAAAGCATAGGAGGGCTGCATGATAGCAACGTCAAAACCATACTCTTTCCAAGATTGCCAGCCCAATCCTTTGTAATAGGGGATAAACAAATATTTAAGACCGCTGTTATGGACTCCTTGCGCATCGCCAGCAATTATGTGTTGCTCGTAAGGAGGAACGTCTTCACGCATCCTGTATAAGCCCCACAGAGCAAGATGTGCATAGTGCTTTTGGCTAAATCGTTGGCTCACTGTATTGGCAAACCACTGGGCCACAGCCTGCCGATCCTGGGCACTCGACAAACTGCGGTCAGAGCCGTTTACTTTGCCGAAAGAGCCGACGCTGGGATTCATCCACGGCATCATAACTATGATCGAGCGTTGAGATTGCTGTGGAGCTCCATCATCCTGTGCAGCTAAGTCTGCTTGCTCGGCAGCTTTTTCAACGGTATCAATGGGGCCACCTGTGCTAAACCACTGGTCGATAAGTGTCTGCCAATCCGACAATGTTGTTGCACCGTAATCAGTTTGTTTCCCATTGATCGTAAAACGCAATAAAACTGCTGCATCGAACATGGACGCTCCGGGAATAGGCTTACCTGTGTTATCAACCCGATTAAATAGAGGCAGAACCGCTCGCTCGTCCAACTGGTCATCAGCATATATCAGCGCCGCATGATGAAAGCCAACTGCCTCTGGCTTGGGATATCCTGTCGATTGCTCGCTGGACATGCCTTGAGCCCTGACGGGAGAAATCGCAACCAGCAGACAGAAAGCAACAGATATAAGGGCCACAGTAGAAAAAACGAATGGTCGATAAGCTTTTCCCGACATAGTTACTCCTCAATGACGGTTTCGCGCTGCTTTGTTACTCGCAGCAGGGACATCATAGTTTCTACCGCTCACTTGGTGGTATAACAATATTTGCACCGATAGAGCAATATTCCTTATACAAATCAATACTCAAAGCGTATACTACAAAGAAAACAGAGCTCAATATTGGTCTATACCAATAGTGAGCTCTACTCGTTGACTTATCTATTACAAAGCAATATGTAGCACTCGTCTATGCTGCCAACACACGGCGATAAAACTACTGCTGAGAGCGGCGAAGTTGGATGTACTCGCCCAATGTTTTATTTGAGGGGGGGGGATCACGCCTCGGTAGCAATCGCACAAGGCGAACGGGGCCGAATGATGTGTCATTGGGGTTGGAACCGGTGAAAGCCAGGGTGGTGCACCAAAGGCGGCCGCGGAAGTGATGCCAGTCATCGTATCTTCCAAAGCCAGGCATGCATCCATTCGATCGGGCTGAATGCCCCCAATCGTGGTTCAGGAGGTCGCGCGTCCGGGCTGCGTTAGCCGCCCCACCTTAAACTCCCACTCCCGACTGATAAGCATGGGTTTTCATATATCCAGGAGGACTTTCTAAACCACTCTTGTATGTCATAAATAAAAAGTACTGACGATTAACATGCGAATTAGAGTCCACTATGCTCATTTTGCTCTTCTGAGCAACTGATGCAAGCTATCTCACATGCAGTCCTGGAGCAAAGGCTTATAATCGCGAAAAGTTGTTCCACTCAGCACAAAAATCAAAGATCTTCAAACAGAGAAATAACTGGCAATTAGTAGAGGGTCCTACGCATCCAAGAAGTTTTCGATTTTTTCATCAATAGCTTCTCAGCACAGATTGCCACCATTCCTACAGGCAAGGGCTTAGGCTTTTCGCTTTTTCAACTTATAACACGGGCTAAGTTCTTACAAGGGCCAATGACTTCCTTGCTGCCCTAGAAGCCTTCAACAAGTCTAAATATGGATTCATCTGATTGGACAGAAACATAGCAGCACGAGATACGTCTTTTGTCCAAGAGTGAACAGAGAAAGCATCCTTCGGGACGAGACGATGAAATCGGAAAATACAGTATTGACCAGAGGCGAAAATCCATACAATAATCGCGATATATACCGTGCTTAGACACTCTCGTAATTGGATATACAGCAGCGAATCCAGCGTTTCCGCAGACCCCTCCTCTCGTTGAGCTAACAGCACTTCACTCATAAAAGATCAGTATCGAAATGATGCCGACCTGGTGCTGGTCAATCCCACTTTTACGAGAAATTAGCACATACACTGGCCTCAACGGAGGTTGCTTCCTGAAAATGAGCAGGCCGCCAGATGACCTGCCAGAAGTTACGGGGAAAAACAAGCTTGGAGGGTCAGATGAGCAACAATCGAAACGAACATGCAAACAAGAACCAAGGCAGGCATGAAGAACCGCGAGTGCCCGACAACCAGCAGACGAGGCATGAGGGCAACTCCTCACAGAGCAACAACACCCGGGAAAGTTCCCAGCAAGCGACAATGAACGACAAGAACCGCATGCCGAGGCCAGTGGAGAATGCAAACCGCGGAAAAGAGAGCAGAGCAGAGAATGCCCCCAAGCCGAACCCAGAGCCTGAACAAACAGGCGAGAAGGAAGGCAGGGATTCATCCAGCAAGGACGCTGACAGTGGCAGGCCTGAAGCACAACATAAGCAGGAACAAGCTCTAAGAGCCGACCATGCGCAGGCCGGCCACACCGTGAAGGAGCATGGTCCCTCCCCTGACGAAAAACCGAACCAACCCAATAAGCCTGCTGCAAAGGATGCACCCGCGCCTGTCGACAAACCATCTCAACCGAGAGTTGCCAGTGTACCCAAACCAGCAAAGGCTAAAAACCATGATTCCTTCTATCTGGGTCTGGCTTCGGCAGTCCTGGTTGCAGCTCTGGGCCTCAGCCTGAGCACCATGCCAATCTTCTTCTCCCTGCCTCTTGCCGCCATCCTCTTTGGAATCGGCATCTGGCTCCTCTCCTATGCCAGCTTCAAGTCTCCTGGCAAACCGGAGGGAGAAGGAACGGATGCGGACAGGCATACCAGGACGGTAGTTGTGGCGACGGTCCTTCTGGTGCTACAGACCTTCGTCATGGATGTGTTCATCTTCACCCGCATGGGAACAGTCGGCAAACATCAGAACTCCATCGTCATCACCTGGATCATCGCTAGCATGATCGAGACCCTGGCTGCCTTCGTCCTTATCTACCATCACAACCCCCTGCAGTCCAAGCCCAAGGATCCCACGGCGAACGATAAGCACGGCGGGAGGGAATAAGGCACTACAGCGCATATGAATCTGAAACGATGGACAAGTCCAGAAAGGCGGACTTGACAGTGGTGTGAAACCGCCGCAGCAGACGAATAAGTCGGCTCGCCGAATCGTTCTGTTCGCCAAGATCTTGTGTTTGCGAAAGTCTTGTGTTCGCCGGGGTTTTCGGTCTCAGGGTGCCGCTCATCCTTCTTGAAGACGCGCGGCACCTTTCGATCAACCCTCCTGTCATAGCAGTACATAGCTGGAAAATGCCAACTTGACACGGGCTGCAATGCCATACGCTATGCCGGCCGGCTCCCGAAAGATTCGGCATCAAAACCGTGAATCCCTTTGCTCGAGCATTGCAACTCCTCAGACATTACAGACATTACATAGATTGCGCGCGTGCAACTACGCGAACGCTTCTTTTGCTCTTTCCATTTCCCATCCACTTTCGCAAGATACCTTGAGGTTGGCCTCTTCACGACCGATACTTATCGACGCAATCACATTCAGACTGCACTAACCTCTCATCAGCACTGATCAGCCACTAGAATCATTGGTGCAATTGCTCACACACAGTTGTGTTCGAAAAAGGAAAGACATGAGTGGACCAGAAAAATCCCGCGTAACCTTCGGGGTCCTCAAAGAGACAGACGATGAGGAGTCCCGCGTGGCCCTGACGCCCGATATCGTGACCCGGCTGACCAGACAAGGCATGACCTGCCTATTGGAGTCCGGAGCCGGGGCTCGAGCCGGCTTCCTGGATGAGGACTACCAGCAGAAGGGAGCCACAGTCACCGATAGGGATGCTGTCCTATCGAAGTCGACAGTCCTGGGTTTCGTCGGCAGACCGGATAGCTCCTTGCTGAAGCGGATTCCAGCCGGCACATGGATCATCGGCATGCTGGGGTCATTGAGCGACAAGGATTACATCAAGTCCCTAGAGGCGTCAGGGCTTACCGGAATCGCCATGGAGCGACTCCCCCGACAGCTCAGCTCGGCCCAGTCCATGGATGAGATGACCTCGCAGAACTCGGTCATGGGATACAAGGCGGCACTTGTGGCTGCCGATGCCTATGGATCCTTCTTCCCCATGATGACCACTGCAGCTGGAACCATCCGACCGGCCAAGGTCCTGGTTCTGGGCGCTGGCATCGCAGGCTTGCAGGCCATCGGGACCGCAAAACGTCTGGGAGCCGTGGTCACCGCCTATGACGTCAGACCCGCTTCCAGACAGGAGGTGGAATCCTTGGGAGCCAAGTTCCTCGACCTGGGACTGGACTTCTCCAAGGGACAGGGCCAGGGAGGCTATGCGCGCCAGTTGACCAATCAGGAACAGGCCCAGCAGCAGGCTGCGGTGGATGCGAAAGCGGTTGGCTTCGATGTGGTCATCACCACAGCCAAGGTTCCAGGCGGAAAGCCTCCCCGCCTCCTGAGCGCCAAGGGTGTGGCCAACCTGCATCCCGGAGCTGTGATTGTGGACTGCGCCGCCAGCGACCTGGGCGGCAACGTCGAAGGGTCACAGGTGGGAACCAGAACTACCGATAACGGAGTCACCATGATCGGGGCCCCTTACCTAGCCAGCGGAGTAGCCAAGACGGCCTCCAACCTGCTGTCGAGAAATGTGGCGGACGTGCTGGTGCATTTCCTTCGTGATGGCGCGCTCAGCATCAAAGCGGACGACGAGATCGATCAAGCACTGGTTGTATCAGATGCAGCCGATTCCGGCACACTTGGAAACACGAATGCTCCAGATGCCAAAGAGACCGAAGAGAAAGGTCGGGAGCAATGAATTCTTTGGTCATAGCAATTACGCTCTTCATTCTGGCCCTGCTGATCGGCGTGGAGGTGATTGGCAAGGTTCCGGCCACGCTTCACACACCGCTCATGTCGGGCGCCAACTCCATTCACGGCATTGTGATCGTCGGGGTAATCATCATCGCGGCGGAGGCCCACTCCCCGCTTTCCTACGTACTCATATTCCTGGCTGCCGTCCTTGGCGCCATGAATGTCGTGGGCGGCTACGTGGTGACCGACAGGATGCTGGAGATGTTCAAGTCCTCCAAACCAGGCAAGGGTAAAGATAAGGCCAGCCAGGACGACCAGGCTTCGGCCGTCACGACCGAAAACGCTCAGGACCAGGGAGCCGACAAGTGAATACCCTCGATATCATCACCTGGTTCCTCTATCTCCTTTCCTCAGTCATGTTCGTCATGGGCCTGCACTACATGAACTCCCCCAAGACGGCCCGTACCGGCAATAGGATTTCTGCGGCAGGCATGGTCATCGCCGTAGCCATGGCCTTCATCCATCTGTTCGTCGCCGGTTTCACCTCCTCCCTGGCCATCATTCTGCTCGTGCTCGGCGTCCTGATCGGGTCCGCAGCAGGGGTCTACTCGGCCAGAAAGGTCAAAATGACGGACATGCCTCAGCTGGTTTCCGTCTTCAACACGGTCGGCGGCGGCGCTGCGGCCCTGGTCGCCCTGAACGACATATTGACTTCCGAGGCCACCCCGACTCTGGTGGTGTTGATCACCGCCGGCCTGGGCGTGGTCATCGGTTCCATCACCTTCACCGGCTCCCTGATAGCTGCCGGCAAGCTCCAGGGCATCAGCCTGATCAAAAATCTGAAACTGCCGGCCAAGGCTGTCTGGAATGTGCTCTTCGCCCTGCTGACGGTCCTCAGCCTGGTCATGCTCTGCCTGAATCCTGGCAATCGGACCCTATGGGCCATTCTCACGGCCATATTCGCCCTGGGCTACGGACTGGTCTTCGTCATCCCCATCGGCGGCGCCGACATGCCCGTGGTCATCTCCGTATTGAATGCCTGCACCGGCACAGCTGTAGCAATGAACGGTCTGGCTATCAACAACGTCGCTCTAATCGTGGCGGGTGCTTTGGTCGGCGCAGCAGGTGCCACCCTATCCGTCCTGATGGCCGAGGCCATGAACCGGCCGCTTCTGAGCGTCCTGGCCGGAGGGTTCGGCGGCTCCTCGACCAGCGCATCTCAGGACGCAAGCGCTCAAGGGACCATGAAGGAGACGACCCCAGACGATGTGGCTGTCCAGCTGGTCTATGCCGACAGGGTCATCTTCGTCCCCGGCTTTGGTCTGGCACAAGCCCAGGCCCAGCGCGAACTGGCCGACCTGGGCGAACTGCTCAAGGGGCGTGGCGTGGAGGTCTCCTATGCCATCCATCCGGTGGCCGGTCGCATGCCGGGACATATGAATGTCCTCTTGGCCGAGGCCAACGTTCCCTATGAGGAATTGATCGACCTAGACGACATCAATCCCCAGTTCCCATCAGCCAATGTTGCCCTAGTGGTCGGCGCCAATGACGTGACCAACCCGGCAGCCCGCCGACCGGGGACCGCAGTCTCCGGCATGCCCATCCTGGACGTTGACAAGGCCCAGCATGTTGTCGTCCTCAAACGAGGCAGGGGCAAGGGGTATGCCGGCATCGAAAACGAGCTCTACTTCAACCCGAACACGCAGATGCTCTTCAACGACGCCAAAGTCAGCCTGCAAGCGATCATTGCATCCGTCAAGGAGCTCATCGCCTGAGCATATGCTGTAGTCAGAGCCATGGCTCCGGATCGGCTTTGCTGGTCCGGAGCCAATCATCATCGAACAGGAAGGACCCACATGCTGTCATTCGTCAACGACTATTCCGAGGGCTCCCACCCCGAAGTCCTGCAGCGGCTGATCGACACCAACATGGAGCACCTTCCCGGCTATGGCAAGGATCGGTACTGCTCCTCCGCCGCTCGGAAGATCACCCAAGCCTGTGGCTGCCCGCAAGCGCAGGTCTATTTCCTAGCAGGTGGGACCCAGACCAACCAGGTCGTCACCTCCTGCCTGCTGAAGTCCTACCAGGGAGTGGTCGCCGCGGACACGGGCCATGTCAACGTCCACGAGGCCGGCGCCATTGAAGCCGTTGGTCATAAGGTCCTGACCATCCCCGGCGAACAGGGCAAGATTCGCGCCGAGGACCTTAAGGCTTTCCTGGAAGGCTTCTACGCCGACGAAAACCATGAGCAGATGGTCTTCCCAGGCATGGTCTACATCTCCCATCCCACCGAGTATGGAACCCTCTACACCCGCCAGGAGCTGGAAGACCTCTCGCAGATCTGTCGGGAACACAAGATTCCGCTCTACCTGGACGGGGCCAGGCTTGGGTACGGGCTGGTGGCCCCCGGAACCGACGTCGATCTGACGGACATAGCCCGTCTCTGCGACGTCTTCTACATCGGCGGGACCAAGGTCGGCGCACTCTGTGGAGAAGCGGTGGTCTTCCCCAAGGGGAACGCTCCCGAGCATTTCAGCACCATGATCAAAAGAAGAGGTGCCCTTCTGGCCAAGGGAAGACTCCTGGGAGTGCAGTTCGACGCCCTCTTTACCGACGGCCTCTACTCGCGAATCAGCCGCAACGCCATCCAGACGGCGGCGATGGTCAAGAAGGCTCTGCATGAGAAGGGGTATCAGATTGTCATGGACTCCCCCACCAATCAGACCTTCGTCCGCCTGGACAATGAGCGCATGGAAGAGCTATCCAAGCAGGTCGCCTTCGACTTCTGGGAACGCAGCGATGCCACCCACACAGTTATACGGCTGGCCACCTCATGGGCAACAACAGTCGAGGACACCCAGGCTCTAATAAGTCTGCTGTAAAAGTCGCTCGCGCTTAACCAAGACAAGACCAAAGTCATCCTGCCACCCCTCCCCTGCCGGTCATCCTTAGGGGAGGGGCATTTATGTATATGAACATTTCACCCGCCCCGTGAACACTGCCAATCCCACATTGTCGGACATATCACACCCTTTCAAGGTGAGTACATACTTATCTTTCGTTAAGATTTTTATTGCACCGATGCTGATGCAGATACCCCGCCCTGAACATAAGGGCAGAAATGCTTCAACGATGAAAGGAAACTTATGAAAGCCGTTGTTTTCGAACAATTCAATACCTTCCCCACCCTCAAGGAAGTGCCGGAGCCGACTCCCGGGAGCGGCGAGGTGCTGCTCAAGGTGGCCGGGGCGGGTTGCTGCCATTCTGACGTCTCGGTCTTCCAGGACTACACCCCTGAAACGGGCAGCCACACCAAGCCGCCGTTCATTCTGGGACATGAGACCACCGGCTGGGTCGAAGAGGTAGGGCCCGACGTCACGGGCTTCAAGAAGGGCGATGCCTACATCGTCTACGGACCCACCGGATGCGGCCACTGCCCTCACTGCGTGGCCGGCCAGGAAAACTACTGCTCCAGCGCTGCCACCAATAAATCACTGGCCCTGGGACTGGGTCGCGACGGCGGCATGGCCGAATACATGACTGTCCCTGCCCGCAATCTGGTGCCGCTGGGCGATGCGGATCCAATCGGCGCAGCACCCCTGGCTGATGCGGCTCTGACTCCCTACCACGCCATCCGGGCTGCCATGCCCCACCTGAACGGCGGCGGAAAGTACGCTCTGGTCATTGGCCTGGGCGGGCTGGGCCAGATCGCCATTCAGATTCTGCACGCACTGACCGGCGCCACCGTGATCGCCACTGACACCAAGCCGGAGGCTCTGGCTAAGGCTGAGGCCAAGGGTGCCATTCCCGTTATGAGCGACGAGCACCAGGTGGAGAACATCAGGAAGATCACCCATGGCGAGGGCGTGGATGCCGCCTTCGATTTCGTGGGTGTGGCCCCGACCATTGCTGCCGCACAGGCCTCGGGCGGCCCGGGATCCCGGGTGACCGTGGTCGGCATCGCCGGCGGCAAGGCGGAATACGACTGGTATTCCAAGCCCTGGGAGCAGGAGCTGCTGGGCGTGTACTGGGGCTCCATTCCTGAGCTCTACGATGTGGCCAACATGTATCGCCACGGCCAGATCCAGACCGAGATTGAAACCTACTCGCTGGACAATGCTCTGGATGCCTACCGCAAGCTGGTCGACAACAAGCTCTCAGCCAGGGCCGTCATAGTCCCCCACACCAAGGCTTGATTTTCCCTTGATCCTAGACGGAGAAGCAGCTCATCTATCGATTGGGGTTAAGCACAATCGGATTTGAGCACAATCAGATCGATGAGCTGATACCATTCTTCGTCTACATACACTGTGGCCTGTCACGGCCTTGTCATGAAGGCCGTGACAGGCCACAGCATCTCACCAAGGGATCTTGAACCCACAGTATTTATCCTTCACTCGATTGGGGAGCATCACTCAGCAGCAAGTGGACCAAGAAAATACCGTTGGCGGATTCCAGCCGCATGGAGCCGCCCAGCGAATCCACCAGGAAATCGACAATACTGAGACCCAGGCCTGTGCTTCTGATCTTGGTCCGTGATTGGTCATCGGTCTGGAACCGTTCCATGAGCCTGTCCACATCGACTGCTTCGCCCGTAGTTTTGTTGCCGAAGTCCAAATGAATTCGTCCATCTTCACTCTTGTGCAGGTCCACCCAGGCTGATTCCTCCGCATACTTGAGCCAGTTGCCAATCAGGTTCTGAATTATTCGACTCATCATGATCTGATCCGTCGTAATTTCCACACCAGTTTGAATTCTGGGCTCCACCGTGACGGACCGCGCGGTCAGAGAATCGAAGGCATTGAAGAGCTCCTGCTGAACCAATGCCGATAGGTTCACCCTGGTCAGATCCAGGCTCACGCTCTTCTCCTGTATCAGATTGAAATCCATCAGGTAATGCAGATAGTGATCCACCGACTGCAGGTTGTTGAGGATCTTACCCAATTGCTCCTGATCAGCCGATCCCTCCTTGAGCAGCTGGGCGTATCCCCTGGCCACGGTCAGCGGGGTCTTGATGTCATGGGTTAGGTTGGTCAGCATCTGCCGGACTTGCTTGTTCTGCTCAGCCTGGGTGATCTGCAGCCGTCTGGTCTTGTTCAGAACGGCGTTGATCCTATCCGCCAGAGTGCGAATGAGCCCGATATTGGACCCAGTGGTTACCAAGGCATTAGTGTCGGCATGGTTGATGAAGTCCAGATCATCACTGATCCGTTTGAGGTCGGTAATCAGCATTATCAGGCCAATCGCCAGGGCGAGGGCGACAAGACCCAAAACAAGTGCGGCCACCTTCACGGATTCACCTCCGACGACCCTTATTTATTCATCGTTCTTTCTTCCATCCGAATTCAGACCAGGCGAACGCCGATGACCCAGACCGACACGATGTAGCGCTGACTGCCGGCGTATCTGTTCAGGCTGGTCCGCAAGGTGCTCAGGTGCACATTGAGAGTATTCTCGGCATTGATGTATGGCTGGTTCCAAACCTGCCGATAGAGATCCTCCTTCTCGAAGACCCGATGTGGATGGTCCATCAGAAGCTCAAGGATGGCGAATTCCTTGCGTGCCAGTTCGACCCTGTGCCCATCAACGCTGACCGTGTGCTCCATCCGGTCCAGCTCGATCCCCTGAAAACAAATCTTGGCGTCGGATTCACCTGCTGCATCCGCATCGGCTTTCAGTGCCCCGGATTGGCGCAGCTGGACCTGGACACGAGCGCGGAGCTCGTCAATGTCGAAAGGCTTGGTCACATAATCATTGGCGCCCTGCTCCAGGAGGCTGACGGTCCTGGTCTTGTCCTGGACGGCCGTGAGGATGATGACTGGCACTGACGACATATGCCGAATGGACTTGAGAACGCTGTCCCCGGTGACTACGGGGAGCATCAGATCCAGAAGAATCAGGTCGGGTTCCTCCTGCTGGAAGCGGGCCAAGGCCTGGGCGCCAGTCGTCGCTTGGATGATTCGGTAGGTCCCTCCCAACACATCCTTGAGCAAGGACTGGATGTCCTCCTGATCCTCCACGACCAGAATCGTCGGCATACTTTCTTCCTTTCGCAGGTCACTCTCATGTTACTGAAGCCGCCTAACGATGCCGATCTCGCCCAATCGGATTTATGAAATTCTTAATGATTTCTTAGCCAAGCACTTAAGAAAGGCACTTTAGATTTTAAGGCAGCGACACAGGGAAAGGAATTCCATGGACGATACCATTCTGGATATTAACCATGTCAGCAAACGGTTCGGCCGCTTCCAGGCACTGGACGATCTCAGCCTCTCCATAAACAAGGGCGAGATCTACGGGCTGATCGGCGAGAACGGCGCTGGCAAAACCACCCTGATGCGTCTGATCACCGGACTGTCCCCCATACAGAAGGGAACCATAAGGCTGATGGGGCACACAATTGGCAAGGACAGCCGGATACTGAGCAGAATAGGCTCGGTCATTGAGGCACCAGCCGCCTTCAAAAAACTGACCGTCAGCCAGAATATGAAGCTGACAGCCATCCAGCACGGGCTGGCCGACGACAAGGTCATCGATCAGACCATCGACTTCGTCGGCCTGAGCGAAAAGGCCGAGACTCGGGCCGGTCACCTCTCTCTGGGCCAGCGTCAGCGCCTGGGGTTGGCCATGGCCATCCTCACCCGGCCTGATTTCCTGATTCTGGACGAGCCCATCAACGGCCTGGACCCGGCAGGAATCATGGAATTCAGAACACTCCTGGACAAGCTCAACAAGGAGCGCCAGACGACCATTCTCATCTCCAGTCACATTCTGAGCGAACTCTACCTGGTCTCCTCCCGGTTCGGATTCATCAGCCACGGTCGCCTGATCAAGGAGGTAGACAAGGATGAACTGGATCGGATCAATCAGAATGGACTGTTGATCGACGTGGACCAGAGCTCCAAGGCCGCTATGCTCCTGGATCGCAAGGGAATCGGCCCCTTCCAAGTCCTTGACGACCATCAGATTCTGATCAAGCAAGGGAATCTGGAACCGGGACCCATCAACAGTCTTCTGGTTCAGGAAGGCATCTTGGTCAATCAGATCGGCCAGCAGAAGGGATCGCTGGAGGAATATTTCGCGGATCTGCTGAACAAGGACCCTCAAGAGCTTAGGAGACAACAATGATTAACCAGATCAGAGCGGACTTTTACAGGCAGCGGCGATCCATCGGCATGCTGATTCTGCTGATTGCCACTGTGGCACTCGGCATAGTGACCACATGGAGCAAGACGACCATAGGAATCACCACCGGAGGCGAAGAATACGCTCATAAACTGTCGGAAATCGAAGGGCAAAGCTGGACCATTAGGACAGGCCTGCAAACAGGTGTCGCCTCCGCCTCGTCTCTAATCTACTTTTACATCGCGGTCTTCGTCATTGTCATTGGTGCGGAATACAGCCAGCACACTCTGAAGAACACGCTGACATCGGGCATCTCGCGCATACAGTTCATCCTGGGCAAGTATGTGACCATCCTGACTGACATCATCCTTTTGACCCTGTGCTACTTCGTCGCTATTCTGCTGACCGGACTGGCCCTAGGAAGGAAGCCTGGTGTAGGCTGGGGCATCCTATGCAAGGATGTGGCCGTCATGACCCTATTGGTCAGCTTCTGCATCTCCGTCATCATCAGCCTAGGCATCGTCCTCTTGATCATTACCAAATCCCTGGTCATTCCAGCGGTGGTGATCGTGATATGGCCCATACTGATCGGTCTCATGGAGTTCACTGCGAAATGGCAATGGCTGAAATACCTCGACTTCGTCGGGTTCGGCGAACAGATCATCCTTAACACTCTGAAGGCTGATCAGGCCTGGATCTATGCCGGAGTATCCGCAGGCGTGGTCCTGGTGGCCATCTTCGGATCGGCGCTGATCATATCCAAGCAGGAGATCTAAGCCAGGTCAGGCCTATACCCGGCCCGGCTCCTGATCGCTGACGGCCTGCACGGCCATATGGGCAAAGGCCTTGACGGAGGCATCCAGTGAGTAATGTTCCTTGGTATGTTCGGCATAGCGACTGGACCAGACTGCAAGGGCATCAGGATGGTCTACCCACCAGTCGATTTGCTCAGCCAGGAACCGAGCCTTGCCGACCGGGAAGAGCGAGTGCTGTGTCAGGGCGAAATGGCCGGCGGCACTCAGCTCGGATCGGGCGATGATCGGGACTGCGCCGCAGGCCATCCCCTCCAGAACGCTGACCGATTCCAAATCCGCGATTGAGGGGTGAATAAGAAGATCGGCCCGCCTGAGCAGGTCGGGCATGGTCGCATTCTGATGGAATCCAATCGAGACTGGCATGCCGTCCAGCTGCCTGGTGACTTCCGCCCTCAGTCGGCGCTCCATGGGCCCTGTGCCTGCTATGGTCAAACGGATTCTGTATTTGTTCCTGCACAAGGCCAGGGCACGGATCAGAGTCAGATGGTCCTTTTCCCGGGCCAGCCTGCCAGAGGCCACGACCTGGATCAGTCGTCCGGATTGCAGCCGCTCGTTTCGGTCCCGCTCATATCGGTCACCGGGGTTGAATCTGGGCTGGTACCCGTTGGATATGACATGCAGACGGGCCCTGTACCCATGCGAGCGCAGCAGGTCGGCCGTCAGCTGGGTGGGAACGTGGATGTGCCCAACATGGTCGTAGAGCCAGAACCGAAAGAGGCGGTAGATGGCCGCATCCACCCCGGGCAACCAGCGCAATGGGCCTGCGGAATAGGTGATGTTTTCAGGCTGAATGTGAAACCCGGCGGTCACCGGTATGCCCATGGACCTGGCCTGCGCTAGGGCGGCACGGCCGAAGGCGAAGGGTTCGTAGATATGGACCAAGTCCACACCGGCAAAGGCTCGTCGGAAGAGTTCCTGATCGGCACGAGCGAAGCTCATCTGCTGCCTGGCCGCCACACGTGAGACCAGAGGAATTCGATGCACCCGCGCCGGATAGTCGGTCGAACCCACCCCCACCAGACGGACCCGGTGTCCCAACGCTTCCAGACCCTGGGCGTATTGGATGGCGGAGTTGGAGGTCCCATTACCCCTGTTGCCGAAGGAGTCCAGAACCAGGGCCAGCGTCAGGCGATCATGATCCCTCATCAGCGCTCCCTCCGCTGTCCATCATCAGCAGCTTCGGGCCGGACCAGGACAGGGCGACGACCCGATTGCACCCACTAATTGCACCCAATATTAGTAGGAGAAGGCCGGGACGGCTGCCCCACGGTAGTAGCGGTTGATGGCGTCAGCCACATATCGGCTGTGGTAGGCGGAGACCAGAGCCTTGTATGCGGGGTCGTTTTTGTCGGCCTGCCTGGCCACGATGATGTTGACATAGGGGTGATTGGCTGGCGATTTGAGATCGCCGGGCACCTGGTAGATGGCATCCTGGATCTTCATGCCGGCATCCAGGATGAAATTGGTGTTGGTGATGCCGGCCGCATAGTCGGGCAGGACCTTGACGATTCCCGGTGGATCGACCTGGTCCAGAACCAGCCCGCGCGGATTGTCGACGATGTCCTCGGGAACCGGCGTGGTGGCCTTAGGGTCGCGCAACCCGATCAGTCCGGCGCTGGCAAGCACCTTCAGGGACCGGCCCAGGTCGATGGGATCGCTGGGAATGGCCAGCCGCTCGCCATAGCCTATCTGGTCAACGCTGCGATACTTCTTGGAGTACAGGTTGAGGGGTGAGATGTAGGTGTCTCCGATCGCTGCGAACCGGTACCCGTGCTGTTTGGACTCCTGCTCCAAAAAGGCATAGTGCTGGAAGGCGTTCAGATCGATTTCCCCGTTGGACAGCGCCTGATTGGCGTAACGCCCGTATTGGAAGGATCGGAGCTTGATTTTTATGCCGGCCCGGCGCTGGTCCAGTTCATGCTGAACGGCCTTCCAGATCTCCTCATCGGCATCGCCCACCAGGCCGATGCTGATCTCCCGCTGGCCGCGCTCGGGCTGGTTGACCTTAATATAGGCCAGACCCATCAGGACGGCGACCACCAGGATGACGACCGAGACAGCCGCCAGCTCTCGCTTGGCCCTGGTTCTTCTGGTGCTCATATCCGTCCTCCTTCATTTGTTGAACTATCGCATCAGGAAACCTTGAAGGCCGGCAGACAGGCGCCCTTGTAGACACGAACGATGGTGTCGGCCACGGGCTTGGAATGATAGGCGCGCACGACTGCGGCGTAGGTGGGGTTGTCCCGCTGATCCTTGGTGGTGACGATGATGTTGATATAGGGCTTGTTGGCCGGGTTCTGCAGGTCGTAGGGCACCTCGTGGATGGCATCGTGCACGCTGCGACCCGCATCGACCACGAAGTTGGCATTGGTGACCCCTCCCGCATAGTCGGGCAGCAGGTTGAGGATGCCGGCCGGATCCACCTGCTCGATGCGCAGATGCTTGGGATTGTCCACCACATCCTCGGGCAACGGGTTGGTGGCCTTGGGGTCGCGCAGCCCGATCAGCTTGGCATCGGCAAGGACCTTCAGGGCCCGGCCCATGTTGGTGGCGTTGTTGGGGATGGCCACCCGGTCGCCGTCCTGGAACTGTGAGGGCTTGGCATAGCGCTGCGAATAGAGGTTCATGGGCGAGATGTAGGTATTACCAAGCACGGCCAGCTGGTAGTGGTTGGTCTTCACGTCGTCCCCCAAGTATGCGTAATGCTGTGCGGCGTTGAAGTCCACCTCGCGGTTGGACGTGGCCTGGTTGACGTAGATGGCATCCTGGAAGGGCTTGAGCTCGATCCTGATGCGTTCGCCCCGCCGATCCAGCTCCGCCTGGACGGCCTTCCAGATCTGATCGTCCGAGCTGCCGATGACCCCGACCTTGACGACCTTGACATCGGCACCCACCTGGTTCAGACGGACATCGGTGCCAACCACCAGCGCCAGCAGGAGGACGATGACCAGGCTGAGCGCCGCCAGCTGGATCTTGGCTCTGTTCTTTTTGCCGACGTGACTACGACCGACCACGATAATCTGACCTTTCCCGGGTTGTTCAGTGTTCGACGACCTCGGCCAGAAGCCGGCCGAACAGTTCGATCAGGGCGATGAAGATGACCAGCACAATGATGGTGGCGATGGTCACGTCATTCATGGACCGCTGGTAGCCCAGACGGATGGCGAAGTCACCCAGCCCGCCGCCGCCCACTATGCCCACGGTGGCGGTCTCGCCCACCAGGCTGACGATGGTGATGGTGGTCACCCGGATGATGGAGGGGATGCCCTCACGCAGGGAGACATGCCAGATGATCTGCCAGGTGGTCATACCCATGGACTCCGCCGCCTCGACGTACCCAGGGTCCAGACCGGCAAGGGCCGATTCGATCTGTCGGGAGAAGAAGGGGGTAATGCCCACGACCAGCGGGAAGATTGCCCCCTTGGGCCCGATGGCCGTGCCCATGAGCAACCTGGTCACCGGCACCAGGGCCGCCGCCAGAATGATGAAGGGGATGGAGCGGAAGAGGTCGATCAACTTGTCCAGGATGGTGAAGACCAGGCCGTTGCGACGGATGCCGTCGCGTCGGCTGATAATCAGCCCCACCCCGATGACCAGAGCCAGCAGGAAGGAGATCACCCCGGATACGCCGACCATGACCAGGGTCTGAACCATGCTGCTGAAGAACTCCGGCAGCCGGCTCATGACGTTGGGGAACCAGGTGGTAAGCAGGGACGTCATGACTTGAGAACCTCGATTCCGATGTTGCGCGAGCGCAGGTATTCCATGGCCTGGCGGATATTTTCAGCGTCGCCGCCCATCCTGACCACCAGTCCACCCAGGGGCGCCCCCTCCACCACATCGATGTCGCCGAAGATGATGTTGACGTCCAGGTTGTAGCGACGGCTGATGGTGGAGACCAGGGCCTCGGAGACCTCCTTGGAGACATAGGACATGCGCATGAGGATCTGCCCGGGCTCCAGGGCCACCAGGGGCGAATCGGCGACCATCAGATCCTTGACCTTATCCAGGTTGGAGGTGGTGGCCACGAAGGATTTGGTCAGCTGGGCCTTGGGATCCGCAAAGACGTCGAAGACCCTGCCCTGCTCCACGATGACACCCTGGTCGATGACCGCCACCCGGTTGCAGATCTGTCGGATGACCGACATCTCATGGGTGATCATGACCACGGTGATGCCCAGCTGGTCGTGCAGGTCACGCAGCAGCTGAAGAATGGAGCGCGTGGTGGTCGGATCCAGTGCGCTGGTGGCCTCATCGCTGAGCAGGATATCCGGCTCGTTGGCCAGGGCCCGGGCGATGGCCACGCGCTGCTGCTGGCCGCCGGAGAGCTCAGCGGGATAGTGATCGGCCAGCTCGGTCAGTCCAACGAGTTCCAGAAGCTCGGACACCCGGGCCCGTCGAGATGCACGGTCGCGGCCGCTCCCCCGCAGAGGAAGACCTACATTGTCGGCCACCGTCCTGGAGGGCATGAGGTTGAAGTGCTGGAAGATCATGCCGGTACGACGCCTCAAGTCCCTCAACTCAGCCGGTGACAGATCCTTGACCTCGCGGCCGCGGACCTTGACGCTGCCCGAGTCGTAATCCTCCAGTCCGTTGATGCAGCGGACCAGTGTGGACTTGCCCGCCCCGCTCAGTCCGATGATGCCAAAAATATCCCCAGTCTCGACGGTCAGATCGATGTCGGCCAGTGCCGTCTTGTCTTCGTCGTCGTCGCTGTGATAGGTCTTGGTCAGGTGCTCCATCCGCACCGCCGGTGTCCGCTCGCTCACGTTCCCGCCTTCCCTGGTCGACTGCATGACATGGTAATCGTCCCGGCGGCCAGTGGACAAGAAGGCCTCTATAGATGTCGTTTATAGGCATGTATCGATACTTGGCCTGCTTGGTCTACGGGTCGGTGGCAGAATGTGGGTATGAGCGCATCCGGTCAGCAGCGGATTATCAACACCATCAATCCCGGGGAGCGACCGTTCGGCTCTCCTCTGGGGCCAAGACCTACACGAGTCCTTCTCCTGGGAGCCGGCGAACTCGGCCGCGAGATTGCCATCAGCCTGATGCGGCTGGGTGCATGGGTAGGTGCGGCGGACTCCTACCCTGGCGCACCGGCCACCCAGGTGGCCCATGCCGGCTACCAGGTGAAGATGAGTGACCCCCAGGCTCTTGAGGACCTGATCGACAAGGTCCAGCCTGATTTGATTGTGCCTGAGGTGGAGGCCATCGCCACAGACCGCCTGGTCGGTGCCGCAGCCCGGGGCATTCAGGTGGTGCCTGCCGCACCCTTGGCGGCCATGTGCATGGACCGCAGGGCCCTGCGCGTCTTCGCCCACGAGCAGGTGGGCCTGCCCACTACCCCCTACCGATTCGCCGACTCACCCGAAGAGCTGGCCAGCGCGGCGGATCAGGTGGGCTACCCCTGCATGGTCAAACCCCTGATGAGCTCCTCCGGCCACGGACAGACCCTGGTGCGGAGCAAGGAGGGCTTGTCGCAAGCCTGGAACTCGGCACTGACCCAGGGCCGGGCGGCCACCAGGCACCAGGGCAAGGCCGAGGTCATTGTGGAAGCTCTGGCCCCCCTGGCCAATGAGCTGACCGTGCTGACTGTGGCTTCCTCTGCCGGTGTTGCCACCTGCACGCCCATCGGCCAACGGCAGGAGGATGGGGACTATCGCCTCTCCTGGCAACCGGCGGATCTGAACCCAGACATCCTGCAGCAGGCCCGGAGTATGGCCACCCGGCTGGTCGGTGCCATGACCTCCCTGGCCCGTCAGAGTGGCGAGACCGGTTGGGGAATCTACGGTGTGGAGATCTTCGTCCTGCGCGATGGCTCGCTGCTCTTCAACGAGGTGGCTCCCCGCCCGCATGACACCGGCATGGTGACCATGATCTCCCAACGGCTCAGTGAGTTCGACCTTCACGCCCGGGCCATCCTGGGCATTCCCGTCCACCAGGAGGATCTGGCCCCGAATCTGCCGGAAGGCACATGCGCGGTCAGCCGACCCATCCTGGTCAGGGGCCAGGGACCGGTCAGCTTCCAAGGTTTGCCGCAGGCCTTGGACCACCCAGGCACTGATCTGCGCATCTTCTCCAAGCCCGAAGTGCATGGCCAGCGTCGCATGGGCGTGGCCCTGGCCCTGGGTCCTGACCTGCAGACCGCCATCGGGCGTGCCGAAGCCGTGGTCAACGATCTGAAACCACGAGTGGGCGCGGGGATGTAACCCGGGCTTGCTATGGTGGTCGTGTCCCAAGCAGTGCAGAAGTTTCCAATTCGCAACAAACTCGAGGAAGGCGAACAATGGAAAAGTTGGGAATGCGCTATCAAGGCAAGGCCAAGAAACTGTACGAGACGGATGACCCGGACATACTCTGGGTCGAGTACACAGACCAGGCCACCGCGGGGAACGGGGCCAAGAAGGCCAATATCGAAGGCAAGGCCAGACTGAACAACAGGATCACCACGGTGATATTCTCCCTGCTGGCCCGCCGGGGCATCCCCAGCCACTTCGTACGCAGCATCTCGGATACCGAACAGCTCAACCGTCGGCTGGACATGTTCCCCCTGGAGATCGTCATGCGCAACCGGGCTGCAGGCTCCTTCGCCCAACGGTATGGGGTTGCGGAGGGCACCGCCCTGAAGCAGCCGGTGCTGGAATTCTTCTACAAGTCCGACCCCCTGGATGATCCGTTTATCAACCGGGATGACATTCTGGCCCTGGGACTGGCCACCGAGCAGGATCTGGACATCATCGCCGCCAAGACCCGGGAGATCAACGGGGCTCTGACCGGCATCTTCCGCGCCATCAACGTGGAGCTGGTGGATTTCAAGATCGAAATGGGCAAGACCGGATCGGGCATCATCCTTCTCGGCGACGAGATCACCCCCGACACCTGTCGGCTCTGGGCGATTGACAACAATAATAACGGCCATGTCACCCACCTGGACAAGGACATCTTCCGCAGGGATTTGGGCAGCATCATTCCGGCTTATCAAACCATTCTGGATGGGCTGACCGAATTGGAGGAACGCGAAAGCCAATCGAACAGCTGAATCGGTGGACCCGGAAGCGAGCATATCGCCTCCGGGTTTTTCATTGGTCCCCAACCAGTCCATCGCGAAAGGATCCATTGTGCTCTTCCGTGTCTATACCGAGAAAAAGCAGGGCTTCGACCAGGCCGCCGAAAGGCTTGCCGAACAGCTCCGCACCCTGCCGGGCGTGCAAGGGCTGACCGGCCTGCGCATGATCAACCGCTACGATCTGGAAGGAATCGACGAAGACCTCTTCAAACGTTGCCTGCCCACGGTCTTCGCCCAGCCCCAGACCGACCTGGTGGCCACGCAACTGGAGCAGGCCCTGCGCATGAAGGGCGATGAGGATCTGCCAGCGCTGGACTCTCCCATGCTCTTCGCCGTGGCCCCCCTGCCCGGTCAGTTCGATCAGCGAGCCGACTCCGCAGCCCAGTGTGTCCAGCTGATCGGTCAGGGCGCCCGCCCCTTGGTGGCCACGGCCACCGTCTATCTGCTCCAGGGCGACCTGAATGCCGAGCAGATCGAGGCAATCCGCAATTACCTGGTCAACCCGGTCGACTCCCGGGTGGTGGGGCTGGAGCTGCCCAAGACCCTGGCCATGCCTGATGACGATCCGGATCCAGTGCCGGTATTAAACGGGTTCCGCGATCTGGATGATCCTGGACTGGAAGCGCTGATCGACAAGCTGGACCTGGCCATGGATCTGCCCGATATCCGCTTCTGCCGGGACCACTACCGTCAGGAGAAGCGCGACCCCACGCTGACCGAGCTCAAGGTGATCGATACCTACTGGTCCGACCACTGCCGGCACACCACCTTCAACACCAGGCTGGAGCGGATCAAGGCGGACGACCCCCGGGCTCGCGCCGCGCTGGAGCATTACCGGGCCATTCGCGCGGAGTTGGGCCGCCAGGACCGCCCGGAATGCCTGATGGACATGGCCACCATCGGAGCCAAGTACCTGCAGAAGCGCGGCATCCTCAACGACATGGACCAGTCCGAGGAGGTCAACGCCTGCACTATCCGAACCAAGGTGGACGTGGACGGCCAGGATCAGGACTGGCTCTTCCTCTTCAAGAATGAAACGCATAACCATCCCACCGAGATCGAACCCTTCGGCGGTGCCGCCACCTGCATCGGCGGAGCCATCCGCGATCCACTGTCCGGAAGGGGCTACGTCTACCAGGCCATGAGGGTCAGCGGGGCAGCAGATCCCCGTCAGCCCCTGGATCAGACCCTGCCGGGCAAGCTGCCTCAGAGCCGGATCGTCCGTCAGGCGGCCGATGGCTACTCCTCCTATGGCAACCAGATAGGGCTGGCCACCGGGCAGGTTCGGGAGATCTACCACCCCGGCTATGCGGCCAAGCGGATGGAAGTGGGCGCTGTGGTGGCCGCCACCCCGGCCGACCATGTGATCCGCCGTCGACCTGCACCCGGCGATCTGATCGTCCTGGTGGGCGGGAGGACCGGGCGCGATGGAATCGGCGGCGCCACCGGAGCCTCCAAGTCCCAGGACGAGCAGAGTCTGGAACGTTGCGGGGCCGAGGTACAGAAGGGAGACGCACCTGAGGAACGCAAACTCCAGCGCCTCTTCCGCCGCCCGGAGGCAGCCAGGCTGATTGAGCGCTGCAACGACTTCGGAGCCGGCGGCGTTGCTGTGGCCGTGGGGGAGCTGGCGGACGGGCTGAACGTGGACCTGGACCAGGTGCCACTCAAATACCAGGGGCTGGACGGGACCGAAATCGCCATTTCCGAGAGCCAGGAACGCATGGCCGTGGCCCTGGCTGCCGAAGACGCGCCCACCTTCATCGAGTACGCCCGGCAGGAGGACCTTGAGGCCACCGTCATCGCCGAAGTGACGGCAGAACCCCGACTGCGGATGACCTGGCGGTCTGAGACCATCGTGGACATCCCCCGATCATTCCTGGCCTCCAATGGCGCACCTCATAAGGCCGATGCCCAGGTGGCCGTTCCCGCTCCCTACCATGCCCCCTTTGAGGTCCAAGGCAGTCTGGATGCGCGCATGAGGGCCCTGCTTACGGACATCAACGTCTGCTCCCAGCAGGGTCTGGCCGAACAGTTCGACTCCACCATCGGCGCAGGCACCGTCCTCATGCCCTTCGGCGGAGCCCGACAGCTGACTCCGGCCCAGGCCATGGTGGCCAAGCTGCCGGTGGATGGGCACACCACCACCGCTTCGGCCATGGCCTGGGGATTCAACCCCTGGATCAGCAGCCAGGACCCTTACACAGGTGCCTACCTGGCCGTGGTCGAGAGCCTGGCCAAGCTGGTGGCCTCTGGCTTCAGCCGTTCCCGGGCCCACCTGAGCCTGCAGGAGTACTACCCCAAGCCCGGTGATGACCCCCGGCGCTGGGGCCTGCCTGTGGCCGGCGTCCTAGGAGCCCTCCAGGCCCAGCTGGATCTTTCCGTGGGCGCCATAGGCGGCAAGGACTCCATGTCCGGCAGCTTCGAGGACCTGGATGTGCCGCCCACCCTGATCAGCTTTGCTGTGGCCCTGGGACAGGCCAAGGATGCAGTCTCCCCAGAATTCAAGGCCGCCGACCGCCAGGTCTACCTCTTGACCCCCGAATACCGGGAGGACGGATTGCTGCCCGATGCGGAGAGCCTACGGACCGTCATGGACCAGGTGGAGGCGCTGATCAGCCAGGGCCTGGTGGATACTGCAGCCACTCCGGGCTACGGATGCATCGCCCAGTCCCTGATGGAGATGTGCCTGGGTAACAGAATCGGGCTGGATCTGGCGTCAGACACTGCTGTATCGGCGCTCTTCCGCCCCGCCTATGGAAGCTTCATCCTGGAGGCCTCGGGTCCGGAGTCCCTGTTCATTCAGGATTCCGGCCTGCATTTGCGCCTGCTAGGGCACACTCGCGAGGATTATCACCTTCGCTGCGGCGGCGAAGATCTGGACCTGGCCGAGCTCGAGGAAATCCGTGCCGAAGGTCTGGAATCCATCTTCCCGTACCGAGGCCAAGGCGACCCGGTGCCGACCATCGGGCGCACCGACCGTGAGCCCGGCAGGCCTGCAGTGCGCAGGGCCAAGGGAACTTTCAAGACCGCCCGACCCAGGGTGGTCATGCCCGTCTTCCCCGGCACCAATTGCGAATTCGACTCCGCACGGGCCTTCCGGGACGCTGGAGCCCAAGTGGATACCGTGGTCATCCGCAACCTGAATGCCGAGGACGTGACCGAGAGCTCCCGCCGCCTGGCCCAGGCCATCCGCAACAGCCAGATACTGATGCTGCCCGGAGGCTTCTCCGGCGGCGATGAACCCGACGGTTCGGCCAAACTGGTGGCTTCCTTCCTGCGTTCGAGCCAGGTTGCCGATGCCCTTCAGGAGCTTTTGCAGGACCGGGACGGGCTGGTTCTGGGCATCTGCAACGGCTTCCAGGCGTTGATTAAGCTGGGTCTGGTTCCCTATGGCAAAATCGTCACCGGCTCGCCCGAGGATCCCACCCTGGCCGTCAATACCATCGGTCGCCACCAGAGCCGTCTGGTCCATACCCGGATCAGCTCCACCCGCTCCCCTTGGCTTAGCGCCTGCCGGGTGGGTGACATACACACCATGCCCATCAGCCATGGCGAAGGGCGGTTCGTGGCGCAGCCTGGCCTCCTGCGTACCCTGATCGACCGAGGCCAGGTGGCTGCCCAGTATGTAGATGAGCAGGGTCGTCCCTCCATGGATCCGCTGGTCAACCCCAATGGATCCGACATGGCCGTCGAGGCCATCACCAGCCCGGACGGCCGGGTGCTGGGCAAGATGGGCCACACGGAACGCAGTGGTCCCGACCTGTACCTCAACGTGCCCGGAAAACGAACGCAGCCGCTCTTCCAGTCTGGAGTGGATTACTTTGCCGCCTAGGGGAAAGGACATAAACCATGTCGTTGGAGCTTGAAGGCATCCACGAGGAGTGTGGGATCTTCGGGGTCTGGGGACATCCCGACGCCGCCCGGCTGACCTACTTCGGCCTGCACGCCCTGCAGCACCGCGGCCAGGAGGGTGCCGGCATCGTTTCCAACGACCAAGGGCAGCTGATCGGAAGGCGCGGTCTGGGTCTGCTCACTCAGGTCTTCCCGGACGAGTCCAGCCTGACACCGCTGACCGGGGACCGGGCCATCGGCCATGTGCGCTACGCCACGACCGGTTCAGGATCCATCGAGAACATCCAGCCCTTCGTCTTCCGCTTCCATGACGGGGACATAGCCCTGGCACACAATGGTAACCTGACCAACTGCAACAGCCTCAAGGCGCAGCTGGAGGATCAGGGAGCCATTTTCCACTCCAACTCCGACACCGAGGTGCTCATGCACCTGATCCGCCGCAGCCCCGAGAAGGACTTCATGGCGGCGCTCAAACAGGCCCTACGCCAGGTCCACGGCGGTTTCGCCTACCTGCTCATGACCGAGGACGCCATGATCGGAGCCATGGACCCCAACGGCTTCCGTCCCCTCTCGCTGGGTCGGCTGCCAGGTGGCGCATACGTCCTGGCTTCGGAGACCTGCGCCTTGGACCTGGTCGGCGCCACGCTGGTGCGGGACATCGGTCCCGGCGAAATCGTCCGTGTGGATGACTCGGGCTACAGCATCGAACGCTATACCGATCAGACCTGCCTGTCCATCTGCTCCATGGAGTTCATCTACTTCGCCAGGCCGGACTCCAATATTTACGGGGTCAACGTCCACTCGGCCCGCAAGAGGATGGGCGCCAGGCTGGCCCGCGAGGCCCCGGTGGACGCCGACATGGTTATCGGCGTGCCCAACTCCTCCCTGTCGGCAGCCTCAGGCTATGCCGAGGCGGCCGGACTGCCCAACGAAATGGGGCTGATCAAGAACCAGTATGTGGCACGCACCTTCATCCAGCCCAGCCAGGCCATGCGCGAGCAGGGCGTCAGGATGAAACTGGCCGCAGTGCGTGGCGTCGTAGCCGGCAAACGGGTGGTGGTCATCGACGATTCCATCGTCCGAGGCACCACCTCGCGCAGAATCGTCCGCCTGCTCCGGGAGGCCGGGGCGAGCGAGGTGCACATGCGCATCGCCTCCCCGCCCCTGCGCTACCCTTGCTACTACGGCATCGACATCCAACGGACATCCGAACTGATTGCCGCCAAGAAGTCCGTGGAGCAGATCAGGGAAGCCATCGAAGCCGATTCCCTGGCCTACCTGAGCCTGGACGGTCTGGTGGAATCCATCGGCCTGGGTCGTGATGCGCCCTACCAGGGGCTCTGCGTGGCCTACTTCAACGGTGACTACCCAACGCGGTTTGACGACTACGAGCAGGGTTTCCTGGCCTCGCTGACTCCGGAGGACCGGGCCCGGCTGGAAGCCTCCAAGGGATCCTACGGGCTTGACATGCCTGCAGGGTCCAGGCAGGAAGCCAACCAATGAGCAGCAGCGAAGAGCAGGACAGACAGGGCAGAGAAAGGGGCATCCATGCCTAAGGCATATGAGCAAGCTGGGGTATCGGTGGAGGCCGGTTACGAACTGATCGACAGGATCCGCTCCCACACGGCCAGAACCCATAGGCCGGGCGCCGGTGACATCGGCGGCTTCGGCGGCGACTTCGACCTGTCTGCACTCAATTACAGCCACCCGGTCCTGGTCTCGGGCACCGACGGCGTGGGCACCAAGCTGATGGTGGCCCGGGAGGCCGGCCGCCATGACACCATCGGCCAGGACTGCGTGGCCATGTGCGTCAACGACATCATCGCCCAGGGGGCCGAGCCGCTGATCTTCCTGGACTACATCGCCTGCGGGCACAACGACCCGGCTCTGCTGGAGCAGGTGGTCAAGGGTGTGGCCGACGGCTGCGTCCAGGCCGGGGCCGCCCTGGTAGGCGGGGAGACCGCCGAGATGCCCGACATGTACCAGCCCGACGAGTACGACCTGGCCGGATTCACCGTGGGTGTGGTCGAACGGGAGTCCCTGGTGGATGGTTCGGCCATCAGAGAGGGCGACCAGCTGATCGGCCTGCCCTCCTCAGGAGTCCACTCCAACGGCTTCTCCCTGATTCGCCAGGTCCTTCTGGACCAGGGGGGCATGAAGCTGGAGGATCGGCCCTACCAGCTTGGCGGGCGAACCCTGGGTCAGGAACTGCTGACGCCCACCCGCATCTACGTCAAGGCCCTGCGCCCGCTCTTCGCCTCCGGTCTGCTCAGGGGTGCGGCGCACATCACCGGGGGCGGCTTCGTGGAGAAGGTGCCCAGGATTCTGCCCGAGGGTCTGGCTGCCAGCTTCGATCTGGATGCCTGGAAGGTGCCGCCCATCTTCACGATGATCGAGGAGATGGGCAGGGTCGACCATCTGGAGATGTACAACATCTTCAACATGGGCATTGGGATGGTCCTGGTCGTCTCCCCTGACCGGCTGGACCAGACCCGCGCAGTCCTGGATGAGGAGCAGGAGCCCTACGCCCTGATCGGTCGGGTGACAGGTGCTCAAAACGGCCAGCAGGTCATTCTTAACGAAGACGGTCGTCAGCAATAGCGAGAGGAGCCCATCATGGCGGACAAGGTACTGGTCATCGGATCGGGAGCCAGGGAGCACGTTATCGCCACCACCCTGCTGTCCGGGCCAGGAGTGGATCGGGTCTGGTGCGCCCCGGGCAACCCGGGCATGGAACCGGACGGTATCAGCCTGCTTCGAGAGGATCCCACACAACCCGAAAAACTGATCGCTGCCATACGCGAGTTGGGAATCGACTGGGTCTTCGTCGGGCCCGAGGCTCCTTTGACGGCTGGATTGGTCGACGAACTGCAGGCTGCCGGCATCCCCGCCTTTGGACCCAGCAAGGCTGCGGCCCGCATAGAGGGATCCAAGGGCTTTGCCAAGGACCTGATGCGCAGGCATGGAATCCCGACCGCTGATTATTCGGTCTTTCATGACTTGGACGGTGCCAAGTCCTATGTGCGCTCGCACGGAGCACCAGTGGTCATCAAGGCTGACGGGCTGGCTGCGGGCAAGGGTGTGACGGTGGCCACCGACCTTGACCAGGCCATGCAGGCCCTGGATGCCATCTTCATCGATCATAAGTTCGGGCAGGCCGGAGCCCAGGTGGTCATCGAGGATCAGCTGGTGGGCCAGGAGTGCTCGCTCATGTGCTTCGTCCGGGGCGAGCAGTTCTGGCCCATGCCCCTATCCCAGGACCACAAACCCGCCTATGACGGGGATCGTGGTCCCAACACCGGCGGCATGGGGGCCTACTCCCCTCTTCCGCAGTTCGGCCCGGAACTGACCCAAAAGGCCTTGGATACCATCGTTGCACCCACCGTCCATGCCCTAGCCCGGGAAGGCAGTCCCTTCACCGGGGTCCTGTACACGGGGTTGATGGTCACCGATCAAGGCCCTCAGGTCATCGAATTCAATGCACGATTGGGTGACCCGGAGACCGAGGTGGTGCTGCCTGCACTGACCAGCGACTTGGGCACGGCCATCCGCACACTGATGGAGGGCGGAGAGCCGCAATTCACCTGGGACGACTCCCACAGCCGCCTTGGAGTGGTCCTGGCAGCACAGGGCTATCCCGGCAACCCCAAGACCGGGGTGCCCGTGCCCTTGATTGCTCCAGAGCAGGACCTCAGAGCCTACTACGCCGGAGTGTCCGGCTCGGCTTCAACCGGTCTGACATCGTCCTCGGGCAGGACCGCCCTGGTGGTGGCCCAAGGCGACGACCTGGCCCAGGCAGCCCACCGGGTCTATTCCCGGCTGGACGGCTTGTCGATGCCCGGCCTCTTCTATCGGCACGACATCGGCCACCGCGGCCTGGAAGCCTAATTGGCCGAGCTGGTCGAGTCCTCGCTGTCCTTATCCTGGCTTTGCTCCTCCTGGCGGGCTTGTTCCTTGGCCTTCTGCCGGGCGGCATCCGAATGGCGGGTGGGCGTGGTGTTGAAGCCGGTCCCCTGCAGGTAGTGCTTGCCGGCCATGATGTCGTACTGGATCAGCTTGTAGTCGTTCAGGAGCTGCCGGGTGGCCTGGTCGAAGTCACGGGCGTTCATGGGCTGACCCTGGGCATCCAGATAGTTGGTCTGCCCTGCAGGGATCCTGTTCCAGTCCTGGATCTGGTTGGCCACCGGGGGTTCGATGGCACTGATCTTGTCGTGCAGCTCGGTCAGGAAGGCCGTGAAGGGAGAGACCTTGGTATCCATGTGTTCGGCCACCTGGGCCTGGAAGAAGTTGGGCGAGGAATAGGCGCTGTTGCTGACCTGTGTCCCCGATGCATCCGAGGCCTTGTTGGACCAGATGAAGTAGTCGGTCAGATGCAGGGCCAGGGAGTTGCGCTGGTCCGAACCGGCCGTGCCATAAATGCCGGGCAGATGATCCCCGTAGAAGACCACGGTGACCGGTTTGCTCTGGGAGTCCAGGCTGTTCAGGAAATCGGCAGTGGCCTGATCGGTCAGACTGACCCCCTTGGCGTAGGTGCGGATGGATTGCATCTCATCGTCGCCCAGGGGCATGTTGGGGTCAGAGGAGCTGACCGAGAAGTTGTTGTCGTCATACCAGTCGTTGTAGGGCATGTGGTTCTGCATGGTGATGACCTCGACGAACTGGTTGCCCTTGTCGTCGCCCATCTGCTCCAGGGCGGAATCGTAGGCGGAACGATCCCCCACATACTGGCTGCGGTCGATACGGTCCTGGTGGGCTATCTGGTCAGGGCCCGTCAGTGAGTAGAAGTGCGAGAAGCCGAACTTCTTGTAGTTCTCGGCCCTGGAGTACATGGAGGACTCATAGGGGTGGAAGGCCAGGGACTTGGACGGCGACCCCCAGGCCTGATTGACCGTGGGTATCCAGCTCAGGTGAGGGATGACCTGCTGATAGGGAGAGGTCAGCGAGGGATCGAAGTTGGCCATGGACAGGCCGGTCATGGCCTGGAACTCCAGATTGGCCGTGCCCCCGCCATAGCCGGAGGAGAGCATGAGCCCGCTGGTGGTGCCGTCCTTGATGGATCTGATATGGGGCATGGGGTCCTGGTTGAGTGCGACGCCCGGCACCCGCGTGGGATCCGAGAAGGACTCGGAGAGGATGTAGACCAGGCTCGACTCATTCATATAGGACTTGCGGTCACGGTTGATGCGGTCCGCCGAAAGCTGGTAGCGGTGGGCCAGAGACTGCATGGTGGCACGGCTGTATCCTGAGGGCTGGTCCATGACCTTGGGCCGCAGCTGCCGGGAGAAGGACACGAAGACCCCGTTGCGCTGGGCGTCATAGACCGAGTCCCACATGGAGGGTATGTCGCCCATGAACTGCGAGAAGCGGTAGGCGGGGCTGCCGTAGGTACCCACAGTGGACATGAAGAGCGCCACCACCAGGACCGGGACCAGGACCCCTGCCGTACGCAGCCCGGCTCCCAGAGGTTTGTTGCCGGTGGACACCGGACGACCGCGACGGGCATCCATCCGTGTCACCACCCAGCAGAGCAATCCGAGAATAATCAAAGCTACAACTCCCAGCCCGATCATGATCAGGGACCGGGCCGGCAGGAAGGAGACCAGGTTGGCCGCATCGGCATGGAGAAAGTCCAGATCGGAGGGCAGGACGGCCTCATACCGCGCACGCACCTTGAAACGCTCGATGATCGCAATGACCGCACAGATGGTCAGAATCAGGCCCGATGCCGCCCAGAAGCGATTGGTCAGGTAGGCCAGGGCCAGGTAGACCAGGCCTATAGCCAGCATGTTGAGCACCAGGACGAACCGACGCTGGGTCCACATGGCCGAGATGAAGCCCCAGAAGCCGATCAGCGAGTTGGACAGCTCTACGCGGGAACTGTTCAGGGAGACCCCCCACTGAAGGATGCCTACCGACAGGAAGTCAATCAGGATGAAGGCGAGCAGGTAGACCCACCCACGCACCCGAAGACGTCCGGTCATGTTCTGCATCCAGGATGTCCACCGGCCGGGCTGACGCTTACGATCCTTCACCGCTTACTCCTGACTTTGGCGACTGGGCCCCATGGGCCTTTACCGATACCTGTGCCATTGTTCCCATTAAGGACGACAAGCCCCGTGAAAACACCCCTTAGCGAACATAAAGAGCCAGCGGACCCATCAGGCCTTGGCACCAGGCACCTGCTGGACCAGGGCGCTGATCCAATCCTCCAGGTTCCTGTACTTGTTGGGGCGTTGCTCGCTGACCTCGAAGACCGGCACATGGGCCCTGTGGGCCTCAATGGCCAGCTCCTTGGAGGTTCGATTGACCTCCTGGGTGTTGAGCACCAGCATGTCCAACTGCCCTGATGTCAGCAGATGGCGGAAGGCCACCAGGTCCTCGGGCGAGGGTTCGCTCTCGTTGGCGGCTGCCCGCAGGTACCCCTCTGGGGTCAGGTCCTTCATCCCCAGATCATGACAGAGATAGTAGGCAGCCGATTCCGTGGCCGCATAGTGACGTCCCTGGGTCTGCTTGCGCGCATCGGCAATCAGATTGTCCAGCCGGGTCTGTCGAGCCTGCCAGTCCCGGTAGGCCTTGTCAAAGTCGGCCTCGCGGCCTGGACGCAGCTGCCGGTAAGCCTCATGCACGGCCTTGGCGGCCGCGCTCCTGCCCTGGGAGGAGAACCAGAGATGGGGGTTGTCGCCAGCCCTGCGCCCCGATGCCTTGGATACGTCCACCAACTTGGCCTGCCCGGTTTCGGCGGCCTTGGCAGCCCAGTCGTCGATGCCGGCCCCGTTGACTATGACCAGATCGGCACGGCTGATTCGGGCGATGTCGGCCGTTGTCGGCTCATAGTCATGGGCATCAGTCGAAGTGTTGCTCAGAATGGTGTCCACCCTGGCCTGATCGCCGCCCAGGTCCTCGGCCAAAGACTGCCACTGATTGATGCTGGCCACCACCTGCAGAGGTCCGGATCCGGAGGCGGATGGGGTCGATTCGCTCCTCCCGCAGCCTGTCAGACTGGTCAGCAGGGTCAGTCCGGCCAGGAGGGCGGCGACCAAGGTGCGGGTCCGGCGAATGCGTGGACTGCTGGGATACATGGATGAGGGTTCCTTCCTGGCGACGGCCTTGGGTCATTTGACAAGCCCTACGAGCGTTACTGAGATTGATTATCAATAAATCTACCATAGAACAACCCATGATCAGAAAGGTTGCCTATACAAATGGCAGTCATCCGCCTGGACACTCCCTATACTGAACTGCGGATACGTTTTGGCTGGAAGGAATTGCATGGGTACATGGCTGGCTAAGGTCCATCTGACCCAGGGATGGCTGCCCGCGACGCTGTTCACCCTGACGGCCCTGGCCCTGGCCCTGCTGGTGTTGACCGGACTGACCCATGGACGCTGGCGGACGCTGCTGAAACAGATCGCCATCGCCGTAGGCATAGGAGCCCTGGGACTTCTGGCCACCTGGCTGGTCTCCGACGTCTTCATGCTCTTCGGGGTTTCCCTGGGCTGGATGGTCATCATCACCGTGGCCTTGGGCTTCCTGGCCGTGGGGTTCACCGTATGCATCCTCATCACTGCACATGGATGGCGGCGGCTCCTGGCAGCCCTGAGCGTCCTGCTCTGTCTGCTGTCCACCGGCCTGCGGGTGGATATCATCTACGGAGAGTTCACCACTCTGGGATCCCTGTTCGATGTCACTCTCTATCCCGACTACGGGAGCCATCAGGCAGCCAGACCGGCTATGAGTGTGGCCCAGTGGCGTGCCCGTGCCTCCCGGGGCAACCTGCCGACCTATCCCCGCACCGGCCGCTCCTACAGCGTGCACATCCCCAATGACAGCTCACGTTTCCTGGCACGTCCAGCCGATATTTACCTACCGCCCGCTGCGTTGAGCAAGAAGCCTCCTGCCCTGCCCGTCTTCGTCCTTCTGGCCGGTCAACCCGGCAGCCCCGACCGGCTCTTCACCGCCGGGTCCATCCCCGCCATGATGGATGCCTATGCGGCCGAACACGATGGACTGGCTCCAGTGGTGGTCTCCCCCGACCAGAACGGGTCCTCCTTCCACAACAGCCTGTGCGTAGACTCCCCTGTCTATGGAAAGGCCGAAACCTATTTGAGCCGTGACGTGCCCACGTGGATCCGGGCCAACCTGCCGGTCGACAGCAAACCCCAGCTCTGGGCCATCGGAGGATTCTCCCAGGGAGGGACCTGCTCCACTCAGCTGGGTGCGCGGCATCCCGACGTCTACGGGAACATGCTACCGGCCGACGGGGAGCTGGAGCCGACCCAGGGTCGGCAGGACCAGATGATCCAGGACTACTTCGGCGGCGACCGGAAACGCTTCCTGGCCCAGGTTCCCGCCAAAGCCATCATGGATCGGGCGCCATCGAGCCAGCGGCTATTCACTGCCGCTGGTTCCAACGACAAGGAGTCCCAACATAATATGATGGTCATCGCCAAGGCCGCCGACCAGGCAGGCATGAGTGTGGAGGCCGTCATAGCCCAAGGGTCGGGCCATGACTGGCACACGGTCAAGACCGCCTGGAAGCCCGGACTGGAATGGCTGGGCGAAGCCATGGGTCTTGGGCCAATATCCCAACCAATCCAGGACTTTCCGGATATTGTTGAGATGAACATCAGCTGAAGCGCCGATACAGCAGATCAATAGAGATCATCAGCAGAAAGAGCCGCCGCAATCATGCAGACAACGAATAAGGGATCCAGACTGATGGAGCCTTCAGCCAAGAGCGTCTTGCTGACAGACCTGGCACGATGGGTCAGACGCCACGCCCTTGCACTGGCCTTCAGCCTCGGACTGATCCTGCTCAACCTGATCAGCTGGCTGCTGATCTGGCTGCTGCGCATCCCCGGCAGAAACCGGCTGGGCATGCCCCTGTCCGATTTGATCATTCGTCGGGCCTCCCGGCCCTTCCATGGACAGGGTCGCCCCCCGCTCTTGGTCCAGTTTGCACGCCTACTGGTGTCCTTGGTCATCACCCCCGGTCCCCTGCCGCTGGCTATCGACGTTGCCCTGGTGCTGGTAATGCTATGCATCGCCGAAACCAGGCTGGGGCGCAGGCGCACCGTGCTGGCAGCGGTCATCAGCGCTATAGGCGGCGCGGCGGTCGGTCTGATCATCTGCTGGCTGATCAACGCCCTCCAGAATCATTGGGCCTGGTTCATCAGAGTGCCCATGTCGCTCAGCCCCATCATCCTGGTGGTCGGTTCCCTGATGGCATCCATTCCCTTCAGCGACTTCCTCTGGCGACGCAGGATTGCCACCATCGGTTACACAGCCTTGATCCTTATGGTGCTCTACACCGGCAATCCGGGCTCCTATTGCGCCCTGGCGGCCGCGCTGATCGGGCACCTGACCGGGCACCTCTGGCACGGGCCAGTCCAGGATGCCAACCCGCATGGCCATAGCGGATCCTACGAGACCCGCCACCTGCTGGGAGCGGTCGCCACGGTTCTGGCTCTCGGCCCCCTGGTCACCGTTTCCTCCCGCATTCGCGCCGGCTTCCTGACTCCCTTGGGTACATTCATGGGCTCCAATACAGGCGGAAGCGCTGCACTGTCTCGCTGCCTTGCGGAAAACAACCAGGTCAGCTGCTACGCCCACTACGGCCTGGTCGCCGGCCATGCCCCCACTGGCATCTCCGCCCTGATCATGCCCACCCTCGTTATGCTGGTTGCGGCTTGGGGCATCTACCATGGCCGACGGGTCGCCGCTGTCACCGGTGTGGTCCTCAACGCTTTGACCGTCGTCATGGCCCTGCTCTATTTCCTGGTATTCCCACTGACCATCGGCGAAGGCCTGCCCCAGGCCATCCGTCACGGCGCCCTGCCCTCCCTGCTGATCATCACCCTGCCGCCGCTGATTCTCAGCTGGTTCCTGGTGCGCAACCTGGGCATCTTCCTGGTCCGGACCAAGACCTCACGTCTGCAACTGGGCTGGGCGGCCATCGTCCTGGCCTTCCTGGCCACCGCCATGGGCTACATGGCCTTCACCGCCATCAGTCCGGGCTCCTTCAATCCACGGCCCACCACTAGCAGGGCACTCTCCCAGCTGCCCGGGCTCTATCTGCCCAATGGAGTGGCTTCACGTTTCCTTCCAACACTGGTGCCGCGCACTCCCACAGGCAGACTAGTCAGCCACGGTATAGGACTGATCTTCTGGCTGGTGGTCCTGGTGGTCCTACTCTCCTGGATGCGCAGCTCGGTCATCCAGAACGGCAGCGAACGCCAGGAGGCCGACAAGCTGGTCGAATACGGCGGTGAAAGCATGTCCTTCATGACCACCTGGGAGGGCAACAGCTACTGGTTCTCCCCCAGCGGCCACTCCGGCATAGCCTACCGGCTTTTGCACGGCATAGCCCTGACCACCACTGGCCCATTCGGCGACCCTGATGAATATGCGGACGACCTGGACGAATTCACGCGTTTCTGCACCGCACACTCCTGGTCACCGGTCTTCTACAGCATCCACAAGCCCCAACGTGATCTGCTTGCCGCACGCGGCTGGTCCACCCTGACGGTCGGCACGGAGATGGTTGTCACCCCCAGCCTCTGGCAGACCAAGGGCAAAAAGTGGCAGGACATTCGCACAGCCATCAACAAGGCCAAGCGTGACAACATCACCGACTTGCTGACCACCTTCAACGACGCGTCTTGGGACGTCCAGTCGCAGATCGTGGACATCTCCGAGCAGTGGGCCGAACTCAAGGCGCTGCCTGAGATGAAGTTCACCCTGGGCGGCCTGGATGAGCTGAGGGACCCGCGCATGGCCATCCTCTACGCCGTGGACGACCAGGGCAAGGTGCTGGCCGTGACCAGCTGGATGCCCACCTACCGCCAGGGCCAGGTGATCGGCTGGACCCTGGACTTCATGCGGCACAGGACCGACAGCCCCAATGGAATCATGGAGTTCCTGATTGCGCGGATGGCCGAACGGCTGCGCGACCAGGGCACGGCGGAATTCATGAGCCTGTCGGCCGCTCCCTTGGCCGGCATGGACAGCAGTGAAGATCGGACCGCCTTCCTGCAGCATGCCCTGCATCTGGTGGCCGACCTGATGGAACCGGCCTACGGCTTCCGTTCCCTCTTCTTCTTCAAGAAGAAGTTCCAGCCCAGTGAGCACCCGGTCTATATCTGCTACCCCGACCCGGCCCAGCTGGCCCAGATCGGACTGGCCGTGGTCCAGGCCTACCTGCCCAATCTCAAGGCTTCGCAGGCCTGGGATGCCATCAAGACCATCATGCCCAAGGGCCGGGAGGATCGCTGACGTCTGTCTGACCGGAGCGGCCCCGACAACTGCTGCACAGGCCGTAGACCTCCAAGGTGTGCGAGGAGACCGTAAAACCATGTTCAGCCGCCACGTCCTTCAGCCAGCCATCGTCCGGCGGGCTGATCTCCACAGTCCTGCCGCAGCGTTCACAGACCAGATGATGGTGGTGCCTCCGCTGGGCCAGGCAGACCCTGTACAGGCGAATGCCTCCATGCTCAATGCAGTCCAGGCTGCCGGACATATGCAGGGACCCCAGCTGACGATAGACCGTGGCCAAGCCGATTCGCTGGCCTGAATCGCGAAGGAGCCTGTGCAGCTCCTTGGCTGAGACGAAGTCGTTCTGGGCCTGAAGAACCCTCCAGATGGCGTTCTTCTGCCGCGTCCGGCGACCGACGGATGAGCCAGCGTTCATGATTAGACACACTCCTTGGGCTCCACCAAGCCTACATCCGGATTGCCGTAACAGATGTGAGGATTCGGTTCAGTCCAGGTCGGACCAGCAGCCTGTGGCCTCCAGATCCTTGGCTGTCTGCTCGAGATCGTCGGTCAGCACGGTCAGATGCCCCATCTTGCGGTCGGTGCGCACTTCAGCCTTGCCGTAATCATGCAGGAACCATTCGGGATGCTCACCAAGCAACCTTCTGACCGGTGCCACATGCTGGCCCAGAACATTGACCATGACCGCGGGGCTGAGCAGGCGGGGATTGGGCAGGGGCCACCCGGCGATGCCCCGGACATGGGCATCGAACTGGTCCATGGAACAGGCCTCGATGGTGTAGTGACCGGAGTTATGGGGACGCGGGGCCAATTCGTTGACCACAAGACCGCCATCGGGCATGACAAAGAGCTCGAGGGCCAAAGTCCCGGCCAGCTTGAAGCCGTCAGCCAGGGTCAGGGCCATGTCACGCGCCCGGTCGGCCATCCCAGGCTCGACCTGGGCTGGCGCCAGAGTCATGTGCAGGATGTTGTGACGGTGCTCGTTGCGCACCATGGGGAAGGTGACATAGTCCTTCCCGTTGCCTGAGACCAATATGGAGGCCTCGAAGGCGAAGTCCACGAACCCTTCCAGCACGGAGGGCGGGAGGTCCCGGCCCTTCATCCGCGCCTGCAGGGCCTGAAGATCCTCCTTCGTGCGCAGGACCGCCTGACCGTGGCCGTCATAGCCGCCGGTTCGCGTCTTGAGCACAGCGGGCATTCCCAGCTCTTTCAGGGCCGAGTCAAGCTGTTCAAGACTGTCAACCTGCTTCCAAGGGGCGGTATCGATGCCATGGCGGTTGATGAAGGTCTTCTCGTGGACACGGTCCTGCGTGACCCTGAGCAGGTCGGTTCCCTGGGGGATGGCCACACGGTCCCTCACCTGATCCAGCGCATCGGCATCCACATTTTCGAATTCGTAGGTGAGCACATCGCTGCGGTCGGCAAGCCTTTTGATAGCGTCGAGATCATCATAGTCGGCCGTCTCCTGGAAGTCGGCCACCTGGGCTGCGGGAGCATCGGGTGTGGGGTCCAGCACACCGATACGGAATCCGTGGTAGCGGGCGCTCAGGGCCATCATCCGTCCCAGCTGGCCGCCACCCACGATACCGATGACGGACCCCGGCTCCAGGTGGTCGATTCTTCCCTTGGTCTCCTCAGACAAGCTTGGCATTGGAAGCCTCCACGGATCGGGCCAGCTCGGCACGGTAGTCATCCAGGGCCTGAGCCAGCCTCGGATCATTGATGGAGAGAATCGAAGCCGCCAGCAGACCGGCGTTGGCAGCCCCGGATGCTCCTATGGCCGTGGTCGCCACAGGAATACCGGCAGGCATCTGCACAATGGACAGGAGTGAATCAACCCCGCTCAAGGCGTGGGACTTCACGGGCACCCCAATGACCGGCAGCGTGGTCTGGGCCGCCACCATGCCCGGCAGATGGGCTGCCCCACCGGCCCCGGCAATGATGACCTTTATGCCCTGGCTCCGGGCCTGATGCGCGAACTCCGCCATGCGCCCAGGTGTGCGATGGGCGGAGATGACCTCCTTGGTGTAGACGATAGCGAACCGGTCCAGCATCCGACAGGCTTCCTTCATCGTCTCCCAGTCGCTCGATGATCCCATGATCACTGCGACGCGTGCCCCTTCATGTGTATTGTCAGCCATTGGCCCTCCAATGTTCATGCACATTCGATACTACGCAAGACCGGGGAGAAGCCAGCCAATCGTGACGGTCCTATGGATGTAAGGGCCGGGCCTGGTGAACATCGGGCTTTCAGCGGCTCCGAACCCCCGTGCCAGACCTAGAATCATTGGATTGCATTACAGAAACCGACAGGAGGGTTATGGGCAAGCTTCTGGACAGCATCGACTCCCCACAGGATCTGAAGGTTCTCTCCCTGGAAGAGCTGAATCAACTGGCCGACGAGATCCGTCAGCTGCTGATCCGCTTCTGTCGACGTCACGGCGGCCACCTGGGCTCCAACCTGGCCACAATCGAGCCCATCATCGCCCTGCACTACGTCTTCGACATGCCCCATGATCATCTGATCTTCGACGTCTCCCATCAGGCCTACACCCACAAGATTCTGACCGGTCGGCGCCGGGCCTACACGGACCCTGGGTCTCAGGAGGATCTGTCCGGATTCACCTCGCCCAAGGAGAGCCCCTACGACGACTTCATGCTGGGGCACACCGGCACCTCCATCGGCCTGGCCTGCGGAATGGCGGCCCAGCGGAATGCGACCGGCGGCAAGGACAACATCATCGCCTTCATCGGGGATGGTTCACTGAGCAGCGGGTCGGCTTTCGAGGGGCTGGACTGGGCTGCAGAACAGGGTGGCAACCTGATTATCGTGGTCAATGACAACGAAATGTCCATCGCCGAGAACCACGGGGGGCTCTACAGGAGCCTGGCCGCCCTGCGTGCCAGTGGGGGACGCAGTTCAGACAATCCCTTCCGCGCCCTTGGACTGGACTACCGATACGTGGAAAAGGGCAACCGGATCGAGGATCTGATAGAGGCCTTCCGTCAGGTCAAGGACACCGATCATCCGGTGGTGGTCCATATCCACACCCGCAAGGGCCTGGGGCTTGGGCAGGGCAGTCAGGGGCAGATCGGCCCGATTTCCATGGCCCAGGGCGATGGGCAAACAGCCCATATGACTTCCCTGCCGGATTTGCCCGCCGAAGGTCCGGTGGAGGCCAACCACTGGCAGGACGGCTTGGACTCCGTGGACCGTCTGCCCAACTCGCGAAAGACCTACGGAAGAATGGCCATGCAGGCCTTGGAGGCCAGATTCCCGCAAGAGCCGGGCCTGGTAGTCATCTCCCCCGCCACGCCGCTGTCCAACGGCATCGATCCCGACTTCCGCCGGCGGGCCGGAAACCACTACCGGGACGTGGGCATCGCCGAATCCCATGCGATAGCCTACGCTGCGGGCATCGCCAAGGCTGGAGGCACGCCTGTAGTCGCCACCTCAGCCACCTTCTTTCAGAGGGCCTACGACCAGATCGAGCAGGAAATGGCCTTGAACGGCAGCGCGGTGACCCTACTGGTTTTCTCAACCGGCGTCGCCAAAACCGATGCCACGCATTCAGGCACGGCAGACATGGTCATGATGCGAGGCATCCCCGGGCTGGTCTGCCTGGCTCCGACCAGCGGAGCCGAGTTCCTGGACATGCTGGCCTGGGCCACGGGTCCGGCCCGGCGTCCGATAGTCATCAGGGTGCCCGGCGAGCGCACGCTGGCGACGGAACGCGCAGGCAAGCCAATAGCAACCTCCGATCCCACGACCGGAGGCGAGCCTTGGGATCGTTACCGCATCCTGCAACAAGGCAGGACAGTAGCCCTGCTGGCTCTCGGCGATGCCCTGCCCCTGGGTCGTGACCTGGCTGATTCCCTGGAGGCATCCATGGAGCTAAAGCCCACACTGGTGGATCCCCATCGCTATGACCGCTTGGATGAGCAGACCCTGGAGGCCCTGGCCAGCACCCACTCCCTGGTGGTCACCATCGAGGACGGCCAGCTGGACGGCGGCTGGGGCCAAGCGGTGGCTGCCTACTACGGACCTAGTCAGATTCGCACCCTGGCCTTCGGAGCGGCCAAGGAGTTCAACGACCGGGTTCCCAAGGCCACCCTGCTGGAACGGTATGACATGACCGTTCCTGCAATGACTCGAGCCATATCGGATGCCCTTGCCGACCGGGCTTCATGGATCTGACCCGCCGGTGGACCCAGGCGGGTACAATGAAAGGGTTTGGCCCCGTAGCTCAGCTGGATAGAGCAACTGACTTCTAATCTGTAGGTCGAGAGTTCGAATCTCTCCGGGGTCACCAATCGCACTCCCTGCTTCTGCCCAAGGAGCAAGGATTCTTCGTGTCTTTCTTCATATCGCCATAGCATCATGTGTCACCCATGGACAACCCACGACAATTGCGGTGACAGAGGCAATATGGACAAGCCTGAACGGTTTTCAGTGCCAGGCCCTCCCCTTAATCAAGCCCTCTCGGAGATATAATGATACATTCCCACGATGGCATCCACAGGAAAGGCAACCATGAACGATTGGCATAAACCAACAGATCAGCAAGCAGGCGACAACCAAGACCCGGCTCAGGAAAACAATAATGACTCTGGCCACAAGGGATACAGCCAGGAGCCTGCCAACAACAACTACGAGTCCGCTTCCCAACAAGGGAATCCCTCGACAGCTGCCGATGGCTACCCTGATGCGGATCAGTCCTGGCAGGCTTCAAACGCCCAGGGAGGTCCACAGGATCCCTATGGCCAAACCGCATATACTCCTCAATCCAGCGGCACCAGCGGACCGGTCCAAATTCAGCCTTGGCAGCTTCAGACACAATATGTCAGCGGACCCGGCATGTCGAACAAGTCGAAGGTCACGGCGGCCATTCTGGCTTTCTTCCTGGGCGGCTTCGGCATACACAACTTTTATCTGGGTAAGACCGGGCGTGGGGTCGCACAGTTGCTGATCACCATCTTCGTGCTCTTCGTCGGCCCTCTCATCTCCTCGGTCTGGGCCATCGTTGAAGGAGCACAGATTCTTGGCTCACATCCAGGTTCGCCTTACCACATGGACGGCAAGGGACTCCAGCTGCAGGATTGAAGACGACAGACGTCGTGTAATCGCGTCACGACACCCGAAGAATGCCATGCGCGCCTTTTTCGGCCAGGCTCATGACGTGATTGACTATGGAATAGTCGCCCGGCTGATCGACCTTGAGCTCGACAAATCCGCCTTGGGCCGGCAGCAGAGGAAGGACCTGCGCTCCGGCCGATGAAGCACCGGCGGAATTCGCACCTGTGCCTCCGCCAATCAGGTAGCGGCCCTCGGTCCAGACCGCCTCGAACTGGGTTCCCACGATATGGAAGGACAGCGGCTGGTTGGGTCCGGCATCCAGGACCCAGATGCGGACCCTTTGCCCCTTCTCCAGCTTGAGGGGGTGGGCGTCATATTGAAAGGCCCGTCCGTTGAAGGTCATGATATCCGGATTCATGGCCGCCACTTTTTCAGCATCGGCTGTCCCTCCATTGGGCCCCAGATAGATTTCGGACTGGACCAGAACATACTCCGCATTCACCGGTGGCAGGGTGCCGTCATCGACAACCACGGCCCCGTACATGCCGTTGGCTATATGGTTTGACATGGGGTCGCTGCTGCAGTGGTACATCCAAATGCCGGCCCGATCAGCGGTGAAGGTGTACAGGAGCTCCTTGCCTGGCTCTATGTTGCGCATCATGGTCTGCGGAACGGCCGGACCGGCATGAAAATCAATGGAATGACTCATGCTTCCCTTGTTTCTGATGGTTACTTCAAAGGTGTCTCCCACCCGGCCTCTGAGCACCGGACCCTGAGCCAGGGGCCGTGACCCCTTATCCCGTGGATCGCCCGCGTCGTCGAAGCTCCAGACCGTGCGCTCAAGCCCTGCCGCCACCTGCTCCTTGCGCTCTTTGACCTCCAAAGTGTACTTTCTTGTTCCAGCCTTCCCCTGATCATTCAAGGGTGGAAGAGCCGCCATGGCAGGATCGCTCTTCTCGGCCTGCGACTTGAGCTTGGCGGGTGATGGGACATGGCTTGGCGCCGCCTTCCCTAGAGAGGACTGACCTTGCTCGGCAACAGTTCCGCCCTGTGTTTCGACCTTGAGCTCCATGCCCATCTGGCGGTGTCCTGCCAAGGAGCACCAGCCCAGTGTGTCGCCCCCCAGGACTCCGACATCGACCGAGACGCTCTGGCCCACCGGAACCGACCCTGTGCTCTTGCCATTGGCGAAAACCAAGTCATGCCGCTGATCTCCGGTGTTTTGGAAATCCACAACCAGCCGGTCGCCTGCCTTGATGGTGATGACATCCGGCACAAAAGCCATCCCCTTTACCTTGATTGAAGCTCTGCTGGTGTGACCCGTCGGCTGGACGCTCTTCGACGATGCCTCCTGAATGCCTCCGGCACTGGGCGCCGCCCCGACCGAGACGGCCAGCGTCGGCCGCAACGCCATCAAAACAACGGCGGCCACCAGGACCAGCACTGTAGCCGAGGTGGCAATCAGGTCCATCAGCAGGGCCAGGGTCCCAACATGTTCGGCTTGTGAATCCTCTGGCTGGCGCCGACGGTAGCGCTTGGATGCCAGGACCTGCTTGCCACGAGCAGCCAGGTAGACCACGGTCAGCATCATGGAGAGGATTCCCAGGACATTCAGCAGGTTCCCCGCCTTCCACAAGGGCGTATAGAGCCGGATGGCTCCCAGGAGCCTGATTAGCAAGCCAACCTGCATAAGCGCCCAGGCACCCCAAAGGAGCGGATGAAATGGCAGAGGCCTGCGAATGACGGAGGGGACGATCATGCAGACATGGGCGATGACCATGGTCATGATAAATCCCACAGCCAGCGCGTGCAGTGCCATGTCGCCCCAGTAGGTGCTGGAATCCAGGGGTGCCAACATCCAGATGAGGGCAGCCAGAAGTCCCCAGGCGTAGGCCGATAGCATGCAGGTACCCATGAATCCTGGCAGGCCGCCATGACGGAAGGTGCCCTTGGCTACGTCGTGACTGGCCATGACCAGGAGGAGCAGACCCAGGGACAGCCCCAGAAGCGGATAGCCGACCGAAGGCGCCATGGCTTGGACCGGCAGCATCAGGACCGCCAGGAGGCTGAGTCCCAGAATCCCCGATTCAAGACGGACATCCGAAAAGACCGCCCTGGCCAGTTCCACCCGCTCACCGACGATGGTCAGAACCAGAAAGAAGAGCCAGGTCGGAGCCAGAACCGCGGCGTCCAATCCTGCAACCCAGCCAGCGGCCCCGACCAGACCAACCAGGGATCCGAGAACCTGTATGAGCACCTCCGCAGAAGGCTGCCGACGCCAGATGGCCAAGTACATGGCTGTCAGGACCAACATGGACAAAGTCCACGGAATGCCGCCAAAAAACTCCACTCTGACCCATGCCGGGGCAGCAGCGGGGCTCGAAACCATCAGCGACAGCAGGCAGAGCAAAGACCCCAGCAGACCCGAGGCAGGAGCGAGAAATCCCCATGTAGGTTTGCTGGATCCCCCGCTGCGGTAGGCCACTGCCCTTTCAAGACCAATGGCAGCGCCCAAAAACCCATAGACCATGAGCCCGCCGTGCAGATCAGCCAGGGGTACCTTGCCTGAGGGATGGATCAGATCCGCGCGGATCAGCGCAGCAACAAGGCCAAGCATCGCAGCCAGGCCTGCGCCGATGAGGAGGACCATCCTGGACCTGGGCAAGGCCGTCCTGCCGCCGGACTTGCGCATCTTCGGGTCATTGTGCATGGGTCTGTCCGCCTTGTCCTGGTTTGATAATAAATTTGATAGTTATACAATTTAATCGATGAGTCAGGAAATTCAAGCCCGTAAACAACTGGTCCAAGCCCACGGCAAGCGCAGAAGCGGTGAGGAGATCCGCTCCGCAATCTTGGATTATCTGCATATGGCGGCCGAACAGACCGGCACAGGTCTGACCGCACAGCAGATCGGAGCTGCCTTTGGCATCCATCCGACGACCGCTCGTTTCCATCTTGAACATCTGGTCGAACAGGGCGAAGCAGTCCGCCGGAGAAACGACAGCGATGGTCAATCAGCCGGACGGGGCAGACCGCCTGTCATCTACTCCCCCACATCCACAAACCACACCCAGGAGGATATGATCTCCTCGCTCTGCATGGCTCTGGAAACCGCCTGCCCCGATACTGGCAGTAGGGATAGGGCTGCACTGAAAGCAGGTCAGGCCTGGGGCCGTGCCCTGGCCAGACAAAGCAGGGGGAATGCAAAAAAGGGTGTGTCATCGAGCATGAAGCAGACACTGTTGAACACTTTGGCCACCCTGGGGTTTGCTCCGGTTACGGCAGAACCGGATTCAGCGAGTCTGTATCTGACCTCATGCCCCTTCTTGGACAGCGTCAACGCCCATCCCATTATCTGCACAATCCATCTGGGTATGGTCCAAGGAATCGTGGAGGGCAGCAGCAAGGCGGCCAAGGATCAAAAGGCCCGTGTATTGCTGAAACCCCTGTCATCGCCAAAAGGATGCTTCTTGAAAGTAGCGAAAGTGGACAACAAACCAAGGAGGAAAGTAAAGCAATGACCTACGTGATTGCCCAGCCCTGCGTGGACGTCAAGGACAAGGCCTGCGTGGACGAATGCCCGGTGGATTGCATCTACGAGGGCCCCAGGAATCTATACATCAACCCCAACGAATGCATCGACTGCGGCGCCTGTGAGCCGGTCTGCCCCGTGGAGGCGATCTTCTACGAAGAGGACCTGCCAGAGGAATGGACCTGGTTCAAGGATGCCTCCGAAGACTTCTTTGCCCAGGTCGGTGATGCCGGCGGCGCCCAGGCCCGGGGACCCTATGATCACGACCATCCACAGGTCGCCGCCCTGCCCCACCAGGATAACTTCGTCTGCATCCAGGCGGAATCACGCGGCCAGCGCGCGGTCTGGGTACGCAAGGACCAAACGGAATGAAGGCCGGTTCAAGCCAGGACGGTCACCTGGTCTTCCCTGACTTTTTGGACCGCCCTGTGGATCAGGCCGCCCGGATGCTTCTGGGCTGCCTGATCATCCGGGACTACGAGTCGGAAGGTGAACAGGCCAGGGTTCGGATCGTGGAAACCGAGGCCTACGATCAGAATGATCCGGCCAGCCATGCCTATCGCGGGCGATCGGCCCGCAACGATGCCCTTTTCGGCCCCAGCGGACACATGTACGTCTACTTTACCTATGGAATGCACTACTGCATGAACGTCTCCTGTCAGGAGGACGGATTCGGCGCCGGGGTACTGATTCGAGCCTGCCAGCCAGTGCAGGGTCTGGATCTTCTACGCAGCCACAGGCACGGCAGTCACCCGGATCGGGAACTAACCAACGGCCCCGCCAAGCTCTGCCAGGCATTGGACATAGACAAGCGTAACTACGGCCATGACCTCAGGAAACCGCCCATACGCCTGGCAGCCGCAGGGCTGAATCAGGACGAGACCATCACGGCAACCCCGCGAATAGGCATCTCCCATGCCAAAGAGACCCTACGACGGTTCGTCATCACCGGTAACCGCTACCTGTCGCGATGAAAGGACGGAATCCTATACTTCTGATTTCTACAGCCTAAAAGGTGGCTATTGCTCAATGTAGCGGGATTCAACACAGCTCTGGAAGCGGACAAGCGAGAGAATGACAGCAGCCAGCAGAGCGATGATCAGCATGCCTATGAAACTGCCTGTTACCGGATCCAGACCAAACACTGATGAAAAAGCCTTGAAGGCCCAGGTGGATGCCGTAAAACCGAGGCTGGTGGTGGCCGAAAAGATTCCCATTACCAGTGGATAGCGCTTGCGTGGAGTCAGATTGGACAGGAGGAAGGGGCAGGTAGCCATATTGATGGCACTGCCCGAACCAACCAAAAAGGCCGATAAACAAACCAGCGGGAAGGAGCGGGTGGTCAGGAAGAGCAGGGCACCCAGGGCCATCAGAAGGAAGGCGACCGGAATGGTCCATTGTCGACAAATCCGCTTGATGGCGTTGATGCTAAGCCCGATGACGACCGAGGAACCCGTGTTGAACATCAGGGCCACCCCGGCTGCGCTGGTGCCGCCCAGACCGTACTTGGCTATGTAGACCGCGAGCTTGTTGTACAGGACCGCGACCAGGAAAATGCTCAGAAACCCGATGAGAATACAGGAAATTGTAGCCCACCAGCATTGTCCTCTTTTCTGGGAGCACGATGCCTTAGAACCTACGGCCTTTTCCGACTCCTCCTCGACGGCACCGACACCGGGGACCATGAAGATGACCAAGACCAGGGCAGGCAAGGCCAGGAAATAGAGCCAATAGTTGTGCAGCCATCCTCCCTTGGCCAGAACACCACCCAGAGCAAAAACCAGCATGGAAGAGCCATCCTGAACAGCCAAGACCAGCCCCATCAGCGCCGCCAACTTCTTCCCGCGGAAGAACCTGGCCGACAGACTGGGGAGAACAGTAGTGGCGATACCTACGCCGAACCCGACGACCAGAGCGAACAGGAGCAGCTGGCTTACGCTGCTGTGCACGAAAAGGGGCATCAAGCCACCCAGTGCGACACACAGGCAGCTGATGCAGCCGGCGGTTCTGAAACTCATTCTGGTCAAGAGCTGACCGAATAAAAGGGCGGAAACTATGGCAGCCGAAGAGCCGATGGAAACCACCGACTCAACGGTGGAAGGATCAGCATGAGGAAAGGATGCCTGAATGGCCGCTACGGAAGGGGAGATAATGGAGTCAAACCGCGACATGACGGCCAAGGCCATGATTCCGACCAGAACCCCAAGATTCCGTCTGGCCAATACCCCTGTGTCCTTGGACTTAGACGTGCCTTGGGCCGGTTCCATCGTTCTTGCCTCCTTCTCAATATCAGCGGCACCATTTGGTTGATGGAGGGCAGTCTACTCCAGCAGCAGAGCCATGCCAACCAAAACAACCAGGAAAAGCATATTAAGTGATGTATAGATCTTCAGATAATCGCCCTTCCTGTCAGGATACTGCTTGACTACAGCCTTGTAGGAGATCAGCGAGGCCATTGAAGCGACCAGGGTTCCGAGCCCGCCCAGGTTGGTGCCCAGAATGATCGAGCGCCAGGCTGTCGAAAAACCTGAGACCAGGAGGGCTGTGGGCACATTGCTGATGACCTGGCTGCACAGGACCGAGGTAATCAGAGGGTGGATATTGACCAGACCACTGACCAGATTATAAAACTGGGGAATCCTTCTGGCATTGCCGATGAAAATGAAGAAAGCCACGAAGGTCAGCAGCAGTCCCCAATCCACATGAAGATAGACCCGCCTGTCGCAGATCAGAAAGGTCACCGCTACCACCAGGACCATGGCCCACTGGGGAATCAGCTTGGCCACACCCAGCAGGCAAACAAGGAAAAGGAATAGATAGAGGGTGATGCGCCATCCGCTGGACCGCTGCATCTCCTTCACCTGAGGCTGTATCCCCTCCTCCCTGGGTGCTAGTATGCTGCGGCGAATCTGCTGCGGATCCATCCCCTCGAACTTGTTCAGATGCTGATTCCTGAAGGCGAACCAGCAGCACAGGAAGAGCATCAGGGCTGCAGCCAGGGCGTAAGGGGCCATGAGGAGCAGGAATTCACCAGTAGGCATCTCGGAGCGGGCCTTGAGATATAAGTTGTGAGCGTTGCCGATGGGGGTCAGCATGCTGCCTACATTGGCACCCAGGGTCATCAGGGTGACGATCAGCAGGGCATGGTTTTCCAGACCAGCCATGATGAGAACAGCGATGGCAAAAGGCACGAAAGTAACCAGGGCCACATCATTCGTGATGAACATACTGGAGAAGAAAGGCAGAGAAACCAGGACCAAGGCCAGGCCCCGCACCGAGCGGACACGACTCAGCAGGCCGGCTCCGATGGCATGGAAGACCCCGATGCGCTGAAATCCGCAAACCACCATCATCAGGGATCCCAGCTGGGTGAGGGTATTGACGTGGATGTAACCCAGATATTGCCGGTCGGGAGGAATGAGGATGCAGGATACGAGAGCGATGACTGCAGCGACGACCAGGACGGTCTCGTTTTTCAGCAGTCCGATCACCCGATGTTGCATGGTCACCTCCGGCGAACGAATTCCTCACTTAGTTTACGCGCCGGCCCATGGCTTACAGGACCTCTCCTGGCGCTATTTTCCGCTGCTGAGCCTACGGTCGGAACACTTGCGAGCTACTGGCTGCTAGCCTGTCCCGCCCCGACTTTTGCCCTTGGTCGGATACGCATAAAGTCGGATGCCCGTAAAGCATGGAAAGGGGACCCGCGGATAGGTTGTATTCGCAGGGCCCCCATCAGTTGTCAATATTACTTGTCGTCCATTCGTTCCGGATCGGGGATCAGATAGGACAGAGCCAGGGCAATCAGCACCAGCACGCCGCCGCCGATCATGGCCGCCACATAGCCGGTACGGGCTCCACCGGAAGCCGCCAAGCCGCTCATGAATGCATAGAGGACCGCATAGCTCAGGCCTGAGCCCAGGTTGAAGGCTCCGGCGTTGAGTCCCGGCAGATACCCGGTGTTGTCCGAAGGAGACAGAACCACGCCCAGCCCGTTGAGCATGATGTTGGCCGTCCCCGCATAGGAAACGCCCAGGATCAGGGAGAGGAGCACCAGGCTCCAGATGCTGGGCACCAGGCATACGTAGATGCCGAAGACCAGTCCCAGCACGCTGACCAGCTGACCCACCCTCAGAACCTTGAGGTAGCCGAAGCGCGAGGCCAGCATCCCGGCAACCGGGCCAAAGACCAGGCCAACCAGGGCGTATGGAGTCAGCGTCGCGAAGGAGACGATACTGGCCTTCAAGCCGACGCCGACCTCGCCATCCTGAGCAAGCGCCGGAACGATCCCGTTCATGATGGCGAAGACGCCGACCATGGTGGTCAGAGTCGTCAGCAGAAGGCCCCAGGTGCGCCGCTGCTTGAGGTAGGTGGTGGTGACCATGGGTGCCGACGTGGTGCTCTCGACTTTCCAGAAAATCATGAAGAAGACCGCAGCCACCAGGATCTCGACGATCACCAGGATCCAGCGCGCCTGGGCCAACTTCTCGACCTCATTGATGGCCAAGTAGGCCGCCAGGAAGGCGATGCAGAGGAAGACCACACCGGCCCAGTCCATGCGGGGACGATCGTCTGCATAGCTCTCACGGGCGAAGAGGGCCACCAGGAGTACGGCGATCACGGCGATGGCCACCATGAACCAGAAGACCGAGCGGAAGCCAAAGGTGCCGGCCAGCCAACCGCCCAGGATGGCATCCACGCCGCCGATGCCGCCGTTGACCGCCGTCAAAATGGCCATAAGCTTGGCGTATCGGGCCTCATCGGTCACCTCTGCATGCAGCATGATCAGGGTCATGGGCACGACCGGACCGGCAACCCCCTGAATGACGCGCCCAATCATGAGCACCGTCACATTGGGAGCCAAAGCGGAGACCACGCATCCCAGCGCCGTAAGGCTCAGCATGCCCAGCAGTACTTTCTTGCGGCCGGCCAGATCGCCCAGCCGAGGCAGGAAGAGGGAGAAGACCGCACAGGAGGTGAAGAACACCGTCTGGGTCAGACCGATGCTGGAGCTGCTGGCATTGAGCTCGGTCCCCATGGTCGTCAGGGCCGGCGACAGCATGGAGGCGTTGAGCTGGAAGGCGAAGACGGCAGCCATCAGGGCCGTCATCAAGGCGACGATGGAAGAGCCTGAGCCGCCACCGGTCGTGGCAGCGGGCTTGTCGGTCTTGGAAGCGTTTGTGTTCGAAGCCTTCATCGATCTCATCCAATCGCGGTGATGGCCTTGACCACCAGGTCCCAGAATCCCTGGAAGTCCAGCTTGACGGCCACCTGGGTGTGGCAGTCCTCGGCAGAGGGCTCCGGGCCGCGCAGATCGGCCACGGTCATCCCGCAGGTCAGGTCCCCGCGCAGCTCCACATCGACCGGACAACGACGGGTGCTCACAATAGAGGGGTCGATCAGGTAGGCCACAGTGCAGGGATCATGTACCGGCGGATCAACGAAGTCCTGGTTGTCCTGGTAGGACTTGCGGAAGAAGTCCATCAGCCCGCTGACGAAATGGGCCAGATCGGTGCCGATGCCCTCGATGCGCTGCTGGACCTCCGGGGTGCACAGGGCCTGATGGGTCAGATCCAGCCCAACCATGGTGACTGGCCAGGGCTCGTTGAAGACGATATGCGCGGCCTCGGGATCCACCTTTATGTTGAATTCGGCGACAGCACTCCAGTTGCCAACATGGTAACCGCCACCCATGAGCACGACCTCGCGGACGCGGTCGACAATGCGGGGCTCCTTGCGGACAGCCATGGCGATGTTGGTCAGGGGCCCGGTGGGGACCAGTGTCACTGTGCCGGGCTCCTCGCGCATGATGGTTTCGATAATCCAATCGACTGCATGGCCGGGATCCAGGGGCCGGGTAGGCTCAGGCAGCTCGACACCGTCCAGGCCGGTCTGGCCATGAATGGAAGCGGCCACCTCCTGAGGACGCACCAACGGCCTATCACATCCGGCATGGACTGGCACCTGGCGCGCATGAGCCTTTTCCAACACGGCTCTTGCGTTGTAAGTAACCTTGTCCAGACTCTGGTTGCCGCCAACCGTAGTCACTCCGATCAGGTCGATCCGCGGATCGCCTACCGCCAGAAGGATAGCCACCGCATCGTCATGACCTGGATCACAGTCCAGGATGATCTTGCGCGTCGTCATATACTCGCCTACACCTTTCTCATGAATATGTCCTGGGCCATTGACTATGGCCCAGGACATGATACCGCTGATTGGCATTCAATCGATGTAGGCGCGTTAGACCGGTCAGTCCCGGACCTGGGCGAACCCACCCACTGCCCAGGCCAGTCGGTTCCGAAGCTCGGGATCCACCGCGAATAGCCCCAATCCGTGCACCCCTCGTTTGAGCAGCACATTGAACTCGTGCCGAAGATTATCCACAGGATTCATCTCCGGCTCCGACCGCTGATTGGTCGCCAATGTATTGCAACTGAGCTTCGGTTCGAATTCGACCTTTCCATTCCTGTAAGTGACCGAGGGCCCGATGATGACCCCCGCATAGTTGAGGTCAAAACCTTGGATGGTGAAGATGGAACCCACCTCATCAATGGTGAAGGGCAACTCGGCCCAGGCGATCCGGTGATTCGCAGCAGAGTTTCCTTGTGCCTCATACAGTTCGTAATTCCAGGGCATGGCGAATACACCATCGCCGTCCCGACCCTCTTCGGCCCACACCCACCGGCCTGAATCCTCTTGCCGCAGTACAACCTGCCAGTGTCTGGAGGGATTCTGTGGATCCGGGTGATTCCTGCTGCTGTAAGGCCAGTCATAGGTGGCCAGAAGTCGGCAGAGGCCCAAGGAGCCCTCGCCCCTTTGCTCCTGGTCCTTTTGACGGATGAGCTTCCTCAAATCCTTAGGCGAATCAAAAACCTTGATCTCGTAAGTATGCTCCCAGGGATCCGGACGCAGTGGACCGATGACGCCATCCTTGGCTGTCATCCGATCCAGCCAGGCGCATGTTGCGGGATCAGCCTGAATGCGCATCTGTTGATCCAAGCGAACATGACTGACTTGGAAGGTATCCTCGCGTACATGCTGACCGTCCCTTGACCTTTCGCGGATGAGCATGGGGCGCGAGAAGGTCTTGTCATGTTCGGAACCCGTCAATCCCAGAAGCCGACTTTCCTGGGCATCCACGAACTGGGATCCGCGCAAGACCTGTTCCGGGTCGAAGACCACGATGGCTACTTTTGCCCGCCGCAGAATGTCATAGAGCTGGTTGCCTCCGGAGTAGCTCTGCGACCCTTGCGTCAGCAGCAGGTGCGCCTCGTCAATCAGCACCACATCCGCCTGAGCGTCGACGCTATTCATGGGGTCCGCCGCCCTGCCTGTAGACCGACCATTTCGATTGGTGTGCTTGCTGAACCGGTTGATGAACTGGACAGCGCCAACCACGCACTGGCCGCGTTTCTTTTGCAGTCCCAGCTTCAGAGCCATTTGATTGTATACATTAGCCTGCTCGGCCTGGTTGACAATGATGTAGGAACGCTGCCTGGCGTTTGCCGAACGGTTATCGTCCTTGCCGTTCAAATTCCCGTAGATGCCATATCTGGCACATATCTGATAGAAGAGATGGCTGAGCAAAACAGTCTTGCCCGTCCCTGACATGCCTTGAACAACAATGACCTGGGTACGTGCCTTGTCATTGATTCGAACCGGGCCTATGGATTCTGTCATCGAGTGGAAACCCTCGTCACGGTTTTGAATAATGACCGACTCCAGCACATGCAGAACAGCCTCTTCAGCCCGCCGTTGTTCGTCGGTGAGTTTGCGGAAGGGCGAGGCCTTGAACAGGGCAGAGTCCAGGATGGCCTTCTCTTCCGGGAACAGATCGGGCTCCATTTCGTGCAGGGTCTGCCAGGCCTTGGAAAAGATGCTGTCGAACTCATCGCTGGTGTAATACATATCCTGAGCGTTGGTTCTACGGTTCATAACCAGCTTGACCGCGTCTACGCTCTGCATATACCCCATCAACCGATTTTCCATATCCAGCGTCAGGGACTTATTGAAGTGGCGATCACCGATGATGTACTGGCAGACCCTGTCCTGATGATTGCGCATGAATCGCACCAGGCGTTCCCAATCCGTTCGTGTACGTGGATCCAGCTCGATGTGCTGCCTGGTTCGAGAACGGATGTCGTTGGTCTCACCGACGTAAACCACATAAGGTGGCCCACCGCCATGCTTTTTGCTGCTGTCCCTTTCGTCGGCAGAGACAATATATACAGTGGGATAGCGCAGGAACAGCTCCTCAAGCAGCCTCCCCTCCAACTTACTGCCCTGACTGCCAACAGCTTTCGCCTGCTTGTACTCAGCGATGGCCTTGGAAAAATCCTCATCTCTGAAATCGCCATAAGGCAGCGTCATCACCACAGGCTGCGGCGCGCTTGATGAATCCATGGTTTTCACTATGCCACGAACCCACACCAATCTGATGGCAGGAGGGCCGACTGATAGGCTCGAAATCATGATCAGCAAGGAAACGGAAACAGCGGTGATGGATTTTGTGCACGAGCGCGACTGGGATCAATTCCACACGCCCGCCAACCTGGCCAAATCAATCTGCATCGAAGCCGCCGAGCTCTTGGAATGCTATCAGTGGGGGGATGATCCCAGGGACGGAGATGAAGGCCACGTTACCGACGAACTGGCTGACGTGCTCACCTATTGCATCCAGCTGGCAGATCGGCTGGATCTGGATATGGATCGAATCATCTTGGACAAACTGCAAAGGACGGCCGACAGATATCCGGTGGCAACCTCGCGTGGCTCCAGCCGAAAATACCGACCGCTGCAGTAGGCGGATCGATTCAGCAAGTCTGCGCAGCCGGCAACCCCGATTGCCCGAGTCGCTTGGCGATCAGTGCGGACAGATCATCCAAGGTGACTCCAACATAGCTATCTATGGAAGCGAACTGAGGGCCCGATGAGGTGTCGACCGGGTTGGTGCCGGTATAGGCTACAGTGGTGGCTCCTGATGCCACAGCCGAGGTGATACCGGTCAAGGTATCTTCGAAAGCCAGGCAGGATACCATCAAATCAGGGCTCTTGATGCCCACCAGACCGGCTGCATGCAGATAGGGGGCAGGATCGGGCTTCTGGGCCAGCCCATCATCCCCGCAAACATAGTCGGCAAAAGCCCCCTTGGGCGCCTTGGCGACCACAGCCTGAGCCATGCGGCGTGGCGAAGTAGTGACCAGAATCGAGGGGATGCCAGCCTCAACCAGGTCTGTCAGGATGGCACGAACCCCTTCAATCCATGGCATGCGAAGCTCCTCCATGGCGATCACTCCATCAATCAGCAGATCTGGAATCTGATCCTCAGGAAGGTCAAGACCACGATCGCGCATCACCCTTGCCACTTTGGTCAGGGGTCTGCCGGAAACCTGCCAACCCATGTCAGCATTCCAGTCCCCCCCATGCTCGCGCACCAGATCGACCTCCGCCTGATGCCAGTAGGGCTCTGAATCGATCAGGGTTCCGTCCATGTCCCAAAAGACCGCGAGCGGTCGGCGACTCACAGCAGACCGGGCTTTGTCAGTCGACCCGGCACGACTTTCCTTTATTTGATGCTCCATGTTCATGCATTCACCCTATCGGCAGGGCTTGTCTTGACAATGGTGCCACCCAAATTACTTGGCATGAAGATCAGGCCACGGATCAGGCAACAGCTCATCCAGACTTACATTAAGCACTTGGGCAACTGCCATGATGTTGATCAAACTGGGATTGGCTGGACTCCCGGGTCGCGACTGGCCATGCTCCAACTGTTGGTATGCGAACCGGGAAAGGTTGGCATTGTAGGCGACGAACTCTTGGCTGTAGTGCAGAGCCGTCCTTCTGCGTTGTATGTTCATGCCCATTATTACGGCGTATTCCGCCCATCCACTCGGTACTTGAGAATGTGCCACAAAGCCAAGATAGAGACCAGAGACAAATTGTCATGCCTTACCGGTAATACTATATCAGTAAGGCATTACTGGTTATTTAAACGAGAGACGAATACCGTGCTCTGTCTTACACCAAAATTGGGTCTGACGTAGTTCAAGCTACTGCCCTTCTTCCTTGTAGCCTACGGAACCACATCGGTCTTCATCAATAGTCTGAATTACTCCACCTCATTCGAGAGGAACTCAACAGCCAACATAGATCTGCTGGCATTCTTCAACATGCTGCCGGCCCTGCTTATAGCTGTAGTTGGATACGGGTATTTCTTCGTCACTGGAGTCAACGGCCTGTTCGGTAACAACACACAGATACCGGACTGGATGCTGACACCCTTGGTCCCGCTGGCCGTCATGCCTCTGGTGACCCGGGCGATCTACCGTCACACCAGAAAACCCTATCTGGGTGGCATCATTACCGCGATCATTGTCACCGTGATGACCTGCATCAACTCACAGATATCATTCCCCGCCTGACGGGGAGACCACACCTAACCTAAGTCCTTCCTGCCCCTGTCTACAAGCAAAACTTCGACAAGGACAGGGAGGACCAACTTATTCGACCACCAGTTCACTCGGCGTTGCCGAAGACCTGGTTGCGCAATTCGTTGCGCTGGGTCTCGTACTGGGTGAGCTGACCAAGAAGGTCGAACTTCTCCTGACCGTCAGGCAACTGATTCATCCGGTGCCTGGCCGAGGCAATCAGCCGCATGTATGTGGCGTCCAGCAGTCTTGCCAGCAGCTCGGAGGCATACTGACGCTCCTCCGGGCTAGGCTGCTTCAGCTGAACATCCGCGTCCTCGGAGCCCGCGCCCTGATTGTCCCCCTTATCACCTTTCTTGGAGCCCGGCCCTGTGCCCCTCTGCCTATCCTCCTGCTTATCCAAATTCAGCGGCAAGGGCATGACGGCCAGCTCGTTGATGGCCGACTCCAGCATGGGCCCGCCTGCCTTGGTCAAATTATGCATCCACAGTCCCTGGGGCGTCTTCCTGTCGGGCAGCCCCCCGGCGGCCTGCACAGCCCGATAGAGCGAGCGGAAGATCGGAACCTCGAAACTGTCCGGACTCAGCTGGCCGAAGGCATCCGACCCGACCGCTCTGGGAATCTGTATAAGCACGCCCATGAACTGCTGCTCGCAGATGAAGACAGAATCATCGATGTGATGATAGCCCTGTCGGAGGGCATCCTCACGCTGTACCCTGCGGCGTCGCATGGCATCGTCACTGCCATGGCCCGCGCGACCCTCCGATTCGCCCGCACCGCGGTGAGGAGTGCGGACCGCATAAGCATCCTGGTCCTTCACATGCAGCTTGCGACGGGCCCTGTGGACCTCCTGGCGCAGCAGATCCAGATCCACGCCGATTTTTCTGGCGGTCTTGCGGGTATAGGCCCCCACCAGGGAGCGATCCCTGATCTGGGCCAGGATGGGTGCAACGGCCTTGACCGCACCCATCTGTCCGGTGGTGTACTGGGTATCGAACATGGCCACGGCGGTGTCGATGACGAAGTCGTACAGCGGTCGGGCATGCTCCACCAGGGATCGCACGGCCTCATCGCCATATTGGATGCGCAGATCACAGGGATCCAGATTCTCCCGGGCCACCGCCACGAAGGTCTGCGTCAGAAAGCTCCCGTCAAGGCCGAAGGCGTGCAGGGCGGCCTTCTGTCCGGCTGCATCCCCGTCGAAGGTGAAGACCACCCGGGAGCCTTGGACCGGCCCCACCAGCTGGATGGCGCCAAGGGCGTCGTCGGAGATGAGCCGGCGGACGATCTTGGCATGGTCCTCGCCGAATGCGGTACCGCAGGTGGCTACAGCCGTGTCGACGCCGGCAAGGTGGCAGGCCATGACGTCGGTGTAACCCTCAACGATGACCACCTGCCGCTTTTTGACGATGGCGTCCTTGGCCAGATCGATGCCGTAGAGCACCTGGTTCTTGCGGTAGAGCTGGGTGTCAGGCGTGTTGATGTACTTGGCGTTGATGCCGTCGTCCTCGTAGAGCTTGCGAGCGCCGAAGCCCAGGGTCCGGCCCGTGGAATCCCTGATGGGCCAGGTGACCCTGCCCCGAAAGTAGTCGTAGACTCCCCGCTGCCCCTGCCTGGCCAGTCCGGCATCCAGCATCTCCTGCTGGGTGAAACCCTTGGTGGACAGGTGGCGAACCAGGTTGTCCCATCCGCGTGGGGCGTATCCGCAGCCGAAATGGGCGCTGTCAGCCTGGGAGAAGGTCCTGCCCGCCAAGAGCTTTCGCGCCGCCAGCGCCTCCTTGCTCATGATCTGCGAGACGAAAAACCGCTGGGCCTCCTCGTTGGCCTCCAGCAACCGGGAACGTTTGGACCCGCGACGCTTGTCCTGACGGGAGTTTTCGTAATGCAGCTCGATCTGGTACTTGTCAGCCAGGATCTCGACGGCATCGCCGAACTCGACGTTCTCCTCCTGCTCAACATAGGTGAAGACATCGCCGCCCAGACCGCAACCGAAGCAGTGCCAGACCCCCATGGAAGGACGCACCGAGAAGGAGGGCGACTTCTCGTCATGGAAAGGGCACAGGCCCATGTAAGTGCCGGAACCGGAGGGCTTCAGGGTCACGCTTTCGGATACGATCTCATACAAATCGGCCTTGGCTCTGACCTTCTCGATGTCTTCCTTCTTGATCATTCCGGACATGACACCCAGCCTACCGGGCCAGGGCGATGTGTTGCGCCCGGCATAAATGCCGCTGGCCTAGGGGCAGACCAGGGAATGCAGGGCCAGCGCCGAACCGTCGGTCAGGGAGGCCACCTGGTCGATGGCCACCCTCAGACGCTCCGCATCCGAACCCGCCTGGCGCCAATCCTCCAGGAAGACATCCTCCAAGGCATCAGAGGGGGCTGGCGAGTCGGCCATCATCACCTCGACCAGGTCGGTCACGATTTTCAGCTGCTCAGCGTGGAAGGGCTCCTTCTCACGAGGAGCCATGACGAAGTAGACAGCGATCCCCTTCAAGGCCACAATCTCATAGGAGGTCCGGGGAGGAATGACCAGCCCCGCCGAGTACCTGGTCAGAGGACCTTGGCCGTGGCGGCTTCGGGTGGCCTCCTCCACAGAGTCGGCAAAGCGGCCAATCAGATAGCTGGTTGTGTTCTTCAAAGTAGCCAGGGCCCGGCGTGAACCATCGAAGCCCGTCGGCAACATGCCACGGACAGCCTCCAGGGCTCGGACCAACTGGTCGGCATCCCAGCGGTCGCCATACCAGGATCGGGCGGCCCGGACCACGCCATCGATGATTCGAGGCTCAGCCAGTCGCTCAGGCATGAAGGAGCCGACTACGATGGCATCCTCCACGTCGTGGACGCTGTAGGCGATGTCATCAGCCAGGTCCATGACCTGGCACTCCATAGGCGTGCTGGCCTGAGGCGCCCCCTGCTTAAGCCAATGGAAGACCTCCCGGTCGTCGGGATAGACGCAGAACTTGGCGGTCCTCTCCCCCTTGGGATGAGCCGAGGCCTCGGCCAGGGTCCAGGGATATTTGACCGCAGCGTCCAGGGCGGCCCTGGTCAGGTTGACTCCTGCTGAACGTCCGTCCGGATGGAAGACCTTGGGCTCCAGTCTGGTCAGCAGTCGGAGGGTCTGCGCATTGCCCTCGAACCCCCCAATATCCGAGGCCAGCGAGGACAGGGCACGTTCGCCGTTGTGGCCAAAGGGCGGATGACCCAGGTCATGGGCCAGACAGGCGCAGTCCACCACATCGGGGTCGCAGCCCAGCATGGTCCCAATCTGCCGACCGATCTGGGCCACCTCCAAAGTATGGGTCAGCCGTGTGCGGGCAAAGTCGTCAGTGCCGGCGACCAGGATCTGCGTCTTGGCCCCCAACCTACGGAGCGCCGAAGAATGGACCAGACGCGCCCGATCCCGTTCGAAGGGAGTCCTGCCGCTGGTCTTTGGAGGCTCTGGAGCCCACCGTTCCTGATCCCGGGCGGAGTAGCCCTCGGCCAGCAGGCGGGATCCGCCCTCCTCGTCAGTGCCCATCAGGCCCGTCCGCTCCGTTCAGTCCAGATTGTCCACGACCACCACTTCAGTGGGCACATTGCCCGCCGTGGCCTTGGAGTAGGGGCAGAGTTCCTGGGTGCGTTCCACCAGGCGGGTGGCCAGATCACGATCGACGCCGGGCAGGCAGACCTCGATCAGAGCCTTGATACCGAAGGACTCGCCTTGGTCGCCAAGGGAGATATGGGTACGTACCCTGCTCTGGGCCAGCTTGGTGGCCGGCACGCGCAACTCCTTGCCGGCCAGTCCCATGGCTCCCTGGAAGCAGGCGCCCCAACCGATGGCGAAGAGCTGCTCGGGGTTGGTGCCTTGGCCCTTGCCCCCCATGGCCTTGGGTGTGTCCAGGTCCAGGGAGAGATCGGGCTCGTGGCTGTCCGCATGGCCCTCACGGCCACCGGTGATGTCAGCTACGGCTGTGTATGAGATATTGCTTGGTTCATTTCCTGAATATGTAGTCATAACCTCATCTCACCACTTATATTGCCCCTTGACAAGGCCCCAAGCCTGGGTTCGACCTGTGATAGTGGTCTCAAAATCGTGGTCTCAAAGAATCGATTCAGGGGCAATCAGGTGCAGGTCGGAGGGGTTGACCACATCATGCACGCCCAGGTAGAGCCGTGGAATCCTACTACGCAGGCAAGTGAAGACCTCATAGCTGATGGTGTCGGCGGCCCGGGCCCAGTCATCAGCAGTTGGCTCAGCCCGATCCTCCCCCTGGCCTGGCCCAAAGAGAACAACGGTATCGCCCTCGCGCACTCCCAAGTCAGAGGCCATGCCTTCTAGATCAAGTACACACTGGTCCATGCAGACCCTGCCAGCGACGCGAACCAACCTGGGCCCTTGAAGAGTCATCAGACGGACGGGGCCGCCCAAGTGCTCTCGGCCTATAGCACCCTCCCGGTCGAAGCCCGAGGCTGACCGATGGATTCCGTCGGCGTAGCCCAGGGGCATGATGGCCGTGCTTGTCGGCTGCTGTGTCAGATAGGTGCGTCCATAGGATACGCCATGACCGGCCGGCATGTCCTTGACGGTGCCCAGCTGGGCCTGAAGGGTCATTGCCGGACGCAGACCATAATCGGCCGAAACCCCCATGGAGGGATCGGGCTCGTATCCATACAGGCCGATGCCCGGACGGGTCAGGTCGTAACGTATCCCGGGACGGGTGAGTGTGGCAGCGGTATTGGCCAAATGCCGGATTTCGGGTTTCATACCTGCGGCCGTCATCCTATCGGAGAACTCCTCGAAGAGGGCGATTTGCTCGTCAGTGGACGACACGAACTCGTCCACGCCAGGCATGTCGGCCACCGCCAGGTGGCTGAAAAGCCCCACAGGCTCCAACAGACCCTGGGCGGCCAGACGGGAGAGCTCGCGCAGGGCATCCCCGAAGGTTTCGGGAGTAAAACCGTTGCGTCCGAAGCCGGTGTCCACCTTGATGTGGACGCGGGCAGGCCTGCCGACCTGATCTGCCGCCTGCGCCGCCATGTCCATGGTCTTCAGGGAACCAACACCCAGGTCGATGTCAGCCTGAATCAGCTGATCGAAGGGGGCGCGATCCCCGTTGAACATCCAAGACAGAATCCGGGAACGGTCGGGGCCGATGCCTGCACGACGCAGACGCAGGGCCTCGCTGGACTGGGCCGTGCCCAGCCAGGTGGCCCCGCCAGCCAGTGCAGCCAGGGCAACAGGGATGAGCCCATGGCCGTAAGCATCGGCCTTGACCACACCCATGACTGCAGCACCGGGGTTCGTGGAATGAACCAGCTTAACCAGGGTGGCCATATTGGCCTTCAAGGTCCGCAAGTCCACGATGATCTGCCCAGGATAGGCCCGAAGAGCTTGCTCGTAATGCCGCTGGCCCTCGGGCCCGGAGAACTGCCATGCCGGTGCTGCACTCAAAGTCATGGCTCCATTGTGCGACGCCGCTGCGACGGTCGGCACCCGCCCTCAGACGGCGATCAGGCGCCTGGCGGCTCTTTCGCGCTCAGCCAGGTCAAGGGGCCGATCGTGCCGCTGGTAGGCCACCCGCACGTTCTCGATCTCCTTGTTCTCAGGCATGATGATGTTGCCGCAGCGAGTGAAGCCATGGGTCTCCAGGATGTGCTGCATGGCATAGTTCTTCAGTCCCGTGTCGGCGCGGATATTCTCGTACCGGCGCATGCTCCAGTCAAGCAGGTCCCCGGCCGCGTGACGCCCCAGTCCCGAGGCAGCCACCCGATGGATGGTGGTATAGGGCCGGTCGTCAAGCCAGCTGCCATCAATGACCTTATAATCGGGTTCCGGGTCATGGAAGAGGGCGAAGACGCCGATGATGCGCTCGTGACTGCCCTTGTGCTCGTCCAACTCAGGTTCAGGGTAGACGGGATCCTCAGGGATTTGATCCATACCAGCTGCATCGTCAACCAAGAGCATGGTGTGACCCCCGGCGATGTCCTCGCGGATGCGTTCGGGCAGGGGGTACTTGTCCCCCCACTGACGGGGGTTGCCGGTCTCGGCCATCCGCTTTCTGGCGTAGGCGTAGACGGGCATGATCGCCTCAAAGTCGTCCATGGTGGCATGACGGATCCAACGTGCAGTTTCCATCGCGTACCTGCTCACTGTGGCTACCTCTTTCTCGACCGGTGCGGCAGGGGCAAAACCCGCCCCCGCGATTGCCGAAGTACGAGTGTATCCATCAGGAAGCTGTCACGAAGTGAGTACGCATTGAGCGAATCGGGGAATAGTTTGGGCTATTGTGCGGTCTCTTGAACCCGACTTTCCGAGCGCAGATGACGGGCACGGGTCAGATTGACCACGCTGTGTCGGCTGACCAGTCGAGTTGGCATGACCACATGCCGCTGGAACTCCTTGCCTTGGCGTGCATCAAGAATCATTCCCACCGCCATCCTGGCCATCAAATCAAATGGCTGGTCCACCGTGGTAAGTGAAGGCATCAGATAAGAGGATGGATAGACGTTGTCGAATCCGACCACAGACAGGTCCCGCCCGGGCTCCAGTCCACGTTCGCGCGCTGCTCTGTAGATATTGACGGCTGTCAAGTCGTTGCATGCCAGAATCGCAGTCGGACGATGAGCACGGTCCAGCAGATCACAGGCAGCTTGGTACCCTCTGTCAGGCAGATAGTCTCCCTGCTGAACCATACCCGACGGCAGGCTGGCACCGATGGCTGCCAGTGCTGCTCGGTATCCTGCAAGTCTGGCTTGCGCGGATTGCACATTCGCCGGTCCAGCGATGACGCCTATGCACCGGTGTCCGGCATCCAGAAGACATTTGGCCGCTTGGTATCCGCCAGTCCAATTGTCGAGCGTTATGCTCATGTCCTCATCGCTGACCAAGTCCACCGGATCGACCGCCACCAAGGGGATACCCCTTGCTTTGAGCACGTTCTTGCCCTCCTGGTCTATGGAGGACATCTGAGTGATCACACCCAGCGGGTTTCGATCAATGATCCCCCTCAGACATTCCTCGGCACGCCGCTGGTGGTCAGTCTGTGTCACCGTCAGAGCCAGACCGGCATCCAAAGCCCACTTTGAGGCATAGCGTATCATCTCGATGGTGCCATTGTTGGCGATATAATCCACCACAAGTTCAATGGTCTGGGCGATTTTGGTACTGACGAGCGGATGCGCATAGCCCTGATCGGCTAAAGCCTTTTCGACTCTCCGACGGGTTTTTGCCGCCACACCCGGTCGACCGTTAATCACCTTGGAGACGGTCGACGCTGAGATGCCGAGCTGCTCGGCTATAGCGCCGACGTGCGGATTGCCGGGTTCCTGTCTGGCCATGTGCATCCTTTCCATTACCCACTTATCGTAACCAACGAAGCTGCAATAGTACCCACGCTGGATTTAGAATTTTTATATTCTTAATTTTCAAATTTCTATTTCTGCGCCTATACTGACGTATACGTTCACAAGATTGGCAAAGGAGCCACGATGAGTACTATCACTGCGGTGAAAACGTATGACTTTCGTTTTCCCACTTCTCTGACCCTGTCAGGATCGGATGCCATGAACAAGGACCCCGACTATTCAGCCGCCTATGTGGAAATACACACCTCGGCTGACGACGGGATCAAAGGCTGTGGTTTGGTCTTCACCATCGGACGAGGCAACGATGTTGTTTGCAGAGCCATAGATTCCATAGGAGAGACTCTGCATGGCCTAGAGGTTGAACGTCTGCTGGACAGCATGGGTCTGGCCTGGGACCTATTGGTCCATGACTCACAGCTGCGCTGGCTGGGGCCCGAAAAGGGAGTCGAGCACATGGCCATTGGCGCACTGCTGAGCGCCCTTTGGGACATGAAAGCCAAAAGGGCGAGAAAACCCTTGTGGTTGCTGCTGGCTGAAATGGATCCTGAGGATCTTGTCAGCACATTGGACTTTCGATATCTGTCTGACGCCCTGCGCCCCGAGGAGGCCATAGACATCCTCAAGGATGGGCAATCCGGCAAGCAGGAGCGCATCGAGGACATTCGCCAGCACGGGTACCCCGGTTATTCGACAGCACCAGGCTGGCTTGGCTATAGCGACGAAAAAATGGTGGAGATCGCTAAACGGGAGACGCAGGAAAAGGGCTTTAAGCAGATCAAGCTCAAGGTGGGCCAGAACCTCGATGATGACATACGCCGCCTGGGACTGGCCAGGGATGCCATCGGTCCCGACGTCCGCCTGGCCGTCGACGCTAATCAGGTCTGGGATGTCCCGCAAGCCATTGATTGGATCAACCATTTCCATGACTTCGACCTGGCATGGGTCGAAGAGCCCACCAGCCCCGACGACATCATCGGCCACGCAACCATTGCCAGGGCCATCAATCCCATCCCCGTGGCAACCGGCGAACAGATGCAGAACCGCATCATGTTCAAGCAATTCCTGCAGGCTAACGCCTTCGGCATCATGCAGATCGACGCCACCAGAGTGGCAGGCCCCCAGGAGATAGTTCTGGAATACCTTCTGGCTCGCAAGTTCCACAAGATAGTCTGCCCCCACGCCGGCGGGGTCGGATTGTGCGAGATGGTCTGCCACTTCGCCATGTTCGACTACGCAGCCGTCTCCTGCACCACACAGGGCCGAATGATCGAATACGTAGACAACCAGCACGAATATTTCGTGAACCCCGTGCGTATCAGCCAAGGCATGTATCAGGCACCGACCGCTCCCGGCAATGGGGCTGAAATGACCGTGGAGACTGCACAGCGCTACCTCCATCAGAAGTGACCTCGGGCCACCTCAATCAAAATCCGGTCCAATCACTGGACCTCTAACAAATCATCCATCCATATAGACAAAGGAGTTCTCATGGATTTGCATCTCAAGAACAAGGTATTCATCATCACCGGTGGCTTCAAGGGCATCGGCAGGGGCATAACCCTACAACTGGCCCAGGAGGGCGCCATAACCGCAGTCATAGACCGTGACGAGTCAGCCAGGGACCAGTTCTGCAAAGACATCGAGGCCTATACCGATACCTACCGGACCTTCATTTTGGATCTGAATGACACCGACGGCATAGCCCCCATTGTGGAGCAGGTACACAAGGAATTCGGCCATATCGATGGCATAGTCAACAACGCTGGAGTCAACGACAACAAAGCTTTGGAAACCACTGACTGGCGGGAGTTCGAGCGTTCCGTACACGGCAATCTCACCCACTACTACGAGCTCATGCATGCCTCTTGTGCCTACCTCAAGGAAAGCCACGGATCCGTCATCAACATCACCTCCAAAACCGCCGTGACCGGTCAGGGCAAGACCAGCGCCTACGCGGCAGCCAAGGGCGGAGTTCTGGGCCTGACCAGAGAATGGGCTGCGGCCTTGGTGCACGATGACGTACGAGTGAACGCCATCGTGGTCTCGGAATGCTGGACCCCGCTCTATGCCGACTGGATCAAGACCTTTGGCGATGAAAAGGCCCAGCAGGCCCGTCTCTCAGTCATCACAGACAAGATTCCTCTGGAACATCGCATGACCACACCCGAGGAGATCGGGAACACCGCCACTTTCCTGCTCTCTGATCGCGCATCACACACCACCGGCCAATGGGTGTTCGTCGATGGCGGATACGTCCACCTGGACCGGGCACTGAATTGAGCTCTGCCATGGAAAATACAAATACACGAAACAAGGGCGGGTCCAAGGCCACTGTCGCCATAACCCTGGTCATCGGACTCTTCTTCATCTGGGGATTGACCATGAATCTGGTCAACGCCCTCAACAGCCCATTCAGCAACTACATGGAGCTGAACAGCACCCAGGCATCGCTGCTGCAGGTGGCCTACTACGGAGCCTACTTCGTCATGGCCATCCCAGCAGGAATCATCTCCAAGCGCTTCGGCTACAAGGGCGGGGTCATTTCCGGACTGATACTGTTCGCGGTTGGAGCATTCATCGTGGTGCCAGCCACAAATATGGCCAGCTACGGACTCTTCTTATTCGCCATGTTCGTGGTAGCGCTGGGAGCCTCCTCGCTGGAGACCAACTGCAACCCTTATGTCACCAAGCTGGGCGACGAAAAAGGCGAATCCTTCAGACTCAATCTGGCACAGAGCTTCAACGGCGTCGGCAACGTGGTAGGGCCTCTGATTTTGGGCAGAGTCCTGTCCAAAACCCTGACCCCAAAAGAGCCGGGCTTTGAGCAAGCCAAGGTCAAGTTCCTGTCTGATACCAGAATGATCTATATCGTCATCGGCATCGTCCTGCTGCTGGTGTTAGCTGTCTTCATCGTCTTCAAACTGCCAACACCGCCCGGCGATGACGAGCAGGAGGGGGAAACTGGCACCGGTTCCGGCACCTCAAGTCTGTTGAAACGCCCTTACTTCGTACTGGGCGTGATTGCCGAGTTCATTTTTATCGGCTTGCAGGTGGCAGGCATGGCCATGTTCTCCGCTTATGCCCTCAAACACTGGGGCGCCGGCATCACCGCCGGTCTGGCTGCCACACTGTTGGCCTTGCTGTCGCTACTGTTCACCCTTGGGCGGTTCCTGACCACTCCGTTAATGACCAAATTCGATGCCGGCAAGATACTGGGCATCTACATGTGCATCACAGCCGTGCTGATGGTTCTGGTATTCCTAGGTCTGGGACGATTCTCGGTCATTTGCTTCCTGGTTGCCTATCTGTTCATATCAATCGGCTACCCCACCATCTTCTCGCTGACGCTCAAGGGCATCAGGGGCAACGATGCCAAGACCGGCTCTTCGGCGCTGGTCATGAGTATTGTCGGAGCAGCCCTGATCCCGCTGCTGCTGGGTGCCATTCAGGATGCCATGGGCATCGAAATCGCCATGCTGGTGACCGTGCCCGGATTCCTCTACATCGCCTGGTATGCCTTCCGTGGGTGCCGCATAGGTCTTAAGCAGGGAGCCTGACATGACACGACAACTACAGGTCATCGATGCTCACTTCCATATGTGGGATCTTGAGCGGCAGCATCTGCCTTGGCTGGACGGAATGCCCTTACTGAACCGAAGCTTTCCCCTTCATGAGCTCGAAAACGAGTACGAGCAGCTGGGAGCGGAATTTCTGGGCGGAGTCTATGTGGAAGTAGACTCGGATGACCCCCTGTTAGAGGACCGCTTGGTCTATGAGAACAATGACCCCAAAATCCTTGCCCGAATGCTCCGAGCCCAGGTAGGGCCCTATATGAGAGTGCCCATCAACGCTACGGGCATCAGAGAGCCACTGCATACTGACTCTGCCCCTCGCGGCCGTTGCATGGAACCCTCCTTCATCGCTGGGCTCCGCGCCATGGCTGATAAGGGCCTGCCCTTTGAGCTATGCAACCGGGGGGTAGAACTGCCGGACATGGCTCAGGCTTTCTCTCAGGTTCCTTCCCTGACTGTCATCATGGACCATCTGGGCAACATGCCCGACTTGTCGCCGGCCTGCAGAAAGGCCATGCAGGCCATGGCGGCCCTGCCGCATTGCTATATCAAGGTGTCAGGCGACTTGCCGGTCGATCGCGATATCGTCGCCTTCGTCAGAGACACATTTCCCCCGGATAGGATCCTCTATGCCTCCAACTGGCCGGTCGTCACCGTGCACTCCTCACTCAGGGAACACTGGCAACTGATGCTGGACATCTTTGGCCCTGATGAGGACTTCTTCAAGCACAATGCCATGAGGGCCTATGGGATCGATGCCGATATGCTTACTGTGAAAGGGTGAACATGAGCACATCATCAGCCAAATTCGAGGGAATATTCTGCCCATCGATAACCGTCAGCGACGATCAAGGAGTCATCGACACCGACCTGTGGGGACGACATCTGGACCATCTGATCCAGGCTGGCATTAATGGGGTGCTCCTGTTCGGAAGCATCGGCGAGTTCTATGCCTATGATCTCCAAGAGAAGCGCTCAGCCCTGCAATTCGCCGTCGACCATATACGGGGGCGCATGAAAGTATTCGTCGGAGTAGGCGACACTGACATGGACCGGGTTATGGATCTGACCAAGTTTGCTGGACAAATCGGCGCCGATGCCGTGGTGGCTGTCAGTCCCTATTATTTCGGTCCTTCGGAACCGACCGCTTACCGATATTTCATCAGCATCGCCCAGGCCTCGGCTGTACCGGTGATCCTCTACAACTTCCCTGCTCGTACAGGTAACGACTGCTCACCGGAGTTGGTCGCGAGACTGGCTCAGGAATGTCCAAACATCGTTGGCATCAAAGACACGGTGGACACAATCAGCCACACACGTCGGGTCGTATCAGCAGTCAGACGTGTCAGCCCTGAGTTCTCGGTGTTCTCTGGATTCGACGAATACTATATGGTCAACCGCATTTGCGGAGGCAACGGTGTTTTATCGGGCCTGACCAACGTGGAGCCGGAAACCTTCGTTGCCATGCATCGGGCCTATCAAGAGGGCGATTACCGGACTGCGCTAGACAAGGCCCGACGCATCAACCACTTGATGGCAATTTACGACACTGCGGATTTGTTCGTATCGGCCATCAAGGGAGCCGTGCGACTGCAGGGTCTGCCCATCAGCACACGCATCCGCGAACCTGCCATGCAGATTGATGACGACCAGATGAAACAGATCGAAACCATACTGCGTAGTTGAGCTTTCGTCTCTTCATTGAACCGGGCTTAAGGAAGGGAACCCACCCTTCCTCAGGCCCGGTTGTTTGTCTGTCAGCGCTCAGACCAGCTTGCGCTCGTAAGGATCGGAGCTGATGCCGGCAGCGACGATGTCACGGCTCCACTGCTTGGCCGAGAAGAGCGAATGGTCGCGGTAGTTGCCGCATGAGGTGATCTCGGTGCCGGGTACGTCGTCCCAGGTGGCCTTTTCGGCGATGAACTCCAGCGACTCCTTCAGTGCCTTGGCCACATCCTCGGTTGAATGACGGCCCCAGGCGAGCAGGTGGAAGCCCGTCCGGCAACCGAAGGGAGAGCAGTCGATGTAGCCGGGGATGCGCTCGCGCAGGAGCACGGCGATGGTGTGCTCGATGGTGTGCAGGCCTGCAGTTGGAATGGCGTTCTGGTTGGGCTGGACCAGGCGCAGATCATAGTTGGAGATGATGTCTCCCTGGGGACCCTTTTCCTCGTCGATCAGACGAACGTAGGGCGCCTTGACCTTGGTGTGATCCAGCTGGAAGCTCTCTACAATAGGTTTGTCAGCCATTGTTATTTCCTTTCCTGTCGGGCGCCCGGTATGAAAGGCAACCTTGATGAAGTCATGTATATCTCATGGTAGGCCGACCTACCTATCAGATCCGGCGGCACCCATGACCACATTCACTGCTTTTCTGGCCGAGAACTCTGAGATGACCCCCATGAACTGGGGCCCATACTGCTCCAGCTTGTGCTGCCCCACTCCGTTGACAGCCAGGAAGGTCGCATCATCGACGGGCCGAAGGCGACACATATTTCGCAGTGCCTTGTCGGAGAAGACGATGTAGGGAGGCTTGCCGATCTTGCGGGCTATGCTGGTCCGCAGATCGCGCAGCTTCTGGAAAAGTTCCTCATCCTCTGGGCTGGCATCGCTTGCACCGGCCTGGTCGAGACCATCATCGTCGTTTGTTGAAGAGGATCTGCCGCCGAAGACCTTGCCCGAGGCACGTGGTCGTTCCGTCCGCTTGATTTCGTAGTGAAAGTCCGGACTGACCGTCTGCGCGGCCTTGGGCCCGAAATGGACCATGGGCAGCCGTCCTTCGGTGATATACAGATACCCGTCCGAGGCCATCTGGTTGAGCACGTCGCGAATCCGCGCCTCTGGAACCTGGGCCAGAGCGCCATAGCTGGGGCACCTATCCAGCCCGCGCCGAAGAAGGTCCTGCGAGCGCGAACCCCGAAGGATCTGGGCGATCTTGCCGGAGCCGAACCCCTGGTTCACATCATGCACACACCTGCTGATGGCACGGGCCACGTCGCTGACGTCGATGGTCGTGAAGGTGCTCAGACAGTTGGAACAGTTCTGACAGCCGCCGCTGCCCGTGTCGGGATGCCCGACCGGGACTGATTTGCCCTTGTCGGCCTCGGCAGGCGAAAGACCCGCGGCAGCCTGGTCCACCTCCTCACCGAAGTACCGCAGCATGTACTGGTGAAGGCAGCCGGTGGTCCTGCAGTAGCCGATCATGACGTTGAGCAGACGCCGGTGTTCGGCCCTGACCGCTTCGGCCTGCTCACCGGTCAGTCTGTCATTGCCGTTGTCCATGTCCAGCAGGCGCCTGCGGGTGACGATGTCGCTCTCGTTCCACAGCAGTGAGCATCTGGCGGGCTCGCCGTCGCGTCCCGCCCTGCCTGCCTCCTGGTAGTAGGCCTCGATACTCTCAGGCATGTTGTGATGAATGACATAGCGCACATTGGACTTGTCGATGCCCATACCGAAGGCGTTGGTGGCCACGACCACCTGCACCTTGTCGTTGACGAAGTCCCGTTGCGCCTGCTCCCTGTCCTGGGTATCCATGCCAGCGTGATAGCTGACAGCGCTGACACCGGCCTTGGTCAGATCATCCGCCAGGGCTTCGGTCTCCTTGCGGGTGGCGCAGTAAACGATGCCCGAATCGTCTCCATGCTTCAGGGCGTACCGGACCACCCAGCGATTCTTGTATTTGCTCTCCAGCTTGATCACGTCGAAGAAAAGGTTGGGCCTGTCGAATCCCGTCACTGCTACGTAAGGATCGTTCAGACCCAGCATGTATACGATATCGCGCCGGACCTTCTCGGTCGCCGTAGCGGTGAAGGCCGCCACCGTGGGCCGGTTAGGCAGGGACCTGATGAAGTCGCCGATGCCCAAGTAGGCAGGGCGGAAGTCCTGACCCCACTGGGATACGCAGTGGGCTTCATCCACTGCCAGCAGGGAGATTTTCGTATGCTGGGCGAAATCTCTGAACCTGGGGGCATCCAGCCGCTCGGGGGCCACGTAGAGGATCTTGCTGCGTCCCTGGGCAGCCTGAGCCAGGGCCAGGGACTGCTCATCCATATCCTGGGTGGAATTGACGAAGGAAGCCGGGATGCCGGCATCCTCCAGCCCGTCCACCTGGTCCTTCATCAGGGAGACCAAGGGAGAGATGACGATGGTCAGACCGTCCAGGAGGGTGGCAGGAATCTGATAGCAGATGGACTTGCCGGCCCCGGTCGGCATAACACCCAGGCAGTCCCGCCCATTCAGGATGGCCTTGACCAGATCCTCCTGACCCGGGCGAAAGGACTCATATCCGAAATACCGCTTCAGCGCCTGCCCTGCATCCTGGATGTCCACCATGGTTCCCCAGTCTATTGCCCCGGCAGGAGTCAAGCAGTGGGCGAACGACCATGTGGTCGATCGTCTCCGAGCTTCACGATTCCCCGGTAGCCAATCCAGAAGGTCGTATCCTTGGATCACGGGCAGCTATCGATGACTGGTATTCCGATTGCCTGACAAAGACGGATACCTACAGGGTTGCAGCTGCCAGCAACTGCCGGGTATAGGACTGCCTGGGATGATTGAGGATGGCTTTCACCGGACCCTCCTCCACCACCTTCCCCTGGACGAGCACCATGACCCTGTCTGCTATGTTCTGGACCACGCCCAGATCATGGGAGATGATGATCATGGACATGCCACTTGACAAATCACTCCGCTGCCTGGACTGGGTCATGATGGATTGAAGGGTATGGAGGATCCCGACGCGTGCCGAGACATCGATGGCGCTCATGGGCTCATCGGCCAAGAGTATCCGGGGCTTGACGATCAGGGCCCGGGCTATGGCCGCCCGCTGAGCCTGGCCTCCAGACAGATCCGAGGGATAAGCCGTCATGATCCTGCACGGATCAAGCTGAACCTTTGACAAGACCTCGGCCACCCGCTCAGCAAGGTCTGTCCCACCCTGACGACGATGCCATAGGTGCCCGCTCCCCCTGCGTCTGGCAGCCAGAAGAGGCTCAGCGACTGACCGGCCAATGGTCCACCGGGGGTCGAGGGAGGCAAAGGGATTCTGAAAGACCAGAGCAGAGTCCCGGGCAAGCGCCTTGGCGGCCGGAGAACCGTGGAGAACCGGTCTGCCCTGATACATCACCTGTCCGCCATCAGGCCTCAACTGCCCTAGAAGCAGGCGGGAAAGCGTGGTCTTCCCTGAACCGGACTCCCCTATGATCGCCAGGCACTCCCCTGGCAGGAGGGAGACATCGATTCCGTCAACCGCGGCCTTTCGAGCCATGCCGCTTCCGGCGGGAGCATAGACCTTGGTCAGGCCCTTCCCGACCAGGATCGGGTCGACCTGTGCACCATCAGTCGTCCTCATGCTTGCCTCCATCCGCGCGCAGCGTCAATTCTCTGGCCGCCCTCACCAGGGTCCTGCCCTGTGGACTGGATGGGTCGCGCAGAATGCTCTGCGTCTGCCCGCTTTCCACCACTCGGCCCGCGTCAAGGATGTAGCAGTAATCAGCAACCCGGGCCAGGACGGAGAAGTCATGGGTGATGAACAGGAGGGAGGCCCCGCTCTGGTCGACCAGGGAGACCAGCAAGTCCACAATCTGCCGCTGGGTGATGGCATCCAGGGCTGTGGTGGGCTCGTCTGCCAGTATCAGTCTTGGCTTGGTGACGAGGGCCGTGGCTATAGCCGCCCGCTGTTGCTGACCCCCGGACAGCTCATGCGGATAGGAGCCAGCCAGATCCGCATCCAACCCGACCTGTTGCAATATCTCCATGACCCGTCTGCGCCTTTCCTGGGCGCTCAGGCGATAGTGGCGGCGAAGAGGGAGCTCCACCTGGCTGTAGACCTTTTTGACCGGGTTCAGGGCCGTGGAAGGATTCTGAAAGATCATGCCCATCCGGGAACCGCGCAGGTCCGCCAGGGACCGGTCATCGGAACCAAGAATCTGGAGCCCGTCCACCAGAATGGAGCCGGACAGGGAGGCCGTCAGTGGTGCGGTACCCAGAACGCTGCGGGCGATCATCGACTTTCCGGAGCCCGAGGAGCCGATCAGGCCGACCCGTTGACCGTCCGCCACCCTGAGGTTCACCCGGTCAAGAATGGTGCGACCACCGATGGACAGACCTAGGCCGTCAATAACCAGCGACATCATCGACCTCCTTCGCCTGTATGGATCGCATTCTCGACGTGATGACCGGAGTCATCCGATTGCGCAGAAGGTGTCTGGCGCTCAGACTGGAGAGCGGATCGTCCGGAGGCAGCCACGGCGACCCTGAACCTGGGGTTGGTGACCGGATCGATGGCATCACGCAAGGCATCACCGAACAGGTTCAGCGCCACCACAACCATGGTGACCACCAGGCCAGGCCAGAGCACGGTCAGCGGAAAGACGTTGATGAACTTGACCGAGGTGGTCAGCGAGTGCCCCCAGGAGGGCAGGCCGGATGGAACACCCACCCCCAGGTAGGTCAACCCTGCTTCAGCCAGAACGGAGGTCCCCGCCGACATGGAAAGCTGCACGCACAGGACCGGAATGATGTTGGGCACCAGATGGGTGCAGAAGATTCTGAAGGACCCGACCCCGCTGTGCCGGGCGGATTGCACGTAGTCCGACTCTGCCGCCAGGAGCGCCTGGGGCCTTACAATCCGGGCCAGGTTGAGTCCGTAGCCGAATCCGCAGGCCACGACGACCACGGCGATGCTGGGTCCCAGGGGGACGGCCAGAATCAGGGCCAGCAGAACCGTGGGCAGGGAAATCAGGGCATCTACCAGGACCACGACCGTCTGCGATACTCCAGAACTGCGCGAGACCATGGCCATGACCAGAAGAAGCCCCAATACGCCCGACAGGATGACCGCCAGAAGGCTGATGACCAGGTTGGTTGCCGACCCCGCCATCAGCCAGGAGAGGATGTCTGCTCCGGTACCATCCGTTCCCAGAAGGTGGGTGCGGCTGGGGGCCTGCCAGATCCGGTACCCGTCGGTGGTCCAGATAGGGACCGGGGTCCAGAACCTGGAGACCAGGGAGACCAGGATCCATATGGCCAGAACAATCAGCGAGTACCGCCCCGAGGCCTTGCACCACATGCTGACCAGCACCACCCGCATCCGCCCGAGGAATCCCAGTCGGCCGGGGAAGGCGGCCTTCAATCCCAAGCGAGGCCTGTCTGTATGCTCCCAGCTCATCAGTCAGCCACCTCCTGCCTGGCCACACCTCGAAAACGCGGATCGATCAGCCTATGGACAACGTCCACCAGCAGTCCCAGGAAGAGGAAGAAGGCCGCCAGAAGAAGCAGTTCGGACTGAACGGCCGGAAGATCCCGGTTGCCCACGTCAGTGACCAGCATGGAGCCAAGTCCCGGCAGGGCGAACAGGTTCTCGCTGACCATGACCCCGGTGACCATCTCGGCCATGGTCAGCCCAATCACCGAGACCAGCTGGGGGGAAGCCAGCCGCAGACCGATCCGCAGGGCGGCCTGGGTTCGCGTCATCCCGCAGGCCATGCCCATGTCCACATACCCCGAAGAAAGCATGTCGCCCAGCAGAGAGCGGGTGTACCGCATGATGCCAGCGCCCACGATGATTCCGGTGGACAGAGCGGGCAGAATCAAAGCTGCCAAGGCCTGCCCAGGCTGAGCCCAGCCGAGAGCAGGAAAGCCCTGGGAGGGCAGCAAACCAATCAGGCCGCTTCCCTTGGCGAAGAGCATGATCAGCAGCAGTCCTGACCAGAGGGCCGGTACTGATCCGCCCACGATGGCTGCCATGTGGCTGAAGGACTGCATCCGCGGCGAGCGCGCCAGGGCGGCTGCGCAACCCAGGGGGATGCCCAGCAGCAGGGCCATGCCCAGTCCCAAAAGAATCAGCGGGAAAGTGATCTGGGCCCGGATACCCACCTGGGAGGCGATGGAACGGTTGGTCAGAATGGACCTGCCCAGGTCCCCTTGCAGAAAGCCGCTGATCCAATCCAGATACTGCCGGGGATAGGAGCGGTCCAGGCCCATCTGCCGACGCAGCCGGTCGACCCGCTCAGGCGGGGCATCCAGCCCGGCCATGACGGCGGCCACATCCCCTGGCAGGATACGCAGGGCCAGGAAGATCAGCAGGGAGATGCCCATCAGTGCCAAGATGAAGAGCACCAGACGGCGCATCAGGAATCTGGCCATGGTCATCCTCGCCTGTAGATCAGGTCGGACAAGGGCATGAGGGACTGGTTCAGGTCGACCGGGAAGCCCTCCAGCCCCGTCCGCCAGGCCGTGGTCACCCGGTAGTTGAAGAGCCAGTCCGCCGCCGCATCGCTGCTGACAATCCGTGCGGCCTGGGCCAGGAGCCTGTCGGAGTCATCGGCGGAGGTCGTGGCCATGGCCTGCCTATAGAGCTCCTGGACCTGACGATTGTCATAGTTGTAGTAGTAGCCGGGGTTGGCCCACTGATGGAAGTCGTGGCTCTCGCCATGATCCACCAGAGACAGGTCGTAGTCCTTGTTGGCATGCACGTCCTGGAGCCAGACCGAGAACTCCACCACCCTGACATCCAGGTCGATGCCCACTTGACGCAGCTGCGAGCGCAACTGATCGCCCAACTCGCTGCCATAGGTATTGGCGTAGGTCAGCCGAAGCTTGAGCCGGTGCTCGGGACCGTACCCGGCCTGGGCCAGAAGCCTCCGTGCCTGCTCCGGATCGTGGGGGTAGAGCCCGGTCAGATCCCGATAGCCGGGATCCAGGGAGGGTATGGGCCCACCCAGGGCACTGTCCGATCCGCCCCGGGAGGCAATCAGCTGCCGATGGTCGATGGCATGGCGGATGGCCTTCCGCACCCGCGGGTCGGATGTGGCGGCGCCCTTGCCGTTCATGGCCAGGACGTACTTGTCGGTGTCATTGCCCGCCTTGACCTGGAAATTGGGACTGTTCCGGAAGGGGCTGGCCAGATTCTCAGTGACCGGAGCCAGGACCTGCACATCCCCGCTGCGCAGGGCGTTGACGGCAGCATTGTCGTCATTGAGGTAACGGATGACGATGGTTGGCGTCTTAGGCTTGTCGCTGCCCCAGTAATGCGGATCGGCCTTGAGCGTGACCGAGTCGTTTGGGCGGAAGCTTTCCAGCAGATATGGACCGGAACCCACGGCTTGGGTCTTCATGTCGTAATGGGCCCGCCGGTCAAAGACCAGGCCAGCCCGGCCGCTCAGCTGCCAGAGCAGGTCCTGGTAGGGCCTGGACAGCGTCAGACGCACCGTCAGCGGATCCGTGGCATCAACGCCCTGGAAACCCTCCAGCATCTCGCTACCCTGATAGTGGCCTGCCATAAGCCCGCGTATGGAGTCGACCACGTCCTGGGCCCGAAGAGCATGATTGTTGGAGAAACGGATGCCCTCATGCAGGTGGAAGGTGTAGACCAGCCCGTCCTCGGAGACATCCCAGGTCCTGGCCAGGCCCGGACGCACCCGGTTCCGGGAATCCCGTGACACCAGGCCCTGATAGACGTTGCCGATCAGAAGCTGATCCAGCGCCGTGCCCGACTGGTTGCGGATGTCCAAGTTGGTGGGAGCCAGCTTGAGCCCCACCGTGACCGTGTCCGCCAAGATTCCTCCCTCGGCCTGACCTACGGCTCCGCGATGCCCGGTCCACAGGGAGAGAGCCAAGGCCAGAGCCAGCAGGAGGCTGAGCAACTTCCAGGGCAGGGTGTTGCCACCCGACCTCATGGGCCTGATCCTGGCGTTGAGTTCGGGATCGGTGCTGGCTCCCGACTCCTGGGCCGCGTCTGTATCTGTTGCGGTCACGCTGCCGTGGGCATGCGTGCCGTGTCGATCTGCATTCATTGACAAATCCTTATGCTGCGGTTGACCGCCGTTCTGGTCGATCACCGCCCACCAGCATACTCCCCGAAGCCATCACCTGGGCTTATGCGCTTAGGATGGATTCGGAAAGCGCCACGCGCCCGGACGACGGCAGGGAGGAAAAGACATGCTGCTGGCCATCGACATCGGCAACACCAACATCGAGGTCGGATTCATGGAGGGCGACCGGGTCGCCGCCTCCTACAGACTGACCACAAGGATCGATCACACGGCCGATGAGTTCGGGCTTCTGTTGGGACAGCTCATGGCCCTGGCCGGCTACAGGACTGCGGATGTGCAGGATGCCATCATCTCCTCGGTGGCTCCTGCGGTCATGCACGCCTTGAGGTCCTGCTTGATCCGTTTCTTTTCCATCGACCCCATGGTGGTCGGCCCCGGCGTGAAGACAGGCATGAACATCCGATTGGACGACCCGCGCTCCCTGGGCGCCGACTGCTTGGCCGACTGCGTGGGCGCCTTCCACCGCTACGGAGGGCCGGTCCTGGTCATCGACTTCGGCACGGCCACCACCTTCAACTATGTGGATGCCAAGGGCGCCATACGCTCAGGCCTGATCGTGCCGGGCATCCGCTCAGGGGCCCAGGCCCTTGCCGGTCAGACCGCCCAGCTGCCCCAGGTGGAGATCACCCGTCCGCAGACCATCATGGCCACGGGCACCAGGACGGCCATGCAGGCCGGGCTCTACTACAACTTCCTCGGCGGCCTGGAGCGGATCATCCGCCAGTACCGCAGCGAGATAGGCCGGGACTTCCACGTAGTGGCCACGGGCGGCATGGGTCGTACCTTCTCAGAGGACACCGACCTGATCGAGGTCTACGACCCCGAGCTGATCTTCACCGGCATGTACAGGATTCACCAGCTCAATGCCGATGGCCGACCACACGCTGCACCAGCGCACCATTGACCTGCAGATCGGCCTGCTTGCCGTCCCCGGCGATGCTGGCCAGCGAACCCACCAGGACCTGGCCTTCCAGCTGAACCTGCACCGGATGCCTGGTCCGGTTGAACAGAAAGACGAAACGCGTTCGATCATCCTTGCAGACCCGCTCAACTCTCAATAGATCGGGGTCGCCCTGGGCCGACCTCATTTCGGCCACATCCAGGGCCTCCAACAGGGCAGGAAGGACCTTGGCCAGATCCCGGGCATCCAGACGGCAGCCCAGGTAGGCGGCCTTGCCATGACCCCAATCATGGACGGTCATGGCCGGCATGCCATCCATCCCTGTCCAGGGATCGGCCCGGTAGCCTGCCAGGACCTTGGTGTCCTTGTCCAGGTTGCCGATGACATCGGCCCAATCGTGTGCGGTGACCCCGTCGGTCAGGTCCAGATGGTCCTGCAGACCGGGCATGCCGGAAGCCATGGGTGCGAACTCCTCGACCGACAGCCCCAGCAGGTCCCGAAGCGGCCCCGGATACCCACCGGTCCAGACGCGGTCCTGCTCGTCGGCGATACCGCTGCCCCAGGTGACAATCAGCCGCCCTCCACTATGGACATACTTGTGCAACCGTTTGGAGAGATCAGTGTCAATCAGGTAGAGGGCTGGCAGGACCACCAACGGGTACTCCTCCCAGGCGGCCCTGACCGGCAGGACATCAGGCCGGATGGCGTTGTCCAGAAAGGCCCGGTACCAGACCGGCGGCTCCTGGCCATGTTCGACCCGGTCGCTGGGCGAGGACGCGTGGGAGCTGGCCCACTGGCTTGCGTAGTCGAGGATCAAGGCCACCGGCGCCTTGGCCAGCGAAGTGCCAGCCAAACCAGCCTGCGAGAGCCCCTGCAGGTCCCCACCCAGCTGACAGACATCGCGGAAGACAGCCGTGTCCTCGCCGGCATGGGGCAGCATGGCCGAGTGGAACTTTTCCGCGCCGGCCCGGGACTGCCTCCACTGGAAGTAGCAGATGGCATCAGCACCGAGTGCCAGGTGAGCCAGGGAGTCGCGCTCCAGTTGTCCAGGCTCCTTGCGGGGATTGACCGGCCGCCAGTTGACCGCCGATGTGGACTGCTCCATAAGCCACCAGGGACGTCGGCGGGCAATGGCGTCCACCAGGCTGGAGGAATAGGCCAGCTCCTCCAGATGATCCCTGCCTGGCGTCGCGTAGTGGTCATTGGCCACAAAGTCCACCTGGTTGCCCCAGTCGTCGTAGTCCAGGGTAAATCCGCCGGCGCTGACCATGAAGTTGGTGGTCAAGGGTATATCCGGGGTGATCTCAGCCAAAGTGTCACGCTCGGCCATGTAGAAATCCTTGAGGGCGTCGGAACTGAACCGCTCGAAGTCCAGCATGCGGCCCGGATTCTGGAAATTCCCCTGGCCGATGAAACGCGGGGGCAGAATCTGCGAGAAGTCGCTCAGCTTCTGTGACCAGAAATCCGTGCCCCAGGTGCGGTTGACGGCGTCGATGTCCTTGTAGCGGCGACGACACCAGCGTTGGAAGGCCCTCATGGCATCGTCGGAATAGTCGAAGCGATTGTGACAGCCATACTCATTGCCAACATGCCAGGCCACCAGATAGGGGTTGTCCCGGTAGTGCTCGGCCATGGCCCGGCAGAGCTTCAAGGCGTAGGAGCGGAAGATCGGCGAGGTGGGCCGCCAGTGCTGCCGGGCCCCGGGCCAGACCGTGTCGCCTCGCTCGTCCCTGAGCAGGATTTCGGGATGGGCCTGGGTCAGCCAGAGCGGCGGCGAAGCCGTGGCCGAGGCCAGGTTGACCCCGATGCCGGCACGACCAAGCTTGTCGATGATCCGGTCCAACCAATCGAAGTCGAAAACGCCCTCGCTGGGCTCAATACGCGACCAGGAGAAGACCGCCAGGGCCACCACATTGACCCCTGCCTTGGTCATCAGCCTGACATCCTCATCCCATGTATCCTCGGGCCACTGGTCGGGGTTGTAGTCGCATCCGTACCAGAGGGACTGCTGACCCTTGAGATGCTTGGGCCATCGATAGGCCCGCCTTGTCGGTTTGCTCATGGGTAGAACCTCCTGGTCCATCTCAACCCTCGGACGGGGATGCCTGCCGCGTCCACGTCGTCCCGCGGCTCCGGTATCCCCTGACCATTATGTCCCACCAGGCTGACTGTTCAGGCTTCTTCTTGAGAATCGAAGGGAACGGAGGAGGTGAAGATGCGTTTAACTCCGGTGAAGGGGTCGGTGAACTCCAGACGACGGGCCACCAATTGCAGTGGCCGGGAGAAGTCCTCGTAGGCCCGGGTCTGGATTCTGGGGTAAAGATCGTCGCCCACGATGGGCAGGCCCAGAGCGTTCATGTGCACACGAAGCTGATGGGTCTTGCCGGTCTGCGGATAGAGGGTGTAAATAGCCAGACATCCCCGGCCCGCCGTCAGCTCGACCCTGGTGACGGCATTGACCGGTCCACGCTCCTCCCAGGCCTGGAGAATCCCTCGGCGTTTGATCACCCTGGAGCGGCGCTCCAGCGGGAAGACCCGAGGCGGATCCAGGCGTCGCACAATGCCGGTCCGCGGGCGAACCATGGGTCGCACCGGCGCCAGGCACTGGTAGACCTTGCGCACGCGATGCTCCTGGAAAAGCATCTGGTAGGCCCGCCTGGCAGCCGGATCTCGCACCAGGACCAGCACGCCCGCAGTGGCCCTGTCGAGCCTGTGGGCGGGTATGATGTCGGGCTCCCCATACAGCTGGCGCATTCGAATCAGTACGGTGCCCGCGTACCACATCCCCCTCGGCATGGTAGCCAGAAAGTGGGGCTTGTCAACCACAATGATGCGACGGTCCTCGTAGATGACTCTGGGTTCGAAGGGAATCAAGGGCTCATCCAGAACGATCCGATGCCCCCGCTGCTCGGACCCGACGACCATGGACAGCCTCTATTCCACAGTGACCGACTTGGCCAGGTTGCGGGGCTTGTCCACGTCCAGACCCTTGAGCCTGGCCATGTCCAGGGCGAACAACTGCAGGGGGACCACATCCACCAGAGGGCTGAGCAGGGTCGGGCAGGGCGGCCGCCAAAAGACCACATCAGCATAGCGGTCGGCATCCGGATCGCCCTCCTCAGCCACGACGATGGTGAAGGCCCCGCGGGCCTTGACCTCCTCGATGGCCGAGATGACCTTGTCGTGCAGCACATTACGGCCCCGGGCGCTGGGGACGATGACCACCACGGGCTCACCCGGCTCCACCAGGGCGATGGGCCCGTGCTTGAGCTCGCCGGCGGCGAACCCCTCGGTGAAGATGTAGGCGATCTCCTTGAGCTTGAGCGCCCCCTCCAGTGCCACCGGATAGCCCACATGCCGCCCCAGGAAGAGGAAGGAGCGGGCCTTGGACATGCGCTGAGCCGTCTGGCTGATGACCTCGGCCTGGCTGTCCAGCACCTTTTGGATCTTGGCAGGCATGGCCTTGAGGTTGTCGATGGTCTGGTGGATCTCGTCCCGGTACATGGTTCCCTTGACCTGGGCCAGGTAGAGCCCCAGCAGGTAGGCCGCCACAATCTGGGCCAGGAAGGCCTTGGTGGAGGCCACAGCCACCTCGGGGCCGGCGTGCGTGTAGAGCACGGCATCGGACTCCCTGGGGATGGTCGACCCCTGGGTGTTGCAGATGGCCAGAACCCGTGAACCCTGTTCGCGCGCATGCCGAAGCGCCATCAGCGTGTCCATGGTCTCCCCGGACTGGGAGATGGCCACGACCAGGGTGCGCGGGGTCAGAATGGGATCACGGTAGCGGAACTCGTGGGCCAGCTCGACCTCCACCGGGATGCGAACCCAATGCTCGATGGCGTACTTGGCCACCAACCCTGCGTAGGAGGCCGTTCCGCAGGCCACGACAATGATCTTGTCGATCTGGCGGAAGACCTCCTCATCGATGTGGACCTCATCCAGATCCAGGTCGCCCGACTCGTCGTACCGGCCCAGCAGGGTGTTGGAGACCGCCGCGGGGTCCTCGTGGATCTCCTTGTCCATGAAGGAGTCCCATCCGCCCTTTTCGGCAGCCGAAGCATCCCAATCAATGGTGTAGCGGCGGGGATGCTCCACAGGATGCCCCTGGAAGTCGGTGACCAGGACCTGGTCCGCGCTGATGCAGACAGCCTGGTCCTGCCCCAGCTCCATGGCCTGACGGGTATAGGCCACGAAGGCCGCTACATCGGATCCCAGGTAGTTCTCCCCGTCCCCCAGGCCGACCACCAGCGGTGAATCGTGTCGGATGCCCACCACCAGATCGGGCTGCCTTGAGTCCACGGCCAGGATGGTGAAAGCTCCTTTGAGCATGCGGGCCAGCCGCCTGATGGCTTCGAAGATGTCGGGCTGGCCGGTGGCATCGATAATCTCCTGGGCGATCTTGCCCAAAAGCTTGGCGGCCACCTCGGTGTCCGTGGAGGATACGAAGGTGTACCCCTCGGCCTCCAGGTCCAACCGCAGCCTGGAGGCGTTCTCGATGATCCCGTTGTGGATCAGCGCGACCTTGCCGTCACGGCTGATGTGGGGATGGGCGTTGACGTCAGTGGGTTCGCCATTGGTGGCCCAACGTGTGTGGCCGATACCCACCGTGGCCTCGGGCATGGGCTTGGCCTTCAAATCTGCAATCAGGTTGCCCAGGCGCCCGGCCTTCTTGCGCACGGCCACCCGCGCCATCCCAGGGGCAGCCAGGGCCACTCCGGCCGAGTCATAACCCCGGTACTCCAAGCGTTCCAGACCCTTGAGGCAGACCTCCAGGGGCCTGCCGCAGGCCGTCCGTACCGATCCCGCATAACCGACGATTCCGCACATGGGCCCCAGTTTAGCCATGGGAATTCCGCCGCTGCCCGTCCGAAAGGCTTCTTGCCGGAATTTCTACAACCTGAACCCTGCCTGCTTCTAGAGCACGGTATGCAGGAATTCAGCGAACCTCTCGGTATGAGGATGGTCGATGATGTCAGGGCCTCCCTGTTCCACCACGACGCCCTGGTCCATGAAGACGATCTGCTCGGCCACCTCGCGGGCGAAGCCCATCTCATGGGTGACCACCACCATGGTCATGCCCTGTTGAGCCACCTGCCGCATGACCCCCAGGACCTCCCCCACCAGCTCCGGATCCAGGGCCGAGGTGGGCTCGTCGAAGAGCATGATGTCGGGGTGCATGGCCAGTGCTCGCGCGATGGCCACACGCTGCTGCTGGCCGCCGGAGAGCTGGGCGGGATAGTAATCCATCCTGTCCTCCAGCCCCACACGTTCCAGCTGGGCCTGTGCCTCCTTGCGGGCATCGGTCTTGGGAACCCGTCCCACATGGACCGGCGCCTCCATGACGTTCTCCAAGGCGGTCATATGAGGAAAGAGGTTGAAACGCTGGAAGACCATCCCGATCTTGGAGCGCTGCCTGGCAACGGCCTTGTCATCCAGGGTCTGCAGCACAAAGCCCTTGCCGGTATCGAGCTTCCGGTATCCGGTCAGCTCGCCGTCCACATAAATCTCGCCGGCTGTGCGGGTCTCCAGCTGGTTGATCAGCCGCAACAGCGTTGACTTGCCTGAACCGGAAGGTCCCAGGACTGCCGTTACCGTGCCGGGCATGACTTCCAGGTTGATTCCCCGCAGCACATGCTGGTCGCCGAATACCTTGTGCACATTCCTGATGACGATGGCCGGATCCTTGCCGCCTTGACCGTCCTTCTTGATCTGCCTGTCCTCGTCCATGATTCTCCTCCTGCGCTCAGGCGTTCAGCCCGGCCATCATGACCTTGTTGACCTTGTCAGTCTCCTGACGGGTCTGCGGGTCCTCGCCATCCTTGCCGTCCTTGGTCCCCGACCCGGCCAGGGGCCGCGAGTCGAAGCCCTTGCCATAGTGCTTTTCCAGCTGGGCCTGGATGACCATGAGAACGGAGGTGATGACCAGGTACCAGATGCAGGCCACAATCAGCAGCGGGATGGTCTTGTAGATGCGGTTGGCGATGGCGTTGGTGGCGAACTGAAGTTCCAGGGTGAAGGGCACGGCAAGAGCCAGGGATGTGGTCTTGAGCATGCCGATGGTCTCATTGCCGGTGGGCGGCACGATGATGCGCATGGCCTGAGGCAGGACGATCCGCCGCATGATCATGGACGGCGGCATGCCCAGTGCCTTGGCTGCCTCCTCCTGGCCGGGGTCCACAGCCTCGATGCCGGCACGCACGATTTCGGAAAGATAGGCGGCCTCGTTGAGTCCCAGGCCCAGCACCGTGGCCACGGTGGCGTTCAGCACGGTCTTGGTATCGATGCTCCAGAATTCGGGACCGAAGGGGATCCCGATGGCCAGCTTGGGAATCAGCACGGAAAGCAGGCCCCAGAAGACCAGCTGGGTATATACAGGAGTACCGCGGAAGAACCAGATGAAGAACCAGCTGACCCAGCGCAGGACCGGATTGGACGATTTGCGCATGACCGCCAGGATGATGGCCAGGATTGTGGCCAGGACCATGGCGTAGACGGTCAGCAGAAGGGTCCACTTGATGCCGTCCAGGACGTGCTCGTTGAAGAGGTACTTCCAGACCGTGGGCCAATCGAAGTTGGGATTGGTCACCATGCCGTGGATCAGCATGGCCACGAAGATGGCCACGATGACGGCAGCAACGATCGGCCCCGGCTTGCGCACCGGCCTGGCATGTATTCTGCCGGGGATCTGAATCTGGTCCGTCCCCTTCTTGGTATGCATCTCCTGCTTCCTTCCGCACTGCTGTACTTGTTGAGGCCTGATCTACTGCCTAACCACCTGCTGAGGCGCGGGTCGCCCGATATGACGACCCGCGCCTGGCCTTGCCTCAGTCAGAGACCGCAGGGTTGATCTCGGCCTTTTCGATCGCACCGCTCTGGACGCCCCAGTTCTTGAGAATCTTGGCGTAGACGCCGTCGTCAATCAACTTCTGAAGAGCCGCCTGGGTGGCTTCGGCCATGCCGCTGCCCTTCTTCAGAGCGGCACCTTGCAGGACGATATCGGTATCCTTGCCCAGCTTCTCCAGCTGTCCATCGGTCTGCTTGATGGCATACCCGGTCACCTGGGAATCGGCGTAGAAGACGTCGATCTTGCCATTGACCACTGCCGTGGCGGCATCGGTCTGCTGCTTGTATGACTGCACATCCACCGGCTTCTTGCCCTTGGCCTTGCAGTCGGCCGAGATCTTGTCGGCTGCCTGCTGCTCTTCGATGGTCCCGGTCTGCACGCCGACCTTGACGCCGCAGATGTCGTCAGGATTGATCTTGGAGGGGTTCCCCTTCTTGACGGCAAAGGCCGTGCCCGCCTTGAAGGTGGTGACGAAGTCGACCGACTGCATCCGCTCCTTGGTGATGGTGAAGCTGGAGATGCCCGCGTCATACTTGCTGCCGATGGCCGGGATGATGGTATCGAAGGAGGCGCTGACCATCTCCCCCTCGAGCCCCATGACCTTGGCAATGGCGTTCGACAGGTCCACGTCATAGCCGATGGGGGTCTTTCCATCCTCATTCATGAACTCGCCAGGCGCATATGAGGTCTCCATACCCACGGTCAGCTTGCCGTCCTTGGAAACCGACTCGGGCACCTTGGCCGCAATGGCCGGATCCTTCTTGATGCCACTGACGTCAAAAGCCGCTGGATGGGAGCTGGTGGTGGCCTTGCCCGACGCACTGCTGGTGTCCGCCTCGTCAGTGGTTCCGCAGGCTCCGATGGAGGCCAGCAGGGTGATACTCAGAGCCGCCGCCAACACCGCCTTGATCTTGCCCATGTCTTCTCCTCTTCCGGACCGCCCCGAAGCGACCCCTCATTGCTCTTGAGTGACATGCACTATTATGCACACATTTGTATTTTTATGCATACAGATGAAGGTTAACTAGTTATTGCAGACCGCTTACCCTGGTGTTTTTGGCTCTATAGCAGGCCAAAGGCGCTATTCGACACTGTCGATCGCCATCAGCCCCGGGCGTGTCGAGCCTGCATAGCGCAGGCAGACTTAAACGGGCGACTGTCGGTTTGTTGAGGAATTGGAAAATTGATCTGTGAACTCAGCCGCGCCTGTTGCGGTAGCGCATGGCCCTTTGGGCCTCGCGGCGATCCTGCTCCTCCCGAAGAGACTGGCGCTTGTCATACTCGCGCTTTCCTCGGGCCACAGCGATCTCGACCTTGACCTTGCCGTCCTTGAAATACAGACTCAAAGGAACGATGGTATAGCCCTTGGCCTGAATCTGCCGCTCCAAGCGAACAATCTGCCGGGCGTGGAGGAGCAGCTTGCGCTTGCGCTTGGGTGCGTGGTTGTTCCAGGTGCCATTGAGGTACTCGGGGATGTTGGCGTTTTCCAGCCAGACCTCGTGCCGCCTGTCAATGCTGACGAACGACTCGGCCAAGGAGGCACGCCCCTCGCGCAGAGACTTGACCTCGGTCCCGGTCAACGCGATGCCGGCCTCATACCGATCCTCAATCTGATAGTCATGACGGGCCCTGCGGTTCTGGGCGATCATCGACGTGCCGGTTTCCTTAGCCATAATATCCTCCTCCTGATCGCGCCAAGGAGGCTACCTGGCACTCCGGACAGCGATAATACCGTTCCAAGCGACGGACCTGGCCCGCAGCGGCATCAGTAATGAACGTATTGGTAGTTGCCTGCCCCATAGACCGTTTCATAGGTAGGGAAGGATGCGAAGCCGGTGCCCCCTTCGGAGATGAGCACCGATCCATCCGAATTGACCCGCTCGACCACAGCCACGTGGCCATAGGTCCAGTTGGCGTTCCAACGAGTGACCCGCTGGCCACGGGCGAATACCATGGCAGCACCGACATGGGGGGTGTTGTTGACCAGATAACCCAGACCACGTGCCGTATTGGCCCAATCAGCCCCATTGCCCATATAGGAACCCACAGGCAGAGCCAGCTGCGAGCGACGGATGTAGGCCCAGAGCGTGCATTGACGAGCGGGGTAGGCGTTACCTCCAACCCTGCTGTCGTAGCCAGTGCTATGGCCATAGCAGAATCCGGAACCTGAGGGACAACTGCCCGGCACTGCGTAATTCATGCCGGAGGCGCCGCCACCGTTGCCTCTGCCGCTATTGCCACCGCCGCCATTGTTTCTGGGCGGATTAGGCCGTGAATTCTGTGCTGGACGGGATCCGCCGCCATTGCTGATCTGCTGGGCTCCTCCGGCATGCGGGTCGGCGCTGCCGCCCGGATTGCCGGTGTTCAGAGAGTCGATCATGGATTCGGTGGCCACGATATCTGCGGCTTCACGAGCCGACTGTGTGGTCAGGGCAGCCTTTTGGCTTTCCAGCTGCTTGCGGGCTGCGGTCCCCTGGTCACGCAGGGCCTGCAGGTGGTCCTGCTTGGCCTGGGCCGCCGCTACAGCCTGCTGGGCTACCGCCTGCTGTTGATCGGCCTTGGCCTTCAGCGTGCTGATCTGCTCCTCGATAGCATCCAGACGCTGCTTCCGGTTCATGGAGGAGTTGAGGGTGTTGGCCGCATCATTGGCCGTATTGGCTTCGGACCTGGTCACAGCCGCATCGGACTGCATCTTGTCTACAAAGTCCTGGGTGCTTGAGGACTTGGTCACCACATCCATGATCTGAGAAGTCTCGGACCCGTGGAAACTCTTTCTGGCCATCTGAGCCACGCCAGCCTTGGCATCGTCATAATCGAGGCCGGTCTGACGTATCTTGGCCTCCAGATCTGCGCGATCCTTGCGGGCCGCCTCCAGGCGATCGTTGGTGGCCTGGACCAGGCTGTCGGCCTGCTCGGCCTTCTGCTGGGCATCGATGGCACTCTGCTGCGCAGCCGGAATCTGATTGGAGGTCAGATCATCGAGACTTAGTATCTGGTTGGCAAGTTGGGCGCTGACACCAGCCAGCTTGCTCTTCAGGGCCGCGTGGTTCTGGACTTTCTGCTGGTAGCTGCTCCAGTCGGCACGCGCCGGTTCAGGCGCTACGGACAGTCCGAGGATTCCGCCGCCCAGCATCATGGCCAACGATCCGACGAGGCCGCAGATAGCCTCCCACCGTTTGGTACGATTCATGGTCAAGTCCCTCACTATCACTATCCATGCTAGTCATCATTATGACAGAGATTGCGCCCCAAATCGATTGGCCGGTCGCCACAAATCAGGTCCGCAAATACCGTCGCAGGGAGATGGAGGAGGCCAGCGCGGACAAGAGCATGGCCCCCAGAATCAAGGCTGGGGCTATGAGCAGGACCGTGGACTGGTCCACGTAGGGCATCCATTGGACCGTGCGAGCCAGCCAGTCGGTAATGAAGAGCTTGACGATGGCGCTCAGGGCTCCGACAGCCAGAAGCGAACCCAGCAGGGAGGCCACCACGCCCTCCAGGATGAAGGGCAGCCGGATGGTCCAGTTGGAGGCTCCCACCAGTCTCATGATCTCCGTCTCGTTCCGACGTGCGGCAGCGCTCATTCTTATGGTGGTGCCGGTCAGCAGAATGGCTACAATCACCATGACCACGGCCAGGACCAAGGTAACCGCCGTGGCCCTGTTGAGGATTTTGAAGACCGGATCGAATATCTGACGCTGGTCGGAGACCTCCTCCACCCCATCGCGTCCGGACAGCACCTCGGAAACCACCTGGTACTTGGTCGGGTCCTTGAGCTTGAGCCGCAGGGAGCCCTGCATGTCCGCCGCGGTCATGGTCCTTCCCTCGTAGGTACCGTCAGGGTACTGCTTGAGGAAGGTGTTCTTGAAGAAGTCCTCACGGCTCTGATAGGTGATCTTGGCCACGGAGTCGCTCAGCTCGGTATTGATGGTGTTCTCCAGCTTGACGATCTCGTCATTGGTGGGCGCCTTGCCGGTCGCACACGAGGCCGCCTGGCTGGTGCCGTCCGGGCAGAGCCAGACCACCACCTCCACCTGGTCGTACCAGTCTCCCTTGGCCTTGCTGATCTGAGCCTGCATAAGGCCCGAGGCGCCTATGAAGAGAAAGGAGATGAAGGTGACCAGCATGACCGAGAGGATCATGGACCCATTGCGGCGCAGGTTGTCCCAGGTGCTGGAAAGGATGAACCGCAGTCTCATCGTGCTGCCTTCTTCTTGTCATCATGCTCATCCCGAGCCTGTGCGTCGTTCTCTCCATGGGACTTCCTGGCCGCCTTGGGGATTTCAGGCGGAGCAGGAGGAGCCGGCGGGGCTCCCATGGGCTCAGCATCATGATGATTTTCGCTCATTGATACCTTTTTATCGGCCCTGGCCTTGTTGGAGGACTGTTTTGAGGGTTTGGGGACGCCCTGCTTCTTCCGGCCTGCAGTCTGATCTGATTTGCCGGTCGGCTCTGCCGGGCTGGAGCCATCGGACTCCGAAGACTGATCGGGCCTCTTGAACCGTTGTTCAGAATCAGAGGATTTGGCTGAAGAGCTCTTCAAGTGTGGACGTTCCTCGGTCTTTTCATTCTTCTGAGGCTGGCCATCACTGTCTCGTTTATCCCCCTGGCCACGGTCAATGCCTTGTTTTCCGTCCTGCTTCCGAAGGCCCGGATCTTCAGTCTGCCGATCCCGGGACCCGCTTTCAGCGGTCGCCTTGGGTTCGGCAACATCCGAACCAAATGCGGAGTTCCGAGATTTTCTGGAGGCTGTACGTTCCACACGGGGATGATTGGCGGACTCATCACGATCAGTTCCTGCCTTGTCGCGGTCCCTGTCCCTGTCCCTTGATTGACCTGACCGACCCTGGCTGCCCTGGGCCGCAGGCCTGCGGAACCGCTCATCCGAGTCAGAGCCTTTGCTCCGATCGGGCTGCCCTGCAGCCGTGTCTTCGTGCTGGCTGGAATCTTCCTGGGCGGACTCAAGGCTGCCCAGACCCTTGCCCCAGGTCAGGGTGTCCTCCACCGAGGTGAAGACCTGTCCATAACGCCCGGTTCTGCCCGAATGCATGGACTTGGCCAGACGCGCGATCCCCTCGTCGCCATACTGACCCTGGTTGACGGCCTGTGCAACCGCTTGGACCACCTGCTTGGCCCCCTTGGTCCCATCCGCGATGGGCTCGGTAGCCGAGCTGTTCCCATCCTGCACAACGACCTGCACCGGACGGCGCCCTGCAACTCCAGCCTTACGCACACGATCCAGGGCATCGCCGTCAGCGGGATCCCCGATGGCATGATGGGAGCGTGCAGCCACTTCTGCATCGGGGAAGAAGCGAGAAGAATCATAGGAGCCGTGGGCCTCATCACGCATGATCCGACCTGTATGCAGCTCCACCACACGCTTGCGCATGGAGTTGACGATCTCCTCGTTGTGGGTGGCCATGACCACGGTGGTACCGGTCCTGTTGATGGCGTCCAGGACCTCCATGATGCCCAAGGAAGTGGTGGGATCAAGATTGCCGGTAGGCTCATCCGCCAGCAGAATTTCCGGGTTGTTGACGTAGGCCCGGGCCAGAGCAACACGCTGGGCCTCGCCGCCGGAGAGCTCGTGGGGATAGTTGTGCTCCTTGCCGGTCAGTCCCACAGTCTTGAGTACCTGGGGCACCAGGGTCTTGATGGTGGACCGACGGGCGCCGATGACCTCCAGCGTGAAGGCCACGTTCTGCCATACTGTCTTGTTGTTGAGCAGTTTGTAATCCTGGAATACAAAACCAATGGAACGCCGATAGCCGGGAATCTCGCGGTTGCGCAGACGTCGCAGGTCATTGCCGGCCACGCGGATCTCCCCCTCGGTGGCCTCCTCCTCGCGCAGGAGCAGACGCAGCAGAGTGGTCTTGCCCGACCCGCTGGCACCCACCAGAAAGACGAAATCCCCGCGATTGACATCCAGGCTGATGTTGTCCAAGGCTGGACGGGACCCCTTGGGGTAAATCTTGGTCACGCCCTTGAGCGAAATCAACGCCATTTACACTCCGTTCCTCGGTATTCCCATACAGAGGCTATCAAGAAGACCGACACTACTCACCCATGAAACACCGACCGGACCTGAGCCGGACGAAGCTCTACTTGTCGGCTTCCTCCTCGCGGGCCTGGACCCGCTGCTGGTGCCGCCAGCGAATGCCGGCCTCGATGAAGGCGTCAATGTCACCGTCGAAGACCCCCTGGGTATCCGAGGTCTCGTATCCGGTGCGCAGGTCCTTGACCATCTGGTAGGGATGCAGCACATAGGAGCGCATCTGGTCGCCCCAGCTGGCCTTGATGTCGCCGGCCAGCTCCTTCTTCTTCTTGGCCTCCTCCTCATGCCGCAGAACCAGCAGCCGGGACTGCAGAACGGCCATGGCAGCCGCGCGGTTCTGGATCTGGCTGCGCTCATCCTGCATGGTGACCACGATGTTGGTCGGCAGGTGGGTGATGCGCACAGCCGAATAGGTGGTGTTGACACCCTGGCCGCCGGGGCCGGAGGAGCAGTAGGTATCCACTCGGATGTCCGAGTCGGGGATGTCGATGTGGTCGGTGGGCTCCACCAGGGGGATGACCTCGACAGCAGCGAAAGAAGTCTGCCGCCTGCCCTGGTTGTCAAAGGGCGAGATCCGCACCAGACGATGGGTGCCGCCCTCCACCGACAACCGCCCATAGGCATAGGGGGCGTCCACCTGGAAGGTGGCCGACTTGATGCCGGCCTCCTCCGCGTAGGAGGTGTCCATGACCTTGGTAGAGAAGCCGTGCCGTTCAGCCCATCGCATGTACATTCGCAGGAGCATCTGGGCCCAGTCGGCCGCATCCACCCCGCCGGCGCCCGAGCGGATGGTGACCACGGCAGCGCGCTCGTCGTACTCCCCGTCCAGCAGGGTCTGAATCTCCATGTCATCCAGGTCGGACCTCAAAGAGTCGATCTCCTTACGGGCCTCCACCAGGGTGTCCTGATCATGCTCCTCCTGGCCCAGCTCCTCCAGTGCCTGGACATCGTCCAGCCGTGAGGAGGCGGACTCCAGGTGCTTGAGCTGGGATTGCAGGGCCGAGAGCCTGCTGGTCACCTTCTGCGCATTCTCCTGGTCGTCCCAGAGTCCGGGCGCGCTGGCCTGACGCTCCAAATCAGCAATCCGCGAGCGCAGACCCTCCGGGTCCAGCGCCTTGGAAATCATCTCGTACTTGGCCTTGGCCTGCTCCAATGCTTGAGCAAAATCCATCTCTGCCATACCGTCTCACCGCTTTCCAGACCGGCTCCGCACGAGCCGGCCACCGTCTTCATTCCTGTTTGCCTTTGCCTGTGACGGCCGAATTCCCGCCGACCGGACGGGCCGGGTCAAAGGCCGCTGAAGATGGCAGGGATGACGAGACTGGCCAGCAACGCCACGGCGATGACCAGGCAGACCGCCCTGGCCGTATTGCGACGCCGGCGCTCCCGGCGCTCCCGCTCATGACTGTAGGCACTCATAGTTGATGATTTTACCTATCGGCTGGGACCTGGCTGACGACGATCCAGACCCGGCTGTCGGACGGACCGCCCGTGTTTGAGCATCACCCGGTTTATCCTGTAAGACAACTTGATGTCAACACGACTGCACCGCCTGAAGGAGGAACGATGAGCACAGCACGCACCGCATGGGGTTGGGGCCTGGCCAGCCAGGACGAACAGGGCCGGACCCTGGACGTCTGGTACCCCAAGGCCGAGATCTCCACACCGCCGACCCCGGCGAACCGTCCCAACCACGACTTCGGCGACCAGGTTCACAACCAGCCCGACGCCCGCGGCATCCGCAGGGTGCCTGTCTTCACCGTCGCCGATCTGGATGGCCCGATAGCCGATGCCGCCGACGCCTATCTGCGGCTTCACCTGCTCAGCATGCGCCTGACCCCGCCCAACAGCATGAACCTGGATGGGATCTTCGAACAACTGACCACGGTGGTCTGGACCAACTACGGACCCTTCGCCGTGGAGGACTTCGCCCTGCGTAGGTCAGGGGTCATGGATGCAGCCAGCCGGTCCATGCCGGGTATCCCGGTGACGCAGGTAACGGTGATGAGCGTGGACAAGTTCCCACGTATGGTTGATTACGTGGTTCCCGAGGGAGTCCGCATCGGCAATGCCGATCGGATTCGGCTCGGCGCCCACCTTGCGCCGGGAACGACGGTGATGCATGAGGGCTTCGTCAACTTCAACGCCGGAACCCTGGGCCATTCCATGGTCGAGGGGCGAATCTCCCAGGGGGTTGTGGTCGGCGACGGTTCGGACATCGGCGGCGGGGCCTCCATCATGGGCACCCTGTCCGGTGGAGGCCGCCATCGGGTCTCCATCGGTGAGCACTCCTTGCTGGGAGCCAACGCCGGCATCGGCATCTCCCTGGGCGATGACTGCGTGGTCGAAGCCGGGCTCTATGTCACCGCTGGTACCAAAATCGGCCTGGGCGACCAAGTGGTCAAAGGAGCGGAGTTGAGCGGACGGGATCATCTGCTCTTCATCCGCGACTCCCGCACCGGCCAGGTCAAGGCCCTGCCCCGGAAGAAGGGGATCGAGCTGAACGAGCGGCTGCACGCCAACTGAGCCCAGGCGCTCATCGGACTCAGCGCTGCTCCATGGGCAGGTAGTCACGTGGACCCTGGCCGGTATAGACCTGCCTGGGACGCCCGATTTTCGTGTCAGGATCGTCCAGCATCTCCCTGTACTGGGCGATCCATCCGGGGATGCGTCCTAATGCGAAGAGCGTGGTGAACATCTCCGGGTCGAAGCCGATGGCGCGGTAGATGAGCCCGGTGTAGAAGTCCACATTTGGATAGAGGTGGCGCTCGACGAAGTAGTCGTCATGCAGGGCCAGGTCCTCCAGTTCCAGAGCCACGTCGAAGAGTTCCGCATCCTCGGCATTCCTATCCTGGTCGGGTTCGTCCATGAGCTTGTAAAGCCACTGCTTGGCTATGGCCGCGCGCGGATCATAGGACTTATAGACCCGGTGGCCCAGACCCGCGATTTTTCGCCCCTCGCTCTTGGACTGGTCCACATACCCCCGCACGCCCAGACCGGAATCCCGTATGCTCTTCAACTGACGCAGCACGGCCTCGTTGGCCCCGCCGTGCAGGGGACCTGACAGGGTATTGATGCCGGCGGCCACTGCCGAATACAGGTTGGCCCGGGCCGAACCGGCAATCCGCACCACTGAGGTGGAGCAGTTCTGTTCATGGTCGGCATGGATGATCAGAAGCTTGTCCAGGGCCTGCACCTTGAGAGGATCGGCCTGATAGGGCTGGTAGGGCATGGCGAAACTCATCCGCAGGAAGTCCTCCACATAGCCCCAGGTCCTGTCCGGGTAAAGCAGCGGCTGGTCACGGCGACGACGGTGAATCAGGGAGACGATGGTGCGCACCTTGGCCATGATGATGGCACTGGCCTCATCCAGCTGATCGGAATCGTCAACATTACAGGTATCCGGGTGGAAGCCGGCCAGAGCATTGACCGCCGCAGCCAACACACTCATGGGATGCGCCTGGCGGGGGAAGGAAGAGAGCAGATGGCGGAAGTCCTCCCCTACGACCGTGTAGCCCAGGACATGGCTGCGGAACCGCTGGTACTGCTCGGCATCAGGCAACTCACCGTGGGACAGCAACCAGGCCACTTCGAGGAAATTGGACTGGGCACATAGGTCCTCTATGGCATAGCCTCTGTAGCGCAGTATGGACCGCTTGCCGTCAATGAAGGTGATTCCCGAGACGCACTGGGCAGTGGTCTGGAAGCCGGGATCCAGCGTGACCCAGCCGTCGTTGCGCAGGGAGGAGACCAGAATGCCGTCGGGCCCTTCGGTGGCGCGAACCAGGGGAAGATCAACCTGTTCGGAATCGATGGACAACCGTGCTGTGGACACCACGCACCTCCTGTCAATCAACCAGTGAGGTGCCAGTGAGAGTCGACGGCCATGCCGGATCAGGCTACCGGCACCTGTACCGGCGTGGAATTGCCGACATGCTAGCAGAAACAACCACGACTTCGATTACCGGCTTGTAACCACAAGCATGAATCCGTCACCTCCACCCACGACGCGCAGGTCCAGGCCAGTGCCGTCCTCGTTCCCACACCAGCCTGGGGGCACAAGGCCAGGGAAGAAAAGGCCGGTGTCAAACAGGGCAGGTATCAAAGAGGGACCCAGGAGCATCCACATTGTGGACATTCCTGGGTCCCTTATAGTCCTAGCTCGGCCGCGAGCAACCTATGACTCAGTCCCTGGTCGTCAGGATGACAGGCCCCTGCTCGGTGATGGCGATGGTGTGCTCGCTGTGGGCGCCGCGCGATCCGTCTGCAGAACGCAGGGTCCAACCATCCTTGGGATCCTGGTAAATCTGATCGGTGGTCGCCAGGAACCAGGGCTCAATGGCGATGACCAGGCCCGGGCGCAGCTTGTAGCCGTGATGAGGCGTGCCGTCGTTGGGCACATGGGGGTCACCGTGCATAATCCGCCCTACTCCGTGTCCGCCGAACTCCAGGTTGACGCTGTATCCGTTTTCATGGGCAACCTGACCGACTGCGGCGGAGATATCACCCAGGCGGTTACCGGGCTGAGCCTGGGCGATGCCCGCCTTCAGGGCCTCTTCCGTGGTTCGAATCAGGCGCAGATCCTCTGGATCTGCATGCTCGCCCACCACGAAGCTGATGGCCGAGTCGCCCACCCAGCCGTCCACGTTGATGGCCAGGTCCAGGGAGAGCAGATCGCCATCCTTGAGGTTGTAGTCATATGGCACCCCGTGCAGGACGGCATCGTTGACGGACAGACAGATGTAGTGGGCGAAGGGGCCGGTGCCGAAATCAGGCGCGTAGTCCACATAGCAGGAGGTGGCTCCCTTACGGGAGTTGATCCTGTCCTTGACGTAGTCGTCCAGCTCCAGCAGGTTGACCCCGGGTTTGCTCATGGCCTTGAGCTCCTTGAGGATGCTGCCGACAAACCTGCCCGCCGGCTTCATCTGTTCGATCTCCTGCTTGGTTTTGAGCTCGATCATCCTCTGCGTCCTTTCATAATTGGTGCCCGCGGGTGCCGCCCCTCAGAATCCTGCCCAAGTACTACCACTCAGTATTATCGGGTCGGTCGGACGAGTCCGGCTCTCAGTTCCGACCGAAGGTGAAGGCCCTGATGATGGAGACGACTCCCAGCACCAGAAGTGCACACCCGCTGAAAATGACCAGGAAGATGACGGAGCTCAGCGGGTAGATCATGACGATGATCCCGGCGATGATGGAGACAATGCCCGAGAAGATGGCCCAGCCTGAATGCGGGAGCCCCCAGGATGCGGCCAGACTCATCACGCCCTCCATGATCCAGCTGATGCCCACGATGATGGTGACTAGTAGGGTCAGCGCTGAAGCGGACAGGGCCGTGTTCCTGACGATGACAATGCCGCCGACGGCGATCAGGGCGCCAAAGAGGACACCGAGCACCCGCCAACCGCCAGGAAGCCCCTTGGACACGATGGAGGTGGCCAGACGGACCACGCCGGAGATGATGAAGTAGATGCCCAGCACCACAGTCACGGCAATGAGGGTCTTGTCCGGTCTGAGCAGAAGAGCCAGGCCCAGGATGACGCCAATCACGCCCATGACGCCCATAATGATGCGGATGGCCCGCAGGGTTCTGAATCCCAGATCCTCTGCGATCATGGAGAATGGATCCATCCGTGGCGGGCGCCCCTGGTAGCCGGGGTATTGCCCATACTGACCATAATTATTCTGTCCGTAATAATTCTGGTATTGGCCGTTATTCTGCGAAGAATCCTGACCACCGTACTGATTGGGCTGACCGCCCTGCATGGGATCCGTCATACCGTCCTCTTTCGCTCACTCAGGGCGACCGAGCGGCCGTCCTGTTACCGTCTACCAAGTTTAAATCACCAAGGAGGCAATCGCAGCTTTTCCTTCGGCGGATGGTTCGCCGGTCCGCTGATTCCCGGCGACCCCGGGGCATGGCATGTCACCAAATATGGCTAGGCTTGTGGCATGGCACAATCTACAGAATCCACGACCTCCTCCGGACTCGATCCGGCCTCCTTCTCCTCGGTCATTCGCCCCCAGGACGACCTCTTCCGCTTCGTCAATGGCCCCTGGATCGACACCTACAGTCTGCCCGAGGACCGTTCCCGGTTCGGCTCTTTCGACAAGCTCGCCGAGGATGCCGAGGCCCAGATCCATGAAATCCTCGAGGACCCGGAATCCCCGGCTGTCAAGTCAGCCCTGCTCTATCGCAGTTTCCTGGACACCGAGGCCATCGAAGCCGCTGGAATGGAACCCATTCGCCCAGACCTGCAGGCCATTGATGCCGTGACCGACAAGAAGGCACTGACCAGCCTGCTGGGCCGGCTCAATCCCACTGGCGGCCCCGATCTGTTCGGCATTGCCATCTATGGCGACCCGGGCAACGCCGGTGTCAACGTGGCCCATATGGAACAGGCCGGGCTAGGGCTTCCCGACGAGGCCTACTACCGGGAGAAGAGCTACGCTCCAGTCCGCCAGGCCTACACCGACATGGTCGCCTCCCTGCTCAGGCTCTCCGGCTACGCCGGCGACCAGGAGGATGCCCACAGGCAGGCGGAGTCCTTCCTCGAGATCGAGACGCGCATAGCGGCACGCCACTGGGACAACGTGTCCACCAGAGATGAGGATCGTACCTACAACCCCACCACCCTGACTGACCTGGAATCAACACTCGCCGATTTCGACCTGCACACCTGGATCGAGTCCTGGCAGAAGGCATACGCAGCCAGCCCTGTCGCCAATCTGCAGCCGGTCGATCTGAGCTCGGCCCTGTCCAGGACCATCGTGCACGAACCCTCCTTCCTGCAGGGTTTGAACGAGCTCTGGAAGACCAGCGACCTGGAGGATCTGAAACTCTGGGCCCGCGTGCACACCCTGATCGAGTGGGCAGGTCTGCTCAGCGGCGACTTCGATCAGGCCAGGTTCGACTTCTATGGCAAGGTCCTTTCAGGCACGACCAAGATGCGTGACCGCTGGAAGCGAGCCGTCTCCCTGGTCAACGGCATTTGCGGCGAGGATGTCGGACGCGAATATGTTCGTCGGCACTTCCCAGCCTCCAGCAAGGCCCGGATGGAGGCTTTGGTCTCAGACCTGATCGACGCCTATCGGGTCTCCATCACCTCCAGCGACTGGCTGGGCGAACAGACCAAGGTCAAGGCTCTTGCCAAGTTGGACAAATTCTCGCCCAAGATTGGATACACCGAGCACTGGCGCGACTATACGGCACTGGCTGTGGATGAAAAGCTGGGTCTGGTCGACAACGTGCGGCGGGCCAACCTCTACGAGTCCGGCTACCAGTTCGGCAAGGCCGGTAAGCCTGTGGACAAGGAAGAGTGGCTCATGAACCCTCAGACGGTCAACGCCTACTACGAGCCCACTCTGAACGTCATCGTCTTCCCCGCGGCCATCCTGCAGCCGCCCTTCTTCGATCCTGAAGCCGACGACGCCGTCAACTACGGAGGCATCGGTTCGGTCATCGGTCACGAAATCGGCCACGGATTCGACGATCAGGGCTCCAAGTACGACGGCGACGGACGTCTGCAGGACTGGTGGACCCCGCAGGACCGTGAGAACTTCGAGCAGCGGACCAAGGCACTCATTGAGCAGTACAACGGATTTGTCCCCCAGCAACTTGCCGAGAAGTACGCCGACAAGCCCGAGCAGGCACCTCATGTCAATGGAGCTCTGACCATCGGCGAGAACATCGGGGACCTGGGAGGCGTCAACATCGCCATCAAGGCCTACGCCCTCTCCTTGCAGAAGAAAGAGGGCGGCACAGAAGGGACGGACGATGCCGCCATGGACCGGGCACTGGCCTCGGCTCCGGTCATGGACGGCTACACCGGCCTGCAACGGTTCTTCCTGTCCTATGCCTCCATCTGGAGGACCAAGAACAGGGATCAGCTGGCCGAACAATATCTGCAGATCGACCCCCACTCCCCTGCTGAATTCCGTACCAACGGCATCGTCAGGAATGTGGATCGCTTCTATCAGGCCTTCGGGGTCACCGCCGACGACGGCATGTGGCTGGAACCCCAAGCACGGGTCAAGATCTGGTAAACCGGTTCGATTGAGATCGTTGGTTGGTTGACGGTTTCAATCAGCCCGCTGATCAAGGCGGGAGGTCGACGGGAATCAGTTGGCCTCCCGCCTTCGTCTTGCTCGGCCTCAACAACTTTTGCTCATCCGGCATTGGAATTCTTCACCGATGTACGATCGTCTGCAGATGACACAGATGAGGCAGGAGCCGATTCAGTTTCGGACGGCGAAGATGACGGCGGCGTGGTCCACGGATCCGGACCGTCGGCCCCCTCATCAATAGACGCATCACCAGATCGGATCCTGGTGAAGGTGTCCTGTCCACGTGCCAGGTCGTGACCGATGCCATCCGCCACCAAGACCAGGCTGCTATGCGGCTGACCGTCACTGGTCCACTCCTCCGTTACCAAGGAGCCGGAAACCATTACCGGATCACCCTTGTGCAGACAGGCCAGGGCATTGACCGCCAGAGTCCTGAAGGCTTTGACCGTCAGCCAGGTGGTGGATTTTCGTTTCCACACCCCAGCTGCAGCATCGTAATAGGACGGTGTAGAGCCCAATCTAAAGGAGCAGACAGGGGTGGACCCCGACTGTCCCAAACGCGTTGGCTGGGTCCCCATGAAGCCGAAGACGGTTGTTTTTATTTCGTTGATGGACATACCGGAACCTCTCTGTTGTTGTTATGAATCCGACGCTGTAAATCTGCCAGTTGATTCCTGATCCTGCAGCGGTGAGGCCATTCGACGGAGGATCCCCGACCGGAGCGCGGATAATCGGAGCGGGGGAAGGGACTGGCCCCAGCCAGGAACCCTCCGTCGAACGGTGAATCCATCCTGCCTCCGCCCACGTCTCCGCACCTGACCCGCAGACCAATGTGGTCGAACGGGCTCGGTCTGGTTCCCGTGGTGGACAAGCCGCCCCCATGGCTGGGTTCCGAATGCCCCTCCACTGTCCAGGACCATTGAGCATTGGCCTGGGCTAAACTGTGAGAGCAGATACATCGGTACGGTTTGGAAGGACCCGCAGTCATGGTTCACACGCTGGTCAGTTGGAATATCGATTCGCTCAACGCCGCCCTGCTGGGCAAGAGCAGCCGCAGCGCCCTCTCCTTGAAGGTGGTGGAGTCCATACGGGATTTGGACCCCGATGTCGTAGCCATCCAGGAGACCAAACTCAACGGTGACCAGAAGAAATCCGCGGGCATCCTTAAGGCGCTCATGCGCTACTTCCCCGATTATCAGGAGGTGGACCGCCGCTCCGAGGCCCCGGCCCGCACAGGCTATGCAGGCACGCTCATGCTCTACCGCAAGAGCCTGCCGGAACCTACAGTGACCCGTCCCCGCATCGGCGCTCCGGACACCATGGACGACGAGGGCCGCATGCTCACTCTGGAGTTCCCGGACTGCTTCGTCACCACGGTCTACACCCCCAATTCAGGATCGGGACTGGTCAGGCTCAAGCCGCGCGGCGTCTGGGACGATCGCTACCGTCACTACCTGCAGGAACTGGATGCCCGCAAGCCGGTCCTGGCCTGTGGCGACTTCAACGTGGCCCATGAGGAGATCGACATCGCCAACCCGGCATCCAACCACCATTCCGCCGGCTTCACTGATCAGGAGCGCGAGAAGTTCGGCCTTCTGCTGGATACAGGCTTCACCGACACCTTCCGAAAGATCCATGGCGATGCCGCCGGATTCTACGATGACCACCGCAGCATCTACACCTGGTTCGCTCAGCGGGCTCCAAAGAGCAAGATCAACAACTCCGGTTGGCGCATCGACTACTGGCTGACCTCCAACAGAATCGCTGACCAGGTCAGCACCAGCGAACCCGTGGACACAGGCGAGCGCCAGGACCACCTGCCCATCCTGCTGCGCATCTGACCGGATAGGTTCCCGAACCAAAACCGATGCAACCAAAAGGGTGGGGCCTTGGTCGCATAGATCATGACGCGGCCAAGGCCCCACCCCTCTATATTTATATTGGTTGCGGCAGGCAACTATAAGTGCGGCATATCCTACTGCAGAGCTGCAATCCGATCCACGATCACCTGAGCGGCCTGATCGGCAGGAACTGCTTGCACCTCCGAGCCGTCGCGGTTGCGAATCTCGATGGTGCCGTTGGCGATGGTGTCGCGTCCGGCGATGGCGACCAGGGGGACCCCGATCAGCTCGGCATCCTTGAACTTGACCCCTGGAGACACCTTGGGCCGGTCGTCGTAGAGGACCTCCACGCCACGGTCCTCCAGGTCGGCAACCAGTTTCTCAGCAGCATCGAAGGCCTCCTGCTTCTTGCCGGTGGCCACCACATGAACCGCAGCAGGAGCGACAGCCTTGGGCCAGGCCAGACCCTTGTCATCGTGATGCATCTCGGCGATGCAGGCCAGCACACGGGAAATGCCGATGCCATAGCAACCCATCCAGACCGGCACCGCCTTGCCATTGCGGTCCAGAACCTTCAGACCCAGTGCGTCAGAGTATTTCAGTCCGAGCTGGAAGACCTGGCCGATCTCCACGCCACGCTCGAAGCTGAGCGGCCCTGATCCGTCAGGGCTCATGTCACCGTGACGGACCTCGGCGGCCTCCACCACTCCGTCGGCTTGGAAGTCACGACCGTAGACCGCATTGGCCAGGTGCACGCCTTCGGCATCAGCACCGGTCACCCAGTCTGAGCCAGGCGCCACATGGGCATCGAGGAAGTAGCGGATATGGGCGGCAGACTCGGTGTCCGAACGCTGAGGACCCAGCACACGGGGACCGATGTACCCCTTGACCAGCTCGGGATGCGCCGCAAGGTCAGCCTCACTGGCCTCCTCGATCTCGGCCGGGGCGAACTGGGCCTCCAGCCGCTTCATGTCCACCTGACGGTCGCCCGGCAGGCCGACGGCCACCAGCTCCCGCCAGCCCTCGGGATGGTCATCATCCGCAGGGTGCTTGACGGCTACAATCAGGTTCTTCAGGGTATCGGCAGCGGTCCAGTCACGGCCATCCTCACGAGGATGCAGCTGGTTGAACCGCTCTACCAGGGTGTCGATGGTGGTCGAGTCGGGGGTGTCCAGCTCCTGCATGGCCGGGGTCTCGGCATAGTCGACGGAATCGGGACGCGTGGTGGTCAGCGCCTCAACATTCCATGCCTTGCCCGAGGGAGCCAGGGCAAAGGTGTCTTCGCCTATGGGCAGCGGAGCCAGGAATTCCTCGGACTCGGATCCCCCCATGGGCCCGGAGACCGCATGGACGATTACGTAATTGACACCCAGTCGCTTGAAGATCCGCTCATAGGCGCCGCGCTCATCCTGGTAGGCCTTCTTCAGCCCCTCCTCATCCACGGTGAATGAGTAAGCATCCTTCATAATGAATTCGCGACCCCTGATCAGCCCGGCGCGGGGACGGAACTCGTCGCGGTACTTGGTCTGGATCTGATAGAGAACCACCGGCAGGTCCTTGTATGAGGAGTACATGTCCTTGACCAAAAGGGTGAACATCTCCTCATGGGTGGGAGCCAGCAGGTAATCAGCGCCGTGCCTGTCCTGGAGGCGGAAGAGATTCTCGCCGTACTCCTCCCATCGGTGGGTGGCCTCGTAGGGCTCGCGAGGCAGCAGGGCCGGGAAGTGGACCTCTTGGGCGCCAATGCCGTTAATCTCCTCACGGACCACGGCCTGGACCTTGTCAAGGACTTTCAGACCCAGTGGCAGCCAGGTGAAGATGCCCGGGGCCACCTTGCGGACGTATCCGGCACGCTGAAGGAGTTTGGCCGAGTCCACATCGGCGTCGGCCGGATCCTCCCTGAGGGTCCGCAGAAAGAGGGTTGACATGCGCATGGCTTTGGTTCTCATACCTCCCAAAGATATGCGCGCAAAGGGACAAGCAACCATAAAAGATGACCTGTGACAATTTGCTGCAGGAGAGCCCGAAATCTGGAAATTATTGATCGCGCCCATCATACATAGTTCTGGCGGCCACGCCTCGGATCATCTCTTGAGATCAATCGAGACGCTGCGGAATACGGAGACCGCAACTTCTTAGAACAATTCCGAATACCGTTCATGAGCTTTGTCAAGCACACCGATTTGACTCGGGCAGTTGTGTAATGTAGAATTAAATGAATTTTGAAGTAAAATTAGTTCAATCTTTTTATTAGTTTGGTTCAATGGTGAATTATAAAGTAGACGTTTCCCTCTCGCACGTGTCTTTCTCCTACGGCCGTAAACAGGCGTTGTCGGATGTGTCCTTGAGCTTCGGCAATGGCGTATTCGGGCTCTTGGGGCCCAATGGTGCCGGCAAGACGACACTGATGAATATTGTGACCACCTTGTCACGTCCTTCCTCGGGCAGTGTAAGGATAGCCAGGGCGAATGTGCTGACAAGCGCTGGACGACGTCGGGCCAGGAGCCGAATCGGATATTTGCCGCAATCGTTCGAGTTGATGAATGCTTCCAGCCTGATGCGCAATGTACGGTACGCCGCATGGGCGCGCGGTCTGTCCTGGAAAGCTTCCTGTGATGCAGCGGTGTGGGCCCTGGAGCAGGTGGAATTGTCCGGGGAAGCTCGCCGCCCGGTGCGCAGCCTGTCCGGTGGCATGCGTCAACGGGCGGGCATCGCGTGTTCAATTGTCGCCCGTCCCGACGTGCTTGTCTTGGACGAACCGACCGTTGGCCTTGATCCGGTGCAGCGCATTGAGGTGCGTAAATTCCTCGACGCATATGCGGACAGCCACACAGTGCTGGTGAGCACGCATTTGGTCGAGGATCTGGCCGCAATCGCCGACCGCGTGCTGGTACTCGACCACGGGCATCTGCTCCTGGACGGACGCATGGATGATCTCGCCGCCTTGGCCGATCCTGAGGAGTCAATGGCATCGCCTTGGGAATCCGGTTATCGACGGCTGCTGACGGGATCCGGACACCTGCCATTTGACCAGGGTGAGGTCTCATGATGGCCCGTCTGCTCAATCCCTTGTCACCGGTGAGCTCGCTGGTGTTCTTTCTGTCAATGATGGCATATCCGGCCGCATTATCGGTGCGCAACTACGGAGTCGGCCAATCAGATGCGTCCCCGTGGGCACTGACAGATGCGGCCTTGCAGTTCGACCTGACCTGGATGCATCTGGTGACGGATGTAATCGCCTGCATGTTCGGCGCATGGAGCGCCTGGAAAGCGTGTTCCCCGCGATCCATGGTCGCGCCGCCCTGGATCGGGGGCCCGTCTGTCCGCAGATATGGTGTGCCTGTCCTCAAGGGTGCCGCATTGAGTTCCCTGGCCTATGTGGCAGGTTGTCTTCCCGCCATCGTCCAGACACTGCGGTTCACAGGCGGGTCGGTTCCCGTGGGAGCCTTGCTCATGGGTATGGCAGTGCCGGCGGCCATGTTCGCCCTCGGCTATGCGCTCGGGGCCATCATGGGCAGCCGCTGGTCCCTGGTGCCGGCCACGCTTTTGCCTGCTGCCCTGTGTTGGGGCAGCTTAGTGCTGCTGATGCCGCGCATACCCAAGGGTGACGTGTTTCCCCGAGCCTGGGGGTCGCCGCTGGCCGTGGTGATGCCGATGATGGACACGGGCATCGGTGCCGAACCGGGACTCAGTATTAACCTTTCAGCGGTGACAGTGCGCTGGATCTTGGTCGCAGTAGTGCTGGCCGCATCCACAGCGGCATGCACGCTGACCGCACACCAGTGGCAGCCCGGCCTGTCTTGGATAGTCGCCCCATTGGCTGTGCTTCTTTTAGTTCCGACTGCTGCCGGGGGCCTGGTAGCCATGTCCGGCCCGGCGGAATGGCGACGATCCGCTCCGTTCACCCCGGTGTGCAAAAGCATAGACGGCGTGCCGCTGTCAGTGTGCTCCCACCCGGATGATGGCGCCCACCTGAGACGCTACATGCGATATATGCGGTCGGTCGCCTCATGGTTCCCCAAGGACAGTGTGGAAGGCAGCTCGGGTCTTGTGCTTTTGCTGGGCAACGCCTTTACGCCTACGTCCCACGGCCAGGCGTGGAATCTCACCGGCCAAGGCCTGGCCGAACTGGAACACTTGGGCGGCAAGAAGATACAGATAATGACCGACACAGTCACCGAACGCACTGGACGATACAGTGACCTAGCTGATGTCACACAGGCCATCGTGAAGGAATTCGTCCATGCTGACTGCGCGGCTACGGCACTTAAAAACGTGTATAAACAACGGACATTGGATGATGGTGCCAGCGTGTCCGCCTTCGTGCTGGAGCAGTTGCCCCAGCGCATGAGAGAGACCGCCTACGAGGCGTTGGGCGGAGGAAACGGGAGCTCTGGGATGGGAAGCGCCAGAGGCCCTGCCGCCGATCTACTTAACGACGCCACTAATGAAGAGTTTCATGCCTACGTGCGTCGCAACCTCTCTGAGATCGAACGCTGCGCCGTCACGCCGTCCGATGTCATCGATGATCTGGGGAAGAACCCCTGATGGGCGGTCGGCATCGACGTGGTTCCATGAAAGGCGGAATCTCAGTCGGATGGTTGGCTGGGCGCCACTCATGGGCGGCCTTGGCATTCATCGCGCTGGCTGCGGCCGTGCCCTTCCTGCTCGCCTCCGTCTCCGCTTCCGCTACCGGCGGAGAGATCTATGCTCGATCAGCATATTACGGGTACGTCTGCCTTCCTGATCCACATGCGGTTGTATTCAGCGACGCCGTACATACCCAATGCCCACAAGGCAAAAGCGCCGTGCCCAGTATGGTGCCCATGGCCGAGCTGGCCTACGCGGCGTTCAGCGCATGCGCCTTGGTCATGCTTGCCCCGCTTATGCCCACCTGGGAGCGCCTGAACCTGGCACGCGTCCGTTGGCGAGCCCTGGCTGCCGGGACAGGCGTGCTGATGCTGCCGTTTCTTTTCAGCCTCCTCCTTACCATACCTAGCTCCCACGGCGACCCGACCAACGCGCAGTCGCTACTTAGGCTGGCTTCCTGCAACGGCCTGGTCGACGCATCATTGGTCATGCTCGGCATCGCATTACTGGGCCGTTTCTACGGGCTTGGGCTGGGCGTAGGGCTGGCAGTGATCAATATCGCCAGCCAAGGTATGCAGGTAGGCATGGGGCTGACGCTTCGTCTATACCCCGAGGACATCAAACCGCCAGTTCCTGGACAGGGGATCTGGCCGGCGATTGCCACGGTCTTGACGGTCTTCGCCGTCATACTCTGGACGGTCACCGGAGGCCGGGGAATGATCATGGACAAGAAATAAAGAGCCAGCATAGCTGCTTTTGAGAGGTGCAAGAACCTGCCGGCCTTAACACTGCAGGAGTTTGCCCGAGTCCACCTAGCCGTCAGCCGAACCCGAAACCAAACGGCGCATGCAGGAAAAGGTCAGTAAATCCGCAACCTGACATCTGGCATCTATCCAGATCTACCCTCGGCCATGAGGACAGCCAAGATATGATGGTTATGTACGAACAGGTTTTCTGCTTTTACAAGGACAAGGCGGGCACCTATGTCATCAGAGCCAGGTGTGACCATCCAGACCTTCACCGACCTTGACGCAGAGCACATGACGCTCCTCCTGGAGGCCGATCCTTCGGAACGGATAATCCATGACGTTTTCACCCATTCCCGCGCCTATGAAATCCGAGTGGGACAAGCTCTGGCCGGTGCCATGCTGCTTATCAGACCTGTTACGGACGCCTTGGAAATCGCCGATATCAGCGTGAACCGCGCTTTTCGCAGACAGGGACTTGGAAGCAGATTAATAGAACGAGCCAAGATGGAAACTGTCGGGCTGGGTCTGAGCAGACTGGAAGTAGGCACCGGATCCACCAGTTTTGGAGCCCTTTGCTTCTACCAGACATGCGGATTTCGCATGGACCGCATTGTGCGGGATTATTTTGTAGACCGCTACCAGCAGCCCATTGTCGAGAACGGAATCACCCTTAAAGACATGGTCCGTCTGTCATGGTGTCTCTAGCGACCCGAACGACCGTACCGAGCCAAGACAAGTAAGGCCGACCCTTCAGAACAGCTGGTCCTGGCTGAATTCGTCTTCTGGTTCCTGACCGACGGCACGCTTGGTAAAGGACTCAGGACCTTCATCCTGCAGACGGGCACAGGCCGCCTTGGACTCAGCCCTCAAACCAGCATCCAGAACGATAGCATCGGGAGAGACCAGGAAGGCGTGCTCATTGATGCCTGTCAAGTAGAGCCCATCCAGACTTTCCACACGGGAGAGGGCCACGTATCCCATCCCTGGCGCAAAGGTCCGTCTCAGGTCCATGACCGCCCTGTCCAAGGTCATCCCCTGGGACTTGTGGATGGTGATCCCCCAGGCACAGCGAAGAGGCACCTGGTTGACGGCGGCCAAGACCGTGTCCCCGTCCATGGTCTCCCAGGCGGCCGGCTTCATGGTGACCACGTTGCCGTTCTGGAAGGAGACGATCGGCCATCCCCCCTTGGCCGAGCTGGTGAATCCGCTGACTGTACCTATAGAGCCGTTGACATATTGATGATCCTGGTCATTGCGCAGGGCCATGACTGCGGCTCCGGTCTTCAGGGCCAGATCCTCGGGAGCCAGCATGTTCTTCTTCAGACGCTCCACAAGTCTGGCCTCGCCCCGGGATGTGGCCTGGTAATGGTGAGCCTCTTCGTCAATGGAGGCCAGGCGTTTGTCGTTGAGCGTGTCGGCCTGCTTGTTGACCGGGAAGAGGTGGACCGCCACCTGACCGGGGGCGGGCACTGCGCCCACACGGGCGGCCAGGACATCATGGTCCTCCTGGGTGACGCCGCCCTCCCTGATATCGGTCAGGACGGTCAAGAGCTGGCCATCATCCTGGCGGTGCTGTTCGGTCAGGTAACAGATGACCGGGTCCAGGTCCTGCCAGACCAGTGATTCGGTTACAAACCCGTCCGGATCCTTACCGGCCTGGGCATAGCGTTCCCGGGCAGCCTGGAATTCAGGGCTGGGTAGTATTCCTGCAGCTCGGTTGGACCGAGTCACCGGTGGCAGCTGGAAGAAGTCCCCGGAAAGGACCACCTGGATTCCTCCGAAGGGTTCGGGGCTATGACGGACGGCCCGGCATGCCTGGTCCACCATGTCGAAGAGCCAGGCATGCATCATGGAGACCTCGTCGATGACCAGGATGTCGGTGCCCTCAATCTGCCTGCGACGGCGGGTCTTGATCCGCTTCAAGAGCGATTCGGTCATGCAGGTGGCGATGCCTACTCCGCTCCAGGAGTGGATGGTCTGGCCGTTGATGTGCGTGGCGGCGATGCCAGTCGAGGCTGTCACTGCGACAACCGCCCCGGCCTGACGAGCCTGAGCGACGAACTCATTGAGCACAAAGGTCTTGCCTGACCCGGGGGCGCCTGTGATGAAGGCATTGGCCCCAGCACTCAATATGGTCAAGGCTTCGGATTGCTGCATGCCTCCATGGTGCCACGTCAGAGGTACATGGCCACGCCTGTCAGTAGTCGGTCTTCTCGGGCTTGTTGGCATCCTCGACCGGATTGCCGGACTCTTCGTAATGGCGCAGCAGGCTGGTCTGCTCAATCTGTTCCGCACCGGCCTTGGACTGGGCCTGGTCGGGTCCGGGAGCCGGAAGGAAGAACATGGAGCGGTAGTAGCGCAGTTCGTCCATGGACTCGATGATGTCGGCCAGGGCCCTGTGGCCGCCATGCTTGGCCGGCTTGTTCTTGTAGACGTCCGGGTACCAGCGGCGTGACAGCTCCTTGAGGGTGCTCACGTCGATGACCCGGTAGTGCAGAAGAGCCATCAGGTCGGGCATGTACCGGTCGAGGAACTTCTTATCGGAGCCCACGGAGTTGCCTGCCAGATGGGCCTTGCCGTTCTTGGGCAGGAAGGGCTTGACGTACTCGATTACCTGACGCTGGGCCTCCTCAAGGTCCAGGCCGGTTTTCATCTCTTCGATCAGACCGGAGGAGGTGTGCATCTTCCTGACGAAGTCCCCCATATGGTCCAGGGCCGCCTGGGAGGGCTTGATGACCAGATCGATGCCCTTGTCCAGAGCCTTCATGTTGAAGTCGGTGGGTACCACGGAGACCTCGCACAGCTCGTCATGGAAGATATCCAGACCGGTCATCTCGCAGTCTATCCAGATCATGCGGGATTCCTCCGCCGAGAAAGTCAGATCATTCTTATCGCTCATCTGTACGCCTTTCAGATCCGGGTTGCCTCCCGGATCGCTCCTTCCGCCGCCTTGGACGGAACATTACAAGATACCGCCAGCACGTGACCGGCAGAGGATTCGTCAGCCCGTCCGACCGGACCGTAACGGGCGCGAGATATGCAATCGGCGCAGGTCCTGATGAGATCCTGCGCCGATCACCTGCCCATGTAGGCTCAGTTGTGGAAGCCTGAGTAGTTGGGGGCCTCCTTGGTCATGACGATGTCATGGGGATGCGATTCACGCAGACCGGCATCGGTGATCCGAATGAACCGGCCCTTGCGCTGCAGCTCGGGGATGGTGCGGGCACCGGTGTAGAACATGGTCTGGTGCAGGCCGCCGACCAGCTCGTAGAGCACGTAGTTGAGCGGACCACGGTAGGGCACCTCGCCCTCGACGCCCTCGGGCACCACCTTATCGGAGCTGGTGACGTCGGCCTGGAAGTAGCGGTCCTTGGAGTAGCTCTTCTTGCCGCGAGGGGCCATGGCACCCAGGGAGCCCATGCCCCGATAGACCTTGTACTGCTTGCCATGCAGGAGGACCTTCTCACCAGGGGCCTCCTCAGTGCCTGCCAGCAGACCGCCCAGCATGACCGAATCGGCCCCTGCCACGATGGCCTTGGCGATGTCACCCGAGTAATGAATTCCACCGTCGGCCACCAGAGGAATACCGGCAGGGCGGCAGGCCAGGGCGGCATCGTAGACGGCGGTCAGCTGGGGCACGCCCACGCCAGCCACCACGCGGGTGGTGCAGATGGAGCCTGGGCCCACGCCGACCTTGACCGCGTCAACTCCAGCATCGATCAGTGCCTGGGCGCCCTCGCGGGTAGCCACATTGCCGCCGATCACATCCACATGGTCGAAGGCGTGATCAGCCTTGATCCGGCGAATCATATCCAGCATGAGCTTGGCGTGGCCATGGGCGGTGTCCACTACCAAGATGTCTACCCCGGCATCGGCCAGGGCGGTGATGCGCTGCCAGGCGTCACCGAAGAATCCGACGGCGGCGGCCACGCGCAGACGGCCGCGCTCATCCTTGGTAGCCTCGGGGTACTGCTCGGTCTTGACGAAGTCCTTGACGGTGATCAGCCCGGTCAGCTTGCCCTCGTCATCGACCAGGGGAAGCTTCTCCACCTTGTACTTGGCCAGAAGCTGGTGGGCATCCTCCTTGGTGATGTTGGACGGACCGGTGATCAGGTGATCCTTGGTCATGATGTCGCTGACCTTGAGCCGGTCGAAGTCGGCGGGATTGACGAAGCGCATGTCACGGTTGGTGATGATGCCCACCAGCCGCTGCCGACGATCCACCACAGGCAGACCGGAGACCTTGTAGGTGGAGCAGAGCTTGTCCAGGTCGGTCAGCGTGGCATCCGGGGTGACGGTCAGGGGGTCGGAGATCATGCCGGACTCGGAGCGCTTGACGATGTCGACCTGATTGGCCTGATCTTCGATGCTGAGATTGCGGTGGAGGACGCCGATGCCGCCGTTACGGGCCATGGCCACAGCCATGGCGGCCTCGGTGACCGTGTCCATGGCGGCCGAAAGAACCGGGGACCTCATGGTGATGTTCCGAGTCAGCCGGGTGGTGGTGTCTACCTCGGAGGGGATGACATCGGATTCGTTGGGCAGCAGAAGGACGTCGTCATAGGCCAGACCGATTTTCTGGAAGGCGTCGGGCAATTGAGTGTAGGAGGAGGGTTCGCTTTGTGGGTTTTCCATAGCCATAGCACCATGCTACAAGTGCTTCTTGACCGTTAAGAGTATCGTGTCCGTACTGTTTCATCCAGCGAATCAGCTGTCCTCATTGTTATCGTGGCGGCTCCTGCGATGCCAAGGCGGTCTGGCAGCATGCTGCGAGCCCTGGGCGGCGAGAAGGGCGTTCTCGCGCCTGATCTCGGGAAGTCGACGGCGGTAGTAGGGGTAGAGGGTGGCGAAGGTCAGCAGTATGGCGGCCAGAGCCAGACCGATCAAGACATATCTCAGTCGGAAGAAAAGAATAAAGAGTGAGCCGAAGGCGATCAGGGCGGCCCAGCCCCAAAGAATAAGGACAGCGGAACGAACCGTGTGGCCTATGCGCAGCATACGGTGGTGCAGGTGCATGCGGTCGGGGTGCATGGGTGATTGCCCGTGGCTGAGCCGCCGGACGATGGCCAGGCACATGTCCAGAACAGGCAGGAAAAGCACCAGGATGGGCAGAAGAATGGGCATGAAGGCCGGCAGATAGATGCTGGCATGAATGGTGGCCGGATCCAGCCGGCCGGTGACCACAATGGAGGCGCAGGTGATCAGGTATCCCAGCAGCATGGATCCCGAGTCGCCCATGAAGAGCTTGGCCGGATGCCAGTTGTGCAGGAGGAATCCCACGCAAATACCCACCATGGCCACGTCGATCAGGGTGGCCAGGGAGGCGTAGTCGGGCGAGATGCGGGCGATGATATAGGAGTAGATGGCGAAGGCGATGCCCCCGATGGCCACGATGCCTGCAGCCAGGCCGTCAAGTCCGTCCACGAAGTTGACCGCATTGATGGAGGCCACGATCAGGAATGCCGTGATGGCCATGGACAGGCTGGGCGAGGCCGCCACCAGGGATCCCAGCGGCAGGGAGATGATCTGGATACCACCCCAGGAGACGAAGACCGAAATCAGCAGCTGGCCGGCCAGCTTGAGCATCCAGTCCAGGTCCCAGAGGTCGTCGGCTATGCCCAGCAGGCAGATGGCTACGGCCCCGGCCAGGATGACCCAGGCCTGATGGCCGGACTGGAAGAGGCCTGTGATGAAGGGAATGCGGGAGGCGAAGCACATGGCCACGGCAAAGCCGATCAACATGCCCAGGCCGCCCATACGAGGGGTGGGCACCTTATGTACGTCGCGAGCGCGGACCACGCCTACGGCGCCAACCCTGATGGCGAGGTGACGAACCATGGGCATGACCAGCCAGGTGGCCCCGCCAGCGATGGCGGCAATGAACAGGTATACCCTCACTGGCCCTCCCCTCCGCTGGACCGGCCCGACAGAAGAGCACGGACCCGGGCCTCGCCGATGACGCCCTGCCGCAGCACGTGTATTCCGTCAGGATCGGTCCTGTCGGCTTCCACCACCGTGCTGGCCACTGAGCCTGGGGTCGGCCCCCCGTCCAGGTAGAGATCGACGCTGTCACCCAGCTCGGCTCTGGCCTGCTGGACGGTCTCCACACTTGGGTTACCCGATCGATTGGCGCTTGAAGCAGCCAAGGGGCCGGTCACCTGCAGGAGTGTCCGGCAGATGGGCGAGTCGGGTACTCTGACGGCCTGGGTAGGACCCTCGGGCTCCATCCGAGGAGTGCGCAAGGGGCAGGACCTTCCTACCAGGGCAATGGGCGAAAAGGGACCGGGCAGCAGCTCGTCAGCCAGGCGATCAAGAGGAGCAGGCAGGCTAAGATCCAGCCGGTCCATGGTCTCGACCCCATCCAGCAGCACCTGGATGGACTTGGTCCTGGGACGGTGCTTGGCCTGGAAGAGCCTATCGATGGCCGCATCATTGCATGGATCACAGACGATGCCATAGACCGTGTCGGTAGGAATGACTGCCAGTCCTCCGGCAGCCACCACCCGGGCCAGCAATTGCGGCGAGCGACTGTCATAGGTCATCACCCGGCTCATACCCTGCATCACGACCTTTCGGCTCGACATGTTCATGTGACCAGCTACCAATCTATCCCAGGACCATGGCAGGCCGCCAGGCCGCCAGATAGCGGTCGCGGCCAGCCAGGTCCCGATGAGTGCGTGCCCGAACATACCCCCGCTCCAGTGCAGCAGCGACCATGGCCGGCCCCTGGGAGGCATCATGTTCCATGACCAGCAGACCGCCGGGAGCCAGCAGCACCATGGCCCTGTCCAGAATGCGGCAGGGCAAGAGACACCCGTCAGGCGAACCCCCATAGAGGGCCAGGTCCGGATCCCAGTCACGCACCTCAGGCTGGCTGGGAATCGCATCCATGGGGACGTAGGGAGGGTTGCTGATGACCAGATCCACCCGGCCATCCAGATCAGACAGGGTGGCGGCATTTGCGGCATCGGCCAGCATCAGCTGATAATCGGATCCAACCTCCCGGATGGCGGCCTCCTGAGCGGCGGCATTCAAGGCGCCCCACCGATACGCCTCCTTGTCGACCTCCACGGCCCGGACCCGCGCTCCTGGAACCTCTGTGGCCAGGGACAGGCCGATGGCCCCACTGCCCGAGCACAGATCCACTGCCAGTGGATGATCCACCCTGGTCAAGGCATCCACTCCCGCCTGGACCACCGTTTCGGTCTCAGGACGGGGAATAAAGACCCCCGGTCCCAGGCGGAGATCCAAATAACGGAAGTAGGCATGGCCAAGAATGTACTGCAGGGGTTCGCGTCCGGCCCGCCGTTGCAGATGGGACCGATAACGGTCCAGGGCCGCCGACTGAAAACCATCAGCCTGTCTACGACCACCTTCATTCGTCAGCAGTTCCTCAGCTGTCCGGTCCAAGAGCAGGGCCTGATCCAGCTGATGAAGATCGCATCCAAGGGCATCGGCCAGCAGCAGCCTGGCATCATTGAGCGGCGTAGGCACACCGGCCTGGGCCAGCAGGCGATGGCCCCTATCGACCAGCTCAGCCATACTGGTCCCATGCTCCTGCTGATTCACCCCTGTGATGCCATTCTGCGGGCCTCGTCGGCCTGAATATCGGAGTCGATAACGGCCTGCAGGTCGCCGTCCAGCACCTGTTCCAGGTTGTAGGCCTTATAGCCTGTTCGGTGGTCCACGATCCGGCTCTCCGGGAAGTTGTAGGTCCTGATACGCTCGGACCGATCCAGGGAACGGACCTGGGAATGGCGCATGTCGGCGGCCTGGGCGGCCTCCTCCTCGTGCTTCATGGCCAGCAGACGGGACTTGAGCACCCGCAGGGCAGCCTGGCGATTCTGTATCTGGGATTTCTCATCCTGCATGGAGACCACGATGCCGGTGGGAATGTGGGTCATGCGCACAGCCGAGTAGGTGGTATTGACGGACTGTCCTCCCGGGCCGGAACTCATGAAGATGTCAACCTTGAGGTCCTTGGGGTCGATCTCGATCTCGTCGTCGTCCTCGTCGGCCTCAGGAAAGACGATGACTCCGGCGGCTGAAGTCTGAATGCGGCCCTGGGACTCGGTGACGGGAATACGCTGGACCCGATGGACGCCGCCCTCGTACTTGAGTGAAGCCCAGACGCCGTCGGCAGGAGCCACCTGGCCGCGAGCGCGAATGGCCAGCTGGGCATCCTTGACACCGCCCAGCTGGGTACGGTTCTCACTCATGATTTCGGTGGTCCAGCCACGTTTTTCGGCATACCGCACGTACATGCGCATCAGATCGCCGGCGAAGAGGGCCGCCTCCTCGCCGCCGCTGCCGGCCTTGATCTCCATGATCGTGTCGCGGCCGTCATCGGGGTCGCGCGGAATAAGAGCGGTGCGCAGGGTCTGCTCCAGGTCCGGTATCCGGTCAGCCATGGCCTTGGCCTCTTGCGCGAAGTCAGGATCCTCCCGTGCCATCTGCTCGGCCGCCTGGCTGTCTTCCAAGGCGCTCTGGTAGGCCTTATAGGCTTCAACGATGGGAGCAAGCTCAGCATGTCTGCGACCCAACTTGCGGATCTGCGCCGGATCTGAAGCCGTTTCGGGTTGACTCATCTGCTTTTCCAGGCGACCGTACTCCTCGACGGCAGCCACTGCCGCCGGAAACTGCTCCTCGCTCATCTGCACCCTTCCCGTCCGCTTATCCGCATGGTTCAAGTCATAAAAAACGCCAGTCCCCACCGGGCATAGCAGAGCGACCCGGAAGGGACTGGCGTTGGAAGTGCTACTTGGTCCTCTTGCCGTAACGGGCTTCGAACCGAGCCACGCGACCACCGGTGTCCAGAATCTTCTGCTTGCCGGTGTAGAAGGGGTGGCAGTGCGAGCAGACATCAACCGTCATATGATCGCCGGGAGCGGTCGAACGGGTGATGAAGGTATTGCCGCACGAGCACGTGACCTCAACGGGATGATAATCGGGATGAATTCCCTGCTTCATGGTTACTCCTAGATCCAAGGGCCCCGGGTCGACCGCCCCTGTGGCGGACGTGAACCGGCAACCGCATAATAGTCTAGCGCAACCCGAAGAGATTACGGCACCCTTGCGCCACACGCCGAATCAATCAACCGAGGTGGCCGGTCGAGCGTCCTCTAGAATCAAACAGTCGGACCGACCGGCCCGGCGAGGCGACAAAGGAGGGCAGCAATGCAGCAGGAAGTGGCGTTCGTTACAGGGGCGGCTCAGGGAATCGGCGAGGCCATTGCCCGCCGTCTGGCCAAGGACGGGTTCGCCGTGGCCGTGGCGGATATGAATACGGACAAGGCCCAGGCAGTGGCCGACTCCATCAATCAATCAGGCGGACGGGCTATGGCCGTCACCCTGGACGTGACCGACCGTGTCCAGGTGCGCTCGGCCGTCGAGAAGACCGCCACCAAGCTGGGGGACTTCAACGTGATTGTCAACAACGCCGGTCTGGGTCCGACCACACCCATCGAGTCCATCACTCCGGAGTTGTTCGACAAGGTCTACCACGTCAACGTAGCAGGAACCATCTGGGGCATGCAGGCCGCCGTTCAGGCCTTCCGTGATCGGGGCCACGGGGGCAAGATCATCAACGCCACCAGCCAGGCAGGCGTGGTGGGCAACCCCAACCTGATGCTCTACTCCTCCACCAAGTTCGCCATCCGCGGCCTTACCCAGGTGGCTGCACGCGATCTGGCCAAGGAAGGCATCACCGCCAACGCCTACGCCCCCGGCATTGTCAAGACGCCCATGATGATGGACATCGCTCATCAGGTCGGGGTCAACGCCGGCAAGGATGACGAGTGGGGCATGTCCACCTTCTCGGACGGCATCGCCCTGGGACGGCTTTCCGAGCCGGAGGATGTGGCCAATGCAGTAGCCTTCCTGGCCGGGCATGACTCCGACTACGTAACCGGACAGACCCTGATTGTGGACGGCGGCATGCAATTCCAGTGATTCTGTAGCAAGGATTCGCCCGCATATGATGGACCCCCGCCGATCGGTTCCGCCCGACAGCGAGGGTCCATGATCATCAAGGGATCATTCAGGCGTTGAAGACGTACTTGTCCAGACGATCCATGGCCTCCTGGACACGGCTCAAAGGCAGGGCCAGGTTCATACGGATGGCGCAGGGAGCCTTGAACTGTCGCCCGTCCTGGACGGCCACGCCCACATCCCAGGCCCGCTTCAGCAGCTGATCCAGACTCAGATCATGGTCCTTGCACCATTGCGTGCAATCGAGGAAGAGCATGTAGGTGCCCTGGGGCTTGGAAAGCTCGACTCCCTTAAAATGCTGCCGGAAGTAACCGTAGGCGTAGTCCACATTGCCGGTCAGGACCTGCCGGAGTTCATCCACCCATTCCTGGCCTTGGGGCTTGTAAGCTCCGATCAGGGCATGCATGGACAGCACGTTCATGTCGTTGTAGTGGGCCTTGGACCCCTTGGCCACAATCCTGTCGCGCAGGTACTTGTTGTAGATGATGTGGTAGGAGCCGACCAGCCCGGCCAGGTTGAAGGTCTTGCTGGGTGCATAGAAGGCAGCCGTCCTGTTGCGGGCATCCTCGCTGACCGACTGGGTGGGGATGTGCTTGTGGCCCGACAGGATCAGATCCGACCAGATCTCATCGGAGATGACCACGCAGTCGTTCTCCTTATATACCTCCATGGCCTTCTCGATCTCCCACTTCTCCCAGACGCGGCCGCAGGGATTGTGCGGGCTGCAGAAGACCGCCACATGGATGTTGTTCTCCTTGAGCTTGCGGTCCATGTCTTCGAAGTCCATCCGCCAGACACCCTGCTCGTCCTTCTTCAAGGGGCTGTGCACGATGTGGTAGCCGTTGTTCTCGATGCAGGAGGTAAAGCCGACATAGGTCGGGCTGTGGAGCAGCACCGCATCACCCGGAGCAGCAAAAGCAGTCAAAGTCGAGACCACACCGCCCAGGACCCCGTTCTCATAGCCGATGGCCTCGGCCGTCAGGCCCTCCACACCATTGCGGGTGCGCTGCCAATTGATGATGGCATCGTAGTACTCGTCAGTGGGATTGAAATAGCCGAAGGCAGGATGCTTGGCACGCTCGATGATGGCCTCGGGTATGGTCGGCACCGTAGGAAAATTCATATCGGCCACCCACATGGGAATGACATCGAAGCCCTCCTTGGGAGGTTCGGGGGCGAATCCAGGCTCGGCACCCAGGCCGTCTACAGCAATGGCGTCCTTGCCGTGCCTATCCATGATGCTGGTGAAATCGTATGTCATTAGTCAACCTCTCATCCGGTGCAGATGCGCTCGCAGCGACCTTCCGCCAGTCTACAGCCGTGGGCTCCGCCCGAGTGTCTGCGTCCAATACCAGAGCAGCGATGGTACTATCTGGCTTTAGTCAGTGGATGGGGTGACAGAATGAGTGCATCAAAGCCCGTTTCATCTTCTCTGCAGCTTTTCGTCCCGCTAGTGGACTTCCTGGGCAAAATCCTCGGGCCCAAGACGGAAGTGGTGCTTCAGAATGTCAAGGATTTCTCGCATTCGGTGGTTGCCATCGCCAACGGCAATCTGAGCGGACGCACCATAGGCAGCCCAGCCACCGACCTGGTCCTGCATATCTGGCAGAACCACGAATACGACCGGCATGACTATCTGACCCATTATGCTGGCTACACCATCCAGGGGCATCCCGTGGTCTCCTCCACCCTGTTCGTGCGGAATTCCAGAGGACGGGTGATCGGCTTTCTCTGCATCAATTTTGACAATTCCGCCTTTCGACAGGCCAGCCAAGAGCTCAGGCGGGCAAGCGCTTATCTGGACGCTCTGGGACTGGCCGATCCCACTGCCGAAATGAAAGACAATGAGGCCACGCCAGAAGAACCGGAGGCCGAGACCGGAACCGACCAATCGGTCCATGAAGTCCTCTCCGTCAACGCAGACGAAGTGGTTACGCATAATATCGACAAGTTCGCCACAGAGCTTGGTATTTCTCCGGCAAGGATGAACCTGCAGGAGCGAATGCAGCTTATTACACGACTGGATGGGTCAGGAGTCTTTCTGGTCAAGGGCTCAGTGGACACGGTTGCCCAGGCTCTCGGGATCTCCTCCCCCAGCGTCTACCGCTATTTGCATACGATACGCAATGCCGCTGTAGGCCCTGATCAGAGCACCTAGGCTCGCCCTGCTCAGCTTTGACACACCCCCTCCAGGGTGTATGATTGAAAACAGATATACGGGGGACGTATACACGATGGACCTACAGGGGCTGAATTATTTTCAGTCTCAGAGGAGATGTACATGCGTATAGTTTCCCGGCATATGCCGACGGCTCCCACTCGAGCTCGTCCCGTATTCTTTTCCCTGATAAATTCTCATACTTAGCGGTTCTACGGAAACGCTTCCGGATCATTGTCACGTGCACAGATCTTATGGCTGTCTACGTATGCACATTTGGGGCACCGAGAAGTGGATATACACCGAGGGTGCTCTATGATCCGACATAAAAAACGCGCCTAGCTCTTTTCCCCCGGCTTACATGTGAAGCCATACATATTGCATCGGTGAATCATGGATGCTAGAGCTAGGCGACGAGAGGATGGCCCCGACAATAGCCGGGGCTGTCCTTCTACTAAGACTATCAAGAAAGTTCGGGGTACAAAACCCTGACCAGCCCACTGGCAGTCATCGAAGACGTGAACCAGTGTTGCGCCAAGTTTCCCATTTGACTTTGAGATAAGAGATTTTGATCTTACCCGATTGAATCTATCCATAAACAAACCCCGGAACCTTTAGAAGGTCCCGAGGGCTTGTTTGTGTGGGGCCTCAGGGGCTTGAACCCTGGACCGAACGATTATGAGTCGTTTGCTCTAACCGACTGAGCTAAGGCCCCGCGCCGAACATATCGGCCAGAGTCATGGTATCAAAACGACTCGTCATCAGCCAGGTCCGGGTCGTCGGACCTACTTGGTGACCTGATTGTAGACAGGCAGACCCATGTATCCGAAAGGAGCCTGCCGAACCTGCTTTCCGGCCACTGCAGAGACCTTCCTGTACCAGAGGGGCAGCACCGGAAGATCCTTGAAGAGGACGGCCTCGGCCTGGCGGTAATCCTGCATGGCTTCTTCCTGATCGGTCTTGGACGCGGCGCAGGAAAGAATGGCATCATATTCCGCGCTCTTGTAGTCCCCGTTATTTAGCCCCTTGCCATCGGCCTGGCTGGAGGCATATCCCTGAACCAGGTAGCCTTCGGGGTGGGGATAGTCCGAGGTGATGCCCGAATTGAAAATACTGTTGACCTGACGGTTATGAACCGCCGTATTGAATTCCTTACCCGTCGGGAAGATATTCGGTGCCGTCTTGATGCCCAGAACCTGGGCGTACTCATGCAGAACCGCATCAACCCAGTCCTTGTCGGTCCCGTCGGCGCTGTAAGCGATGCGAAGCGTGCCCTCCCAAGGAGCGATGGCGTCAGCCTTCTTCCAGAGTTTGCGGGCCAGGTCCGGATCGTGGTCCAGCACCTCCCTGCCTTTGATGTCGGAGGCATGCCCCCTGATGGTCGGGGCAAGGAAATCAGTGGCCGGCGTAACTGAGCCAGCGAAGACCTTGTCCGCTATTTTCGCGCGATCCAGGGCATATGACAGTGCCGCCCGGCGAAGGGCGCCTTCCTGCCCCTGGAAATGCTGCAGACCTTGCGGAATGGTCAGCGACCGGAAGGCCGGCCCCGGCTTGATCAAGGGTTGCAGGCCCGAATCGGTATGGAAGGTTTTCAAACGGGAGACCGGAACCGTATCGAGCACGTCCAGGTGGCCGGCTTGGACATCGGCATAGGCGGCATCAAGACTCTGGTAGTCTCTGAACTCCAGGCTTCCGTTACGGGCCTTGCGCGGTCCCTTGTATGAGGGGTCCTTCTCCAGCTTAATACCCTGATTGGGTACCCATGATTTGAAGCGGTAGGGCCCGTTCCCGATCGGTTTCCTGCCGAAGGCCTTGATGTCCTTGTAGGCGGATGCCGGCAGCGGCAGGAAGGCCACATCTCCCACCTTGTAGGGGAAGGAGGAATCCGGCTTGTCCATGGTCACCTCCAGGGTCAGGTCGTCAACCACCCGAAGACCGGATAGAGGGGCCTTGGGGTCGCCATGCTCATCCTGCACCTGCTGGTACCCGGCGATGGTCGAAAAAGCCGAGGCCCCCAGCTGTCCATTGGCCGCATTCGCCGCAAAGGACCAGGAATCCGCATAGGTCTTGGCTGTGATCTTCTCCCCGTTGCTGAAGGTAAGCCCCGGCTTGAGGACAATCGTGTACCGGCTGGCATCCTCATTGGGAGTAATCGATTTGGCCTGAACCAGGGTCATCCCGCCCTTGGCATCGAAGGTGACCAAACCATCGAAGAGCTGGGTCACCACCTTCCAGCCCGCAGTGTCGTTGGTGCTGGAGGGAATCAGGGGAGCTGTAGGCTCGGCATTGTTGACGCTGATGGCGGCCTGTGGGTCGACCCGGTCTTCCTGGGGAGCCTGGGAGGTGCCACAGGCGCCCGCTGCCAGGACGAGCGGAAGCACCACTGCTGCGATGTAGGAACGAAGCTTGGTCATAGTAGGACCCTTCCTGCCCGGTATGGGCCTTGTCACAGCTGCACAAGAAACACCGAGTCATTAAACATATGGTCAATACAGTCGGTTTGGCGAGGATGCCGATATTCAGACCTGCCTGACATCCTGCCCGGATGCCAGCCGATCCAGGGCACCGGTGCTGCCGATGGCCCGGAAGAGGAACCAGCTGACCAGTCCAGCAAGAACCACTCCACTGATCAGCTCGCAGATGGTGCCGATGATCCCCCTCGGGCTGAGGAGGGAGACCCCCTGATAGTAGAAGGCCAGGAGAAAAGCGTTATAGACCAAGGCTATCAGGATACCCCCCAGAACGGTCGTTCCCAGGGTCCACCGGCGGTAGCGGAATATTCCGAAGGCCAGCTCCGCGCAAAGGGCCTCAACGATGGCCTCCACCAAAATCATCGGCACGTTATAGGCGTTGCCAGGCAGAATCTCGACCAGGACACTGATGATGCCGACATAGACGGCCGCGCCGGGCTTGCGCAGTATCAAGAGGGACAGGGTACAGGGAAAGTAGAAGACCCCATGCAAAAGGGCCGCCGCCCCGGGAAGAAGGGCCGTCATCAGCGGGAATATCCACGAGGCGAGCAGGCTGGCCAACCAGTAAATCAACCCCGACACCGCGCCCAGGCCGGCACCGACCGCAATGTCAAGCGGCCTCCAGCGCAACCGATGAGATGCGGAAACCCGACCCTGTTGCTGTTTTACCGTCATCGATACTCCCTTACGACCGTCATAGAGCCGACGGCCCGTTCCTCATGCGCACAGCGATGGGAAGGGACCCGCCCAAGCCGGCAAAGGCCCATCCGGCGTTCCTTGACCTGCGCATACCGGGCGGGAACGTCGACTCAAGGCTACCCCGACTACGGCGGCAGAACCAGGGTCTGGTCATAGGTCTTGTTTATAGGTGGCCATCCGCCTGACTGACCTTGCTTATCAGCCCGGCGCATAAGTCAGAAGTTCCCACTACCATGAATGCAGTTTGCACTGTCTTTTCTATGGTTCTGTGAGGTAGCTTCTTGGCCGAATTCATTTATCAGATGATCAAGGCGCGCAAGTCCTTCGGCGACCGCGTCATCCTGGACGATGTGACCCTGAGTTTCCTGCCCGGCGCCAAAATTGGCGTGGTGGGCCCCAACGGCATGGGCAAGTCCACCCTGCTGCGGATCATGGCCGGCCTGGACACTGTCAGCAACGGCGAGGCACAGCTCACCCCCGGCTATACGGTAGGCATCCTCCAGCAGGAGCCGCCGCTGGACGATGACAAGACCGTCGGCGAGAACATTCGCATGGCCTTCGGCGACATCATGAGCAAGGTGGACCGCTTCAACCAAATCGGCGAGCAGATGGCAGACCCCAACGCCGATTACGACGCCCTCATGACCGAGATGGGCCAGCTTCAGGAGCAGATCGATGCCGCCAACGGCTGGGACCTTGACTCCCAGCTGGACCAGGCCATGGATGCCCTGCAGTGCCCCGACCCGGACACCCCGGTCTCGGTCATTTCGGGAGGCGAGCGCCGCCGCGTGGCTCTATGTCGGCTGCTGCTTGAGGCCCCCGACCTGCTCCTGCTGGACGAGCCCACCAACCACTTGGATGCCGAGTCCATCCTCTGGCTGGAACAGTACCTGCACACCTACAAGGGCGCCGTCCTGGCCGTGACCCACGACCGGTACTTCCTGGACAACGTGGCTGAGTGGATCTGCGAGGTGGACCGTGGCCACCTCTACCCCTACCAGGGCAACTACTCCACCTACTTGGAGACCAAGGCCAAGCGTCTGGAGGTCCAGGGCCAGAAGGATGCCAAGCTGGCCAAGCGTCTCAACAGCGAACTGGAATGGGTCCGCTCCTCACCCAAGGCCCGGCAGGCCAAGAACAAGGCCCGTCTGGAGCGCTACGAGCAGATGGAGAACGAGGCGCGGAACAACAAGAAGCTGGACTTCTCCGAGATCCAGATTCCGCCGGGGCCCCGCCTGGGCTCCAAGGTGCTGGAGGCCGAGCACATCCACAAGGCCTTCGGCGACCGCGTCCTGATCGACGACCTGAGCTTCACCCTGCCTCGAAACGGCATTGTGGGCGTCATCGGCCCCAACGGCGTGGGCAAGTCCACGCTCTTCAAGACCATAGTGGGCCTGGAACCGCTGACTTCGGGCACCCTGGAGGTCGGCGACACGGTCAAGATCTCCTATGTGGATCAGAACCGCGAGGGCATCGACCCCAACAAGAACCTCTGGGAGGTGGTCTCCGGAGGGCTGGACTTCATCGAGGTCGGCGGCGTCGAGGTGCCCACCCGCGCCTATGTGGCCTCCTTCGGCTTCAAAGGCTCGGACCAGCAGAAGCCGGCTGGCGTCCTCTCCGGCGGAGAGCGCAACAGGCTGAACCTGGCACTCACCCTCAAGCAGGGCGGCAACCTGCTCCTGCTGGACGAGCCCACCAACGATCTGGACGTGGAGACTCTGGAAAGTCTGGAAAATGCCTTGCTGGCCTTCCCCGGATGCGCTGTGGTCATCTCCCACGACCGCTGGTTCCTGGACCGTATCGCCACCCATATCCTGGCCTGGGAGGGCACGGACGAGAATCCGGCCTCCTGGTACTGGTTCGAGGGCAACTTCCAGGCCTACCAGGAGAACAAGGTCAAGCGTCTGGGCGAGGAGGCCTCCAGGCCCCACCGCATCCACCGCAAGCTGACCCGCTGAACGAAATACACCACGAGGGATCGAGGGCCGAGGAGAAGCATGAGCACCGAGGATGAAGCACTGGCCCAGGCCATCGCTGGGCTGAACCTGCAGGAGCAGCAGCCCGCCGATGGCCGTTCCCGTTTCCTGGGCAAATCGCTGGACTTCCCCACTGGCCGCCTCTACGGAGGCCAACTGCTGGGCCAGGCCATCATGGCCGGCGGGCGGACCGTGCCCGAGGGTCGACTGCCTCATTCCATGCACGCCTATTACCTGCGTACAGGACTCCTGAATCAGGATGTCCATGCGGAAGTGGAGACCATCCGTGACGGACGTTCCTTCTCCTCCCGACGGGTTGACCTGCACCAGGGGGAACGGACCATCCTGAACGCTCTGCTCTCCTACCAGCAGGTCGGCCAGGAGGGCGTCCGCTATGCCGACCCCATGCCGACGGGACTGCCTGATCCCGAGGACCTGCCTGGTTCCCGGGAGCTTATGGAACCCTATGCCGACAAGTCCCCCTTCGCGGACTACTACGCCCATCAGAGCCCCTTCGATATGCGCCATGTCGGCGGCACGGTCCTGCTGGACGACGCAGATGATGCAGAAAACAAAGATTCCGAGGATGACAGCAGGAGCCGCCAGGCCGTATGGAGCCGCACCCAGGGAAGGGCCGACATGGACCCGCTGATGCGCCGGGCCCTGCTGGCCATGGAGTGCGATCAGATCATGATGGAGCCTGCCCTGCGCCGTGCCGGGCTGAGCATGACCACCCCGGGGATCTCCTTCGCCTCCATCGACCATGCCATGTGGTGGTATCAGGACCTGGATCCCTGCGACTGGCACTGCTTTATTCAGGAATCCCCCGTAGCCGACCACGGTCGCAGCCTATGCATGGCCAAGGTCTACAACCGCCAGGGTGACCTGGCCGCCTTCATGGTTCAGGAGGCCATGATCAGGGTTCCCAAGGGCTGAGCGGCCACCAGATCATCGCGTTTCCCAAGCAAAGGGTCAGCAGCCAATTCGACAGCAGCCGACCGGATTCAGGAATTTCTCAGCGACGGCCTTGAACGCCGATCAGCCATGTCTTTCACTGGAATCGGCCTTTGTCTCCGCCCTGTCAGCGGTGTCGGCCGCATCGGCCATGGGTCTTTGTGAGGACTTGCGCCGGTCGGGGTTTTCAGGTCCGTCATCCGGGGGCAGTTGACAGAGCCACTCCCCCACGGCACCCGCCACCACATCGATCAAACAGACCAGGGATGCGACCAGGCACTCCTGCATGACCCGCATGTAATAGGGAGCGCCTGCATGGCCCATGCTGATCAGGGCCTGACTGCCGTACCAGCCCAACAGGGCGGCGCAGGCAATGCCCAAGGCCTTACTCATGATCAGCACGTTGACCGCGAAGCGCAAATCCATCTGCTTGCGGTCCCCCTTGGCGTAGCGATGCACCTGGAAGGCCATGATCAGGATGGCCAACCCCAGCAGAAAGAGCAATACGCTGACCAGCCAGGGAACCCCCATGAGGTCCGTCCTGGTTGACATGCCCAGTTCCGAGATGCCGGCGCCTCCCATCAGGCCCAGAACCAGGGCGACCAGATAGTGCGCGAGCGGGGTGCGGCGGGCCCTCATGACAGACCGTCCAGAATCCAGTCCTCCGAGACCAGGCTGATACGGTCACGGTCAGGTGCACGGTTGGCCAGGCTGGCCAGACAGGATCCGCCAGCACCCGGCAGGCAGTGTTCAGGCTCCAAATAGGCCCAGGGAATCAGAATGCGCGATGGAGCATCGGCGGCCAGCAGAGGCGGACGGTCCTGGGGAGAGGGGACCGAACCGTCCAAGGTCTCCACCTCCACCACATCGGCATCCAGCCCGCCCATCTGCCTGATTGGGGCTGCCACCATGTCCAGGGCCGACCGCAGCTCCTCCAGATTCAGCGGCGTCTGCAGAATAACCACAGCCGATAGACGCTGATTCCCCCGATCATCCCGGTAGGCATATAGGGGCGAGATGCCGACCAGCTGACTGCCGGGAATTCCGTCAAGGGCTGCAAGAGCACGGAGCATGGTCAACCGATCGGTTCCCGATGCTCCCTCCAGCGCAATCACATCACGCGTCAGAAGGCCCTGTGGCTTGGCTCCCTCAGCAGTCGGCCGACTGGACGCATCAGTATCATTCTCCGGATCCGAGGACAGGCCGTTCTGCGTGGAGGAGGTTACGGGGTGACGCAGCCGGGCCTGCGCCGCATGGCCAGAATCGGCCTGACCAGACAGCAGGAAGGAGGGATGTCCTAAAGAAGGATTCCCGCCGCTGCTAACCCGCCCGGATTCCATGCTGGCAGGGTTGCCTTCCACCTGATCATCGGATGCACGCTCAAGGGTGACGCCCACCTGAAAATCGACCCCTGTTCCCTGGTCAGCGCCCAGACGGGTGACCGTGACCCGGGTGCGGCGGATTTGGTGGGAGAGCAGGATGGCATCAGCCACCTTGGCGGTCAGGGATTCCAGAATCTCGTCAGCCGGCTCGCTTTGAATCAGGTTGACGATCCGACGGACAATCTGCACATAGTCCACGGTCTGAGTGCCGTCGTTGAGCCTGCCTGCCTCACTCAAATCCAGGTAGAGGACGGCATCGACCTGGTATCTGAACCCTGGCTTCTGCCGGCCATGCAGGGGTGCGACCTTGATGGAACTAAGACGGATGGAATCCATGATGTACGCTCCTCCCTCGCCTTGGAACATTCACTGCCGCACGGCCCGGCAACGTGTATTTCACCGAGCCGATCCGGAATTCAGTGCTGGTCCGTTGCGGACGACCCGTTCACGCTGCGCCTGAGCTCCTCAGGAATCTCCACCGGAGGCTGCTCGGAGTCCGGCCGATCCGGTGCAGACAGCCAGAGCCGACGTTCGGGAGCCTTGCGCAAGCCTGCGAAGACCGCAGCCAGCTCGTCCTTGTTCAGGGTCTCTTTGACCAGCAGCTGTCGGACGAGCTCGTCCAGTACGTCACGGTTCTGGGTGATGATCTGCCAGGCCTCTTGGTGGGCCGTCTCGATAAGATTGTGGACTTCCTCATCGATGGCCTCGGCGGTTTTCTCCGAATAGTTGTGGGGCTTCAGGGCATCGAGTCCGGCATCCTGGTCGTTCTCATCTGCCCACTTGATGGCTCCCAGCTTGGATGAGAAGCCGTACTGCAGGACCATCTGCCGGGCGATGCTGGTGGCCTTCTCGATATCGTTGGAGGCGCCGGTGGTCGGATCGTGGAAGACCACCTCTTCCGCCACCCGGCCACCCATGGCGTAGGCCATCTGGTCCAGCAGCTCGTTGCGGGACTGCGAGTACCGGTCTGTGGTAGGCATGACCGCGGTGTAACCCAGGGCCCGTCCACGCGGCAGAATGGTCACCTTGGTGACCGGGTCGGTGTGGTGCAGGGCCGCAGCAACCATGGCGTGGCCGCCCTCGTGGTAGGCGGTGTTGCGCATCTCAGCCAGGGCCATGCCCTTGGTCCGCCGCCGAGGTCCGCTCAGCACACGGTCGATGGCCTCGTCGATGGCCCGGTTGTCGATCAGCTGGGCATCGGAGCGAGCGGTCAGCAGGGCCGCCTCGTTGAGCACGTTGGCCAGGTCGGCGCCGGTGAAGCCGGGCGTGCGCACAGCCACAGTGTGCAGGTCCACATCCGGCACGAAGGGCTTGCCCTTGGCGTGGACCTTGAGGATGGCCTCGCGGCCCTCCAGGTCTGGAGCCTCCACGGCCACCTGACGGTCGAACCGGCCGGGCCTGAGCAGGGCCGGATCCAGAATGTCCGGACGGTTGGTGGCTGCAATGATGATCAGGTTGGTGTCGTTGTCGAAGCCGTCCATCTCGACCAGCAGCTGGTTCAGGGTCTGCTCGCGCTCATCGTGACCGCCGCTCATGCCGGAGCCGCGCTTGCCGCCCACTGCATCGATCTCGTCGATGAAGATGATGGCCGGCGCATTCTTCTTGGCCTCGTCGAACAGGTCACGCACCCGGGAAGCGCCCAGACCGACGAACATCTCGACGAAGTCTGATCCTGCCATGGAGTAGAAGGGCACGCTGGCCTCACCGGCGATGGCCCGGGCCAGCAGGGTCTTGCCGGTTCCGGGGGGACCATAGAGCAGGACGCCACGGGGTATGCGGGCTCCCAGGGCCTTGTACTTGGAGGGATCCTTGAGGAACTCCTTGATCTCCTCCACCTCCTGGACTGCGGCCTCCTCGCCGGCCACGTCCGAGAACTTGGTCTTGGGGGTCTGTCCGTCGCTGAGCTTGGCGGAGTTCTTTTTGCCCCCCATGCCGAACATGCCGCCGCCGGCCGCCGAAGACATGCGCGAGAGCAGGAACCAGAAGACCCCCAGAATGATCAGCATGGGCAGGATGGAGGAGATCAGGTAGCTCATCATGCTGGTCTGCGGCACCACCGAGTTGTACCCCTCGGAGGGCTTGGCCTTTTCGACGGCCTTGACGACCTGCTCCCCCTGGGCCTCCACGTAGTAGAACTGCACATCCTTGCCGAAGTTCTTGGAGGTGCGGTTGCCGCGGAAGCCGGGTACATCCTTGACGAAGTCGCTATTGAGCTTGAGCTCGACGACCTGCATCTTCTCGGTGATCTCGGCCTTCTTGACCATGCTGCTGCGGTCGTTCAGCAGCTCCAGGCCATCCTGGGTATTGATGGTCTGAGCGCCGTTCTGGCTGCTGAAGAAGCCGAAGATTGACAGGATGATGACCACGGCCAGAATCCCCCAGAGCCAGGGGGAACGCCAGAAGGAGCGGTTGCCCCCGTTGGGGCCGGAGCCGTTGTTGCCAAGGTTGAAGTTGAAGGGGTTGTTGCCCTTGTCCCCGTTGTCCCTGCCTCCATTGGGCGGACCCTGCTGCGGTCCCTGCGAGTAGCTCATGACTGCTCCCCCTGATCCTGATGATCCTGTTCCTGGGTCGGGTCCATGTATTCCTCGGACCTGAGTACGGCTATCGAGTCAAGATTACGATACTGCTCGTCGTAATCCAGCCCGAAGCCCACAACGAATTCGTCGGGTATGGCGAACCCCGGATACTTGACATCCACCTCGACCTCGTGCCGCGAGGTCTTGTCCAGCAGGGTGAAAATCTCCACCGATGCAGCTCCTCGCTCCTTGAGATGCTCAACCAACCAGTGCAAGGTGTAGCCGGAATCGATAATATCCTCAACGATCAGAATATGCCGTCCGCGCACATCGCAGTCCAGATCCATCCTGATGTCCAGGTCTCCCTTGGAAACGCTGGTTTTGCCGGCCGGATAGCTGGAAATGCTCATGAACTCGATCTGAACCGGTATGGTGACGGCCTGTGAGAGGGCGGCAAGCGTGTTGAAAGCCCCCTTGAGCACGGCCAGCATGATCGGGTTCTTACCCCGGTAATCCCGGCTGACCTGTTCGGCCGTCCGGTTGATCAGCTCTTCTATCCGTTCCTTGGACACCAGTTCATGGTCGATATGGGATTGAATATCAGCGATGCGCATGGTCTCCATCATTGCATATGAGAATGACTTGACCCTTACGGATTGCTGTATGGGAGCTGGGAAAGCGTGGCCCTTGCTGACCGTGCCATCGGCAGACCAAATCATCCAGGGCCCTGACCTGCACGGCCGTGAACCGTATGCCCAGCCTGGTCAGCACCTGGGCCAGCAGGCGGGTGCGCAGGGCCGGGTGGCAGTCGGCCAATCCGAGGGCGTCCAGGCGGGCCAGCACCCCCTCGGCTCTCTGGTCCGAGTCAGGGCGGGCGACCAGCCGCTGGAACAACCCATCCACCTGGGTGTCCAGATAATCCTGATCCAGACGGGCCATATCCGCGCCCAGGGCCAGACGGCGGACCATGTCCCGGCCAGCAAAGCGATTCAAGGCGGGCAGCAGGTCGTGGCGGATCCGCGAGCGCAACGGCAGCGTCTCGGGAAGCGCGGAACCGGCCGGCTGATCGTCGCCGTTGGTGGGGTCGTCCCACCACTGAATCCCCTGCTGGCGGCAAATGGCCGTGGTGTCCTTCCGGTCCAGGTCAAGGAATGGGCGCAGGTAGCGCATTCCTCCGCGTTCCACACGCCGGGCCATGCCGGTGATGGCCTCCAGCCCCTGGGAGCGGATCAGGCCGATCAGCACCGTTTCAGCCTGATCGTCACGGGTGTGCGCCAGGAGGACGACCCTGGCGCCAAGCTTGAGGGCCTGCTCGGAGAGGGCCTGATAACGGGCCGCACGGGCGTCAGCCTCAGGGCCGGCCGAAGTAACGGGTACATCCACTCTGGTGACGCGGACAGGATCCAATCCCAGCCCCCTGCAGGTTCCAGCCGCACGTTCGGCGATCCGATCCGAATCCGGCACCAGGCCATGATCGATTAGCAGGGCCCCACACCGCAACCCGGTCATATCGGCCACCAGGTGGGCCACGCAGGCCAGGGCCAGGGAGTCCCGCCCTCCCGAGCATGCCACCAGAATCAGTGGGGCATCCGGATCGGGCCGGTGCACCCCGTGATGGGCGAACCGCTTATCCTGCAAGCCTAGGCCCTCCCGGTCCAGGGTCGAACGCAGGAGCCCCACCGCCTTTTTCATCTCTGCCGAATAGACCATGGTCCAGGCCGCTTCCTACTTAGAGCCGATCCAGGGATCCGACCAGGGTGTCCACAGCGTGCCGGGCAGCAGCCACATCCTCGGGATCGTTGACGACTACGGCAAAGACCAGAACACCGCCTGAGCGCCGAATCACATTGCCCGCCAGTGAAGTCACATGGTCCAAGGTGCCGGTCTTGACCCGGATCAGCCCATCAGCCTGATTGTCTATTTTCCGCCTGGCTGCTGTGCCGGTCAGCCCCACCACCGACAGACCCTTGACCAGGGGGGTGAGCCCCTTCTCGGACAGGGCCAGCTGCTGGACGTCCGCCAAGGTGCCCACCTTGAGGCTGGAGCCAGGGGTCAGCCCCGAGCAGTCGGCCATGTTGAGGCCCGTGGTATCTACGCCCAGCTTGTTCAGCGTGCTGGTCACGGCTTTCACAGCCCCGGCAGGGCTGTTGGGCGTGTTCAGGGCCAAGGCGGTCAGACGGCCGAAGAGCTCGGCCAGGCTGTTGTCGGAGTTGCGCAGCATCAGCGACATGATCTCGCTGAGCCGTGCCGAGCGGATACGGGCCACAACCTTGCCCTGGGCATGGTCGGTCCGATCAGGACCCTGGGCATTGTCCACCTGGATCCCGGAATCCTTCAGGCGACTGGCAAAGACTGCTGCAGCAGCCCCTGCGGGGTTTTGGACCCTGGGCAGGTAGACCCCGCCCGCGTCCGGATAGGCAAAAGGCTCGGCCCGTCCCTGCCTGGCCTCATCCACGGCCATAGCGACAGGTTCCTGGAAGTAGATTCCATCAGCATTGTTTGCTTCGATTCCCTTCGGCGACCGATCGTCGCCGAAGAGCGTGTCCTGGTAGGCCAGGGTCACTCGGCTGATCCCCTGCTGGTGCAGGGCCTGGGCCGTCTTCTCGGCCAGAGTCCCCAGGCCGGCCCGGCCATTGACGTGCAGGGGATCGTCCTTGCCGACCCCCAGCAGCATATCGCCGTGACCGCGTAGGGTCAGCGTCGCCTGCGAGGAGGAAGAGGAATTCAGAACCGCCTCAGTATCCAGTTGTGAGGACATATCCAGAACGGATGCGGCGGCGGCTGCTGTCAAGGTCTTCATGGTGGAGGCCGGCTGGCGCGCCTGATCGGCGTTCTTCTGAGCAAGCACGCGCCCATCAGCCTGCCGGACGACCAGCGAGTATGCATTGCCCAGGCCCGGCGTGCCGGCGAAAGTGTTAACCAACTGCTGAACCTGACCGGCATCCACTGCGGATCCAGGCTTGTCTGCGACCAGGGTCGGCGGCTCGCCCATCAAGACAGCAGGGGGGACCGAAGAATGACTGGTCTTTGCCAAGGTCAGAGGTCCGGGTACCAGATCGGCCAAGTCCATGCACGCATAGCCGACGACAAGCACGACAGCCACAAGCATGGCCAAGGCCACCCGCCAGCGTCGCTTGATCCGACGACGGCGTGTCATGCGCAGCTGAAGTCTGTCACCCAATTGCTCACTCCCGGACTTGCCTTCGCCAACCGGGTTCGGCTCGGTCGGCATCATCCAACTAGCCTAGTACTGGTCCTGTCACTGTCTCAGGACTGCAGAGAGGCATATCGATCCAGAGTCAGCAGTATGGCCGACTGACGACGATCGAAGATTCGAGACCCTATAGCGACACCAACGGCAAGCACAATCAGACCGTTCGCCAGTGCGACGGGCATGGGCAGCCAGAGCGGAAGAATCCCGACCGTGGTCATGGCCAGTAATGCCACCAGGAAGGTGGGCAGCATGATCACCAGGCTAGCCAGCAACTGCAGCAAGGGCAGGAAGCCTTGGGCAACGGCTCGTCCCTGTGGTGAGGCGAAAGGTTGGTCCATGGAGGGTACCGGATAGATCAGCAGGGCCGAGAAGACCTGGGCAACTCCCAGCCCAGACAGGAGCAATCCTACGGTCACAGCCAGCATATTCAGGGAGATGACCAGATCTCGTCCCCCTTTCATCGCCCCGGAAAGCGCCAAAGTCACCAGTCCAAGCAGGAGTATGCAGGGCATGGCCACGCTCAGATGGCTCCGGACACGCGAGAGCCGGTCCTCGCGACCCTTCACTCCCGCCGCTATCTCCATGCGCAGGGCAAGCCCATCGTAGGCCAATGCGTTGCCCTCGGGAACCTCCAGCACCCAGGCGCCCACAACCGGCCCCAACCATAGCATCATGGGCATCTGGCGGAAGATTACCGCGTATAGAATCACCACAACAAGTAGAAGCGGATAGCTAACAAGCCTGCGGGGGTCCTGACGAAGATAGATCAGCAATCGCGCGGCCATGGCATCCACAGCGTCCCGGGACCGGCCCAGCATCCCCAGCCCCTTGGGGGCAACCGACCGTTCAGCACTCGCCCCGGCATGCAAACGGTCATGACGCAGGCACAGCATGCCGATCAGGAAGCAGAGAGCCAGGGTGGCCAGCTCCATACACAGTCGTCCGACCAGAGCCCACCATGATCCGGAAATGAAGTCCTCCGGCAGACGGACAGCAGCGCCCAGTGGCGTCCAGGCCAATGTGTCGGCCAAGGACTTGAGGGATTCAGTGTCGACTGCAATGCCATCCATAATCCCGCTGTCCAGCAGAGAGGGCAACATGCACAAAAGCATGATCACCATGGTGACCAGCAGGTAGAGCCCGGATCGAGTGCGCTTGGAGACCACCAGGGTACCGACCAGGTCCAAAACAGCCCGGGACAAGGCCAGCATCACCAGGACAGCCAGCAGGGCTGCGATCAAAGCCACGATCGCAGCTCCGACACCCATGCGGGCATAGATGGCCGTCAGGGCCAGGAAGCAGACAAGACCTGTCAATCCCGCAGGCCCGGTCAGCCCAGCCAGGTAGAGCCCCACCTGCAGCTGGCTGTCAGGAATCCCGTACAGAACGAATCGCGAAGGGCTCAGGTTCGACCCCTGGCCCAGAAAGGCCAGTTGAATCAGGATCACTCCCAGAGTCAACCCGACCAGGAACAGGACCAATATGGCTCCCATACGCTGCCGGTCGCCCGGACCGGCAGTGGGCAGCCAACTCCCCAGTGTCAGCGCACCCTGCCATGAGGCCAGGCAGATGCCTATGGCCATGAGCAGGCTGATGATGGCGCCGACCATCTGCCAGGAGGAGCGCTTGGTGGTTCCCCAGGTAATGGACCAACGCATGGCGATGATGGTGGGTGCCGCGCTCATTGCGTCTCCTGGTCTTCCTCGGACCCGGAGCCGTTCAACCAGGCGATTCGCTTAGCCTGGTGACGGCCGCCGACAAGCTCCAGGAAGCGATCCTCCAGATCCTCGCCGGAAGCGACCTGGGCCACCGTACCATCAGCCCGAACCAGACCATGGTCGATGATGGCCACATGGGTGCACATCCGCTCCACCAGGGCCATGACATGCGAGGAGATGACCACTGTTCCTCCGGTATCGACATACTCGGCCAGGATGTCCTTGAGATTGGCGCTGGAGACCGGGTCGACCGATTCGAAGGGCTCATCCAGCACCAGGAGCCTGGGGGAATGAATCATGGCTGTGGCCAGGCAGATCTTCTTGGTCATGCCCGATGAATAATCACAGACCCGCTTGCCGCCGGCATCAGTCAGGTCGAAGGCCTCCAGCAGGTCCCTGGCCCGGCCCAGCGCCTCACTGCGCGGCATCCGTCGAAGCATGCCCGAGTAAACCAGCAGTTGCAGACCCGTCAGCCTATCGAAGATCTGATCGGCCTGGGGCATGACGCCGATGACCCGCTTGGCCGTATCCACGTCCGACCACACGTCCCTGCCCAGGATCATGACATTGCCGGAGTCGGGCACCAGGAGACCGGTCATCATGTTCAGCGTGGTGGTCTTCCCCGCGCCATTGGGGCCGACTATCCCATAGAAGGATCCCCTGGGAATATCCAGAGAGAGGGCGTTGACAGCAGGCCGACCCTGATAACACTTGACCAGGGCACGGATGGAAACCGCTGCCTGTGGATCTGGCGGAGGGACCGCTGCCGTCTGGGCGGTCATGCTGGTTGCTTGCGCTTCATCGGACATGGCCTTAATTCTAGCGTATCCCTATCTCGCTGCCGATTATGGGACTACCGTCCTTAATGCCCTGAGTGCTCGATGGGCTTCCATCCCGGATTGGCGAAAATGGCCTGGAAGGAGATGGGCACGTAGCTGAGCATGAAGATGGGGAAGCTCAGGCAGTAGGCGAAAAGCTCCTTGTTGGATGCGCCGATCTTGTCCCGCTCGGCCAGCACGGTCAGGGCAGCCAGGCCCATCATGGCCAGGAGGCCCAGAATCCCAGCTGCAATGCCATCGATCAAGGTGGTCACCTGGCTGGTCCAGGTCACAAAACCCAGAGCCGGGAAGAGCAGGCCGAAGAAGCAGCGGACCAGGCCCAAGACGGTCAAGGGACAGATCAGGATGGTCAGGTCCACGGCTGAGAAGTCGCGTTCACGGAAGGCCCGGGAGATCAGGGCAGGCCCGTAGTAGCGGAAGACCTGGAGGAAGCCCTTGCTCCAACGCAGCCGCTGTCGCCAGCTCTGCTTGAAGGTGACCGGCTGCTCGTCATAGAGGATGGCGGTGCCGCAATAGCCGATGCGCTCGCCATGCAGAACCGAGTCCATGGTGAACTCCAGGTCCTCGGTCAGCAGATGGAACTTCCAGCCGTTGTTGCGCTCCATAACCTCCCTGGAGAACATGAACCCGGTGCCACCCACATGGCAACTGGAGCCGATGACCATCCTTGATGTGTTGAGGAACCGGGATTCGCGGATGAACCATAGGGCCGAGCCTGAGGAGACCCAGTTGTCCGAGAAGTTGACCGAGTTCCGGTAGCTGGTCAGTATGCGGAAGCCGGACTGGAAGGCCTTGTTCATCTCTTCGATGTAATGACGGTCCAGGATGTTGTCCGCGTCGAAGACGAAGTAGGCATCATAACGGGAGTCAAGACCCCGATCGAGTATCTGCTCCAGCAGGAAGGTCAGAGCGTAGCCCTTGCCCACCCGGGCCGGGTCCTGCCTCTCGACCACATGGCAGCCCAGGGATCTGGCCAGCCCAGCGGTGTCGTCGGTGCAGTTGTCGGCCACCAGCCATATGTCGACCATGGAGAATGGATAGGTCTGCTCCTTGATGGAGTTGATCAGATGACCAACCACCTGCTCCTCGTTGCGGGCGGAAATAAGGACGGCGAAGCGCTTGTCGAAGGGGGCCTCTGGAAAGACCACCGGCTTGGAGACGAAGGAGATGACGATGCAGATGGCCTGGTAGACGATGCCCACCCCGCCCAGCAGCATCATCAGAACGTCCAATACTTTGAGCAGGGCCATCAGCGCCACTCCTTGCGGGGGTTGTCCTCCCCCTCGGAGGTCTCGTCCCCGGTCTCGGTACCCTTGAGCGGTCTGTGCTTTACCGGGGCCGAGGCGGACTTGGGTATGGGCACCGTGGCCGACTCGTCCAGGTCCTTGGCCGTCGGTGAGGATGTCGGGTAGAGCTGGCTGGCAATGGTCATGACAGGGTCCTCCACCCGAACCCTGGCACTGGTTCCCTTTGCGGACCGGCTGCCCACATGGCTGGCCACCGGCTGGACCACGTGCTCGTTGAAGGCCTCGACGCCCTCGACCACCTTGGACTTGCCGACAGGCTTGGGATCCTGCATGAGCGGGGAGTCAATCAGCTCGTAATGCTTGACCGAAGCCGAGAAGATGGCCTGGAAGCTGGCCGCCAGGGGCAGGGCCAGGAAGGCGCCAAGGGCGCCGAAGACCGCGCCCAGTGCCAGTACGGACAGGAAGGCGATGGCCGGGTTGAGATCCATGGTCCGCTGGGAGATCTTGGGGGCCAGGATCATGTTTTCGATCTGCTGGTAGATGATGATGTAGACCAGCACAATCACAGCCATCAGCAGTCCCCGGCTCCCCCAGGCCACCACGATGGGAACGGCCCCGCCTATGTAGGTGCCGATCGTGGGCACGAACTGGGACACCAGCCCGCAGAACAGGGCCAGCGGCAGCCAGTAGGGCACCTTGAGGATGACCAGGAAGACCGACATGCAGGCCGCGGAGATGAGCGCCAGGATGGTCCTGCTGAACAGGAAGCTGGAGATTTGGTCCTGGGCGATGGTCCAGACGAAGAGGAAGCGGCGCTGGCTCCTGGGGGCCAGCCACTGGCAGAGGCTGCGACGCAGCTTGGGGCCTGCGGCGGAGATGTAGTAGATCACCAGCAGAACTGTCATGATATTGATGAAGGACCCTGCCAGCCCCACGGTGGTGTTCAGGGCCTGCCCGGCGAAGTCAGTCACCCAGGATGTCTGGATGTTCTTGACGATCTCCCCGCCCAGATCCTGCATGGCCGGCAGGTGCCAGGGGGTGCGGCTGGCGATGAATTCCGCCACCTGCTCATAGAGGGCCGGCAAGCCGTTGGCCATGCCGATGACCTGCTGGACCAGCAGATTGCCGAACATGCCCAGGAGGACAATCACAATAATGATCAGGCCTATCAGGGTGACCGCCGAGGCCGCTCCCCGCCGCCAGCCGTGCTTGACCAGCCTGAGCACCAAGGGCTCCATGGCCAGGGCGACGAAGATGGCGATCACCACGTCCAGAACCAGGAATTCGATCTTCCACCAGGAGGAGTAGGCGAACCAGGCCAGGAAGACAGCTATGACCACGTAGAGGAGGCCGCGGCCGAACCATTCCGGAGGTCGGCGCGGGTCCCCCTTGGGCGGGAAGACCGTCGCGAAATCGAAGCGCTGCTTTTGCTCGTTGGCCATATGTTCCATTATCCCAAGATGGCTGACATGGCGGGCTATTGGGCGCAGGTTGAGCCGACGGTGTATCCGGGCACACGTATCCTGAGAGGTATGTTGACCGTTTCCATAGTCATACCCGCCTGGAATGAGGAAGAACGCATTGAAGACTGCCTCCTGAACGCTACCAGGCAGAGCCAGGCACCCAAGGAGGTACTGGTAGTCGATAACCACTCCACGGACGCAACGGCCTCCATCGTCGAAAAATTCATCGATCAGCACCCTGACCAGCATGTCAAGCTCCTCCATCAGGACAGTGAGCAGGGGTTGATCCCAACCCGCAATTACGGACTTGACCGGGCCACCGGCGACGTGTTGGGTCGGATCGACGCGGACTGCATGCTTCGTCCCAACTGGGTCGAAGTGGTCTCCGGCATCTTCACCCGGGACACAAAGGCCATGGGCGCCACCGGGCCAGTGGCCTACTACGACATGCCGGGCAAGCGGATCGGACTCAAGGGCGACAACACCATTCGCCGAGCCATCTACCGGGCGGACGACGGGCAATACCTGCTCTATGGCTCCAACATGGCCCTGCGCGCCACGGCCTGGCGGAACATACGCAACCAGGTCTGCAGGGACAAGGAGGACATCATGCACGAGGATGTCGATATCTCCCTGCACCTGATCGACCAGGGGTTCAAGACGGTCTACTGCAAGGACATGAACGTGGGTATCAGCGCCCGCCGGATGGACACCTCCTTTACGTCCTTCCGCCACTACATGCAGCGCTTCAAGAACACCTTCGACGCCCACCCGCAGCACACCAGGGAGCAGAAGCCCGAGCACACCCTCTACGCCATCTACCCCATCCTGCGAGCCTTCTATCCCGTCTACCAGAAGTACCTGGAATCCGCCGACATCAACCCTGCGGAACGTGTCTGGATTCGCGAACAGATGGAGCTCTTCCACCGGCGCGACCAGGAGCTGGACCAGGAGGACCACTGACCAGCGGACGGCACACCAGGCTTGCCTGGTCCACAGGGGGCGGGTATCATGGGCACGTTCGCCCCCGTCGTCTAACGGTTAGGACACCAGACTTTCAATCTGACAGCGAGAGTTCGACTCTCTCCGGGGGTACAAAAGTGCACTATATAGATTTATATCTAGCTTGATGATTTATCTTGTTGTTTTATTTCTTTTTTCTATTAAATAGAGATATGCACACATGAGGCAAACCCTATATAGCTATGCACTTAGCTTTGATACGGGGGTTCAGATCTTCTTTTCGCTTAAGCGCTAAACGCGAAATCGCCATGCATCGCACAATTAAAATTGTTAACTTTCAGCAGATCTGAGGAGAATCATCACATCCCCTCTAATGCACCTTTGGTAGAAAATAAAAAATATTATTATTATCTTACCTATAGTAAAAAAGAGTGTTTGACGCCCAATGTCGATATACCGCTACACAGTCAAACCGACAGACACGGTACGTTAATCAAGATCTGGCGTATCTTCATCCTCTTGATCTCGCGGATTAATTTCCTCCGCTTCTTGTCGGACTCGTTCAGATGTGCTTGAAGCATGAGGAAAAGATGCAATATAATTCTTAATCTTCTCTAAATCTTGTTCAGAAAGAGGAAATGAAAGATTTAATGCTCTCATTGCTTGATCTATTAGGTTTGGGGAACGTCCGATTTTAGCTGCGGCTTGTTCGAGGGTGTTTATACCTTGTAATTGTTGATTTGTCATTAGTTTATTTTCCAACCTTCTCTTGCAACCAACTGGTTAATCTTATATCTCTTTGAAGAGAAGAACAAAAATACCATTTTCCAATATTCGAAACCTCTATACTTTCAATCATTGAGCCTAATGTCAGATTCATCAGGGAATTGACACAGTACTTTACTTGATTGGCCTTCGACAACCTCACATGGCAGAACGCGTGATTAAGTGAGAACAGTCACTAATTGTCGTTGTCATTCGAAGACATGATTGTCTCAAACCGAAAAGCTTGAAAATTCTAAATTTCCAGAGTGATCATTCCGCAAACCTCGACTGTACTCACAGAAATCATAAAGCGCGATTGCATTCGGGGGTTTTTACCGGAGGGAATCCAAAGCCGGATACAGCCGCCGGAACCGGTTGTAACCGGCATCGTACACATGGCGGTTTGCGTCGTCAGGTGAATAGACCCGTCCAACAAGATTCGCTTCCACCAGCTCCTCCAAGGCCTGCAGATCGGGCCTGGAAGACGAACCTGTCCGTTTGCCAACGGAGACCAGCTCTGCCAGGGCCGCTGCAGGCATGAGATGGGCATCATCAAGCACCTGAACGGTCGCGTCAAGGATATCCGCCAGTATCTGGCACCATTGGGTCTCACGGGTGCCACCACCAATCAGGGTGACGCGTTCGATGGGCATGCCCAGCAGGTCGAGCCCCTGGCGAATCGAATAGGACACGCCTTCCAGCGCCGCTCGGGCAAGGTCGCTTGCCGTGGCCTGGAAAGAAATACCGACATAGGCTCCACGGATCGAAGGATTCATCATCGGGAAGCGCTCCCCCACCAGATAGGGCAGGCATATCACACCGCGCGCTCCCGCCGGGCTGGATTCCAACAAGTGCCCCATGCGTCGATAGGGGTCGTCGTCGCCCTCGGTCGGACCGCCCCCCGCAAAGACTCCGGTGGCCCAAGCATGCACGTTGCCTGCATTGAGGAATGGCACCGTGTTGATGATGCTGTCTGTACCCAGATAGGCCAGATTGACCATTCCAGGGCGGTCAGCTACAGCCCGGTTCGTCACTGTGGCAATCCACCCGGATGTTCCCAAATTGATATTGAACTGACCAGGATGGAACACCCCGCCGGCCAAGGTGGATGCCCCGGCATCCCCCATACCCGCATAGACCGTGGTTCCCGGAGCAAACCCCGTGGCAGCGGATGCGCCCGGCGTGCTGGTGCCAACGCCTTCCCATGGCCAATGGAGTTCCGGGAAGATCGCGGCATCCACGCCTGCTGCTTCCAGGATGTCCCTTCTCCACGTCCGCGAGCGCAGATCCATGGCACCTGCCGTCGAACAGGCCGTCACATCGCCGCAGTAGACACCGGTCAGCCACCAAATCAGATAATCCTTGGCATCGATGAGCACATGGCGAACCTGCGCATACCGTTGGGGCTGATGCCTGGACATCCATATCAGCTTGGCTACAGGCAGGGACCCGTCGCACGGGTTCCCCACTCGAGCGCGGAAGGACCCAGCCCCGTAAGCTTCAACCAGCTCGGCAGACTCCTCTTCGGCCCTGCCGTCCGCATACAGGATCGCCGGCCCGACTGGCTGCCCCTGCGCATCCAGGGCGATCAGATCCTGCATCTGCCCACTCATGATGATGCCGGTGACCTGGTCGCTCCTGAAGTGCTTGATGCTCCGCCCGGCCCTGGCCAAAAGGTCACGGGACACCTCGATGAAGGCCTGCAACCAATCCTCGGGATTCTGTTCGATACGCCCGTCACCTGTGTCAATCGGCAGGAGACCGCTGGATGCACACACCCTGACAGAACCCTGGTCATCCACAAGAACGGCCTTGACCTGCGTGGTCCCCACGTCAAATGCGGCTGTATAGGTCATACCGGCCATCCTAGGCTTTCCCGACTTTCCGAAGGCTGGCATGATCCCGTATGTGGACTAACGCAGTCACCCCTGGGCACCTGACCAGTCCACCACAGCTTCGACATTGTTCCCGTCCGGATCCAAGACGAAAGCCGAATAATACTTGGGATGATAATCGCGCAGCCCCGGAGCACCATTGTCACGGCCTCCGGCAGCGAGCGCCTCCCTGTGGAAGGCATCCACCGTTGCAGCATCGGCGGCCCTGAAGGCTATGTGGGTCACCGGTGAGCCGGCCCCGTCCTCGCTCGGCGTCAGGTAGAAGTCCGAATGGGCCCCATCATCCTCTGCACCGAACCCGATGGTGGGCTCATGGTGGGCCTTGGCCACGTACCCCAATGGTGCCAGGGCTTTGCTATAGAAATCGATGGAGGCCTGGATGTCCCGAACCTTCAGCGTCAGATGATCGATCATGTCCGTAATTCTAGGTGGATCATCAACCGATAATGGCAGACCGCCCAGAATGCTCTTTCCCCGTACCGCTCGATGCAGGGGATAACCAAGCTCAAACCTTAAGGCTGTGCTTCAGATGTACCGGCCGCCGGGCAGGTGCATGAAGTCCTCCACCTTGTTCCATTTGACCGGGTACCCTGCTCCGTGGGCGCAGAAGACCGAGTCAGGGGTGTTCTCCAGGTCGGACTCGGGGTCATAACCGATGGAATCCACAAGAGCATCCTGGTCCTGGCAGGGACGATACCCGTTGAAGAAACAGGTCAGATGTCCACGGCCGTGAGTGTAGGTGCTGACCTCTATGGCATAATCACGCATCTGTGATACCGGCGCATCCCCTTCCAGTTCGACAGTATCCCCGTCTGCCTGCGGCTCCGAGAAACCGCCCTTCATCCGGTAGATGTCCGACATGGCCCTGCCCAAATTCCCCTGGGGAACGGTGAGTCTGAAATGGTACCAAGGCTCCAGCAGTATATTGCGGGCCTTCATCAGCCCCTGCCGGACGGCCCGGTATGTGGCCTGGCGAAAGTCCCCGCCTTCGGTGTGCTTGATGTGCCCGCGGCCGTCCAGCAGGGTGATGCGCATATCGGTGATGGGCGACCCCGTCAGAACGCCCAGATGCTCCTTCTCCGCCAGATGGGTCATGATGAGCCGCTGCCAGTTCCCCTCCAGGCGATCCAGACTGCATGTCGATGCGAAACCGAGACCGCTGCCCGGCTCCGTGGGTTCCAGGAGCAGGTGGACTTCGGCGTAGTGGCGGAGGGGCTCAAAATGTCCGACTCCTTCGACGGGGGCCGCGATGGTCTCCCTGTATAGGATCCCGCCCTGGCTGAAGGAGACCTGCATGCCGAACCGTCGATCCAGCTCCTCCTGAATCACCTCCAACTGAACCTGGCCCATGATACGCAGGTGGATCTCCTGGAGCCGTTCCTGCCAGACCACATGCAGGAGGGGATCCTCATCCTCCAGGATGCGCAAGGCGTTCAACAAGTGGTGCGGGTCCACCCCCTCGGCTGACACTGCATAGGACAGCACCGGCTCCAGCACAGGAGTCAGATCCTTCCGCTCGCACCCAAGCCCCTGCCCCGGACGTGTCAGGTCAAGGCCGGTTGCCGCCACGATGCTTCCGGCCTGGGCGCAGTCCGTCAACGTATAGGAAGCCCCCGAATAGACACGAAGCTGATCAACCGTCTCCCTGGTCTCAACGTGTCCGTTCCTCCCCATATCTCCGGCTGTCCCGTACGCCTGCGCGACAGAACCCGATGCTTGGCTGGCTTCATCCCCATGACGAAGCTCGGTGGTCAAAGAGGATTTGACCGGCAGGTCGCCACCGGTCACCTTGAGCCAGGTCAACCTGGCACCCTTGTCATCATGCGATACCTTGAACACCCTTGCACCGAACTGTTTGCCGTACACAGGCGAAAGGGTGTACCGCTCCAACCCCTCCAGGAGGGCGTCGACCCCGTCCAGGCGCAGGGCAGACCCAAGGAAACATGGGAAGAGACGGCGGCCGGCAACCAGCCTTGCCAGACTCTCATCCGATATGCCATCGGTCTTGAGGTACTCATCCATGACACCCTCGTCAAGCAGGGCCACATCCTCCATATCACCGTGCCCAAGTCCACGGCTCAAATCGAAGCAGCCCGGAGACCAGCGCTGCTTGCAGCTTTCCAGTATGCGGGCGGCGTCAGATCCAGGGGCATCCAACTTGTTGACGAAAATGAAGGTGGGCACACCGTAGCGCGGCAGAAGTCGCCAGAGCGTGTCGACATACCCTTCCAATCCAGCGGTTGCGTCGACGACCAGAAGGGCATAATCCAAGACAGACAGGACCCGCTCCATCTCGGCCGAAAAATCCACATGGCCAGGTGTATCGATGAGGGTCAGATCGACATCACGATAGGTCAGCCGGGCTGGTTTGGAGAAGATGGTGATGCCCCGCTGCCGCTCCAGATCGTCGGTGTCCAGATAGGCATCGCCATGGTCCACCCTGCCCAGACGGCGAATTCTCCCGCCCCGGTAGAGCATGGCTTCCGAGAGGGTGGTCTTGCCGGCATCCACATGTGCCAGCATCCCCACCACTATCCTCTTGACCATCGGGGCCTCCCTCGCTCTTCATGTTTATGCGCACTCTATGGTCAGTCTGCCGAAACCTGATAGGTCAGGTCGTGGATGACCCGGCCGGCCTGGATCCCCTTACGCTCGAAATTGGTCACGATCCTGCCGCCGAACCGCTCCGACTCCATGAACATGGCATGAGGCAGGGATTTGGCCTGATCAGCCGTCCCCTTGCCGACATGCCGGGTAGGTAGGCTGACTGGCAGATCGCCCAGGTTCCTGAATTTCGGATTGCCATCCATCACCTCATGCACATGCAGGGCGTAATCTTCGATGTCGGTTGCGATTCGCCAGATGCCGCCTGGTACCAGGCGCTTCGCCAGCTCTTCAGCCAGAGCCGGCTGGACCAGACGACGCTTGTGGTGCTTCATCTTGGGCCAGGGGTCGGGGAAGAAGGTCCAGACTTCGTTTATTAGTCCAGGATCCATACGGGCCAGAAGGTCCGGGGCGTTGACCTGGGCCAGCCGCAGATTATCCAGGTCGGATTTACCGGCCATCAGCATGGTATGAGCCAGCCCTGGCTGATAGACCTCCAGGGCCAGATAGTTCAGATCGGGGTGCTCCCGGGCGCTGGCCACGACGTTCTCCCCCTGGCCCGATCCGATCTCGACGATCAGCGGCGCATCCCGTCCCCAGACCGACCTGATCATTGCTGCATCACAACGCAGATTCTCTGCAACCGCCAACGAACCCTCAGCCTGGCCCAAATCGAGCAGATATTTGGAAGAATACCGAGCCCAAGCCCTCGCCAGCCGGTCGTTCAGCTTCTCGGACCGCCTCACATAGGAGACGATGGACCTCATGGGGGCCTTGCTCTGTCTTTCTGCACTCATCACAGCTCATATATATCCTAGAAAGCGGATACAAGCGGACACAAGAGTCACATGTGCCCGTGATATACTCAATCTAGAACAAAAAACAACAAAAGATTGCAAAACCGAACAAGCCCTTTCGTCCGGTTTTCGACAGGAAAGGCATACAGATGTCAGTTTTGGTTACAGGCGGCTGCGGATACATCGGCGCCCATGTGGTCCACGCCCTGCAGGAGGCCGGCAAGGAGGTCGTCGTGGTCGATGACCTGAGTTATGGCAAGCCCAGCCGGATCGGCGATGCCCGTCTCTACGGCGCCGACGTGGCCGCACCGGGGGCCGACCAGCGTCTGGCTGAGATCATCAAGGAGAACAAGGTCGACTCGGTCATCCACTTCGCAGCCCGCAAGCAGGTGGGCGAGTCGGTGGAGAAGCCCATCTGGTACTACCGGCAGAACCTGAACGGTATGATCAACGTCCTGTCGGCCATGGCAAAGACCGATGCCAAGAAGCTGGTCTTCTCCAGCTCGGCAGCAACCTACGGCGAGCCTCCGGTCGACGTGGTCCCCGAGGATGTGCAGCCCATGGTCCCCATCAACCCCTACGGCCAGACCAAGTTGGTCGGCGAGTGGATGGCCCGGGCCTGCGAGCAGCCTTACGGCATCCGCTTCTGCGCCCTGCGCTACTTCAACGTGGCCGGCTGCGGACCGGTCAGCCTGGAGGACCCGGCTGTCCTCAACCTGATTCCCATGCTCTTCGACAGGCTGCGGCAGGGCAAGGCACCCGCCATCTTCGGCGACGACTACCCCACCCCCGACGGCACCTGCGTGCGCGACTACATCCACGTCTCCGATCTGGCCGACGCCCACATCGCCGCCCTGGACTACCTGGACCGCGACCAGCGCCGCTACGACGCCTTCAACGTGGGCACCGGCCAGGGCACATCCGTTCGCCAAATCGTGGACGAGGTCAGGAAAGTGACGGGTCTGCCCTTCACCGAGGCCATCAAGCCCCGCCGTGCCGGCGACCCGCCGCACCTGATCGGCGACCCCACCCGGATCAACACCGAGATGGGCTGGCATGCCAAGTACGGCGTCGAAGAGATCGTCGAATCGGCCTGGAAGGCCTGGCAGGCCAACCCCGCCCACCACATCGACACCGATGGCTGGCAGCAGCAGGACTAGGCAGCGACGCGCCGGGGCTTGCATTCCTCAGGCGCTCATGTAAACTTTCCTCTTGGCTGTTCGAGCAGCCTCGGCTCCGTAGCTCAGTTGGTTAGAGCGCCGCCCTGTCACGGCGGAGGTCACCGGTTCAAGTCCGGCCGGAGTCGCTGGGAATGGTCTGGCCCGGTTTGTCCGGGTCTTTTCGACTGTTCATGGCTCTGTAGCTCAGTTGGTAGAGCGAGCGACTGAAAATCGCTAGGTCAACGGTTCGATCCCGCTCGGAGCCACCAGCCATTAAGCCCCTGGGATTCATAAGGAACCCAAGGGCTTAATTGATATTTGCATTCATCTATCGTTCAGGACAGCTGACGGACCACCCAGTCGACGATGTAAGGCGCAGTGTGTTCGATCTGATCGATGGCCACCTCAAACTCACGGGGGCCGCCATACCAGGGGTCCACCAGGTCGATTTGGCTCTCCCGACCCGGCGCCGGCTTGGGCAGATCCGGGTCGAAGCTACGGTACAGATGAACGGCGGATCGCTTGCCTGAGGGCAGCAGACGCAGCAGGGCGCGCATATGGTCGGCCGTCATGGGCAGCAGCAGGTCGGCGTCTTCGGCCTCCTCCCGGGTGATCCGGTGGGCGAAGTGGTCAGGCGGCACCTCATAGCCCCGCTCGCGCAGAACCTTCTGGGCACGCCGATCTATGGGGTTGCCGAATTCCTCGTCGCTGACCCCGCTGGATTCCACTCTGACCTGGTCCTCATCCAGTCCGCGATCTTGGAAGAACTTGCGCAGGATGACCTCAGCCATGGGTGACCGGCAGATGTTGCCGGTGCAGACGGTCATGACGTTGTAGGGACCCCGTGAGGCCTTTCCTTCAGAATCCTGACCCATCAACGCACCTTCCCATAGGTGACGTACCGGAACCGCGGGATGGCAGCCGCCTGGTCTGGTTTGGCCGGGGTCATCCACCGGGTCTTATCACGCACATGCCAGAACCGCTTGTTGACCAGCTCCTCCATATCGGGCACAAAGACGTCGGCCGGGGTCTGCAGGTCCAGGTCGGTCACGTAGGCCGCATCCGCCAACGGAAAGAAGGTGCTGAAGACCCCTGCCCCGCCGATGACCCATATTTCACTGCGATCCATCCCATCGTCGGGAATTGCTTCCTGCCTGGCCAGCTCCAGAGCATCGTCGGCCGCAGATACCACGGTAGCGCCGGGTGCATGGAACCCTGGGTCGCTGGACAGGATGATGTTGTCCCTCTTGGGCAGGGGCCGCTCCCCCATGGACACCCAGGTCCGCCGCCCCATGATGACAGGATGGGATACGGTCAGCTCCTTGAAGTGCCGCATGTCCTCGCTCAAATGCCAAGGCAGGGCATTGTGGTAACCGATGGCGCCGCGCCGACCGTCAGTGGCCCGCGCCTGCGCCCAGATCATATTGACCGATGAGCGACGGCCTATCTCTTCTTCCTGATGCCGCCATTCCTCATCGCCTAGAAGCCCGGCCTGACCGGGCTCGGGTTCGTGATAGCCGCTGCGACTATTGTCATGCTCCATCTGTTGTGTTCACTCCTCATGGTGAGTAGATATACGAGTACATTCTAATCTTCGGATTCGACGGTGCCCGTATTCGGCCCAGCGCACCATCAGACCGCCACCGGGGCCTTGATGGCGGGATGGCACTGATAGTCCACAACCTCGAAGTCTTCGTACTGGTAGGAGAAGATGGAGTCGGCCTTGCGGATGCGCATGGTCGGGTAAGGATAAGGTTTGCGCGACAGCTGCTCCAGAACCTGCTCCACATGGTTGTCGTAGATGTGGCAGTCGCCGCCGGTCCAGACGAACTCCCCAGGCTCAAGATCGGCCTGCTGGGCCATCATCAGGGTCAGCAGGGCGTAGGAGGCGATGTTGAAAGGCACCCCCAGGAACATGTCGCAGGAGCGCTGATAGAGCTGGCAACTCAGCCTGCCGTCGGCCACATAGAACTGGAAGAGCGCATGGCAGGGCGGCAGGGCCATGCTGTCAATCTGGGCCGGATTCCAAGCGGTGACGATCATTCGACGGGAGTCCGGGTGGGTGCGGATCAAATCCAGCACCTTGGCGATCTGGTCGATGGTGTGATGGGGGTCCTCAGGGGTCGGAGCGGGCCAGCTGCGCCACTGGACCCCATAGACCGGACCCAGATTCCCGGTTTCCGGGTCCGCCCACTCGTCCCAGATATGCACACGGTTCTCCTGCAGCCAGCGCACGTTCTGCGACCCCTTCAGGAACCAAAGCAGCTCATAGGCGATGCCACGGAAGTAGACCTTCTTGGTGGTGATCAGCGGGAAGGAACGCGACAGATCGAATCGCATCTGCCGCCCGAACAGGGATATGGTCCCGGTGCCCGTCCTGTCGGACTTCAGGGTGCCCTCGCGCAGGATGGTGCGCACCAGGTCCTCATAAGGAGTGGGAATGTCCGAGTCGGGACGCTCGGGGATACGTGTACGGATGCGCTGCAGTTCTTCGGAAGTCAAGGCCATGCGGCCATACTATCAAGTCCTCGGTCAGCTGAGCGCGCCCCGGTGACGAATCGCCAAGTCCGGGTTAGATTGGAGGAACAGGTCCGGCCACAGGGTCGGATCCGGATGACGCACCCGGCCGGGTGCCGGACAAGGAGGAACAGATGAGCAAGAGACTTTGGGTCGAACGCGACGAAAACGGCACCTGGAACGCCTATGGCGACAACGGCGCCCACATCACCTTCGGCAAGGGCGAGGATCAGTTCAACCCCGGCGACCTGATGAAAATCGCTCTGGCCGCCTGTGGAGCCCTCTCCAGCCAATTCGCCGTGGAGAGCGCCCTAGGCAAGGGCAAGGGGGCGAAAATCGTGGTGGACGGCACCTATGACGCCGACGATGACGCCTACCTGAGCTTCGACGAGCAGGTGGACGTCGATGCCACTTCGGCCAGGCTGGCCCAGGATGATGCAGACAAGCTGGAGGAGCGGGTCCGCCGCCATATCGCCAAGTCCTGCACCGTGGCACACACCTATCAGCGGGAGACCCCGGTAAGGATCTCCGTCAAGGTTCGCCACTGATCCGACAGGACAAGAAGAGAGGAGCGGGGACCCCCAGGTTCATGGAACTTCCGGGATCTCCGCTCCTTGCCCTTACCCCTTGTGCTCGGGGTCGATGGTCGACTCCAGGTCGGCCAACTGCTCGGGCTTGGCAGAATCCACAGAGACCTGCTCCACACCGGTGATCTCAGCCACATCGGTAGTTTCGGCAGCTTCGGCTGCAGCCTTGAGCCCGGACTCCTCGGCCTCCACGTACTTGCGCGGCACCACGTAGACGGGGCTGACGGCATGCTGCAGGAGCCCCTGGCTGGTCGATCCCAGCAGGAGCCCGGTGAAGCCGCCGCGACCACGCGAACCGACCACGACCACGTCATGGGTCTTGCTGGCCTGGGTCAGAGCCTCCACAGCCGACCCCGGCACCACGGTCTTGTTGATGCGCAGATCGGGATAGGTCTTCATGAGTGGTTCGATTCGGGTATTGAGGTCGTCCAGGTAGGAATCCATGACGCTGCGCTCCTCGGCCGAACCCGTGCCGGTCAGTCCGGAGATATTGGGCACTGCCGACATGACATCCAGCTCGGCGTTCCAACTGTCGGCGAAGGCGGCGGCGATCTGCAGGGCCTTAAGCCCCCACTTGGACTCGTCGGAACCCACGGCGACCCGCTTGATGTCGTTGCTCAGATGCATCAGGTTGCCATCGTCGTCGGTGTAAGGAACGACCACGATAGGGCAGTAAGCGTAGGCGGGCAGGCTGGAGCTGGTGGTGCCCAGCAGACGCTCAGCCAGGCCGCCCTTGCCCCGGTTCCCGATGACAATCAGCCGGTAGTTGCGACTCAGCTCCACGAAGACCGATGAGGGATCCCCCGTCACAATCAGCGTGGCTGCCCCTACACCTTGTTCATCGGCTATGGCCTTGGCCTTGGAGAGAATCTCCTGGGCATCGTTGTGGGCCGCTACGTCGTCTCCCATGGTGGTGTATGTCGCGTCGAAGGAGACGGCCGCATACGAGGGAAGGGAATATGCGCAGACGATTTGCAGGGTCAACCCTGCATGCTTAGCGTAGTTGGCGGCCCACCACGCCGCCTTGTAGCTGGCGTCCGAGCCATCGACGCCTACCAGAACAGCCTTGTCGTTGCTCATCCGACGACCTCCTTTAAACTTGGCGATGACAAACCGACATCGCTCTTTCTGTCAGAATATCGCATGCAGACCTCATCAATAAGTTGGCAGGGGCCAACACGCGAGGAACTTCGACTCCGAATATGCAAAACGCCCCTGTAGGGGCGTTAAGCCTGCGCAAAAACTATGCCTTAGACCAGACGACGATACTCGAAATCCCGATAAAGCTTCTGAACTGTTACGGTCCGACCGGGACGCGGGGCATGAATCATGCGACCACCGCCGACATAAATGCCCACATGGCTACCATCAGAGGTCACCAGCAGGTCGCCAGGAGCAGGATCCGTGACCGGTACACCCACTGAACGTTGCGCATCGGCCGTGCGGGGCAGGCTGATGCCGAAGTGGGCGAACACATACTGGGTGAATCCAGAGCAGTCGAAGCCCGTGGCTGGATCGGTCCCGCCATACACATAAGGAATCCCCTGGAACTGAAGGGCGTAGTTGACCACATCGGCACCCGTGCCGGAGACCGGCGCATCAACGACTGTGCTGGTGGTGCTGGCACGAGCGGCACGAGCAGCCGAACGACTGACCTGCTGCGCGGACTGACGCCGACTGGCTGCAGCCTGGGCCTGCTCTTGAGCCTGCTGCTCCCTGGCTTCAGCATCCTTCTCGGCCTGGGACTTGGTGGCAGGAACATTCAAAGACTCAATGCCACCCCAGCTGCTGTCCTTTTCGACGGTGGTAGCCGTCGACTCGGTCAACAGGTCGGCACGCACCTTACTGCCGGGGGTGAATGAACGCGACGAAGTAACTACGGCTTCACTGCCGTCACTGGCCTGGGCCACGGCGGGTATACCGATGGAGAGCATGCCACAGATTGTGGCTGCTGCCATCATGCTCACATACTTGCGTGTTTTTTTCATCGGGCACAATTCTATCACGCATTGGGAATAAAGATTAACCAGCTAGGAATCAGTAGTGGATGTAGCTGAAGGCATGCACATTGGACAAGGTGCGAGAGTAAGTCTTTCCGTTCATGATGGCACCGCACTCCGAGGTGACGATGGAGCCGTCGGGATTGATCTTCTCGACGATGGCCACATGGCCATAGGTGGAATCCGAACCCTCCTGGCCGGCCTGGAAGACCACGATGTCGCCGACATTGCGCGGCGTGTTGTCCACCCAATAGCCCAGGGAGCGTGCAGAGCCGGACCAATCCTTGGCATTGCCCATGTGTGAACCCACCGGCAGACCCAGCTGGTGACGTCGGACGTAGGCCCACCAGGTGCACTGGCTGAACTCGTAGACATTGCCTGCATCCCCGGTGGCATGGTTGGGATTGAACCCTGAAGGCAGAACTGATCGGTTGGCATCCATCAACACAGCCACGACCGGATTGTCGGCCAGGGATTTGGACATCTGCCCGGCATCGAGTTCGGATTCGCCCAGCTCCCAGCTGCCCTCGTTGCGTTGAGAAGCCGTCGGAAGAGGCTGACGGTAATCAGAGCGGGAGACCCTTGCACCACCGTTCGCGCTGGAGGAACCGGCAGAGGATGAGGGGGTGACCAAATTGATTGCGACACTGTCGGCCAGGGGCAGGGACCAGTCACCGCGAGCCTGACTGACCGCCATGGAGGAGGCGGCGGCACCGACCAGGACGGTCAGGGCCGAACCGGTCATGATGTGGGAGCGACGGGCTGAGGCCTTGGCCGCCAGACGAATGGAACGACGGGTTCGAGGGGCCACCTGGTTGAGCTTGGCCGCCAGGGCATCATCAAGACCCTCAATGCCCGCTGCCTGGGTTACGCCTGAAGATCGGCCGGTCGACCAACTGCCGACACCTGCGCCTCGCCTGGCCGAAGCCCTGTGCGCAGCATGCTTCATCTAGAATCACTCCCGTTTATGTTCCGACGCGACTCTCGTGCCGTATCACGAACCATCACAAGGGAACACCATAACGCAAGCGAGAACCCAGGCCAAATGACCTGAATTGTCCATACTGGTGTACTCAAGCATGGCTTCGGTGGTCGCTCATCTTCGACAACCACGGAATACGCTAGGATTATACGGACATGAGGCGAACATGAGCAAACCGGCATGCGTGCCGTCCGCCACGGCGTGTCCCTCGGTTCTGAAGCCTGCCCGGTCCACCCTGAGCGAACCGGGCTCATACCAGATCAGACCGGGGTCGAGGCCAGGAGGAAGGACCCGCCGGCATCGTCGGAATCTTGGGGCATGGTGATGTCGACACGGCCATCCTCCGAGGGGACGAAGAGGGCCTGTCCCTGGTCCAGTACACAGGACTGGTCGGCGGCTGCGCAACGGATCCGCCCATCAGTGCAGACGATGATGCGGGGTCCCCTGCGCGGAATCATCAGGTGGCGAGGCCCCAGACGCTCTATCAGATCCCCGTAACGCTGCTGAAGCCTGTTGAGCAGGGGCCAGGTGGCGCCACCCTCCTGTACATGCCCGTAGACCAGCATGTACTCGTTGATTTTGGGCCGGTAGGTCACCATATTGTGCATGATCAGGGTGGCGATCATGGAGCTGGATGGATCGATGGGGGCTGAAGGCTGGCAGTCCAGGCTGCGCAGGAAGTTGGGAATGTCACGATGCTTGGGGGTCATACCGGCCCTGAGTACATTGTCGGAGTTGGTCATGATCTCTGCTGCAGTGCCATGGATGTATGCGTGAGGGGTCCCGGCGGGGATATAGACCGAATCGCCCTCCTCCAGGTCCACGGGGTTGAGCATAAGCAAGCAGAGCACGGCCGGATCATCCGGGAAGGACCGGGCTGCACACAGGGCATGGTCCAGCACGGCCCTTGCCCGCCTGGACCGCAGCCGCCCGGCAGCTGCCTCCAAGGCTTCCTCCAGACCTTGGGCGGCCTCCGGCTCGGCAGTCACGGCAGCGTGGAAGGCCCGGAAGATACGTCGGCGGGAATCCGGCCAAATCAGGGAGGAGACCGGCATCATAGCATCGGCCGAAGCGAAACGGGCCGGAGGGACCCCCAGATGGAAGGTGCGGGCGGTCAGAGCCTCGGTCATCAGCTCGGCCAGGGGGTGATCCACGGCGCGCAGGAGGGTCAGCTGTGTGGAGATGGTTGCGAAGCCCACACAGGCCTGGAAGGGCTCCAGGGCCACCACCATCTCGTTCTTGGCCAGACTGTCATGAAAGGAGCGGCTGGGATCGTCGTCAGCCACCCCCAGGGCATTCTCACGGTTGAAGCCGGCGCGAGCCTCAAAATCCAGCGGATGCACCTGCAGGGACAGAGGGATGCGGGCCGAGATGATCTTGAACAGGTAGGGCAGGGTGGGGCCGAAGAGGCGGGAGTCGCGCTCACCCAGCATGGCCATGGGATTGCGACGAATGGCCTCGGTCAGCGGTATGAGCGACCCGTCGGGCAGGGTCAGGGGCGAGGGGGATTCGGTGTGCCCACTGAACCACATCTCCGCCAAGGTATCCCCCTGGCATCCCTCCGGCTCATGCAAATGGAACATGCGCTGCAGTCGGTCATGTGAGCCCCAGGCGTAGTGCTTCTCCACAGCTTGGATCGGATACACGCACTCCCCTTTCCACGGGAAATCCCTCCATGGGCCGGTGCATACGAACCCACCAATCTCCGTCATAATATGACACGGGCCGAAGCCTGGGCAAGGCGTGGGGGTCACCGCATGTCATTGCAAACGGTACAGTGGGGGTATGAAGCTGGCTCCCATTTTCGACCCGGATGCCCGAAGGCCATCGCCTCGGCCCGTGCAGGTGGACCTGCGACGCATCTTCCTGTTCGGTACCGGTGCCTGGATTCTGGCTCTGGTCGTGGTGGGCATCCTGGCCCTGACCGGGATGACGGTCACCAAGCCCCTGATTGTCTGCCTGTCCGGGGTTGGCGTGGGCATTCTGCTGATGATCTGGGAGCACTTCAATCGTTGGGATTATCGCCGTCTTGCCCAGCAACCGGACCCTGAGCCAGAGGAAGCATCAGTGTGAAGGTGCTCCCCTCTCCCGGCGCGCTCCAGACAGTGACCGAGCCATGGTGGGTCAGAGCGACATGCTTGACGATGGCCAGCCCCAGACCGATGCCTACGGCAGTCTCTTCATTCTGGTTGTCGGCCCGGTAGAAGCGCTCGAAGATCCTGCCCTGGTCGGCCTTGGATATGCCTCTGCCGTGGTCGACCACCCTGATGATTCCGTAGCGCCCATCCTTGGAGGGCTGTGCCACCAGGGAGACGGTAGAGCCCGAAGACGAATAGGAGACAGCGTTCTCCACCAGCTTGGCCAGGGCCACTCTGATCTGTTGCCCGTCGCCATGAATCGTCAGTGGCTGGTCGCATCGCCAGCGCAGGGTCACATGGGCCTGGTCGGCTCTATCCTGCTCATCCCGTACCACTGCACGTATCTGCTCAGCCACATCAAGCACGTTCTCCCTGCTGGGTTTGATCCGCTCCTGAGCCCGGATCAGCAGAAGAAGATCCTTGAGCACATGCCCAAGATATGCGCTGTAACGCTGGACCGAGGAGGCATCCTTGGAGACGCTGCGCAGGTGGCTGCGAAGCAGTTCCGGATCATCCCCCTCCAGGTGGGAGGTGGTTTTCAGCTGCGCCGCCAGCTCCTCCAGTGCCTGGACCGGCTTGAGCATCTGCTCGGATACATTGGTCATGAAGGCGTCCCTGGTCCGAACAAACCTGACCGAATCGCTCACATCATCGATAAGCACCACCACCAGGGACTGGTCGATGCGACCCAGGGTGACCTTGAGCCAGTTCCTCCTGGACACCGCCTGGGTTTGGACACGGGTCGCATCCCCAGGATCCTCGGCCTCATCAATATCCCAATCATCGGATTCCCTGCTCTCAGCTGCGGCATCCAGAGCGAATTCGGTAGGCGTTCTAGTGATCAGGTTAAAGCTGCGTCGACCGCCCGAGCGGCGCACCTGCGCGATGGCTTCGATGATCCTCGGATTGGAGATCTCGTCGTTGCTGACGATTCCAAGCCTGTAGGCATCCGGGCTGGAGCGGACAACCTCGTCATCGCCATCGACCACAACCGTAGCGGCGGGGATCAGCGCCAACAAGGCCTGGGTCGAGCCCTCCAAAGCCTCGCCATCAGCCTGTTCGCCATCCCTGCTTCGGTTGCCCACAAGGCTGCGTAGGCGGTCCATGAACCGTCTCATAAGGACTTCCCTCCAGTCCGGCGCCGACCCCGGACATGCTACATCAACCAAGTCTTATCGGCCGTTCCGGCTTTATTCTCGCATATCCGACAGTGATTGGCGCTCCAAAGGCCCGACATTCTTCGGGTCTGACTTTTTCTTGCCATCCTGGTCACATAGACTGGAGTCATATCGTTGACCGAGGCCGAAAGGGAAGAACAATGCGCGTGATTTTCAACGAAGAGCTGGGGCTGGTGGCCGACGATCTGGATCGGATGGCCGCCAAGGTTCGCGATGCCATCAAAAAAGCCGGGCGATCCCTGATGGACTGCGACGTGGAGACGGCCCAGGAGGTCATCGATGGGGATGCCGATATAGACAACCTCCAGGCCAGCATCATCGATCAATGCATCAGGCTCCTGGCCAAGCAGAGCCCCGTGGCCACTGATCTGCGAGTCGTGGTCTCCACGTTGAGCCTGTCGGCGACCTTTGAACGCATGGGGGACCTGGCCAGGCACATCGCCGAGACCGCAAGGCGCTCCTATCCCGAACCGACCCTGCCCGACGAGGTCATCCCCCTGTTCAAACAGATGCAGGACTTTCTGGATGTCATGGCCGATCGTCTGGTCGAGATGCTCTCCGACAGGGACACGACCATAGCCGAACAGATCATCGTCAGCGATGACCAGATGGACAAGCTCCATCAGCAGACATTCGGCTATGCCCTCTCAGACGACTGGAAGGGAACCAGACAGCAGCTGATCGACCTGGTCCTGGTGGCACGGTTCATGGAGCGTCTGGGAGACCATGGCGTTTCGGCGGCCCGGCGCGTGGTCTACATCGTCTCGGGCTTCGACCCCTCCAAGGATCCCAAGGACCTCGACCTCGATCTGGACTGAACGGACGGCAACCGTGCGGCCCGTCACCTGACCGTCAGTCAGGTGACGGGCCGTTTTTTACTTCTCCAACGGCCAGGAATAAATACGAAAGGCGGTGCCTTCCACAAAAAGGGAAGACACCGCCCAATCAGCTTGGGATACTCTGCATCCAAAGCCCGATTCACATCATCGGATAGATCTATCCGAGGAATCTCACTTCTGGCCCTGGGCCGCCACAGCAGCAGCACCGGCTGCGGCTGCCTCCGGATCCAGGTACTCGCCGCGAGGCTTGGTGGGCTTGAAGTTCTCGTCCAGCTCGTAGACCAGTGGGATGGCCGTGGGGATGTTGACCTTGGCGATCTCGTCCTCAGTCAGGTTGTCGAGCATCTTGACGATGGCCCTCAACGAGTTGCCGTGGGCGGCGATCAGGACGGTCTTGCCGGTCTTGAGCTCCGGGACAATATCGCTCTCCCAGTAAGGGGTGACGCGCTTGACCACGTTGGCCAGTGCCTCGGCACGGGGCACGGGGGCTCCGGCATACCGAGGATCATGGGACTGCGAGTATTCGTCGTCAGGGTCGATCTCGGGCGGCGGGGTGGCGTAGGAGCGACGCCAGAGCATGAACTTCTCGTCGCCGTACTTCTCACGGATCTCGGTCTTGTTCTTGCCCTGCAGTGCTCCGTAGTGACGCTCGTTCAGCCTCCAGTCGCGCTTGACCGGGATCCAAAGGCGGTCAGCCTCGTCCAAGGCGATGTTGGCGGTGTTGATGGCGCGGCGCAGCAGTGAGGTAAAGACGATGTCCGGCAGAACACCCTTATCCTTGAGCAGCTTGCCGCCCCTGCGGGCCTCCTGCTCGCCCTGCTCGGTCAGCGGGACGTCCACCCAGCCGGTGAACTGATTGGTGTTGTTCCATGCGCTCTGGCCGTGCCTGAGCAATACTAGTTTGTAGGTCATAGTCAAAATTCTAAGACCTAAGAGGGACTGTTTGGCGGACCTACAGCTCCCCCTGTAGAGCGGTCGCTTAAAGCAGGCAGACCCCCAGCCAGCAGAACCCCGTCAGCAGATCCGTATAGCCCGACAGCGCGAACGCTCTACTGAAGCGGTTCCGACAGCTGGCCACTGTGGTGGTGATGGCCAGGGCCAGGACGGGCAGCAGGCAGAGCAGGCGGGGCCAGGCGTCCGCAAGGGAGCCGCCGGACAGGGACCATGACTCGACCACACCAAGGATCACAGCCAGGGCATAGCAGGACCCCATCAGAATCAGTGTGCCTCTGGCTCCGATGAATGAAGACAGCGTGTACTTGCCGGCCAGAGGGTCCGCATCGATGTCCCGGTAGTTGTTGATCTCCAGAACGGGAATGCAGATAAGACCGCCAACCAAAGCGCCGATGAAGCCATGGCGGTCGATGCCGCCGGTCTCCAGGTACTGGGTGGCCAGCACGCCCACCAGCCCGAAGAAGATCATGATGCTCAGCTCGCCCATGGCCCTATAGCCGTAAGGATGCCTGCCTCCCGTGTAGAACCAGGCTCCCAGCAGACAGAAGATGCCGACCAGGATCATCCACCAGTGGCCAGTCACCCAACAGAGGATCAGACCGGATATGCAGGCCATAAGGATGTTGAGATAGGCAGACAGCAGGACCTTGCGAGGCTCCACGCCGCCGGCCACCCCTCTTCTGGGCAGATCAGGCACCGAGCCGTCAGCGCCGGTGCCCGAAAGGCTGCTCCGGCCCTCATCGGTACCCCTGATGCCGTCGAAGTAGTCATTGGCCAGATTGCAGGTGCTGTGGATGAACACAGCCGTCAGACAGCATAAGAGGGCTATCAGCCAGAAGCGCGCATCCGGCCCAAGTCCTTGGCTGAGCAGCTGCCGCAGGGCCACCGCCGTACCGATCAGAACCGGCGTGGGCGAGCAGAGCAAGGCCGAGGGTCGCAGTGCGTCCTTGTATTCCTGAAGTGTGATGAACATGATTGCCTGATTATCCACCAAATCGCTCGAAAGTCGGACTGCTCTATTAGGAGAGTATCAGGATTTTCACAGCTGCAGGAGCAGGCCCGCCGACCAGCATAGGGCGGAGACCAGGGTGCCCTTGCCTGCCATACCGAAAGCCTTGGGCACCTGGCCACGGGCAAAGGCTCGACAAATCAGCAGAAAGACAGCGGCCACAGGCAGGAGGACCAGCACAAGCGGGAAGCCAGGCAGGCCACGTCGCATGACAGCCGGAACGAACTGGATCAGGCCCAGAACCAGGCTCAGGATGTAGACCGAGTAAATGGAAATAGCCGCTGCGCGCGCTCCCACCAGAACCGCGTATGTGTGCTTGCCGGCACGGCGGTCGTCCTCCAGATCCCGGTAATTGTTGAGCATGAGCAGGCCCACGGCATTGAGCCCACAGACGCAGGCACCCAGGATGCCGGCAACGTCTACCCTGTTGATGAGGAAGTACTCGGTGCCCAAGGTGGCCACCAGACCGAAGAAGATGAAGACGCTGACCTCACCCAGCCCGTGGTAGCCGTATGGATGCGGGCCGCCCACGTAACACCAGCCGGCAACCAGGCAGCAGACCCCGACCAGAATCATCCACCAGTGACCGGTCAGTGCCATGACTGCCAGACCCATCAGACAGGTGAAGCCCGCCGAGATCATGGTGGCGTAGAGCACCTTCCTGGGCGGCACACCGGCGGCCACCAAACGCCTCGGTCTGCCGGAGGCGGCCTCATCGCCTCCACGGCCGGAGTCGGTGCCGCGAACACCATCGGCATAGTCGTTGGCGAAGTTGGCTGCGATCTGCATGGATAGGGCGAGCAGGACAAGCAAGACCACGATCAGGGCCAGCCGTCCAGGCGTGGCAGCCTTCAGGGCGGGATCGACAGGCGTGGGCGAGCACGAGCTGGTGCACTGTTCCAGAAGCCGTGACCGCTCCAAGAGTGCAGCCGAAGCGCCTACACAGACAGGTGCCACCGAGGCGGGCAGTGTCCGGGGACGCATACCATCCATCCACAGCCTGATATTCATGACCGTCCCTCCCCTGTTATTTCAGACTAACGGCTTGACCAGGGGGAAGGTGATGGTCTCGCGGATGGATGCACCGGTAAGGGCGATCAGCAGACGATCGATACCCATGCCCATGCCCCCAGCCGGAGGCATGCCTACGCCCAGGGCCTCCAGGAAGTCCTCGTCAATGTCCATGGCTTCGACATCGCCGCGGCTGGCCATCTTGGCCTGCTCGACGAACCGCTGACGCTGGACCACCGGATCATTGAGTTCGGAGTAGCCCGTCGCCAACTCAAACCCGCGAACGTAAAGGTCCCATTTCTCGACCACACCCGGCTTGGTGCGGTGGGCCTTGACCAGGGGCGAGGTCTCGACCGGGAAATCACGCACGAAGGTCGGCTCATACAGCTTGTCCTGCCAGAAGTGCTCCCAGAGGTGCTCGACCAGCTTGCCATGGTTTTCGGCAGGCTCCTCCTCCAGGCCCAGTTTGTCAGCGATGGTCCGCAGATGGTCCACGCCGGTCTGCGGGGTTATCTCCTCGCCCAGGGACTCGGAAAGTGACTCATACATGCTGATCTGGCGCCAGTCCCCGCCGAAGTCGTACTGGCTGCCATCCTGCAGGGTTACCTTCAGCGATCCCGACGTGGCCAGTGCAGCCTTCTGGATCAACTCCTTGGTCAGCTGCCCGATGGTGTCATAGGTGCCGTAGGCCTGATAGGCCTCCAGCATGGTGAACTCCGGAGCATGGGTGGCATCCACGCCCTCATTGCGGAAGTCGCGGTTGATCTCGAAGACCCGCTCAATGCCGCCGACCAGGCAGCGCTTGAGGAAGAGCTCAGGGGCGATACGCAGGTAGAGGTCGATGTCGAAGGCGTTCATATGCGTGGTGAATGGCCGGGCCGCGGCGCCGCCATGCACGGTCTGGAGCATGGGGGTCTCGACCTCCATGAAGTCGTGGTCCTCGAAGGTACGCCTCAGGGAGGAGACGGCCTTGGAACGGCGGCGGACCATGGCCCGCACATCCTCATCGGCGATCATGGCCAGGTAGGGCTTGCGGGTGCGCTGTTCCTCGGTCAGTTCCTTGTGAAGGGCGGGCAGGGGCTGCAGGGCCTTGGCCGCGATGTTCCACTCGGTGGCGAAGACGGAGAGCTCGCCGGTCTTGGAGGCAACCACGCGGCCGCGCAGATAGAGGTGGTCGCCCAAGTCGACCAGCTGCTTGAACCGCTTCAGGGAATCAGCGCCAATCTCACGCTTGGAGATCATGCCCTGGATGCGGGTGCCGTCACCCGCCGCCAGCTGGACGAAGCAGAGGCCGCCGCCGTTGCGCAGGAAGAGGACCCTGCCGGCGATGCCAACCACGTCCTCGGTCTCCTGGCCTGGCTCAAGGCGGTCCTGGTACTTGCGGCGCACATCCTCGATGCGATCCGTCACATCCAGATGGACCGGGTATGGTTCGATGCCCTCCTTGAGCATGAGCGCCCTTTTGGCCACACGCATGCGCACCTGTTCAGGATGGCCTTCAACGCCGTCAGTCAGGTTGCCGGGATTGATGGCGTCATCCAGCTGGGCGCCCTGATCGATCTTCTCGGTAATGGCCATATCCTGATCAAGCAGCGCCTGAGCGCGTTCGACCGTCGTCAGGCGAGGGGTTTCTTCCGATGAGTCATTCATAAATCGCTATTTTACGCATGAGCCAGTACTTGGCCCGGGGTACCGCCGAGGGGCAAGCGGTTGAACGGTCGCGCCGCGCAGACGATGGCGTTTGGCCGACGGTACGTGTACTATATAGAACGTTGTCACGGGGTATAGCGCAGCTTGGTAGCGCGCTTCGTTCGGGACGAAGAGGCCGGGGGTTCAAATCCCCCTACCCCGACAAATGCGATAAGAGGCCGGCAGATAATGCCGGCCTCTTCCTTATCCCTCTTAATTTTCTTACCGCATTTTTCACTGCGCGTGATTACTCGCCAAACTGCATGCAGCTGTGCTTGACTTCGGTCAGCTCATATCGGCCAAGGTGGGGAAGACCTGATGGTTGCCCACACGACTGACCTTGATGGCGGCCGCCTTGTTGGCAAAATTCACCGCCTTCAGAAAATCCCCATGCTGGGCATAGTTGACCGCAAGGGCGCCGGCAAACACATCACCGGCACAGACGGAGTCCAGTGCGTGGACCTTGACTGAGTCGATTTCGTAGATCTCCCCCTCATGCAAAACCACGCTCCCATCGGCACCCAGCTTGACGATGACGGTCTTCGGCCCCATGCCGGCTATGGCCTTGGCAGCCTTGACCGCCTCCACCTTGTCGGTCACATGAATACCGGTGATCCGCTCGGTCTCCTGCTGGTTGGGCGTGACACAATCAGCATAGGCGAGCGCCTCGGGGAAGAAACCGTCAGCCGGAGCGGGATCAAGGATGATGTACATGCCCTTGCGTCTGCCGGCTTTCAGGGCCGCCAAGACGGACTCGCGACTGGTCTCCAGCTGCATAAGCAGAACCGGAGCCTCCATCTGATCCAAGGCTGTATCCACTTCTGCGGCCGTGATGGTGTCATTGGCGCCAAGCGTTCCCACCATGGTGTTCTCGGAGGTCTGATCGACCTGGACGATGAATGTTCCGGTCCCCTCATTGCCATTGCGCATGACGAACTGGGTATCGACTCCCCAATCGCTTAAATTGTCAAGCATCTGCTTGCCTGCGCCGTCCTCACCGACCGCGCCCAGCATGGCCACCTTGCCTCCCAACTTGGCTGCAGCCACGGCCTGATTCGAACCCTTCCCGCCCGGCAGCATGGTGATGCTCCTTGCTGTAGCCGTATCCCCGCGTCTGGGATAGCTGGTCACCAGGGCCTTGACATCCAGATTGATGCTGCCCAGTACTATGACGTCATAATGCATGATAATCTCCTCAAAATTGGTATGAATTTGCCGCTATCAGGCAAGGCTTCGCCTCACGCAGCGGCTCTCGGCCTTAGCGTGTGATGTGTTTTACAACTGGTTTGGGCTCAGTCGGCAAGCATGCTGATGCGCAATAATCGGCTCATCAGTAACCGATCGAGAACAAGAAACGGATGTCAGACCTCTTGCGGGCCCACCGCCTCCTTGAAGAGTTCGCGCGTGGCGCGGACATTCTCAGCCAGGCTGCGGCCTTCGCGGAATATGGCGCTGGTGCCTCCGATGAATCTGGTGGCTCCTCTGCGCACGCATTCAGGAATGGTCTGCCGGCCGATGTTCCCATCCACCTCAATGGGGATATTCATGCCTCTGTTGCGGATTCGATCGGCCAAATCACTGATTTTGCCGTACATGGGCTCGATGAATCGCTGCCCTGCGAAGCCGGGATTGACCGTCATCAGAATCACATAATCCGTGACGTCGTATACGTAGTCCAACACGTCCAGCGGCGTAGCCGGGCTGATGGCCACACCGGCCTTGAGACCTGCCTTATGGATTGCCGTCAGAGTCCCCTGCAGGTTTCTGGTGGACTCTGCATGAATGGCGATTCCGGAAGCCCCGGCCAGAGCGAACATGTCAATATAGCGTTCCGGCCGCTCCACCATCATGTGCAGATCCAGCGGCTTGTCGGTAATGGCCCGCACCTTGTGTACGAAGTCGGGACCAAGGGTGAAGTTCGGAACGAACGATCCGTCCATCACATCGATATGGTAGAAATCAACACCCGCCGCATCGAGCTCCCTGACATCACGTTCCAGATTGCCCAGATCGGCGCACATGAGCGATGGCCCTATTTCCAGCATTACATCTCCTATTTACGCGCCCCTTGTCTGTGAGCTGTCACGAATGACAAGGTGCGGTTCGATTGAACGTTTCTGCGGCTTCCCTTTGCTGGACACTATGCTTTCGAACAAATCCATGATCTGCTCGCCTATGTCCTCGGGAAGCTGATTGACCGTGCTCAGACGCGGCACGGAATATTCAGCCAGTTCAATGTCGTCATAGCCAAAGACCCGCATATCCTGGGGTATCCGGATTCCCAGGTCGGTACAGGCCCTCATGGCTCCGATGGCCATAATGTCATCAGAGCAGAAGATGCCATCCACGGACCCTGGGTGATCCTCAAGGAAACCCTTTGCTGCCTGGTACCCTCCGGCCAGGGAGAAGGAAGTCGTCAGTTTGGCAACCGGCTTGGCCCCTGCCTCGGTGATCGCCTTCAGGTACCCGGCATACCGATCCTCAGAACTTTTTTCCTGCTCAGGTCCTGATATGAACATGAGATGGCTGCAGGAACCCTGTTGGATCAGATACCTGGTGGCCTTGTACCCTCCCGCTCGGTGGTCCACATATAAGGCCGAATACGGATGGGAGAAGCATGCCCGATCCATCGTGAGCGTATAGATACCCTGGTTATTGAGCTTGGTCAGGTCTTCTTCATCAACAAACAAGGAGCTGATGATGGCCCCGCGGACTCGGATGCCCTCCATAAACCGCAGATAATAATCGACCTTATCGCGTTCATCCCTGCTGTTGCATAGATATATATGGAGTCCCCGCCGGTCAGCGGCCTGTTCTATCCTCCCTGACAAATCAGCAAAGTAGGGATTGCCCAGGTCGGGAACCAAGAGAGCGACCAAATCCGATGACTGCTCGGACAGGGTCCTTGCCACGAAGTTCGGCTGGTATCCAAGCTTTTTGACTATGGCGTTGACCTTGCTTACCGTCGCATCGCTGGCCCCTCCTTTCTTGTTGAGAATGCGCGACACGGTTGCTGTGGAAACACCGCTCAGCTCCGCAATATCCCTAATCGTCACCATCAGTCGATCCTTATATCTTTGCGATGGAGGGCCCTGCATGGGATGGATTCCCTGGGCCTAACCGGTTACTTCAGGTTAAACCGGAGACGTGATTTCAGCGAGGTTTCCAGGACTTCTATAGACCGGAGGCATCACCCCCGATTCCAGCTCCTTCCGGCTCGCCCGAGCGCTTGCCGGCAGGAGGCAAAGAAGGTGATGAAGATTCCTCGGCTGCGGCTACTCCACTCTGTGCGAAAACCGAACCAGCCCCAGAGGCGGCATCGAGCTGGTCAACAGCAACCGAACCGACACTGATTCCTGCTGCCGCCTCCCTGCGAAGCCTCCTGATATACCAGGCGAAAAGTGCAATGTAAGCCAACAGAGCCAGCAGAGCCAGACCGATGGTTTTCAGATCGAGGGTACGAACCGCATTGCCGATCAGCATGGCCAGCATCTTCTCCAGCGGATCTGAATCCACGGCCGAGAACATCTCGTTCTTGCCCAGCCCGGCGGGGAAGACTCCCATAGCCTTCGAAGTCTGGGTCAGGAAGGGCGATATCAGGCTTGCGGCCCAAAGGAAGAGGGGAATCATGATGGTTCCTATCAGGGTCATTCTCACCACCTTGCCCCTGGCTCCGATAAGGAGCGAGGGCGCCAGTACGGTGAGGATAATCCCTCCGAGAGGCAATACCGAATTGCCGGGAAGGATCATGGCAATCAGGAGCAGGATGGGCGCCAGGATATTGGCCACAGCCCAGAGCTCGGCCCGGGAGGCCAGGATGGGCCAATCAATGGCGATATACAGCTTGCGCCCCTTCATGCGACGCTCCATGAAAGAGGTGACCCCCTGGGATAGGGGACCGATAGCGGGAGCGAACCAGTCCCCTACGACTCCGAATAGCTCCAGGCAGACACCGGAGGAGAATGCCAGTGCGCAGATATGGGCGGCATCCTGGCGACCCAGAAGACCCACGAATACGCCCAAATATGCGCCTATGGCCCCCTTGCTTCCCAGAAATCCGATCTTCTTGTTCAGGGTCTCGGCATCGAAGTCGAATCGATCGATGAAAGGCAGGACCTTGCTGATCAGACGGTCGAGGAGGACAACCACTGGAGTCACAAGCAGGGCAGGGTGTGCCGTGGTGGTGATGTTGTCCTGATCATAGCCAAGCAGATCATCAATGGTGGGCTTCATGGCATCAGCGTTGAAGAGCATCAAGGCGTAGATGAAGACCACGAAAACGGACATGAGGAAGAAGTTCCCGCCGGCACTCCAGTTGATGAGAAGGCCGAGTATGGATACATTCCAGATGTTGAACAGATCGACGTTCAGGGTGTTGGTGAGTTTCAAGGCCAGCATGACCAGGTTGGTCACGATGCAGATAAGAGCGAAATAGAGCGTGTACAACGAGCTCCAGGTGATGACGGCGATAGGTGCCCATCCCAGATCCGTGACCGACAGCTGAAGGCCGGTATAACGCACGAAAGCCTTGAGAGCCGGACTGAAGGTGTTGGTCAACAGCCCAATGACCGCACTCATGCCGGTCAGGGCCATGGCCATTCTCAAACCGCCTTCAAACGCCTTGGACAGTTTGACGCCGAAGGCCAGCGACAACAGGGTGATGATGAAGAACATCATGGCCGCGCCGCCCAGACCTATGAACCAATTGAAACCATGGTCCAGGGCCTGCACAACTGGATCGAGATTCATGGTGCTGCAATACCTCCTTGTACGACAACGATTGCGTAACCGGTTACTCAAAGTCTTATACCATTCGTCGCGATCGTGCAAGCAGCTGCTTGGTAAAAATGCCAATCACGACAGGCTCTGCACTTGATTTTTCATTGTCATTGCAATGTTTTATGGATATTCAGGAAATCGCGACACCATTTGGACAAACCGTCGTTTCCGCCTTTGACGTCATTGCTTATCCCGCTAGATTACGAAACCGATTACTCTTCGTCCACGGATAACCGATGTCACTGACTGTGAGCAAGCCGACCCGGACCCGCAGTTCCCCGCAGAAGTTCAAGCCGTAGAATGGATATGAATAATCGACGCATCGTATGATCGCGTGCATCACGATTCCATCATTGATGACGAGCGGAGGCCACATGGACGAGGTCGGTTGGCAGGACAGCAAGCCGAAAGAGCCTCAACAGTCCTACATGCAACCGGACGGCAGCTTCGGCACCCAAGCCTTCCTGGACGGACTGGATGCCATCTTCAACGCCGGCAAGGCCCGTGATCAGGCCGAACCCTACCTGCAGCAGGCGCTGGTGGATGCGGAGAATGCGGGCGACGACGCCGGGCTACTGACCGTGCTGAACGAAACCATGGGCTTCTACCGGTCCCAGGGACGCCACCAGGAGAATATGTGGATGATCCAGCGCGCCATCGAACTGGCCTCGCGCATGCGCATCGAGGGGTCCGAGGCCTGGACGACCACCCTGATCAATGCAGCCACAGGTCTGCGGGCGGCCAAGAAGTACGACCAGGCCGAAGACCTCTACCGGCAGGCGCTTGCCTCCGCAGCCAAAACCCTTGGGCCCAAGGACCGGCGGCTGGCCGCCCTGCACAACAACCTGTCCATGCTCTACAGCGAAACCGACCGGCCCGACCAGGCCGAACAGGAGCTGCGCCAGGCCATGGACATCCTGGAGACTTCCAGTACTGATCCTTCCCGGGATCTGGATCTGGCCTCCACCCACACCAATCTTGCCCTCCTGCTCATGCAGCGCAAGGACAATCCGCAGGCTCTGCGAGAGGCCTGGGACCAGGCCCGCGCAGCCCTGGACATCTATCGAACCGGCCACCTGGAAAATAGCGCACACTATGCCTCGGCCCTGGCTGGCTTTGCCCAGGTCTGCTACATGACCGGGCGCTTCGGCCAGTCGGCAGACACCTACCGAAGGGCCCTGGCCATCATCGAGGACCGGTACGGCAAGGGCAGCGACTATTACCAGATCACCAAGGCCAATCTGGACCAGGCCCAGGCCGCCGCGGAAGAAGCCGGGGACAAGGACCAATCCAAGCAGGCCGACGAAGCAGCATCCAGCCAGCCGAAAGCCAGCTCAGATCGGACCCCGGCCAGAAATCACAGCAGTGACAACGATCGGCATGGCTCCCATCCGGATATTCAGGGACTGGACCTGGCCAAGGCCTACTGGGAGCAGGTGGGCCGTCCCATGCTGGAGGAACGCTACCCCCAATATCGCGGCCGGATCGCCGTAGGCCTGATGGGCCATGGATCGGACTGCTACGGCTTTGACGATGCCATCTCCCGGGATCATGATTTCGGCCCCGGCTTCTGCCTGTGGCTGACCAGCGAGGATTATCGGGCCATTGGCGATCAGCTGCAGAAGGAATACGAGGCCCTGCCCACCGAATTCATGGGGTTCGGCTCACGAACCGACAGCGTCAGAGCAAAGGGAGCCGACCGCCGCGTGGGTGTCTTCGAGATCGGCGCCTTCTTCGAATCCCTGACCGGCTACCGGCAGGCGCCCCCGGAAGATCACCCCCACGAGTGGCTGCTCCTGGACGAGGCCACGCTGGCGGCGGCCACCAATGGCAGGATCTTCGCGGATCCTCTGGGACAGATGCTGGCCACCCGGCAGGGGTTCAAGGCCATGCCCGACGATGTGCGCTTCTGCCTGATCTCCCGCCGGCTGGGCATGATCGCCCAAGCAGGCCAGTACAACCTGCCGCGGAGCCTGCAGCGTGGCGACGGGGCTGCAGCCATGCTGTCGATCAACGAATTCATCAAGGCCTGCGCCTCCCTGATCTTCCTGATCAACAATCCGCTGACCGTCGGGTATCTGCCCTATTACAAGTGGACCTTCGCGGCCCTGCGGCGGCTGAGCAGACGAATGGCCACCAGGCTGGCCGACCTGACCGAGCAGCTGGAGGACATCCTGCGCCTGGCATCGGCTGCCTGCTACGGAGGGCAAGGCTTTGGCGAGGGCGGCAAGGGAGCCCGGCCGGCCGCCGAACGCGTCACCAAGCTTGTGGAGTCCATCTGCGCAAGAATCGTGGAAGAGTTGCAGGCGGAGGGCTTGACCAACAGCCCGGAAACCTTCCTGGAGTGGCAGCGCCCCTATGTCGAGGCCCACATCTCCAGCGACGATCCGGTTCTGCACAGCATCTGAAAGGAGCCAAGGATGGCTAACGACGAGCAATGTCAGGATGAGGAATCCCTGCGCGAGCGGATCGTCCGCCACGAATGGGAGCAGTTCCAGCAGGTCAACAACGAGGGTGGTCCAGCCAACTGTCAGGGCAACTGGCCCATGTTCCACCAGATGCGTCTGAGCCAGTTTCTGACCTGGCCGCACCCCCTGCTGACCAGCTATGCGGACGACCTGGACCAGGCCGACAAAACGGGGCGCAACCTGTTGACCGAGAAGTACGGGCGGATGATGGAGTCCACAGCCCCGGACCAGTACCACAGCAGCATCGCCCCCTACCTGCCCAGGCTGGGCCTGGAGCGCCAGGAGCGCCAGGAGCGCATCATCGACCGGCAGGTGGCCTGGGCCAAGGACTTTCGCGAGCGATACCCCCGCCTGGGCCAGGAGATGCGGGTCCTGCGCACCAGCGAGGACACGCCGGAGGCCACCTCCTTTGAGACCTATCTGCGTGGCGAACTGGGCACTTATTCGGCACGGACGCTGGATCTTTACCAGTCCATGGTGGACCGGATCGCGGCCCGGGGCGGCAACCTTACCGAGGAAACCATCCTGGCCACGGTGCAAATGAATGGCTTTGAGACCCTGGACGAAGCCGAGCAGGCCCAGGACAGAGCACCTGAACCACAATCATGAGGCCCATCTGACCAACCAGTCGCGCGGTCGGGTAGAGTTGACGGGTGCAAAAGCTGAAACGGGCGGGTTTCACCGCCGCCTCCTTTGTGGTCATCCTGCTGGTCATGCTCCTTTTGGGTCAAGCCATGACGCCGGGCTGGCAGGTGGAACCCTACCGCGACCATCTGCAGGTCCCGACCCGGTCCACTGCCATCGCCTCGAGCCTTGGAGCCACCACCCCTGAGGGCACCCACCCCGTCAGGGAGCGGAAGATCGGCATCACCCTGGATGGCGGGGTTCGCATCCAGGCCATCATCAGAGAGCCAGGCGACCGAAAGGGCACCGGACCAGCCTGCCTGTTCATCCATGGCGCCGGAACAGGCAAATCCTCCGAGGTTTACGGCGACCTGGCTTCAGCCATGGCCTCAGCCGGCATCACCACCCTGGTGCCTGACAAACGTCTGGACACCTACACAACCTTCCACCGCGACTATCAGGCCATGGCCGCCGACTATGGGCGTTCCCTTGACCGTCTGCGCTCCTGGCCCGGTGTGGATCCAACCAAGGTGGGCCTGTACGCCGAGTCCGAGGGCACCTGGATATCGTCCATCATGACCGCCAAGGACCCAAGCATCGCCTTCTCCATCCTCACTTCGCCCCCCGTCTACCCGGGACGACGGCAGATGGCCATGGCGGCCACCAGCTACTTGGATCTGATTGGCGCACCCAAGGGGATCCGCAAGGTGATACCGCGGCTCATGGGCATGGACCTGTCCCTGCTGGGCCTGGAGTACGCCGACTTTCCCTCCCTGCCCTATTTGGATCAGCTGCGGATGCCAGTCATGGTCAACTTCGGCACCATGGATGTCTCCATGCCAGTCGAACAGGGTGCTCGCGAGATCATCCGCAGGGCGCATGAAAGCGGCAACGACAACGTGACCCTGCGCTACTACCCCACCAACCATCAGATCCGCACCGGCAGCAGGCTTGCCAAGGCCGGGTTGCCCCTGGAACCCAGATACACCCATAATCTGGAAGACTGGATCAACGCCGTGGCACTGGGCACCCAGGCCAACCAGTGGTCCACTCCCATGATCGCCGGCAGCCAGCCCCATCAGCTCAATCAAGTGCCCGACCACACGAATACAGGGTTGATACCTTCGCTGACCGCCCTGTTGACCCTGATGGCCAGTGGCCCCATTCTGCTGGCTGCCGCCCTGGTCTCTGCCCTGATTGGAGCCTTGGGCTCACATCTGCGTGCTCGAGGCGATCACGGCCGACAATCAGGTTTCAGCAAAGGCCTGACCGGACGGCTCTGGTCGTTAGGCCTGCTAGCCGCAGGACTTATGACTGGCCTGCTGACCTATGCCTTTACTGTGGTCCGCAAGGCGCTTGGCCTTATGCATCTGTCCTCGATGACGGCATCATGCTGGTCCCTGTTGTCCGTTCTGTGTCTGGTATTCATCCTGCTCCTGGCGAGCACCCTGACCTCTATCTTCAACCGAGCTGACGGCAAGCCGGCTGTCGCCGGGGCTGGCCACTGGCTGACCCTGACCCTGACCCTGCTGGGGTCTCTGGCCATCCTTGGCAGCCTGATCTTCTGGAATATCCTGGTCTTTTGAGATAGAGCGGGTGCGCCTTGCCGATGCCAGCCAGGCTAATACAGACGCGCCAATCAGCACTACGCCCAGGCCGGCAAAAATCAATGGGATAACCCGCTGCCAGGGTACGACTATGGTCAGATCCGTACCGTAACGCAGAAAGACCAATCCTAGAGCCAACATGGTCAGAGCCAAAAGTCCAACCAGGGCGCCAAAAATGATGGTAGGTAGGCTGGGCCCGCTAGGACGGACCGGCTCCGGCGGCTGCATCCGAACCTGGTATATCGGGGGTGGGGATTCAACCGGCATGGCCTTGGTGATGCGTTCCTGACGATCCATCGGCTGGTCTCCATCTGGTTGCTGCGTATCAGTCATCTTCCTGATCCTCCCCAAACTGCCATGGATTGTAGCTGTAATCCCAATAATCATTGATCAAGCCGCTGTAGAGCTGCGCCCGCTTTGGCTGGGTAGCACTCCCCTGGGCTTGCACGGTGACCCGTGCACCGGCCATGAGATTGGCTTCGACAATCAATTCGGGCTCGTCGGGCATATGCCACTGATCCTCCTTGGACGCTCGCAGGGCTTCCTCCCAATCGCGTCGTTCAGCTGATGACGACGTATTGCCCCACCACATCCAGTTTCCTTGTTCCGTCTCGGTTATCCAGTCAGCCGCCCCTGATCCTAAGACCCTGTAGAGGTCGGCGTGTTCCCTATAGGACAAGCTGCATCCCTTAGGTATGAGCAGGCGAACGTCAGCATAGGCCACAGCCAGGCGGACGGTGCCCGTCGGGCAGCCTGAGACTGTGCTCACCGCATCATCCATAATCTGAACACGATGGGTGCCGTGTTCCCGCTCATAACCAGTCAGGTCAATGACGGCACTTCCCTGATCCTGCGGGTCTCCGACCAGCGCGGTGCCGCGGCGATAACGCCTCATGTCCGCACTGTCCGCCCCCAACAAACGCCCGTGGTTATTGCCGTTAACCTGAACTGTGGCGTAGTCGGCCAAGACCCTGCGGTTCTGGGTTTGCTCAATGCCTGGTATGGCCGAACCGGTAGCCAGAATCAGGACAACCAGGCAGGCCATCAAGGCAATGGGGGTCAACCCTCCAGACCTGCGGCCCATCAAGCCCAGGATCAGTATGACCACGCCAAGTGCCAGCGTGACGCCTCCAGCCCAGATTAGAGCGTAGGCCAAGGTCGCATTCAATCCGCGATAGGGGTTCGTGGCCATCCACCAGACCCCTGCTCCGGAGACCAGGATCAGTCCCGACAGAAGACTGACCAGCATAGGTCCGGCGGGACGACGCCTCAGCCGGGGCGGAACCGACGGACCCTGACGGGCTATTCCCGGCCCTGTCGAGAATGACCCGGCTGTGCCATAGCCCGGCCAGGCACTGAATCCATACGACTGATTCTTGTTCCCAGCAGGTTCTGCAGGGCCTTCTGCCCCCGTCCAACCTCCGGGAGCTGCACCAGCGCTGGGATTGCCCCCATCTTGCGTATTATTCGAATCGCTGCCGGCGTTTGCCGAATCCTCTGTCTCAGAGATGGGTCCAGGAGAGGCTACCTCCCCTTGTTGCTCCGAAGTTCCATACGAATCGGAATGCTCTGGCTGATCCTTGAGTCCTTCCGAGCTCGCATCACTTGCTGTCTGTGCATTGCTTCGCGTCCCTGTGTAATCCTGGTATCCCTCATACCCCGAAAAGCTAGGGTACTCAGGCTGATTCGAATACCGCTGCGAACCTGTGCCATTCGGCCGTTCCGAATACTGCGATCCCATCACCCACGGATCGCCCGAAACCGGCCTGCCGGCATCCGGCCCAGCCCAGTACCCTCTTTGATACTCCAGGGCCTTGTTGCGGCTCCACCGGATGAGCAGATACAGGATCAACGCACCCAAAGCCAGGGAAAAGATTCCGACTCCCAGGGAAAAGATTCCGACTCCAGGAATCAGGATTGCCAGCAGCCAGTAAATGATGATGCCCACCATGGAAGCGTGCCAAATCCCGTGAATCAGCTCCTGGGCGATAATGACCCCACGCCGGTCCGGCAAGACGAACCAGGCAAAACCGTAGAAGGCAGCACCGGTGCCGAAGAGAAAGACCGCCAAAATCATCAGCGCTCTGACCAGGGTCACGCTCCAGCCCAGCCGACGGGCCAAGGCTACGCAGACGCCGCCGATCCATCCCTGGTCGCGGATCAGATAGGACTCCCTGCAGGCGCGGAAGAACTTGTCGGACTTCCACCGCCAGCCGTTATCAGGGCCATTGCCGTTCATGTCGCTACTCATGTCTTCATTACAACACCCAGCGAGCGCAAATCTTATGGGGGAACACCCTGATTCAACCCTGATTTCTTCCCCTTACTGCCTTATCGGCACCGTCCGAAAACGATAATGGAAGCATGAACGCAACCATGCAGGAAGAACAAACGCTGAAGGAACCGCCTCCTCTGCACCCTGCGCGCATGCCCCTGATGAGGCCGCACAAGGGCAGGATCCTGTGCGGAGTCTGCAAGGGCGTCAGTTTGCACCTGGGTATCCCCGTCTTCTGGATACGCCTGGTCATGGTTCTCCTGGCTCCCAAAATGATCACCTGCGTGGTCTACTGCTTTCTTTGGTTGACACTTCCCCAGGGCGATCCCACCCAGGGAGTCCAACCGCATGATCCGCGGTCAGCCCCGCTGGCGCCCAGCATCCTTACTGGGCAACCAGGTCAGAAGGAGGATCACAGCATCACTCCCGGGCGGGTAACCAGACTGCTGGCAGGCCTGGGCATCATCCTCCTGCTGACCGCGGTCATTCTGCTCAGCAGCGGTATGCGCCCCGCCTTTGTCGTCCCCTGCCTGCTTTTCTGCGCCGGACTTGTCCTGGCCTGGGTGAGGCCGGAGAACCAAGGAACCGGCTACCACCTGCCGGCCCTGATCGGAAGCCTGGCCCTGATCCTGTCGGCTGCGGTAATCTTCCTGCTGTCCACCCAGGAATTGCATTGGGCGCTGACCCTGATAGTCCTGGCCGGCCTGCTTCTTGTAGGCGTAACCGCGGTGGTCGTGCCCTGGGTCGGCTCAATCATTAGCCAGCTGGGGGATGAACGCGCCATGAAGGAACGCGAGGAGGAGCGGGCCGATATGGCAGCCCATCTGCACGATGGCGTTCTGCAGACCCTGGCCCTGATTCAGCTGCATGCCGACGACCCGCATACCGTCTTCACCCTGGCCCGATCCCAGGAGCGAGATCTGCGTAACTGGCTCTACCAGGAACGCACCCCCTCAGACCGGTCCGTCAGCACCGGGCTGAGCCAGATAGCCGCACAGGTGGAGGACGATTCAGGCAAGCCAATCGAGGTGGTCACCGTGGGGGACGCCATGCCCTGCGCCCAGACCGATGCCCTGCTCAACGCGGCCCGACAGGCCCTGGTCAATGCCGTCACCCACGGCGGTGAACCCATCTCCCTATATTGCGAGGCCCGCAGGAATCAGGTTGAGGTCTACGTGCGCGACCACGGTTCGGGTTTCGATGTGGATGCGATTCCGGCTGACCGTCTGGGAATCCGCGAGTCCATCATCGGCCGGATTCGGCGACGTGGTGGCAGGGTCGAGATCGTCTCCCGTCCTGGTTGGGGCACCGAGGTCAGAATGCACATGCCGCTGTCCGAGGCCAGCCAGCATCAGGAGGGCAAGGTTGGTCAGCGTGAAAAAGGGACCGATGCCCAGCAATGATAGGATGCATGGTGAACCATTCATTCACAGACGCATGCCGGTCCGATCCCACCCACACTTGAGGACCCCGCGTCGGGAAAGGCGGGCTGAACCACGCCCATGACCACGACTGCAGCAGAGCTCCATCAAGCCAAGGATGGGTCCGCAAACATCCGCGTAGCCGTCGTCGACGACCATGAGATGTTCCGCACCGGCGTCATCACCACCCTACAGCCGCATTTTCACATCGTGGGTCAGGCGGCGGACGTGGAATCCTCCATCCTCATGGTCGGGCAGACCCGTCCCGACGTGGTTCTGCTGGATGTGCACGTGCCGGGTGGCCAGGGCGGTGGAGGTGCCGAAATTCTGAGCCGTTCCCATCCCCTCTCCCCCCGGTCGGTCTTTCTGGCCCTTTCCGTATCCGACTCACCCAGGGACGTGGGTTCGGTCATCCGTGCCGGAGCCCGTGGTTACGTGACCAAGACCATCTCCGCCAAGGATCTGGTCTCTTCAATCCGCCAGGTGCACGAAGGATACGCCGTCTTCTCACCCAAGCTGGCCGGATTCGTGCTCTCCGCCTTCCAGGAGGACGAGGTCGCAGATGCCGGCCTGGCAGAAGACGACGAACTGGACCGGCTCTCCGCGCGCGAGCAGGAGGTCATGCGCCTGATCGCCCGGGGCTACACATACCGCGAGGTGGCCTCCGAGCTTTTCATCTCCATCAAGACGGTTGAGACCCACGTCTCCAACGTCCTGCGCAAACTCCAGCTATCCAACCGAACCGAACTGACCCGCTGGGCTGCAGACCGCCGCATCGTCTGAACGTCCGCTCAGCAGGCGATGCCCCGCTGACGAAGGAGCTGACGCAGGCTGCTGATGTCCTGGGCAAGAATTCCATCCATGCCTAGCCTGTCAGCTATAGCCACATGTTCAGGGTCCGCATCAACGAAAATCGTATGCCCGGGGCTGATGGCGAAGCGGCGCAGGGCCAGACGATAGAAGAGCGGATCGGAAAGGTCCAGATGCTCCTCTGACGAAATCAGGACGGCCTTCAGGGCAGAGAGCGGCGAAAGTACCTCGGATACCGACTCAATCAGCTGACCGGTCGCTGCCGCCAGACCCCAAAGGGTCAGGCCAGCCCGCTCCAGATCCCCCAGCAGATCCGATGCTCCGGGAAGCAGACCGTTCACTGCCAGGGTGTAGTTTTCCAGACAGACGCGAACCACCCAGGCGACCGCAGGCCCGTGGGTGGTTTCATAGTCGGCCAGTGCCTGCTGCGGGTCCACACCCAGATTGACCTGTCTTCTGACACAGGTGAAGCCCCAAGGTTCCTCCGGGTCCAGCACCATATCGATCACCCCGTCAGGGTACTGCCCGACCAGGGCTCTGCGCGGATCCCAATCCACCAAGGTCCCGGGCAACGCGAAGATGATGCTGCCGCCGGGGGCCGCAGGATCGGGGCGGTCATCGCTGAACCTGTCGTTGCCGGAGAAATCATAACCAGACATGTCACTCGAGACGTCTTGACCCGATTTCTGCCGAAACTCCTGATGCTGCCTTGCCATGCCCCCAGACTAGGCATCCGAGCCTACAACGTGGTCAATCACCAGGCGAAGGCCATGGCATGGATATATTGAAGCCAGCAATGATCGGATCTTACCTTTTATAACCTGCCCTGGGCGGAAGTCCCGCCCGTCACGAAAGGAGCCGTCATGCGTCGGCTGCTGCTCACGTCCTCATTCTCCGCTACCGCTGGCAGGCTGCCCACCTTCCTCGAAGGCTCGCCCAAGAACCATACGGTGGCCTTCATCCCCACGGCCAACCTTCCCCAGCGTTCGGATGGTTATGTCCAGGATGCTCGCCGGGCTTTCACCGACATGGGCTGTCAGATTGACGATCTGGAAGTTTCGACCGCCGATCCGGAGACCATACGCCGGAGCCTGGAGGAGGACGACCTGATTTATCTGTCCGGAGGCAACACCTTCTTCCTGTTGCAGGAGCTGCGTCGCTCAGGCGCTGCGGATCTGATCAGACAGCAGGTGAACCAGGGCAAACCCTATATCGGCGAATCGGCTGGCGCTGTGGTGACCGGTCCCGATATCGGCTTCCTGGATGCCATGGATCCACGCTCGGCCGCCCCGGATCTGGACTCCACTACTGGGCTGGGTCTAGTGGACTTCCGCCTCCTCCCCCACCTTGATTCCGAGCCCTTCGCCGAGGTGACCAGGAAAATTCTGGACCACTACGGCGATGATGGTCCCATGGTGGCCATCAGCAACAGCCAGGCCGTGGCTGTCCACGGGCAGTGCCTGACCATTCTTTAGAGAAAACTCCAGTTTAGAAAAGTACCTGTTAGCGACAGAGGCCTTCCATGACCCGGCGGGCCTGATCCAAGCTATCGCCCGGACAGAGCAGGATGACACCGTCTCCCGCGAGCAGCCGCAGGTCGCCTGCGGGAATCAGCCGATGCTCGCCCCTGCGCAGACCGACCACAGCACATCCGTGCGGCCATGGGACCTGCCCCAGCAGACGACCAGCCGCTGGGCTGCCATGCTCTATGGGGAACTCCACAGTAACCCTGTCAGGAACCTGGACATCTGGAGCATGCCCCCGGCGGTAACGCTCCAGCAGAGCCTCGTATATGGGCTCGACACGCAGCAAATCGGACACCATCAGGGCCGTGAAAGCACATAGGGCCACGGGCAGCATATGAACCAGAGAGCCAGACATCTCCACCGTCAACAGAATGGACGTTATAGGAGCCTTGACCGAGGCCGTCAGGGTGCCTGCCATGGCACAGACCGCGCAGACCGGAATGATTCGAGCGGGCATTCCCAGGGCGGCCGCACCCATCCCGCACAGGGACCCGGTCAGCGTACCGACAGCCAGAATGGGCATGAAGATGCCACCGGGGGCGCCACTGCCGAAGGAACTGGCCGTAAAGAGCATCTTGACCAGGAGCAGAACCAGCAGGTTGACGGCCACCGACCAGGCCACCTCGCGAACGCCTTCCGCCTTGCCAATCAGGTCCTCGCCGCCACCCAGGACGGCAGGCAGCAGCAATCCTACCGGCAGGGCCAGGAATAGGGAGATCACCGGTCCCAGCTTCGAGGGCAGGTGGCTGTAAAGGCTCTGCGCGCCCAGCAGCAGACGGTTCATGGCAGCTCCCACCAGGCCGGCCACCAGCCCAAGGGGGATCATCAGCAGATACTGGGCGATGGTCAGCTGGGGCATAGCGGTGAAGTCCAGGACCGGACGCAGGCCGAAGCGGTTCTTGGCGATGAAATCAGCACTCAGGCAGGCCATGGCCGCCGAAAGAAGAATCATGGGAGAAAAAGACCTGTGGATCTCCTCCAGGGCGAAGACCATCCCCGACAAGGGCGCGTTGAATGCCGCAGACAGACCGGCAGCCGCGCCGGAGGTAACCAGGCAGGTCTCCTCCACACGGTCTCGGCGCAATCCTCGGGAAACGAGCTGGGAACCGGCCGCGCCGATCTGCACCGAGGGCCCTTCGCGCCCCAAAGACAGGCCGAACATGCCGCAGGCCAGACCACCCAGGAACCGTACACCCAGCACAGGCAGGGCAGACATGCGCATGCCGTGGATGACCACGCCCTCCACCTGTGGAATGCCGGAGCCCGAGGCCATAGGAACCCGGTGGACCATCCAGGCCAGGGCCAGTCCTACCAGCAGGGCGGCCAGCAGCCAAGGAAGAATCATCAGGGGCTGGTCACGCATCTGCGCGTAGGCCCATCGAGCGAACCTTGTGCCATAACCGATGCCCTGCCGGTAGAGCACCACCAGCAATCCCACCAGCAACCCGCAACAGGCAGCTCTGAGAGCCACCAGCCACCGGCTGGCTCGACCCGGCCTGGTCGCCTGCACAGGGTCGGAACGATGGGTCTGATCCATCTCATCTGCCGACGGCTTTCTCCAAGACAGGTTCAGCCTCACAGGCCTGCTCCTTCCCTCCTTTGCGCACAACGGTTTCCAGCTTCTCTCAGGGCAGAGACCAGGAGCAATGGCTGAGTCGACGGCTTCAACTCTCAGACATTATGAACACCCGGGATACCAGCTTCCGAGCAAGATCCGCCAGGCAGGAGCCGGGCAAGCAGACGGACACATAGTCAGAGCCCAAAGGCAGTGCTGTCTGTTCGTCTGTTGCCGTCAGATTACCGTCCAGGACGACGGTGTCCACCTGGCCGCGATGGCCCACAAGATCCAGCAGCGAGACCCGACCCGGCACCGTATCCAGACACTGGCGCAGGGTGGCGGCCGAGGCCATGTGCAGCCTTCGGCATCCGACCACTGCCCGCACCTGGCGCAGATCAGGCCGCTCTATGCCCTTGGCCACCAGGAGTATCAGCAGACCTCCAGCATCCTCCAGCAGCAAGAACTTGGAGAGGTTTTCTATAGAAAGCCCCAGCAGGTCAGCAATGCCCAGCTCCATGCCCTGGTCAATGGTGTCCAAGGGCGGGTGTTGAGCGACTCGCCAATTTGTTCTCAAACCATCCAGAAGCGCTCGCACCGGCTGGGGAACCATCCTGTCCCCCGAGCCTAATGACCCCTTATCCATACCGGCTGAGGCGTCAAGCTCTGCTCTGGCTGCAGGATCGGTGCTGCCATTGCCTGGTCTCATGGACGCCTCGTCAGTCGTTGGCCACCTCTGAGTCGGGCTTCAGCTCCTTCTCCTTCTGGCCTATCCGCTTTCTGTCTATGCGATAGTAAGCGTTGAAGAGACCGCCGGAGGTCAGCAGAACGATCAGAAGGACCAGCAGCCATATGTTCTCTTCGGCATCGTATTTCTCAAGCAATTCATAAGAGGAGGAGATCATCTTCAGCCAGCCTGCGACCGACACGAAGTACCAGGCGGTCGCCTGGTCGAGGAAGCTCAGCGCCCGTCGACGTTCTGATCTGGTCCTGGTAGCCTGACGGAGAATTTCGTGCCCGCGTTTGCGCTCCAGCTGAATCTTGACGATGGGCACCAGCCACCACCAGGGCGAGACCTCATCCCAATTCTTGCTGAGCTGATCAAAGTCGTCCAGGAGCTCCTGATATTCCTGCAGCTCCATCAGCCCCTGGAAGAGTGGGAATGTGAAAAGCAACCAATCTCCGATCAGAGAGACAATGGCGATGAATTGATCCACGACCCGACCTTTCCCTTGCAGAGCCGGCGCCCAAGGGTCGGCTCGCGCGATAAGCATGGCTACCATCCATCATTGTAGGCACCAAGTTCCAGCCCAAACCGCTCTGCAAAACATAAGATTCCAGCGCTTACAAGAATGCCCCGGATATAGCTCCGGGGCATCAGCCAGGCGGACAGGGCGGGATTCGAACCCGCGGTGGCTTACGCCACAACGGTTTTCAAGACCGTCTCTTTCGGCCGCTCAGACACCTGTCCAAAAGACGTGCCGATCAGGCACGTCACTCATCATACGACATCAAGGTTGGGCCGACCACCAACGGAATGTCGGTCGATCCCAGCAGAGGCGGCTCAGGCCTCCCAGGTCTTGGGCTCGATGACCTCCTTGCCGCCCACATAGGGGCGCATGGCCTCAGGAATGACGATGGAGCCGTCGGCGTTCTGGTGGTTCTCCAGGATGGCGACCAACCAACGGGTGGTCGCCAGGGTCCCATTCAGGGTGCTGACAGGACGCGTAGAGCCGTCCTCCAACCGCTCGCGCTCGTTGAGGCGGCGGGCCTGGTACTCGGTGCAGTTGGAGGTTGACGTCAGCTCGCGGTAGCGACCCTGGGTGGGCACCCAGGCCTCACAGTCGAACTTGCGCGCTGCCGAGGACCCCAGGTCTCCTGCGGCGGTGTCGATGATCCGGTAAGGCACATCCACCTTGGCCAGCATCTCCTGCTCCATGGCCAGCAGCTGCTGGTGCTGGTCGCGGGAGTCCTCCTGCTTGCAGTAGACGAACATTTCAACCTTGTCGAACTGGTGGACACGGATGATGCCCATGGTGTCCTTGCCGGCGGAGCCAGCCTCCCGCCGGTAGCAGCTGGACCAGCCGCAGTAACGCAGCGGACCCTTGCTCAGGTCCAGAATCTCGTCCTCATGCATGCCGGCCAGGGAGACCTCGGAGGTGCCCACCAGATACTGGTCGTCAGGCTCACGCAGGCGATAGATCTCGTCGGCATGGGCATTCAGGAAGCCGGTGCCGGCCATGACCTCAGGGCGGACCAATGTTGGTGTGATGGTAGGGATGAATCCATGCTCCATGGCCTGGTCCACGGCCATGGTCAACATGGCAATCTCCAGCCGGGCCACATCCCCGCGCAGGAAGTAGAAGCGGGAACCGGAGACCTTGACGCCCCTGCGCATGTCGATGCCAGCCACGCCCACGCCCAGGTCCAGGTGGTTCTTGGGTTCGAAACCCTCCTTGGCGAAGTCGCGCGGGGTGCCGACCTTCTTGACCACCACGTAGTCGTCCTCCCCACCCTCGGGCGCCTCGGGCTCCACTACGTTGCTGAACTTCCACATGAGATCGGCGTATCTGGCGTTGGCCTCGTCGGAGGCTGCCTTGCAGGCGTTCACCTTGTCCGACAGGCTCTTGGTCCGGGCCAGAAGGTCGGCTTTCTCATCAGGAGACGCCGAGCCCATGCGCTTGCCGAGCGACTTCTGCTCGGCCCTGTAGCTCTCGTAATCCTGGAGTGCAGCCCTGCGCTCGCTGTCCGCCTTCAGCACTTCGTCGACGAGTTCGACCGATTCGCCTCGTTTGCGCTGTGATTCACGGACAACATCCGGATGCTCCTGAATGAACCTGATATCTAGCATATCTGAATTGTATGACTTTCAGGGGACACGAAAATCGGCCCCGCACACCCCTTTCCGAGCCTTATGACCTCTGCCGCAACCGGTCCGACCGCCGCCGACCAGCCGAGAAGAGCAATCACGACGGGAAGGCGGACAGGAACCGTCCGCCTTTTATATACAGCTGCCCTGCATCACTTGCCGAACACAGTCTTGCGGAACCGTTTGCCGGTGGGAGTGCCCGCCAGTCCCCCGATGCCGGTCTCCCTCAGTGACGAGGGCATGCTCTCGCCGATGGACTTCATGGCTGCGATGACCTCATCGGGCGGAATCCTGCTGACGCCACCCGATAAGGCGATGTCAGCAGCGATCAAAGCGTTGGCTGTTCCGATGGCATTCCGATTCACGCAAGGCACCTCCACCAGGCCGGCCACGGGATCGCAGACGAGGCCCAACAGATTGCTCATGGCTATGGCGAAGGCCTGGGCGCAGGCATCGGGATCGCCCCCTGCGCCCTCAACTGCCGCAGCGGCAGCCATGCCGGATGCGCTGCCCACCTCGGCCTGGCAGCCGCCTGTAGCTCCGGAGATCATCGCCTTGTTGGCCGTGACCAGTCCGAAAGCCCCTGCAGTGAACAGGCAGCGGATCAGTCCATCATCATCCAACCTCAGTCGGTTCTTGAGCACGGTGAGTACTCCGGGCAGGGTCCCGGAGGAGCCGGCCGTAGGCGTCGCGCAGATGATGCCCATGGCCGCGTTGACCTCATTGGTAGCCATGGCGGCCTCGACGGCCTGCAACATGGCATCGCCGCTCAGGCTGGTTCGTGTCTTCCGGTAATGCTCCAGCAGCGCAGCCTGGCCACCGCTCAGCCCTGTCTTGGAAAACACGCCATCGCCCTGGGACCCCCTGGCCACGGCAGCCTGCATGACCTGCAGGTTCCTGGCCATTCTTGCCCAGATCCGCTCACGGGTCTGGTGCGAACGTCGCACCTCCTCGTCGATGGCCACTTCGGATATCGACGAGCCGCGCTCTTCGGCCATACTCACGAGTTCAGCGATCGAAGTGAACATGCGCCATGCCTCCTAGTCGATATAAATCATCCGGGACGAGTGACCAGCGATCTGCTTCTGCCGCTGCGTGGAAAGCGGATTGTCCAAATCAAACTCGTACACGGCCGTGCCGGCCGGCCCCTCGGGCTCATACCTGGTCTGTTTGGTCACGCCCTCTTCCCGTAGCAGATCGCGTATGCGCTCCAATCGCCGACCGGCGTCGTTTTCGGATTCATCCAGTTCCACCAGCAGGATGGGCAGAAGCCCCGGGGGAGTGATCAGGCAGCCGTCCAAGTTGATACGCCGCACTTCAATAGTCCCGCCCCCAATGGAACAAGCCGCATACATCACCCGACCGGTTGGGCCCTGCAGGTCCAGGACGGCGGTGTTCGGATGGTCGATGGGGCTGGGTTCGTCCTCCTCGTGAAAGGTCAGCTCCATACCCTGTCTGCGGGCGATGCCGATGGCATCAGGCACCCGGGGATCATCCGGCGCAAAACCCAGCAGGCCGCTGATGATGGCATAGTCGGTGCCGTGGCCGCTGTGTGTGCGAGCGAAAGAATCGTAATAATGGATATCAGCACGGCTTGGAACACCCCCGGCGAGGATGTGCCCAACCCGGCCAATGGCCACTGCCCCAGCTGTATGCGAGCTTGAAGGTCCGATCATGATGGGCCCTATGATGTCGAACACGCTCTTGTACTTATCCATGCCTGCCTCCTCTCCCCATACCCCCTGGCTTTCCCAGACTTCCAGCGCACGAAGCCGTTGCAGCTCCAGACCGAGGGGACCACATGGACCGAGTGCAATCATAACTTTGCGATTTTCATAACTCAATCAGCTCATACTGTCAGCGTGATTGCTGTAGAGGGTTCGTTCACGTCGGACACGCCCAGGGGCTTCGGGTCGGCACGGCGCGCAAAATAGAGTCATGCCAATTCCAGCGGTCGTTATCCTCGCCATCCTGGCTGCGGCGGCCATTGCCGTCACTGCGGTGGTGCTGATTGTCCGCGCCCAAAGACGGCACAAGTTCGCCATGCAGATCCTGGCCCGGGACGACGACCAGCTCAGCTACGCTTTCGTTATCAACCCCTCCAAACCCCAGGCAGCCGCCGCCCGCGAGCGCATCCAGCAATACTGCAGGGACAAGGGCATCCGCGAATTCAGCTTCATCGAAACCCAGCTGGATCGGGATGGAAGAGCCTGTGCACGCATGGCACTGGAGCGTGGGGCCAACGTAGTCGTTGCCGTGGGCGGGGACGGGACCGTACGCACCGTAGCCAGCGCCATGGCCTCCAGCGACCATGTCATGGGCATCATCCCCATCGGTACCGGAAACCTTTTCGCACGGAACATGGGCATTCCCGTAGGCGATCTGGACGCCGCCCTGGCCGTGGCCACATCGCACGGATCCACCCAGGTGGATGTGGGCCGTATGGCCCTGCTCGACGCAGAAGGTGAGGAACAAGGCCATGGTCACGCCTTCCTGATCATCGCCGGCATCGGCTTCGACGCCCTGATGATTGACGACACCGACCCCAACCTGAAGAAGACGGTCAGCTGGCTGGCCTACTTCATCAGTGGCGCCAAGCATCTGTTCGCACCCAAGTACACGGCCGACATCGCCATAACCCGGCCCGACCAGGTCATACAGACCAACACCTCAGTGACCTTCCGCACCTTCATGGCCGGCAACTGCGGGGAGATTCCAGGATTCTCCCTGATGCCCGACGCCTCCTACGACGATGGCATCCTGGACTTCGAAATCATCGACACCTCCGCCGGCCTGATCGGCTGGGCCAACCTCTTCGGGGATGTGATGCATCAGACCATCACCCGCAAGTCCAATCAGAGCCCCCTGTCGACCAACTCCACCATTGTCCAGCTGCAGGGGACAAAGGCGGAGATTCGCCTGGAGAAACCAGCCCTGGCTCAGGTGGACGGCGACATTCTGGGCGAGACTTGCCACATAGCACTCAGCGTTGAGCGCCAGGCCCTGGACGTGCGGGTACCCCAGTCCGACTGAGACCGAAACAGCCTGTTGCCCCTCTGTCTGCTTTCTCATGCCGGGGTGGCATGATGGGAGCCATGACAGCACAGAATGCGGGCAAGCCTGCCAGCCCAGAAGATCTGATCAACGTCGACGATCTGATCGGCAGATATTACGATTCCATCCCAGACCCTTCCACACCCTCCCAGCGGGTGTCCTTCGGCACCTCCGGGCATCGTGGCTCCGCCCTGACCACCTCCTTCAACGAGGCCCACATCGTGGCCATAAGCCAGGCCATAGCCGAACAGCGGACCAAGGACGGGGTCACCGGACCGCTCTACCTGGGCCGCGACACCCACGCCCTCTCCCTGCCCGCCTGGAAGACGGCCATCGAAGTCCTGACCGCAAACGGGGTACGGGTGCGCATCGATGCCAATGATGACTACACACCCACACCCACCGTATCCCAGGCCATCCTGACGCACAATCGGGCGGCCGACGGCACCCAGCGCTTCTCCGGCAAGGACCTGGCTGACGGCATCGTGGTCACCCCCTCCCACAACCCGCCCACCGACGGCGGATTCAAGTATGACCCGCCCACAGGTGGTCCGGCTCCGGCCGAAACCACCAACGCCATAGCGCAACGGGCCAATGAACTTCTGGGCGACTACAGGCGGGTCAAGCGTATTCCCTTTGAGGATGCCATCAAATCCGAGCTGGTGGAGCGCTTCGACTACCGGGAACACTACGTGGCCGACCTGGGCAATGTCATCGACTTCGACCTGATCAGATCCTCCGGGGTCCGTCTGGGCATCGACCCGCTGGGCGGCGCCTCGGTCAACTACTGGCCGCTGATCAATGAAAAGTACGGACTGAACATCGGCGTCGTCAACCCGGAGGTGGATCCGACCTGGCGGTTCATGACCATCGACCACGACGGGAAGATTCGCATGGATCCCAGCTCCCCCTATGCCATGAAAGGGCTGGTGGATCGCCTCAACGCCGGGGCCTGGGACTCCTACGATCTGGTGGGCGGCACCGATCCGGATGCCGACCGGCATGGCATCGTCTGCCCTGGGACCGGCGTCATGAACCCCAACCATTACATCGCCGTCTGCGTGGAATACCTCTTCTCCGGTAACCGACCCGGATGGCCCCAGGGCGCCGGCATCGGCAAGACCCTGGTCTCCTCCTCCCTGATCGACCGCGTGGCTGCCTCCATCGGCGCCAGGCTGATCGAGGTGCCCGTGGGATTCAAGTGGTTCGTCGACCCCCTCTTCAAGGGCGAGGTGGCCTTCGGTGGCGAGGAGAGCTCAGGGATGAGCTTCCTGCGCCGGGACGGCCGTGTGTGGACGACCGACAAGGACGGTCTGATCCCCGACCTCCTGGCTGCCGAGATGACAGCCAAGACCGGAAAGAACCCGGCCCAGCTCCACCAGGAGCAGGTGGAGCGCTTCGGCCAGAGCTGGTACAAGCGGGTGGACACCCCGACCACCTTGGAGCAGAAGCAGAAGTTCGCCCAGCTGAACGGCGACGATGTAACGGCTTCCACCCTGGCCGGCGAGCCCATCACCGCCAAGCTGACCGAGGCCCCGGGCAATGGGGCGAAAATCGGAGGCATCAAGGTGACCACACAGAACAACTGGTTCGCCGCCCGCCCCTCCGGCACCGAGAACATCTACAAGGTCTACGCCGAATCCTTCGTTTCACCTGAAGCCCTGGACCAGGTTCTGGACGACGCCGACCAGGTGGTCGCCAAGGCCCTGGGCTGAACCGCAGACAAGATCACCCGTCTTTCCCCCCCCCCCCGCATCAGTCATCACTGGCGCGGGGGTTCTCTATTTTTCTGCTTAGACTGGAACCATGACCAATGACACGAATCTGGTCGTCTCGACCGACGGCAGCGCACTGAGCAATCCCAACGGCCCCATGGGCTGGGCCTGGGCCGATCAGGAGGGCGGCGACGCGGATGCAGGCGGCGCCAGCAACGGCACCAATCAGATCGGCGAACTGTGCGCCGTCCTGCAGGCCCTGCGCGCCCACCCAGGCGAGCGCCCTCTGGTCATCGAAACCGACTCACAATACGCCATCAACTGCTCCACCACCTGGGTGCCTGGGTGGAAGAAGAAGGGGTGGAAGAACTCCCAGGGAAAGCCGGTCAAGAATCGCCCGCTTATTGAAGCCATCGACCGGGAGATCCAGGCCCGGCAGGGATCGGTCAGGTTTGTCTGGGTCAAGGGCCACGCCGGCAACACCTTCAACGAGAAAGTGGACACTCTGGCCCGCGGCTACGCCACAGCTGCAGGCAAGGGCAACCGGGAAGGCTGTCTGCCTATCGAAGGCTGGCGTTCACTGTTGGCCTCCCCCTACGCCAAAGGCACGCAGGTACCGCCCGCAGTCAAGGATGAGCTGGACGGAGGGCCCCAAGTTCTGGACGAGCTGGGTCGCAAGAAGGCCCGCCTGGATCAGGAGGAGCAGAAGGACCTGGCCGAAACCGCCGTCGAGTCCGAGGCTGTGGATGCGGAGCAGGCCGAATCTGTGGAAGCAACGGCAGCCGCAGGCAATGGCACACCCGACCCCGACATGGCCGATGGTCAGGAAGACGAAGTCGCGTCGGCTTCCAAGGACACCTCGGACGCCGATACGGTTGACCGGGAGACCAGGAACTCCGGGGCTCGGGGACTGAGAGCCAGCGGCCGCATCCGCATCACGCCGCCCCCATCCGGCAGCAGCATGTTCACCGGGCAGGACCTGCATATCGTCGGCAGCATCGATATAGATGCGGACATCGACCCTGACGGCTACGTGACCATCAAGGAGGCGCCTTTCCGCCTGCACGCCATCGAAGTGGAGGATTGAGCGGCTCCTGGACCGTCAGGGGCCATCGTCTACACTGGAGTGAACCTGAACCAACAAGACCCGCAGACATCAGCTGTTGAGCGCATGGCGGGCATGAAGGAGCGTGTATGGACAAGACCGAGCAGGACAGACTGAAGAAGGCCGCCGGCATCGAAGCAGCCAAGCTGGTCGAGAATGGCATGACCGCCGGGCTGGGCACCGGATCCACGGTCCGGTTCTTCGTGGATGAACTGGGACGGCGCGTCAAGGAAGAGGGCTTGGAGTTCACCGGCGTGACCACCTCCCGGAGGACCAAGGAACAGGCTGAAGGCTACGGAATCCGCATCGTCGACATCGACCAGGTGGACCACATCGATGTCACCATCGACGGGGCCGACGAGGTCGACAAGGACTTCAATGGCATCAAGGGCGGCGGCGCTGCCCTGCTCTGGGAGAAAATCGTGGCCGTCAACTCCCGAAGGATCGTCTGGATCGTGGACGAGTCCAAGGTGGTCGACACCATCGGCCGTTTCCCCCTGCCAGTGGAGGTCATCCCCTTCGGCGAGCGCCACATTCTGGATCGCTTCAAGGAGCGCGGCTATCACCCAGTCCTGCGGATGGACGGCCAGGGGCAGCCGGTTCTGACCGACGAGCACAACCACATCATTGATCTGCATCTGGATCGAATTGATCACCCGCAGGATCTGGCCCAGGACCTGATCACCACCGTGGGCGTCGTGGAACACGGCCTCTTCCTCAACATGGTCGACACGGTCATCGTGGGCGATCCCAACGGACCCCGGGTCATGACCAACGCCAACAAGTAATCGTCAGCGAACCTCTTGCCTCCCGGCTGGAAGCTTCCGACTGCCCAAGACGACCGGCGATGATATACATGAAGCCCCCCGCGTCCATTCGATGCGGGGGGCTTCGTCGGCCCTGATGGGCCAGAAGTCATAAAGCTACTTGCGCTGGTGACGAGTCTTGCGCAGCAGTTTGCGGTGCTTCTTCTTGCTCATCCGCTTGCGGCGCTTCTTGATGACAGAACCCATCCGAGCCTCCGATCCTTAGTTACCTGGAAGTGTCCAACTTGCTTATCGTACACCGCTTACGGGACGACTAGAGCGGGAAGGCCTTGTAGAAGGCCTCCAGCGCAGTCCGCTGGCCCTGGGCACGGAAGACCACGGTATCATTCTGCCAAATGACCAGCACCTTGTGCTCGTCGTCGCCATCCGCCTTCTCCAGGTAGGATCCGGTGACCGTGCCGCCGCTGCGAACATTGCCCGCGGCCAGCTCCTTGCCGGACATGCCCGTGGACTGGCTGTCATAGAGCGCCTTGGCATCCTCGCTCCTGGACCACTGAGCCAGGTGAAGGGTCACATCCCCGCCCGACCTGCCGGTGGAATAGACCAGGTTGTACTCCTCGATGGGCGTACGGGTGCTCCACTCGCTGTCAGAATCCGCTTTGACACGGGCGAACTCTCCCACCGTATCGGGCATGGCCTTGAGCAGCTCGGAAGCCGAATCAGGCAGGGGCACCGCCGTGGCCTTGGGGCTGCTGGCTTGCGAGGGTTGTGAGGATGCGGAGGCCGAGGCCTGGGCGACGGGTTCTGGGCTGCGCACCGCCCAATGAGGCCAGACAAAAGCCGATAGGAGCACCAGGACCACCACCGCCGCCAGGGCGATGACCAGACCGATCCGTCGACGGCGTTGCCTGGCGTGCGCGGAGGAGTCGGAGGAGGACACGGGTGCAGAAGGATTGTCAGCCATGCCTCCATTCTCTCATGGGCAGGGTGTCGGCACTGCGAAGATGCCGTAAAAGCCCGGTTCCTCGTCCCTGAATCCCGATAGCGTGCAGGTATGGCCAAGACGACGACGCAATACGTGTGCACGGAGTGCGGGTGGACCGGCGGCAAGTGGTTCGGACGCTGCCCGGAATGCGGCCAGTGGGGAACCATCGAGGAATTCCACGAAGCCCGTGTCGTAGGTGCAGGCGGGGGTCTGTCCTCCTCCGGCGGCAGCCATACGGCACCTGCACCCCCGAAGAGCGGCCTGGCTCGGCCCATCACACGGGTGGGCACGGACCAGGTAAAGCGCATTCCCACAGGATTCGAGGAATTCGACCGGGTCCTGGGCGGGGGCATCGTACCCGGGTCGGTCATCCTCTTGGCCGGCGAGCCGGGCATAGGCAAGTCCACCCTCCTGCTGGAGACCGCCGGCCGCGTGGCCGACCGGGGTGGTGAAAAAGGCAAGGTGCTCTACCTGTCGGGCGAGGAGTCCCAGGCCCAGGTGCGGATGCGGGCCAGTCGGGTGGGAGCGCTCAAGGATTCGCTGTTGCTGGCTTCGACGACCGACCTGGCCACGGTGCTCGGGCTGATCGAGCGCGAAAAGCCGGCACTGGCCATTGTGGACTCCGCCCAGACCATCGTCTCCAGCCAGGTCGACGGCATCTCCGGGGGTTCCACCCAGGTACGCGAGGTGGCCATCAGCCTGATAGATATGGCCAAATCGCACGACATCCCCATCCTCCTGGTCGGCCACGTGACCAAGGACGGCTCCATCGCCGGGCCCCGGACCCTGGAGCATCTGGTCGATGTGGTCTGCCAGTTCGAGGGCGACTCCCAGACCGCACTGCGCCTGCTGAGAGCCGTCAAAAACCGTTTCGGCCCCACCGACGAGGTGGGATGCTTCGACATGGGCGAGCAGGGCATCGAGGAGGTCAGCGACCCCACGGGGCTCTTCCTGTCCACAACCGGACAGGAGGTGGAGGGTACCTGCGTGACCTTCACCTTGGACGGCCACCGCAGCCTGCCCATCGAGATCCAGGCCCTGGTCACTTCATCTGTTCTGCCCACGCCCAGACGCAACACCAACGGAATCGATGCCAACCGTCTGGCCATGCTGGCCGCGGTGCTCTACCGTCACGGCCGCGTCAACCTGCTGACACGGGACCTGTATGTGTCCACCATCGCCGGCGGACTGGCCAAGGAACCCGGATGTGACCTGGCCATCGTGGCCGCGCTGGCCAGTGCAGCCAAGTCCCGGCCCATCCTGCGCACGACCTGTGCCATGGGCGAGATTTCGCTGACCGGGCAGGTCAGGCCTGTGCCTCAGCTCAACCACCGGCTGCAGGAGGCCGCCCGTCTGGGATTCACCCGGGCGCTGGTCCCGCCCGACCGGCATTCAGGAGGCCGAAAACCCATCCAGGGACTGGAGGTGGTCGAAGTCACCTATCTGGCCGAGGCCCTGGAGGCTCTGGGACTGGTCTGAACCCGGTGGTCGCTGGTCCCCCGATCGCACCCTATGGCGCTCACCTGCCGACTCGTTAACCTGCCGGACTAGGATGGAGTCGCTGGAAGACCGACACCCATCACCATCGCGAGGAGCAGATCAGCATGACCATCTTCACCAGGAAAACCATACGCAGGCTGACGGCGGCCGCACTCACGACAGTCACGCTCATGGCCGGCGCGGCCTGTGGCTCCTCATCGAGCAGCAGCGGGCAGTCGGCAGACAAGCAGGACATCACCCAGCAGACCATCAATCCCGGCACCCTGACCATTGCCACCGGGGACCCGGCCTACGCCCCCTACGTGCAGGACAACAAGCCCGAATCCGGCAAGGGATACGAGGCGGCCGTGGCCTATGCAGTGGCAGAGAAAATGGGCTTCGACAAGGCGCACGTCACCTGGACCAGGACCACCTTCGACGCCGCCATCGCCCCGGGAAGCAAGGACTACGACCTGAACATCCAGCAGTTCTCCATCACCCCGGAACGTCGGCAGGCTGTGGACTTCACTCCCAGCTACTACAACTCCACCCAGTCTCTGGTGGTCAGAAACGACTCCCCATACGCCTCCGCCACCTCCCTTGCCCAGATCAAGGACGCCAAGATAGGAGCCATGGTCGGCTCTACCTCCTACGAGATGGCCCACAAGCTGGTCAAGCCCGACATCGACACCTTCAACGACGACGTGGCCTCATCCCAGGCCTTGGACGCCAATCAGATCGACGCGCTTGTCGTGGACACCCCCTCGGCCGTGACCATGGTCGACTCCAAGCAGGTCAAGAACGCCAAGATCCTCGGGCAGATCAAGGGCTCGCAGGACCCGGAGGGCATGGGCATAGTCCTGCCCAAGGGTTCCAAGCTGACCCCGGCCGCCTCCAAGGCCGTCACCGCCCTGAAGAAGGATGGGACCTTGGACAAGCTGCAGAAGCAGTGGCTGCACGTCTACACCTCCCTGCCTATCCTGGGCTGAGAGAAGAAAGGAAACCTTGTCGTTCATGGCCACCTCGGCACAGGACGCGGTCAGCGATATCCAACGGGAGCGGGAACGCTACGGCCGTCGACAGAATCTGCGCTCAGTGGGAATCAGCATCGCCAGCACACTGGTGTTGGCCCTGCTGATTGCTCTGGGGCTGCACGCCTCACCCGGCTGGCCCCGAGTCAAGCAGTCGTTTTTCTCCGGAGCCTACTTCGCCCAAGCCTTCCCCAAGGTCCTCCAGGGACTCTGGCTCAATCTGGAGGTTCTCTTCTTCGCGGTGATCGGCGTGGCCCTGCTGGGCACCCTGCTGGCCATGATCCGCACCAGCCGGAACCCGCTGCTCTTTCCCCTGCGGGTGCTGGCCCAGGTCTACACCACGATCATGAGGGGCATCCCCATGATCGTGGTCCTCTACCTGATCGGCTTCGGCATCCCCGGCCTGGCCATCTTCAACCGGATCCCGGCAGCCCTGCTGGGCACAGTGGCGATCATCCTCTCCTATTCGGCCTACATCGCCGAGGTGCTGAGGGCCGGCTTTCAGGATGTCGGCCCCTCCCAGAGGGCGTCGGCACGCTCACTGGGCCTGACCTCGGGGCAGACCATGCGTCTGGTAGTCATCCCCCAGGCCCTGCGCAAGGTGGCTCCGGCACTGATGAACGATTTCATCTCCATGCAGAAGGACGTAGGGCTGATTTCTGTTCTGGGTGCCGTCGACGCGGTCAGGGCGGCCCAGATCATCGTGGCCACCTCCTACAACTTCACCCCTTACGTGGTGGCCTCGGTGCTCTTCATCGCCACTTCGGTCCCCTTCATTCTTCTCAACGACTGGTATTCCAACCGGCTGCGCAAGCGCGAACAGAGCGGAGGCATGGTATGAGCGAACAGGCAGGCGCCAATCAGAACCAGCCGGTGCTCCGTCTGGAGGATGTGCGCAAGACCTACCCGGGGGGCAACAAGGTCCTGCGCGGCATCTCCATGACCATCATGCCCCATGAGACCGTGGCCCTGCTGGGCCCGTCCGGGTCGGGCAAATCCACCCTGATGAAGTGCATCAACCTGCTAGAGACCGTCAACGACGGCAGAATCTGGCTGGGTGGCACCGACATCACCGATCCCAGGATCAACCAGGATGCCTGCCGGGCCAGAATCGGCGTGGTCTTCCAGCAGTTCAACCTCTTCCCGCACATGAACGTTCTGAAAAACGTGACGCTGGGAGCCATCAAGGTCCACGGCATGCCCAAGGACCAGGCCAGGGAGCGGGCCCTGGAACTGTTGGACCGGATCGGCATGAGGAAGAAGGCCGGAGCATACCCCGACCAGCTCTCCGGCGGCCAGCAGCAGCGGGTGGCCATCGTCCGAGCCCTGATGACCGACCCGGAGCTGCTCCTGCTGGATGAGATCACCTCAGCCCTGGACCCCATGCTTGTGGGCGAGGTACTGGCCATGGTCTCGGAGCTGACCGCCGGCGGCACCACCATCCTCATGGCCACCCACGAAATGAGTTTCGCCCATCACGCAGCCAACCGGGTGGTTCTGCTGCTGGACGGTGTCATTGCTGAGAACGGAACTCCGCAAGAGGTCATGGACGAGTCGGAGAATCCGCGCACCAGGGAGTTCTTCAGCCACTTCCGAGGGCTGTGACTTCCCAAGTACCTTCAGCTTTCAGTTGGCGGAAAACGCTCTTCCTGCAGCCTTGGTCAGTTCCAGGGTGCGATCGGCATCCAAGGCCAGCTGTCGTTTGAGGGGTTCCTCGCCAGCATACCGTTTCTGACCGCGCAGACGGCTGAGGAACTCCACTCGTACCCGGTGACCGTACAGGTCTACCCAATCCGGCCGGACGGCATTGGCCTCCAGGATTCTCGGCATCTGCTCTCCCGGAGCCAGGAAGGTCTCCTTGGTGCCGATGGAGATGGCAGCAGGCATCCGCCAGGGCGAACCCTGAGCCAGCCGACCCTCCCGGCCCTCCGGCGTCGCCATCGGATCCGTAGGCAGTCCCAGGTCGACCAGCCAGCCTGCATAGACTCCATCCGCGGGCATCATCCCCTGGCTGTCGGGAGCGAGATTGGCAGTCGGAAATCCCAAGCGGCGGCCCCGCTGCTCCCCGTGGACCACCGTGCCTTGAACCATGTGCGGCCGACCCAGAATTTCCATGGCCGCATCCACATCGCCGTCCAGAATCAACCGCCGAAGGTGGGAACTGCTCCAGGCTCGCACCCGACGTCGCTCCAGACCGTCAGCGTCAGGCAGGGTGCAATCGCCTGGGCCCTGGTCGTCCACAACTTCCAGGTTGAACAGTCCAGTGACCGCCAGATCACCAATGGCCTTGATGTCACCGACCCGCCCTGCGCCCATCTGCGCATCGCGGCCCAGGACCAGCGTCCGCATGGCCAGTTGCTCGGTAACCTGCTTGAGGAAGAACCTATAGGACTTGGCTGCAAAGGCCAGCGTGTATCGCACTACCACAACCTGATCCAGCCCCAGCTGGGCCATGAGTCGCAGACGCTCCTCCAGAGGCATGATCTGATCAGGGTCATGGCGAATCAAGTCCAGGGACGGCTCAGTCATGTCATGGCTGTCGGCGTAGCTATGAATCAGTTTGGGACTGGGGTCGAATACCAGAGCCATAGGCCGGTCCTGGCCCTTGGCAGCCAGCTCCACCACCCGGCGCAGGAGGGCCTGATGCCCCCGATGCACACCATCGAAGACACCGATGGCAATCACGCTGGACCGGGCCCCCAAGGTTCCCGGCCACCTGACAATGCCCGACTCATCCGGGCTGACCTGGCTGACCTTCATCCGCTTCCCATCACTTAGCCATGACGGCACCCGTACCCGGGCGCCGAAAATTCCTTAAGCACTGTATTCCCACAGTCGCGCCCTGGCAAGACCCTGAGACCAAACCCGAACCGGCACACTCAGGCCCCGGGGTGAAAGACCACATCCGGCTTGGCCCCACCTCGTGAACCGGGCACCAGGATAGCGGCCAGCCGCTGCCTGTCCTCTGGCCCGGCCAGGGCGGCCGTGGGTCCGGCGACAGGCAGATCCAAGAATCCTCCGTTAGCCACTCTGGCGGCCTGGTCGGCATCCAGGTTCAGGACAGGCATGCTCATACGTGCCGCCTGCGCCAGACTCAGGGAGCCATCCAACATCCCCTCCCTGTCGCGGTCAGGGACCATACGACTGCGGACAATCGTCTGACCCTGTCGGTTCCGGTATGTATGGGGGACCACATGACCGCCCACAACCTTAGATTTGAGGTCGGAATCCTCCAGATCGAACGGACCTACACGTATCCGTCTTAAGGCGGTCAGGTGGCCACCCAAATCCAGCCGCTCGCCCAGGTCGCGAGCCAGGGCCCTGATGTAGGTGCCACTGGAGCAGGTCACCTCCACATCCGCATCGACCACCCTGGCGCCCTGGTCGGGCAGATCCACACGGCGAAAGTCGAGCAGACAGAAGGATGCAATCCGAATGCGGCGAGGTTCCAGCCTGACCTCCTGGCCCGCACGAGCCAGGTCATAGGCCCGCCTGCCCTTGACCTTGATGGCGGAGAAGGCATCGGGCACCTGGTCGATCCAGCCGGTGAAGCAGCGATCAATCAGATCCTGCAGACCCTGGGCTGTCAGCTCGTCCACCCCCTGCGCAGCTCCTGGACGCACCGGGAGCAAATCCCCGTCCGCATCGTCCGTGGTCGTGCCCAGTCCCAGGCGCATGGTGGCCCGGTAGGTTTTGTCATGGCCCACGATGACCGTCAACAACCGCGTGGCCTGGCCGAATCCAAGGACCAGCAGGCCGGTGGCCATGGGATCAAGGGTCCCGGCATGGCCCACGCGACGCATGCCGAGGCCAGAGCGGACGGCGGCCACCACGTCGTGGCTGGTCACACCGCTCGGCTTGTCAACAAGGATAATGCCCGAGGTTGGCTCATCATGGCCAGAATCCGCCAGGTCCGATAGCTCAGCGGTCGGCTTCATCCACATCCTCCGCCGCAGGTTCATCAGGGACGGGGCCGGACTCATCGATCTCTTCTTCGTCGTCATGCCGATATGGATCGGGATCGCCGGCATAGCTGGCATTGACCCGTGCCTTGGCCATGGCCTCGTCCCGGCGACGGGCTGCAGTCAGCACGTCCTCAATCTCGGTAGCCTCGGCAGGCACCTCATCGTAGATGAAGCGCAGCGTAGGCGTCAGCCGCAGACCGGCCCGGGCACCGACCAGGGTGCGCAGCCTGCCGGAGGCCTGCCGCAGGGCTTGCTGGGCTCGCTTGCGTTCCCCGGCCTCGTGTCCGGACCGGCCCAGCTGGGTCCAGTAGATCTTGGCTATCTGTAGATCGTTGGTGACCCGAACCTCAGTGACGGTGACCCCTGCCAGGCGCTTGTCGTGCATCTGGGACTCCAGCGCAGAGGCCACGACCCGTTGTATCAGGGCCGCTATGCGTACAGCGCGGGGATTTCCAGCCATCATGATTCCTTTCTCGAACCGTCCATGACCAATCTTCGCATTCATGGACATCCGCCCCGGCCAGGGAATACCCGGACCGGGGCGGATCGCCACGGACCATCCCACGCGCGGTCGGATGGTCGACAGGCTCTACTTGCGTTCCACTTCCTGCATCTCGTAGGTCTCGATGATGTCGCCCACCTCGATGTCGTTGAAGGAGCCCAGGTTGATGCCAGCCTCGTATCCTTCGGATACCTCGTTGACGTCGTCCTTGAACCGGCGCAGGGAGGAGATCTCCAGGTCGTTGATGGTGACCACCCCGTTGCGGGCGATGCGAGCCTTGGTGCCCCGCTTGACGGTGCCGTCCTGGACCATGACGCCAGCGATGTTGCCGAACTTGGAGGAGCGGAAGATCTCACGAATCTCGGAGTGGGAGGTGGTGACCTCCTCGTACTCCGGCTTGAGCATACCCTTGAGTGCTGCCTCGATGTCCTCGATGGCGTTGTAGATGACCGAGTAGTACTTGATCTCCACACCCTCGCGGTCGGCCAGATCCTGGACCTGCCTGTTGGGACGGACATTGAAGCCGATGATGACGGCCTTGTCGACCGTGGCCAGGTTGACGTCGTTCTGGGTGATGGCGCCCACGCCCCGGTGGATGACCTGGATCCCGACCTCGTCGGAGACCTCGATCTTCATCAGAGAGTCTTCCAGAGCCTCGACCGAGCCGGAGGAGTCGCCCTTGATGACGATGTTGAGCATGTCCACCTCGGACTTGGCGAACTGCTCCTTCAGGCTCTCCAGGGAGACCACCTTGCGGCGCTTGGCCAGCTGAGCGGCACGGGCCGAGGCCTCGCGCTTCTCCGCAATCTGACGAGCGGTGCGATCGTCTGGCGCGACCAGGAAGAGGTCGCCGGCCGTGGGCACCGAGGTAAGACCGAGCACCTGGACCGGTGTGGAAGGACCGGCAGCATCCATCTGCCGACCGTTCTCGTCCAGCATGGCTCGCACACGGCCGTAAGCCGATCCAGCCACAATGGCATCGCCCACATGCAGGGTACCCTGCTGGACCAGCACAGTGGCCACAGCTCCGCGTCCCTTGTCCAGACGGGCCTCGACCGTGGCGCCGCGAGCGTCCATATCGGGGTTGGCCCGAAGGTCAAGATCGGCGTCGGCGGTCAGCAGTACGGCCTCCAGGAGCTTGTCCACGTTGGTGCCCAGCTTGGCGGAGATGTCGACGAACATGGTGTCGCCGCCATACTCTTCGGATACCAGACCGAATTCGGTCAGCTGGCCACGCACCTTCTGGGGATTGGCTCCCTCGACATCGATCTTGTTGACAGCAACCACGATGGGTACATGGGCGGCCTGGGCATGGTTGATGGCCTCCACGGTCTGCGGCATGACGCCGTCGTCCGCGGCCACCACCAGGACAGCCACATCGGTCAGCTCGGCACCACGGGCACGCATGGCCGTAAAGGCCTCGTGGCCAGGGGTGTCCAGGAAGGTGATCTTGCGATCCTCCCCGTCCAGGGTGACCGTGGCCTGGTAGGCCCCGATGCGCTGGGTGATTCCGCCAGCCTCCTGGGTGGTCGTGTTGGTCTTGCGGATGGTGTCCAGCAGCCGTGTCTTGCCGTGGTCGACATGGCCCATGACCGTGACCACCGGAGGCCTGGGCTGCAGGTTCTTGTCGTCCTGGTCCTCGCGTTCTTCGTCCAGGTTGATGTCGAACTGCTGAAGAAGCTCCTTGTCCTCCTCCTCGGCGGAGACGATGCGGATCTTCCACCCGATCTCGTCGCCCAGAATCTGGAAGGTGGCCTCATCCAGGGACTGGGTGGCCGTAGCCATCTCGCCCAGGTGGAAGAGCACCGTGACCAAGGCAGCGGGGTTGACATTGATTTTGTCGGCCAGGTCGGCCAGGGTGGCGCCCTGGCGCAGCTTGACGGTACGTCCATTGCCTGCTGGGATGCGCACGCCGCCGATGACGGGTGCCTTCATCTCCTGGAATTCGTGCCTCTTGGCCATCCGGTTCTTGCGGGCCTTGGAGGACTTGCCTCCCTGGCGACCGAATGCTCCAGCAGCGCCGCCGCGACCGCGACCACCACGGCCTGAACCGCCGCGGAAGCCACCTGATGGTGCCGACGAAGCGCCGCCGAAGCGACTGCCGCCGCCCTGATGCGTCTGCTGGCCTGGACGGTTATGGCCCCACTGCCCTGGACGGGCGCCCTGCCCGGAACGGCCGCCACGACCGTTACGGAATCCGCCCCGGCCCCTGCGGGAGTCGTTGACGGTGGGCCGGGCCATAGGATGCGGCCTGGGGATATCCGAAGGCATGGGGGCCTTCATCCCCTGCTTGCGGCTGAAAGGATTGTTGCCTGGACGAGGCGTGGATGCTCCCGGCCGTGCACCATGACGCGTCGCCGCAGCATTGGAACCGCCGGGACGACCGTTGTTGCGTGAGCCTTGGGGACCGGGCCTGCCCATGGCTGAAGGCTTGGGTCCACGGGACTGGTTGCGCGGCTCATGCTCGTTGCGGTTGCCCTGAGGGGCACCAGGCTTGGGGAAGTGGCCACCGGGACGCTGCTGACCCCGTGGCGCCTCGCCGCCGGCCGAGGGCCTACGGTTCTGTCCGGGCTTGGGCCCAGGTGTGGATTGCTGGGTGCCGCCGGACTGCGGGCGGCCATGCTGACCCTGGCCGCTTCCATGATTAGGGTTGCCGGGGCGGGCATTTCGTGCAGCGGCCTGACCGGCGTCGCCCTGTCCCTTCTGAGGGAAAGCGTTCTTGAGTCGACGAACCACAGGGGCCTCGACAGTGGAGGATGCGGACTTGACGAATTCGCCCATGTCCTTCAATTTCGCCAGAACAGTCTTGCTGTCTACGCCAAATTCCTTGGCCAGCTCATACACGCGTGCTTTGGGCACTTACTTTCTCCTTACCGGACCGCGCATATGACCGGCGCGATCACTCTTTCATGACGGCGAACATATCCTGTCTCATCGTGCGACCATGATCGTGTTACCTCGTCTCTGTGCCGGGGCCGACGGCATGAACCTCCGGACTCGGGATACCGGGTCCAGCATACTCGCGTCGTCGGATGTTTGCTCTCAGGCGTCTTCACCAGCAGCCGAAGCCGATTGCGCCTGCAGTTCACGTAGTTTTTGCTGGTGGGCCTCCTCGGACTCGATGCCAATCTTCCATCCGGTCAGCTTGGCGGCAAGACGGGCGTTCTGGCCCTCTTTACCAATGGCCAGGGAGAGCTGGGCATCCTTGATGAAGGCAATGGCCGTGCGGTTGGGCTCGCTGACGATCTGCACCTGACGGACCACGGCCGGGGACAGGGCCGCAGCCACAAACTCGGCGGGATCCTTGGACCAGTCCACAATGTCGATCTTCTCAGGCCCCAGGTTCTCCATGACGGCACGGACGCGAGCGCCGGCAGGACCGATCAGCGCGCCCTTGGGATTGACCCCCTTGGCGTTGGCACGGACCGCGATCTTGGTTCTGGCACCGGCCTCACGGGCAATGGCCATGATGGAGACCGCACCGGAGACCAGCTCGGGCACCTCCCGCTCAAAGAGGCGGCGAACCAGCTCCGGGTGGGAACGTGACACGATGATTTCCGGCCCCTTGAGCCCACGGGAGACATTGACCACGTAGACGCGGATTCGCTGGCCGTGCCGGTAATGCTCTCCAGGCACCTGCTCGCGGCGGGGCAGAATGGCCTCGACATTGTCCACGGCCACATGCACATTGCCGGGATCGCTGGCATCCTGCTGCACGATTCCGGTGATCAGATGGCCCTTCTGGCCCGAGAAAGCTCCGAAGACCCGCTCATCATCGGCCTGTCGGAAAAGCTGACGGATGACCTGGCGGGCCGTGGAGGCTGCCAGCCGATCGAAGTCCTTCGGTGTGTCGTCGTATTCCTCACCCAGATCGTATCCCGGTTCGGGTTCTTCCGGCGTGGGCTCGCGAGCAATCTCGTCCTGCGCCCAGATGGTAAAAGTCCCCGCACGTTCGTCCAGCTCCACACGTGCGTGTTTGGCTGCATGAGGCGACTTCTGGTAGGCCAGAAGAAGAGCCTCGCCCAGTGCTTGGTCCAAGGTCTCGGCATCAATCCCTTGTTCGTGTGCCAGCTGATGAATTTCAGCCAGGTCCAGTTCCATGTCAAGACCTCCTATGAAGTTATTCAGACCGTGCTTCTTTTAGTCTGCAATGCCTACTATTCTAGCCTTTCATGCAGACACTGCCGGTTCCTGAACACCACGGATGGGCGAGTCGTCGGCCAGCGATCCTGGCAAGACAAATGAGGGCCGGCATCGCAGTTCTTCTGCTGGCTGTCACCATCTCAGGATGCGCGCCCTCGGCGGTGCATGTCAGCCAGCACGACCCTGACAATCTCCGTCCCACAGCCTGTGAGCAGGCATGGACGCGAGCCCGGCAGTCGGAACGACTTCAAAAAGATCAGGCAAACAGTCGGGCCCAGGTCTGGATCCAAGCGGCACGTGAATGCCCTGCTCGCCTGGACGAAGCCACGGTACACGCAGCCCAGTCTTTGGCAGCCTCCCAGGGCGGACAGGCCAATCGTCAAACAGCCACGTTGAGGCTGGTCCAGGCTGCACAGCAGCTGGATCCACTGGCCAAGGCACTGCCAGTCGAGTTGGCCGATCAGGCCATTACAGGCGAAGATCGTTCCGGGTTCGAACTTTCGGTGCTCGCAGCGCGTAAGACGGATGCCGCATGGATGCTCACCCTGGCCGATGCACACACTGCGGCCGCGCAGATTCTGGTTGGTCACGCCAAGCACGATCCCCGGCAGGGGGTCTATCCCACCACTGATCTGCTGGCGCACCCGGATGAGTGCACCGATCCCGCCAACGGAATACAGACCCCTACCCCTGCCCTGATCGAGATGGATACGGCCCGGACCCTCCTGGCCGTGGGGAAGAAACTGAACGGCTCCTCAGGCACCATACGAACTGATGCCAGCCAGAACGCGAAAAGCCACCAGCAGGCCACATCGGCCCTGGTCGACATGATCGTAGCCCACATGTCCATGGCCATGAACCTCGGCTACCCGGCCACATCGTCAGCCCTGCTGCAGACACCAAAGCACTGACGCCGGGCCAGCCCATCCGTAGGGTGCACTGATCGCACTCGCAAGTTTTCTCATATGCATATACGAGCAACCCTGGCAACTCATGCCCAAAACCTGACCAATCATGAAGATCGACCATCAAACAAAACAGATTCACTATTGCTTACTGCAAATTTCACAAAACATTGCGGGTGGCGTCAAAGGCTCAGGTGGTGATATTATAGAACGTGTTCCACAGGAACATTCCCAAGGAACGCAGGGGGGTATGAACCCGTGCAATGCAGGAGGCGACCTGGTGCTGGCCACCACATCGCCTTCTGCATTGGACGGTCTTTTCATCTGTTCGGTATCGCGGCTCATGGCCAAGCCGGACCAAGTAGCCAAAGAGGGCATACGGAGGACCAATCCCGTCTGACAGTCCATAAATCAAACGACGGGTGTCATTTTCTCAGTTCCCCGCAAAAAGCCGGTCTTACATGGACTGCATACCGGCAGCGATTACGAAACTTGATGCTCCAAGTGAGCCACTACAAGTGTGCAAGGCGGCAACAGGATTAAACATAAAAGACCCCGACCGTCGGGCCGGGGCCAATGAGGGCGGTTGAGGCGAGATTCGAACTCGCGGAGGGAGTTGCCCTCACACGCTTTCGAGGCGTGCTCCTTAGACCGCTCGGACACTCAACCATGGTCGTTGCCCGACACTGCCGAACAACAACTTTTCTATTATGCCACAGAGTCCCTACCTGGCAAGCGGCGTGGCGCAGTCAACCGTCACCGCGAACGACCCTGATGTCAAAGTGTACGGCGGGCTCGGATGGCCTGCGCCCGTTCAGCAAGCTGGTCATCAGGCGGGTAGGCCACATGTTCCAGGGTCAGTCCCCGAGCATCTATGGGACCGGTGGAGCCTTCACGCAGGGGGTGGGCCACCTTGTCGGCGAACCATTGCACGGACCGACGTCCCTGGCCCACCTGAATGCAGGCTGCGACCAACGAGCGGACCATGTTATGGGCAAATGCATCGGCTACGATCCGAAAGACGGTAAGCCCGGATTCCATGAAGGGAGGAAGGTATCCGACGGCGCTCCGCCCTGGATCAGCCCCGAACAGATTCACGGTGGGAACCTGGTCCCAGTGTGCTGCCAGGACCTTGCGGATGGTCGTGCCGCCGGGGTTTGGTCTGGCGAAGGACCCGAAGTCATGCAAGCCGATGCACTCCGCTGCAGCCTCGTTCATAGCTTGCAGATCCAGGCTCCCCTCCATGTCCAGCACATAGCCCCGCATACGTGGATCCCCTGGCTGACCCCCCTGGCTGACACGGTACAGGTAGGTGCGCTCCAAGGCAGAGAAGCGGGCATCGAAGCCGGTAGGGGCCAATCTGAGACCGAGTAGAACGATGTCAGCAGGCAACAGGTGCCGGAGACGGCGTTCCAGGGCCGAAACACCATCGACCCCCATATGTCCTCTGCAGGCCTCCAGCACAGCTTCAGGAATGTCCAGGTGCGCCACCTGATGAGATGCGTGGACACCTGTGTCGGTCCTTCCCGCCACAACCAGTCTTGGCTCCCAGACGACTTGTCTGTGGGCAATCCCGCCTTGTGATCTGCGCACCCCAGTGATCAAGGACAGGGCATGTTCGATGCAGCCCTGGACCGTGCGGAGTCCTGGCTGCCGGGCCCAGCCATGGAAGCCACCGCCGTCGTAGGCCAGATCCAAGCGCAGCCTGACAAGGGTCATCTTCCCTTCCTGATCCTCCATCAAGACCTCCCTGGCGCCAATGACAAACGGGGCCGGAGAGCCATGCTCCCCGACCCCGTCATCGAATGCAATAACCGATTACTCAGCGGCCTTCTCGGCATCCTCGGCCACGTCGGCATCTTCCTCGGCCTGGGCCTCGGTCTGATCCGCCTTGTCAGCGGTCTGCTCCAGATCCTCGGCGGCCTTGTCGGCCTGGGCCACGTCCTGATCGGATTCATTGGCTTCGACGGCCTGGTCGACAGCGTCCTTGGCAGCGCCTTCGGCGACGGCGGCATCGGTGGCTGCGGCCACCTCGGCGTTGTCGTCCTTGGCGGCCACCTTGGCAGCGGACTCAGCCTCCTTGACGACGGCCTTCTTGGCCGACAGGGGCTCGGTTACCAGCTCGATCACAGCCTGGGGGGAGTTGTCTCCGCGGCGGGGCGCGATCTTGGTGATGCGGGTGTAGCCACCCTCACGCTGCTGCATCTGTTCGGCGATCTGGGTGAACAGGATGTGGACCACGGACTTGTCACGGATGACACGCATGACGCGGCGACGGGCGGACAGATCCCCGCGCTTGGCGAAGGTGATCAGCCGCTCGGCCAGCGGACGCAGGCGCTTGGCCTTGGGCAGGGTGGTCGTGATACGGCCGTTGGCGAAGAGGCTTGTGGCCATGTTGGCCAGCATCAGCCGCTCGTGCGCCGGGCTGGAGGCCAGACGTGGGCCCTTGCTAGGTTTTGGCATTGGATTATCTCCTTACGGTCCGGGAGGACAGGTGGGCATACGCCCGAACATCCGACTTCCCGGCATTTCTGTCAGCAGGCGACGGAACCCTTCCCCCTCGCCCGCTCATACGAAGGCTGCTATCCTTCACTCGTCATCAGGCGAGAAGAAGGTGCCTCCCTCGAGATTATTGGTGTCGAAGCCCAGCGGAGAGGCCTTCAGCGACAGCCCCATGCCCTCAAGCTTCTCCTTGACCTCATCGATCGACTTCATGCCGAAGTTGCGGATGTCCAGCAGATCCTGCTCGGTATGCGAGACCAGCTCGCCGATGGTATGGATTCCTTCGCGCTTGAGACAGTTGTAGGAACGCTGCGTCAGGTTCAGGTCCTCAATCGGCACGGACATCTGCGGATCGGCCTCTTCCACCACAGGCTCGGGTCCGACCTCCACGCCCTCAGCCTGGGTGTTGAGTTCGCGGCAGAGGCCGAAGAGCTCAACCAGGGTCGACCCGGCGGATGCCACCGCGTCACGCGGCGAGATGGCGGGCTTGGTCTCCACATCCAGGATCAGCTTGTCGAAATCCGTGCGCTGCTCGACACGGGTGGCCTCGACCTTGTAGCTGACCTTGAGCACAGGAGAGTAGATAGAATCGACCGGGATGCGGCCAATCTCATCGTTGTCCTGCTTGTTGAGCTGGGCCTGGACGTATCCACGCCCACGCTCCACCGTAAACTCGATCTCCAGCTCGCCATCCTCGGCCAGGGTCGCGATATGCAAATCAGGATTGGCCACGGTGACGCCGGCCGGCGGGGTGATGTCCCCGGCGGTGGCCTCGCCCTTGCCGCTCTTGCGCAAATACATGACCACGGGCTCGTCGTACTCGCTGGTCAGCACGATGCCTTTGATGTTGAGCAGGATCTCAGTGACGTCCTCCTCCACACCTGGCAGCGTGGTGAACTCGTGCAGGGCACCCGAGATGCGGACCGAGGTCACAGCCGCACCGGGTATGGAGCTCAGCAGGGTACGACGCAGGGAGTTGCCCAGGGTGTACCCGAATCCAGGCTCCAACGGCTCGATGGTAAAACGGGAGCGCTGGGCATTGACGACTTCTTCAGTAAGAGTCGGACGCTGTGCAATAAGCACTGTTGCTATCCTTTCAGCTCCGACCGGTGGTGCACTCACCGGTCTTCGCGGGTGGATTCATGGGTTTTCTAGTGCTCAGACGCGACGGCGCTTGGGAGGACGAACGCCATTGTGTGCCTGTGGGGTCACATCGGAGATGGAACCGACCTCCAGGCCTGCGGACTGCAGGGAGCGGATGGCGGTCTCACGGCCCGAACCCGGGCCCTTGACGAAGACATCCACCTTCTTGACCCCATGCTCCATGGCCTTGCGGGCTGCGGATTCGGCGGCCATGCCCGCTGCGTAAGGAGTGGACTTGCGGGAGCCCTTGAAGCCTACGTCGCCGCCCGAAGCCCAGGCCACTACAGCACCGGAAGGATCGGTGATGGAGATGATGGTGTTGTTGAATGTTGACTTGATATGCGCCTGCCCGACCGGAACCGACTTGCGATCCCGACGACGAGGCTTGCGCGCGGCCTGCTTTGCTGCTGCCATTGATCCTCGTTTCCTTGTCACGAATAACTGATTGCTAGTGCGAACCATCGGGGACCCTCATCCCCGCTTCGCATACGGCCTTACTTGGTCGCCTTCTTCTTTCCGGCGACGGTACGTTTGGGTCCCTTGCGGGTGCGGGCGTTGGTCTTGGTCCGCTGGCCGCGCACAGGCAGGCCCCGGCGGTGGCGCTGGCCCTGGTAGCAATTGATCTGGATCTTACGGCGAATATCAGCGTCGATCTCACGACGCAGATCACCCTCGATCTTGTAGTTTCCCTCGAGGTAATCACGCAGCGTAATGAGCTGCTCGTCCGTGAGATCCTTGACGCGGGTGTCCGGATTCACTCCGGTCGCGGCAAGTGTTTCCTTGGCGCGAGTACGGCCCACACCGAAGATGTAGGTGAGGGCTATCTCTATGCGCTTCTCGTTGGGGATGTCGACTCCGGCAAGACGTGCCATTGCGATTCCTTTTTGTTCTACGCAGGTCGTGCACCGAGTCTTCCGGTCTCCCGGCCCGGGCCTGCGCACCCGGGGTTCAGCCTGTCGGCTGTGACTCAGCGCCTTTGGTGTTCGTTGCCGCTGGGAATCCGCTCAGCCCTGGCGCTGCTTGTGGCGTGGGTTTTTGCAGATCACCATGACGCGGCCGTGACGACGAATCACGCGGCAGTTCTCGCAGATTCTCTTCACACTAGGGCTGACCTTCATGGTTTTCCTTTGCTTGTGTACCTTGTTACTTGTACCGGTACGTAATCCGTCCGCGGTTCAGATCGTAGGGACTCATTTCGAGCACCACCCGATCCTGGGGCAGAATGCGGATGTAATTCTTACGCATCTTGCCGGAAATGGTGGCCAGCACCAGGTGCTTGTTCTCGAGCTCGACGCGGAACATCGCATTCGGGAGGGCCTCGACCACACGCCCTTCCATCTCGATCACACCATCTTTTGCCATAAGCCTTCTATCCGATCCTCGGCCGGTTACACAGCGCGCCGAAAGACACGCCAAATGGCAAGTATAGCATTGATAGACCCAAAATTGGGCAATAGCGTGTTGACACGACAAAAGGGCCGTCCGAACGGCTGCCGCTCAATCAGTATAGCAGTCGTTCAGGCGGTCCGATAAGGTCCCGAATTCCTCAGTCCTCGATGGCGATGTTCTGCGTGTTGTCAGCCGGCTCGATGCTGGTCTTGGGCAGGGTCACCTCAAGGGTGCCGTTGGCATAGTGGGCATGAATGTCCTCCTGGCGGACCTTGTCACCCACATAGAAGCTGCGGGAGCAGGACCCGGTGTAGCGCTCACGCCGAATCCACCGTCCCTGGTCATCCTTGTCGCCCTGGTCACTGTTCTTCTGGGCGGAGACAATCAGGTAGCCATCCTCCAGACGCAGACCGATGTCCTTCTTGTCGAAGCCGGGCATGTCGATGGCTAGCTGGTACTGTCCATCCTTCTCACGTACATCCGTGTTCATCAAGGGGCTGTTCAGCGCGTTCTTGGCGCTCTGACCCTGCCGGCGCCCGTCACGCCAGTTGTTGAAGAAGGGATCGTCGAAGAAGTCGCCGAAGATCGAATTGTTCATCAATGCGGGAAACATAGCCATAATCACATCTCCTGATTCTTTAAGTCATGGTTGCTGCGGACCGGTACCTCAGGTGGACATCCTGACCTGTCCACCCGGGCTCCCTGCCCTTCACTTTGTCCAAACCGCAGACCCCGGGTTCCATGCCCGATGTTCACCCAAGGAATAAAAGTTGAGTCATAGAGACTCAACTTTCGCTAGCGGCCTTGATTGCGCTTCCTTGTTCTCTCATTGTTCGGGCCTTTGAACGACCACATGTCAGACATTACGGGCCAAAATTCTTGTGACGTAACTTTGAGGCATTTACCATAGGATAAGATTCCGCCAGCCCCCGTAGGCTCTTGAGGGCGGACCCAATCGTTTGTGGACCGGACGGACCGGCCATTCCTAATCAAAGGAGCTCAGATGCTCACCAACGAATACATCAAGCGCGTATACCAGCAGGTTGAGAAGCGCGACGGCGACCAGCCGGAATTCCTGCAGGCTGTGCGTGAAGTTTTCTCCAGCCTGGAGCCCGTGGTGGAGCGGCATCCCGAGTATGAGGCCAACGGCGTTCTGGAGCGCCTGGTCGAGCCCGAGCGTGCAGTCAAGTTCCGTGTGGCCTGGACCGATGACCAAGGCCATGTCCAGGTCAACCGCGGCTACCGGATTCAATTCAATTCGGCCATCGGCCCTTACAAGGGCGGCCTGCGCTTCCACCCGACCGTGACCGAGTCGGTCATCAAGTTCCTGGGCTTCGAGCAGATTCTGAAGAATTCGCTGACGGGGCTGCCCATGGGCGGCGCCAAGGGAGGATCCGACTTCGACCCCAAGGGCCGCTCGGATGCCGAGGTCATGCGCTTCTGCCAGGCCTTCATGACTGAGCTGCAGCGCCACATCGGACAGTTCACCGACGTGCCCGCCGGCGACATCAACGTTGGATCGCGCGAGATCGGCTACCTGTTCGGCCAGTACAAGAGAATGCGCGACGAGTACTCGGGCGTGCTGACCGGCAAGGACCTGACCTTCGGCGGTTCCCTGGCCAGGACCGAGGCCACAGGATACGGTCTGTGCTACTACACCCAGGAAGCCCTGCAGACGCTGCGCAAGGATTCCTTCCAGGGCAAGACTGTCGTCATCTCCGGTTCGGGCAACGTGGCCATCTTCGCCACCGAAAAGGCCCAGCAGTTGGGCGCCAAGGTGGTGACGGCATCCGACTCCAACGGATACGTCTACGATCCCAAGGGGATTGACCTCGACGTCGTCAAGGACATCAAGCTGGGTCACCGCGGCCGAATTCGCGAGTATGCGGACCGCGTGGACTCCGCTGAGTACCACGAGGGCTGCAAGGGCGTTTGGACCGTACCCTGCGACATCGCCCTGCCCTGCGCCACGCAGAACGAAATCGACGGGGAATCCGCAAAGGCCCTGATGGCCAACGGATGCACCGTGGTCTGCGAGGGCGCCAACATGCCCTCCACCCCCGAGGCCATCCAGGTCTACCAGGATAACAAGGTGCTCTACGGGCCCGCAAAGGCCGCCAATGCCGGCGGCGTGGCAGTCTCCGGTCTGGAGATGAGCCAGAACTCGCTGCGCCTGCAGTGGACCTTCGACGAGGTGGACCAGCGGCTCAAGGACATTATGACCGGGATCTTCCAGAAGTCCTACCAGGCCTCCAAGGAATACGGGCATGAGGGCGACCTGATGCTGGGCGCCAATGTGGCCGGCTTCACCAAGGTGGCCGATGCCATGGTGGCCCAAGGCATCCTCTGAGATAGGACTCAGCCCATCCGGACAGAAGGGGCCCGACCTGCAGAAATTGCGGGTCGGACCCCTTATTGCACTTTGGCGGACAGCGGGACTCAGGCGACCAGCTGGTCGATGACCCCGGGATCGATCCGCTGGCGCGGGTTGAAGTCCTTGGAGCCCAGATACCGGTAGATGCTGGCCTGTAGGGCCCTGGCCTCAGGATATTCGGACAGATTCTGCAGGCCCATGGAGGAGAGCAGAAGCCGACCCCTGCCGCAACGGCATTCCAGCAGCTGCGTCATGGGTCGCAGGTAGGCGTAGCTGTCCATCTCGGTGATGATGGACTGATAGCGCTCGGGCAGGATGATGGCCCGCTGGGTGGCCATGGGCCACCACTGCCAGTCAGTGTGCGAGTCGGTCGGAAAATCTGCGAAAACAGGGTGGTCGGCCTGAATGAACTGCCCCATGGTGCCGCTCTGTTCCTTGAACGTTCCCACCGACCAGAAGTCCGTGGAGAAATGGGCCTGAACGGATCTGGGCAGGGACTGGGGTGTGGAGTCGGGACTCAGATAGACCGTGCCCCCCTGATCCAGGACCCGACGCGCCTGACGGTCGAACCTCCTGGCTTCGTACAGACCGTCTGGACGATCAGACTGGCTGTCCTGGTAGACCCAGACCGAATAGACGTTGGCCACGCCGTCGATCTCCAGACTCAGACGGCAGCGTTGGTTGCCTTCAACTCCGTCCAGAGGCAATTCGAAGGCTCCCAGATCGGTCAGCTTGCCCACCGGACAGGTGACCTTGCGGAAGACATGTTCCAGATCAACCCCCGGGCCCTGCAACCGCAGCCGCAGATCACCCCGAAGGGTGCGTCGGCCGTAGTTGGCCACCTTGACCGTCCCTGAAAGCTTCTCCCGGTTGGTATAGGCGTAACGGTCCATGACTGCCAGCGGCAACTGATCGGTGAAGAAGGACCGGAAACGTTCAGGACGGGCGAAGGGAAAGCGCTTGGGGTGCAGATGGGCATCCATCATGCCCACCAGAGCCGTGCCTTGTCCGGGAAAGTCCTGAAGACCCAGCAGCGAAAGCCCAGACATGGAAGGGGTTCGCAGGACGGACTCCACCTCCTCCCGGTAGCAGATTCGTGACAGTTCGCCTGTAGCGGCCACCCAATCCAGCCAGGTACGCTGGTCTAGGCCCGATTCACGAACCCTGTCACGAATCATTGCGTAATTGTCGGGACGGGTGACCCCGGTGAACTCCTCGATCTCCCGGAAGTCCGGCAGCACCTCATACTGGCCGACCTCGAATCCATAGACCGGAACCGTGCACTCTTTGCGGACTGCCTGCATGGAGTCCTCGAAATTGTGGGCAGTGCCCGGATGCACCGCATTGGTGGACCCACGCATGTCGGCGAAGCAGCAGCGCAGGTCATGGTCCTTGTAGGACTCTGAGGTGTAGACCTCGTTGCAGTCGTCACTGCCCAGCTGACCATAGTGCGGGTTGGAGGAGTTGGCATAGAGCCGGGTGTCGTCGATGCCCCGGGCATCCTCGATCAGCTGAGCCATGCGCTGGTGACCGGTCGCATCCGCAGACAGCTCGTTGCCCAGGGTGAGCATGACAAAGGAGGGGTGGTTGGCCAGGAAGAGCAGTGTCTGCTCCAGTTCGGTGCGATAGTAGCGGTAACTGACATCCTCCTGGAAGGCATGTTGGTGGTCCCAATGGGAGAGCTCGGGCTGCATCATCATCCCCATCCGATCCGCCGCGATGAAGGCCGCCTCGGGCGGGCAGTGCGAATGGAAGCGGACCACATTCACTCCGTATGACCGGTAGGCCTCCAGAATACGAATCCAGGAGCCCACGTCCATGGGCGGGAAGCCGGTCTGCGGAAACTCAGCGCAATTGGCCTCGCCACGCAAGAAGAAGGCCCTGCCGTTCAGCGCCAGTCTCCCCCGCTCATCGGCGGCGAAGTCACGGATGCCGAAGTCCGTGCTGACCCGCGAGAGCACCCTGGATCCGTCCGGTGTCAGGAGCTCGATTGTCATGCCATGCAGACAGCCCTGGTATTCGTCCCAGCGATCCGCCCGGGCATCAAGCTGCAGATCGGACCAGGTCAGTGTTCGCCGCCCGGGTTCCAGGTCCGCAGCGACCTCCAGAGGCTGGGCCAGCGCATCGGAAGAGAGCCTCAGGCGACCGTGGAATCCTTGTCCCGAATCCACATCGGCCTCTATGGTCAGCGCATCACCATGGGGGTAGGCACGAACCCTGTCCAGGAAGGTATCCTCCTCCACACGCAGGCCAATCTCTCCCAGAAGCCCGTTCCAGTTGGTCTGGGTGTGGTCGGTGGCGGTCGAGGAATCCAGAATGGCGTCGTGGGGCATGCCCTGATAGGCGTTGTCGGAATCCACCTGCAGCAGGTCATCGCCCGTCAGCAGCCCGGTCAGCTCGAAGACATGCGGCGTGTTCAAGGTCTGGGGGCGATAGGGCTCAACCAGACGTTCGCCCACCCTGACCTCCAGGCGGCGAGCGCGCTCCACCTCGAAGAAGATCCTCCGCCCCGGCTGCGGGGTCCATCGAATCTGCCGGGACAGCCTGACAGTCCCCTCGAAGGTGTGCCGCCTGGTCAGCCGAGAGCCGATGGGGCCGGGCTTGCCACTGCCATAGTCAGCAGACAGCTCCTGATCATCATGTCCGAGTCCGTTGGTGTCCAACGTGCCTGGCAGCAGGACGGTTCCCTGCAGTTCAGGCGGGGACTCAACACGCCAAGCACCGGTCAATGCCACCTTGGTCATGCCTTCCTCCCGGTAAGAATTGCCCTGTGGTCCAATTCATCAGTGAACAACCCGGCTTGAATATGGCCGGCATCCAGTTCCAGCACCTGCTTCAGGCACTCCCGCGCCTGATCGATCTGCCCTGTACCGATGCGTGCCAGGCCCATCAGGTAGAGGCAGTGGACCCGGTTCATGCGGGTATAGTCCGCATCGAAGGTCAGGAAATCGGGCAGGGAGACTGCGAAATAGTCCTTTTCCACATGGTCGTCCAAGTGCTGCTCGCCGAAGTCCAGCAGCCGGTAATAGCAGGCGTTGGCCGGACCCTGCTCGCCCAGGGCCTGGTGGGCCAGCCCCTGGAAGAGGACCATCTCGGCGGGCTGATCATTGTAATAGAGCGACTCCCCCACCTGCCCCGAGCCCAGGCAGGCCAGACGGAACTCCTGATCCGCAGCTTCCTGGTCACCTGCTGATCGTCTGACCAGCCCAAGGTAGTAGTGCAGATCGTTGTCCTTCTGACCTTCCAGTTTGCCTTCGCCCAGGTTCTCCGGATAGGTCATGGCTCGCTCCAGCAGGTCCGCAGCACGATCCCAATCCCGGACCGCCATGGCGTCCTTGGCCATCAGCGTCAGGGATATTCGGTATTGGGCGGTGATCTTGCCCTCACCACCCTCCCATGGGTGGAAGTGCCGACCACTCATCAGCCGATAGGCCCGTTCGTAGCTGCCGGTCTGGTTGAGCAGACTCAGGTATTCGATATAGAGATCGTCCCTGCGGGCCACAACCGATGGATGCTTTTCAAATTCCGTCAGCCGACGGGCAAAGCTCCAGCCCATCAGCCTATGGAGCTGATCCCGCTCCAAAAAGACCCGGGCGTCTTCGGGATCCAACCGGCAGGCGGTCTCGATTTCCTGATCGGCGGCCTGCCAATCGTGTCTTTTGTTGCCATAGGCGATGGCCAGGTTGCGGTGGACGGTGGCGAAGTCGGGGTCCAGTTGCCGGGAGTGCTCCCAGAGCTTGATGGCCCGGTCAGTCAGAGACTTGTCGTAGTAGAGGCAGCCCAGATAATAGGCTGCCTTGGGACCGTCGACCAGGGTCATGGCCGTGCGCAGGGGGGCGATATCATCCAGGGAATTGGGGAAGCAGTAGTCCGAAGGCGCGGCCTCAGCGGCTTGGAAGGCCTGAAGGGCCTGATCCTTCCGACCCAGCAGGTGCAGATACCAGCCTTGATAATACCGGACCATGGGCTGCTGCTGATCGGCCTGGCCCAGCAGCTGCAGCGCCTCCTCATAGGCGCCGAATGCCGCATAGTCTCGTGCCGTCCGCAGCAGGTTGAGGTAATCCCCGCGCATCAGGCTGGACAGCTCGTCCGGATCACCGCCTGCCAAGACCCGCTCGTAGCCGGATACGAAGTCGAACCGATCCAGGGCAAGATTCTCGCGGACCACTTGGTCCGCCTGATCCTTCCTGCCCAGCCGACGCAGCAGATAGGCCTTGAGCCCACGAGCCCTGATGTTGTCGGTGTTGCGGGTCAGGGCACGCTGGACGAAGTCCAGAGCCTGCTCCAGCTGGCCGCGACATGCCGTGATGCAGGCCAGACAGAAGAAGGCCCGTTCCTTTTGCGCATCATCCCAGGTAGCCTTGTAGAAGGCGTCGTAGGCCTGGTCCATTCGTCCCTGATAGCTCAAGGCGAGGCCCAGATTGTAATGGGCCTCGGAATCATAGGGTTGGCTGTTACGCCAGGTCAACCGCTTGATGGCCGTGCGGAAGTGCCGCTCGGCTCCGGCGAAGTCGCCGCGTCGAAGCAGGAGTCGGCCGTAGGCGTTGTTGATGCGGGCATCGCCCGGGTCACGCTTGAGCCCCTCCAGGTAGTAGGGATCAGGCCGGTAGGTGGCGTGGCGGTACTGTTCCAGGTGCAGACCGGTCAGCAGCAGTTCCTCGTTGGTGGCGATACGTTCCGGCCGATCGGCGGCCTGTGCCGGCTCGGGAATCCTTCCGCCGGCGGGCGGCTGTGGACGATAGCTGACCAGGAGCCGTCCTTGAGCGTCCTCCACCCGGGCTGTCAGCGCAGTGGCCGGACGATCACCTGTCTCGAATTCGGCCCTGACCTGATTGTCGGGGCCTAGGGTGCCCTGCCACTGGTAGAGGATAGATCCGTCATCTGCAGCGACTTGGACACGCGCATCCTTTTGAACCCGTGTGGCGTAGACGGTGACTCGCCCCTGCCCGGCCTTCAGCCCCTGGGCCTCGATCCCCTCATGCTCTCCGGCAGCTCCGAAGGTCTGCTCGGGGCCGACCTCCAGGTTCAGGGCCGCATCCACGCTGGCGTTCTTGACCAGCCCCACCTGCTTGTAGGGCATGAAGTACTGGGTGAAGGTCTTGCCCTCGTAGGGCTTGAGCCAGGTGAAGTCCGGCTGGTTGTCGGTGAAGACCCCGGTCATCAGCTCCACGTAGGGGCCGTCGGCATCGGTCAGATTGCGATCCCAGGCGTGGCCGAAGTCCCCGCAGCCCCAGGTCCACTGCTTCTTGCCCGGGGAGATGTGATGGTCAGCCACATGCAGAATGCCCGCCTGCCGGGAGAAATCGTAGCCGCCGACGAAGTCATAGTCCGAATGGGCAGCCATATAGGAGGTGGGCACCGGCACGTTCTTGTAGCGGCTGATATCCACTCCCTGGGAATAGTCGTGCTTGTAGTAGGTCCCCGTGGCGATGGGATAGCGGGAGACGTCGCGCTTGCCATGGTCCATGACCGCAGTGACATCTGGCGGCATGACGGTCCTGGTGTGCTCGTTGACCGCCACGGCCGGGTTGGCCCACCAGAGGAAGGACTGCGGCAAAGGCGTGCCGTTGTAGAGCCGGGCCGAGATTTCGATGACGCTGAGCCCGGGATGCAGGGCGATGGTCGTGGTGACCTGGGTGCCGTATATGCGGTCGGTATCATGGCAGACCACCGCCTTGCCACCGTCCGGTAGGTCCTTGAGCGTGCAGTCCACCGGGAGGAAGGTGCTGGGCCGGTGGTGCTGCGGCCAGTTGAACTCGATGCCGCCGGAAATCCAAGGGCCGGTCAGGCCCACCAGGGCAGGTTTGATGACCCGGTTGCGGTAGACGAAGTCATAGTCGTTGGTCTTGTCCCGGGCATACTGGATGCGTCCGCCCAGCTCAGGCAGGACGGTCACCTCCAGGTATTCGTTCTCCAGAATGACCGCCTTGTAGTCCTGATCCTTGCATTCATCCGAGATGGTCTCGATGACCGGGTAGGGATAGACCCGACCCGAAGAACCCTGGTAGACTCGATTTTCAATAAATTGCGGATTCTTGTCCGGTTTTCCGATTCCGTAGGTTGGAATCGTCAGCTCTGTGACTTTCACTGTGACGCCCATGGTCATCAGCCCCTTGTCTGCTCAGCAAAACTGTATATATTTGCTCTCAGTCTATAGTCGGAATCGGCCCTCAGAACTGCATAAATTGTTTGAAAATATTAAAAAATTGCTACTGAGTCCTATGACTGACCGGCACTTGTTCAGCTCGGGGCGACAGCTGAGAATGAACGGGGACATACACATGAAAGGGGGTCGGCCCATCAAGGACCGACCCCCTAGGCTGGCATTCGCCTTGCGCCGGGTCATACCTTTCGGCGCCTTCCTTTGACCTTCGGCAATCCCGGAGAACCCTACTCCAGTTCCAGGGCTCCGGTGTAGAGCTGGTAGTACTCGCCGTGTTTGGCTATCAGCTCATCGTGATTGCCGCGCTCGATGATTCGCCCGTGGTCCAGGACCATGATCACATCGGAGTTGCGAACCGTGGAGAGCCTATGGGCGATGACGAAGACCGTCCTGCCGCGCATCAGCGCGTCCATGCCCTGCTGGACCACCTCCTCCGTTCGGGTGTCGATTGAGGAAGTGGCTTCGTCCAGAATCATGGCCGGAGGATCCGCCACCGCCGCCCTGGCAATGGAAATCAGCTGGCGCTGACCCTGGGACAATCCGCTTCCATCACCTTCAAGAACGGTCTGGTAACCCTGGGGAAGCATGCGGATGAAGCTGTCGGCGTTGGTCATCCTGGCAGCTTCGATGCACTCCTGGTCCGTAGCATCCAGGCGACCATAGCGGATGTTGTCCAGGACGGTACCCGTGAAGAGGTTGACATCCTGAAGGACGATGCCCAGGGAGCGGCGGAGGTCAGGCTTGCGGATATTCCTCACATCGATCCCGTCATAGAGGATCTGCCCCTGCTGGATGTCGTAGAAACGGTTGATCAGGTTGGTGATTGTGGTCTTGCCGGCACCTGTGGCACCGACCAGCGCCACCTTCTGCCCGGGCTTGGCGAACCAGGTGATATCGTGCAGGACAGGCTTGCTCGGGTCGTATCCGAAGCTGACGTCGGTGAATCGCACATCCCCCTGGAGGAGGGTGTATCTCCCGTCAGGGGAGGTGATGGCCTGATCCTTGGCCTTCAGGGCCACATCACGGGCATCGCCGGGAAGCTTCATGGCGGCCTCCAACGAGCGCCTGCCGTCGTCATCCGCCTCGCGCTTCCAAGCCCAGTGCCCTGTTTCGTGATCGACTGGGGTCATGGTCCGTCCGTCCGAGGCCAGTTCGACACTGACCAATCTGACCGTACCCTGGTCGGACTCGGCAGGCTGGTCCATCAGGTCGAAGATCCGGGAGGCGCCGGCCAGGGCCATCATGACCATGTTGAATTGCATGGAGACCTGGCCGATGGGGTTGATGAAGGAGCGGGAAAGGGTAAGGAGGGAGACGATGGTTCCCAGGGTCAGCGGCCCCGCCCCGGTCAGTCCTACATTGCCCATGCCCGCAATGCCGGCCAGCCCACCGACGATGGCCAGGATGACATAGAGCAGGTAGCCCATGTTGCCCACGACCGGCATGGTGACGTTGCCGTAGGTGTTGGCCTGGGCCGAGGCCTGGAAGAGCTCCTCGTTCCTCTCCGCGAAGACCTTGGCGGTGGCATCCTCATGGTTGAAGACCTTGACGACCTTCTGCCCGTTGACGGCCTCTTCGACGAAGGCGTTCACCTGGCCCAGATAGCGCTGCTGGTGAACAAAGTACCGGCCGCTTCGGGTGACCAGAACCCGGACCACCACAATCAGGACCGCCGCGAAGACCAGGGTCAGGACGGTGAAGGGAATGGAGAGCCAGAGCATGGAGATCAGGGCCGCCAGAGCGGACAGGACCGAGGAGACCATCTGCGGGAAGGACTGGGAGATGGCCTGGCGGAGGGTATCCGTGTCGTTGGTGTAGCGGCTCATGGTGTCGCCGTGCTCATGGGTGTCGAAGAAGCCGATGGGCAGTTCCTGCTGGTGGGCGAACATCTGGTCGCGGATCGTCTTCAGGGTGCCCTGCTCGACCTTGACGATCAGCCAGTTCCAGAACCAGGAGCAGAAGGTCCCCACCGCATAGAGGCAACCCATCAGAATCAGGGTTCTCATCAGCGGTCCCCAGTCAGGGTTGTCGGCCCCGACCAGCGGCAGGATGTAGTTGTCGATAAGCGGCTGGAGGAAGAAGGCCGATGCCGCCTGGGCCCCGGCGCTGATGATGATGCAGACCACGATCACCGCCAGCTGCCAGCGGTAGGCCAGCAAGTAGCCTAGGATGCGACGGGTCGTCCCCGGCGCGGCCTTGTCCAGGCGGGGCTTGCGGTCCTTGAATGATCCGTCACTCATGGTCCTTGTCCTCCTCGCTCTGGTTCCTGGTCTGTGATTCGTAGATGGATCGGTACTCCTGACATGTTCGCAGAAGCTCCTGGTGGGTGCCCTTGTCGAGAATCCTGCCCTCTTCCAGGACCACGATCATGTCGGCGTCCTCCACGGAGGCCAGACGCTGGGAGATGATGATCTTGGTGGTGTCGGGAATCTCCTGACTGAAGGCCCGGCGGATCAGCTGGTCGGTCTTGGTGTCCACGGCGCTGGTCGAGTCATCCAGAATCAGGATGTCAGGCTTCTTCAGAAGGGCCCGTGCTATGCACAGACGCTGTCGCTGGCCGCCGGAGAGGTTGGTGCCGCCCTCGTCCAGGTAGGTCTGATACCCATCAGGGAACTCCCGTACGAAATCGTCGGCCTGGGCCAGGGTACAGGCTCGCACCAGCTCGTCGTCCGTGGCCTCAGGGTTGCCCCAGCGCAGATTCTCGGCGATGGTCCCGGTGAAGAGGACATTCTTCTGGAGCACCATGGCCACCTGATCGCGCAGGACGGTCAGGTCGTACTGACGCACATCCACCCCGCCCACCTGGAGGGACCCCTCTGTCACGTCATAGAGACGAGGAATGAGCTGAACCAGACTGGACTTGGAGGAGCCGGTCCCGCCCACGATGCCTAGGGTGGAGCCCGAGGGAACGTCCAGATTGATATGGCTCAGAACGGGGCGTTCGGACCGGTCCGAGTAACGGAAGGTCACATCCTGGAAGCTGATGGATCCATCGGCCACCTTCATGATCGGATTGGCGGGATCATGCACGGTGCTGACCTCGTTCAGCACCTGGCAGATACGCTCGGCGGAAGCCTGGGAGATGACCACCATGACCACGATCATGGAGACCATGTTCATGGCCATCATGATCTGGATGGCATAGGTGACCAGGGCGGTCAGATCGCCCGTGGTCAGCCCCAGGGCGGCGTTGTTCCCGGAGGCCACAATCTGGGAGGCGCCCATCCAGGATATGACCAGCAGAGAGGCGTAGATGCAGAAGTTCAACAGCGCCGGGTTCAGGCTCATGATCCGCTCGGCCTTGCAGAAGGCCCGGTAGATGGCCAAAGAAATCCCGTTGAATTTGCGCTCTTCGTAGTCCTCCCGGTTGTAGGACTTGACCACCCTGATGCCCTGGAGGTTCTCGTCCACCACATTGTTGAGGTGGTCGTAGGTGTGGAAGACGCGCTCGAAGATGGGGTGAACCAGCAGGGACAGGCCTATCAGCCCGAAGCCCAGGATGGGGATGGCAATCAGGAAGACCAGTGATATGGGCCTGGAGATCCTATAAGAAAAGAGCCAGGCCACGATGACCATGATCGGCGCCCTGACCCCGACCCTGATGACCATCTGATAGGCATTCTGCAGGTTGGTCACATCAGTGGTCAGCCTGGTGATGATGGATCCGGTGGAGAAGCGGTCGATGTTGGTGAAGCTGAAGGACTGCACCTTGGCGAACAGATCGCTGCGGACATTCTTGGCCAGGCCGGAAGAGGCGATGGCCGCATACCGTCCGGACATGAACCCGGAGAAAAGCGAGACGGCGGAGCAGGCCAGCAATATCAGCCCGAACTTGAAGATGGCCGGCATGGACCTCCCCGAGACCCCTTGGTCGATCAGGGAGGCCATGATGGTCGGGATCACAATCTCAAGGACGCTCTCAAGAAAGACGAAGGCCGGAGCCAGAAAGCTCGCCTTCCGGTATTCGCGCAGGGAGCGCAGGATGGTACGGATGGTATGCTTCGGACGCGCTGGTTCCTGTTTTTCCGATCTGACCACGGATGCAGTAGACCCCTTCAAGTGGACCTCTTCTGTTTCTGTACTGATTTCTCTATCTTTTACGGCCAATCACCGACATGCAATACCCTCGAAAGAGGGTCTGAATGCACCTAGGCTATCATCCTGTCCGCCAGGGTTGGGCGGACGGGTACGGATTTCCGCCCTCCACAAAAAGAAGCTGTCACGCCCCTTGGGGTCATGCAGCTTCTTTGCTCCAGTTGGTCTTGCCAGCGGGTCCTGCCTGTGTGCTCCGAACAGGCATGCGTGGCCCTGCTCATTGACCGGAATCGTTGATTGAGCCAGTGACAGACCCCTCGCCTGACAGGCTATGAATCAGCGCTTGTCCAACCGGGCGATAATCTCCTTGGAGATCTGGTCGACCTCACCCTGGCCATCCACTGCGACCAGAAGGCCACGGGACTTATAGGTGTTCAGCAGGGGGGCAGTCTCCTTGGCATAGATATCCAGACGCTTGGCGATGGCCTCGGGGGTATCGTCTGCCCGCCCCTCTTCCCTTGCCCGCTTGGCGATGCGCTGCATGAGCACGTCATGGTCGGCATCCAGGGCCACCACAGCCGTCAGCGGAGTGCCAAGCTCCTGGAGCATCTTGTCCAGCGCCTCGACCTGGGAGGCCGAACGGGGGTAGCCGTCCAGAATCCAGCCCTGGGCTGCGTCGTCCATGCCCAGGCGGTCCTTGACGATCTTGTTGGTCAGCTCGTCTGGAACCAGCTCACCCTTGTCGGTGTAGGCCTTGGCCTGCTTGCCCAGTTCGGTTCCATTCTTGAGGTTATAGCGGAAGATATCGCCGGTGGAAATGGCCGGAATCCCGTAATGCTTGCTGAGCAAGGCCGCCTGCGTGCCCTTGCCAACACCTTGAGGTCCCATGATCAACAGTCTCTGTGCCATTCCCTATCCTTTGCTCGATATTCTTTTGCTCTCAGCTCTCCGGCCCCAGACGGCCTTGGCCGTCTTAACCGCGCAGAACCCTCATTTACGTATGCTAGCGGCTACCTGGCCCAATACAGGCAGCACCCACTAAACCCATGCAAACAGTTTTCCTGACACATAAAGGCCGACCCCTGCCACCAAGGGCCGGGGCCGGACCTTCAAACTGTTTAGCCTGAAATCACTCACGGGTGTTCGGCAGAAAGGTCAACCTTCCTTGTGCTCACCCTCCAGCAGGAAACCGGTGTACTGGAACTGCTCGGTCTGGGCCCTGGCCTGTCGCAGGGTATCCAGGCCCACACCGGCGATGATCAGGATGGTGGTGCCGCCGAAAGGCAGCTTGGAGTTGATCTTCAGCAGCATGATCAGCACCGTGGGAATCAGAGCGACGAAGAGCAGATAGATGGCGCCAACCGTGTTCAGCCGATTCATCACGTATGACAGGTACCGGCTGGTGGCCCGTCCGGCCCTGATGCCCGGAATAAAGCCGCCATACTCTTTCATGTTGTCGGCCGTCTCATCAGGGTTGAAGGTGATGGACGTGTAGAAGAAGCAGAAGAAGACAATCATGACCGAGTAGAGCACGATGTACCAGACCGAGGTCGTGTTGGCCATGTTGGCATCGATCCACTTGACCCAGCTCTGATCGGAATTGCCGAACTGGGCAATTAGGGTGGGTATAGCCAAAATCGAGGAAGCGAAGATCGGGGGAATCACGCCTGACATGTTGATCTTGAGCGGCAGATAGGTGGAGGATCCGCCGTACATCTTGCGGCCAATCATCCTACGGGTGTACTGGACGGGAATACGGCGCTGAGCCAGTTCCACGTAGTCGACCAGAATCAGAATGACCAGGAGGACGGTCACGACAATGCCGAACTTGACCCAGTCGCCGTCCTTGCCGTTGGTCCCCCAACCGATGTTCCAGAGCTGGGGCAGGAAGCCGGAGCAGATGGAGATGAAGATCAGGACGGACATGCCGTTACCGATGCCCTTGTCGGTGATGAGTTCGGCCATCCACATAATCAGACCGGTGCCGCCGGTCATGATCAGAACCATGACCCCCATATTCCACCAGGAGCTGTCAGGGATGACATGCTGTTGGCAGGCACCACCGAAGAGCGCACCCTGGTTGGCCGTAACCAGAATGGTCGTGGACTGCAGCACCGCCAAACCAATGGTCAGATACCTGGTGTACTCGGTCAACTTGGCCTCGCCTGACTGACCCTCCTTGTGCAGAGCCTCGAAGCGAGGAATGACCACGCGCAGCAGCTGTACCACGATGGATGCAGTGATGTAGGGCATGATGCCCAGTGCGAAGATGGACAGCTGCAGCAGAGCTCCGCCGGAGAACAGGTTCACCAGGCCGATGAAGTCCTCATTGCCAGCCGTGGTGATGCACTTCTGCACGGCGGGATAATCCACGCCTGGGGTAGGTATGAACGACCCGATGCGATAGATGATGATGATGCCAAGGACGAAGAAGATTTTCTTCCTCAACTCCTTGGTCTTGAAGGCCTGGATTAACGTCCTCACCTAAGTTCCCTCCCTACGCGCCCGCGCGTTGGTCCCGGTGCATCGCACCTTCTTGCTCCGACCAGCTTAGCCGATGGCTCCGTCAAACCCGACGGCAACCAGGCCGGAAACGAGTTCCGGCCCCCGCCCGCTTGGAGCGGGGAGGGCCGGAATCATCTGCCTTGCGGTCTGTCCCCTGTGAGTATCAGTCCTCGGAGACGGACCCGCCTGCGGCTTCTATCTTGCTCCTGGCCGAAGCCGAGGCCTTGACGCCTTTGAGGGTGAAAGCAGCCTTGACGTCACCATCACCCAGGACCTTGACGGGGTGGCCCTTGCGGACCGCTCCCTTGTTGACCAGATCCTCGACGGTGACCTCGCCACCCTTGGGGAAGAGCCCTTCCAGAGCACCCAGGTTGACCACCTGGTACTCCTTCTTGAAGGGGCTCCTGAATCCGCGCAGCTTTGGCAGCCGCATGTACAGGGGCAGCTGGCCGCCTTCAAAGCCCGGACGGACCTGGTAGCGGGCCTTGGTGCCCTTGGTGCCACGACCGGAGGTCTTGCCCTTGGACCCCTCGCCACGACCCACACGGATGCGGTCGCGCTTGGCGCCCGGAGCCGGACGCAGGTCGTGCATCTGCAGGATGGTGGGCTCTTGCTTGTCGCTGGCCATAATCAGTCTGCCTCCTCTACATTCACCAGGTGGCGGACCTTGTCGGCCATCCCCCGGTAGACGGGGGTGTCCTCACGCAGGACTGACTGGCCGATCTTGTGAAGGCCCAGAGACCTGACATTCTCCTTCTGGCGGTCGGTGGCATGAGCCACGCCCTTGACCAGGGTGATCTTGATCTGCTTGGTCATCACTCACCTGCCTTCGACTGCTCGTCAGCCTTGGCCTTGGCCTCTTCGCGCTCCTTGCGCTCGTCGGCGATTCCGGCGGCACGTGCGCGCAGGAGGGAGTCGGGGGCGACCTCCTCCAGAGGCAGACCACGGCGTGCCGCGATCTCCTCGGGCTCCTCCAGCTGCTTCAGGGCAGCTACAGTGGCCCGTACCATGTTGACGGCGGTGGCCGATCCCATGGACTTGCTCAGGATGTCGGTGATGCCGGCGCACTCCAGGACGGCGCGGACCGGACCACCGGCGATAACGCCGGTGCCGGGGGCTGCCGGCCTCAGGAGAACCGTGCCGGCCGCGTCGTGGCCGATCACCGGGTGGGTGACGGTGCCGCGGATGCGGGGGACGGTGAACATATGCTTCTTGGCATCCAGCTGGCCCTTGGAGATGGCTGCGGGGACCTCACGGGACTTGCCGTAGCCGACGCCCACGGTGCCCTTGCCATCGCCCACGACCACCAGAGCCGCGAAGCTGAAGGTACGGCCTCCCTTGTGGACCTTGGAGACTCGGTTGATGGTCACGACCCTGTCGAGCATGTCGTCACGCTCATCGCGGTCACGACGACCACGACGGCCATCCCTGCGGCCGTCACGGGAACCGCCCCGACGACCGCCGCGGCGATCATCGTTCCGGTCGTTCCGGTCCCTTCTGCCACCCTGGCTGGACTGAGCGTTTGTGGAATCTTCAGTCACCTGGGTTGTTTCCTTTGTCGTTTCGTTGTCGCTCACAGTGCCAAACCTCCCTCACGGGCGCCTTCCGCAACCGCTGCGACCCTTCCGTGGTACTTGTTGCCACCACGGTCGAAGACCACGGTGGTGATGCCGGCCTTCTTGGCCTTGGCCGCGATCTGCTCGCCCACCTTGCGGGCAGCCTCGGTCTTGGTGCCCTTGAAGGAGCCGTAGTCCGAAGCCATGGTCGACTCGCTGACCAGGGTGACGCCCCTGGTGTCGTCGACAATCTGGGCGATCATGTTGCGGTTGGTCCGTGTGACCACCAGACGGGGACGCTCTGCCGTGCCGGAGACGCGCTTGCGCAGACGGGCATGGCGGCGCAGACGGGCGATCTTCTTGCCTTTGCCTAGTATCGAGACCGTCATATCACTTACCAGCCTTTCCAGCCTTGCGCAGGATGTGCTCGTCGGCGTACTTGATGCCCTTGCCCTTGTAAGGTTCGGGCGCACGCAGGGCGCGGATGTTGGCCGCGGCCTGGCCGACAGCCTGCTTGTCGATGCCGGAGACGACCACTTCGTTGGCGTTCGGCGTCTCGAAGGTGATGCCCTCCGGGGGGTCGACAGTGATGGTGTGCGAGTAGCCCAGCGAGAACTCCAGGGACTTGCCCTTGGCGACCACGCGGTAGCCGGTGCCGACGATCTGCAGGTGCTTGCTGTAGCCCTTGGAGACGCCTTCGACCATGGAAGCCACGATTGAGCGGCTGAGCCCGTGCTTGGCCTTGGTGGTGCGGTCCTCGTCGGCGGGGGTCATGATGATCTCATTGCCCTCGACCTTGCCGGTGATGCCCTCAGGCAGCGTGTATCCGTCCGAACCCTTAGGGCCCTTGGCGGTGAATTCCTGGCCATTGAAGGCCACCTCCACACCTGCCGGAACGGCGATGGGGAGCTTACCAATATGCGATGCCATGTTCAGCTCTCCTTTCTCACCATACGTAGGCGACGATTTCGCCGCCGATGCCCCTGTCGAGGCATTCCTTCTGGGTCATCAGTCCCGAGCTGGTCGAGATGATGGCGATTCCCAGCCCGCCCAGGGGCATGGGCAGGGAATCCGACTTGGCGTACCGGCGCAGACCGGGCTTGGAGACGCGCTTGATTCCCTGGATGGACTGGCGTCCATCGGGACCGTACTTGAGCGTGATCTCCAGATCCTGCCCGACGCGCGCTTCCTTGGCGCGGTAATCGGCGATGAAACCTTCGCGCTTGAGGATCTGCGCGATGTTCGCCTTGAACTTGGAGTACGGCATATCAACTGTTTCATGCTTGGCCGCACTCGCATTACGCAGACGTGTCAGCATGTCTGCGATGGGATCTGTCATTGTCATGTGGGCTTATGCCCTTCCTCGCCGTGGTTTCCGCCGCCGGGCAGCAAACTGCCGCGACCGCGGACCTTCAGCGTCGATCTTTACCAACTGGACTTCGTCACACCCGGCAGCTCACCGCGATGGGCCTTCTCACGAAGGCAGATGCGGCACAGGCCGAACTTGCGATAAACGGAATGGGGACGACCGCAGACCTGGCAGCGCGTGTATCCACGCACCTTGAACTTCGGCTTGCGTGCCGCCTTGTTTCTCAGAGCGGTTTTTGCCATATCAGTTCTCCTTGAAGGGGAAGCCCAGCTGCTTGAGCAGCGCCCGGGCCTCCTGATCGTTCTTGGTGGACGTCACCACGGTGATATCCATACCACGCTGGTGATCGATCTGATCGGGATCGATCTCGTGGAACATGGACTGCTCCGTGAGACCGAAGTTGTAGTTGCCCTGGCCGTCGAACTGACGGTCGCTGATTCCGCGGAAGTCGCGGATACGGGGCAGAGCCAGGGTGAGCAGTCGATCCAGGAACTCCCACATACGCACGCCGCGCAGGGTGGCGAAAGCTCCGATGGCCTGTCCCTCACGCAGGTGGAACTGCGCCACGGACTTCTTGGCCTTGGTGATCTTGGGCCTCTGGCCGGTGATGGCCGTCAGGTCCTTGACCGCGCCCTCGATCAGCTTGGAGTCACGTGCCGCGGCCCCCACGCCCATGGAGACCACGACCTTCTCGATCCTGGGCACCTGCATGGGGTTGGAGAACTTGAACTCCTTCTCCAGCTCGGGCACGATGCTCTCACGGTACTGCTGCAGCAAACGAGGGACTGCCGGTGCTTCAACGGTGGTATCGCTCATGACAGCTCCTTGCCTGACTTCTTGGCGAAGCGGGTGCGCACGACCTTGACCTTGCCGTCACGCGCCTCCTCCTTGATGTTCACGCCGATGCGGGTCGGCTTCTTGGTCTCCGGGTCGATGACCATCACGTTGGAGCGATGGATGGGCGCCTCGGTCGGGACGATGCCCGACTCCTGACCCTGCTGGGTGGCCCGCACATGCTTCTTGACAATCTGGATACCCTCGACGATCAGGCGGTCATTGGGCAGAATCCGCAGAACCTTGCCCTCCTTGCCGCGATCCTTGCCGCGGATGACCTTGACCTGGTCGCCTGTCTTGATCTTGGCTACCACTTCAGATCACCTCCGGTGCCAGGGACACGATCTTCATGAAGCGCTTGTCGCGCAGCTCACGACCGACCGGTCCGAAGATACGAGTGCCGCGGGGCTCACGACCGGTGCCGAGGATGACCGCCGCGTTCTCGTCGAACTTGATGTAGGAGCCGTCGTGACGACGATGCTCCTTGACCGTACGGACGACGACCGCCTTGACGACCTCGCCCTTCTTGACCGACCCGCCGGGAATGGCATCCTTGACGGTGGCGACGATCACGTCGCCAATGCCGGCATAGCGTCGCTTCGACCCGCCGAGCACGCGGATGGCCAGGATCTCCTTGGCACCCGTGTTGTCGGCGACCTGAAGCCGCGATTCCTGCTGAATCATTGATTCTCCTTAGCCGCGCTGGTTCTCCGCAGACACCCCGCGCAAGGGCGGGATGAAATGCGGAGCCTGGCCGAACTTGTTACTTGGCGCGCTCGACGATGGAGTCGAGACGCCAGCGCTTGGTCTTGCTCAGAGGACGGGTCTCCATGATACTCACGAAGTCGCCCACATGGGCCTCGTTCTTCTCATCATGGGCCTTGACCTTGCGGTTGCTGCGGACGACCTTGCCGTACAGGGGGTGGGTCGAACGCTGCTCCAGCTCAACGGTGATGGTCTTGTCCATCTTGTCGGACACGACGTAGCCGCTGCGAACCTTGCGGAAGTTGCGCTCCTGCTTGTCAGCCATGCTTACTTCTCCTCAGCTTTGCTCTCGGCCTTTGCTTCGGCGGGCTCCTGGCTGATGCCCAGCTCGCGCTCACGCAGGACGGTGTACATCCTGGCGATGTCGTGCTTGACGGCCTTGAGGCGGGAGGTGTTCTCCAGCTGACCGGTGGCCGACTGGAAGCGCAGGTTGAACAGCTCTTCCTTGGACTTCTTCAGGAAATCCTCGATCTCCGCATTGGTCTTTTCATTCAGATTCTTGATGGAATACTCGGCTGTTCCGACTGACATCAGATGTCACCGCCTTCACGTGCAATAATCCGGCACTTCATGGGAAGCTTGTCAGTAGCGCGGCGAAGGGCCTCACGGGCCACATCCTCGCTCACGCCGCCGATCTCGAAGAGCACCCGGCCGGGACGGACGTTGGCCACCCAAAACTCGGGTGCACCCTTGCCGGAACCCATTCGGGATCCCAGGGCATGCTTGGTCAGGGGGCGATCCGGGAAGACCGTGATCCAGACGCGGCCGCCACGCTTGATGTACCGGGTCATGGCGATACGGGCCGCCTCGATCTGCCGGTTGGTCAGGTAGGCCGGAGCCAGGGCCTGGATGCCGTAATCGCCGAAAGCGATCTCGTTGCCGCCCTTGGACATGCCCGAACGACCCGGACGATGCTGCTTGCGGTATTTAGTCCTCTTTGGGATAAGCACGGCTCACTCCTTTGCTTCGGTTGCGACGGGGGCCGAAGCGGTCTGCTCCTGAGCCGCCGCCGGCGGCGCGGCCACACCGCTGTTCTGCTTGGCTGCATCCTGCTCGCGGCGGGTGCGTCCCTCGGAGGGACGGACGCCACGACGGGGACGACGATCGCCGCGCCGACCGGGCCGGTTGTTCTGCTGAGCCTGCTGCTCCTCGAACTGACGCTCGGTCATGTCGCCCTTGTAGATCCAGACCTTGACGCCAATGCGGCCGTAGGTGGTCCTGGCCTCGAAGAAGCCGTAGTCGATCAGGGCGCGCAGAGTCTGCAGGGGCACACGGCCCTCACGGTAGAACTCCGAGCGGCTCATCTCGGCTCCACCCAGACGACCGGACAGCTTGATCCTGATGCCCTTGGCACCGGCCCGCATGGCATCCTGCTGAGCCTTGCGCATGGCTCGGCGGAAGGTGACGCGGTTGGTCAGCTGCTCGGCGATGCCCTGAGCCACCAGCTGGGCATCGATGGAGGCGTTCTTGACCTCGAAGATGTTCAGCTGGACCTGCTTGCCGGTAATCTTCTCCAGCTTGGCGCGCACGCGCTCGGCCTCGGCTCCGCGACGACCGATGACGATGCCCGGCCGGGCGGTGTGGATGTCGACGCGCACACGGTCACGGGTCCGCTCGATGACGATCTTGGAGACGCCTGCGCGCTCCAGATCCTTGTTCATCTCCTTGCGGATCTTGTCGTCCTCAAGGACGAAGTCGCTGTAACGCTCCCCCGCCTTGTTGGAGTCGGAGTACCACTTGCTGCGGTGCTCCTCGGTGATGCCGAGTCGGTACCCAAACGGGTTGATCTTCTGCCCCATTATCGGGCTCCTTCCTTGTCGGCCACCACGACGGTGATGTGGCTGGTCCGCTTGTTGATGCGGGCCGCACGACCCTGGGCGCGGGCACGGAACCGCTTCAGGGTGGTTCCTTCGTCCACGTAGGTCTCCCGGACCATCAGCTCGTTCTCGCGGAAGGGCTGGTTGGCCTTGTCCGCCTTGACACGCGCGTTGGCGATGGCGCTCTCCAGGCACTTGCGGACCGGAACGGCCGCGTCCTGGGGGGCGAACTTCAGAATGGTCACGGCCTCGGTCGCCTGCTTGCCTCGGATGAGGTCGACGACGCGGCGAGCCTTGCGAGGCGTCACGCGAACGTGACGTGCAATTGCCTTAGCTTCCATGTGTCTCTACTCTCCCTCGCCTCAGCGGCGTGCTTTCTTGTCGTCCTTCACGTGACCCCTGAAGGTCCGTGTGGGGGCGAATTCGCCGAGCTTGTGGCCGACCATGGCCTCGGTGACGAAGACCGGGACATGCTTGCGGCCATCGTGCACAGCGAAAGTGTGCCCGATGAAGTCCGGGGTGATCATGGAACGACGGGACCAGGTCTTGATGACGTTCTTGGTGCCCTTCTCGTTCTGCTCGTCGACTTTCTTCTGCAAGTGGGCGTCGACGAATGGGCCCTTCTTGATGCTACGAGTCATCTTTCCGACACTCCCTTACTTGCGGTTCTTACCATTTGGACGACGACGCACGATCATCTTGTTGGAGGCCTTCTTGGGCCTGCGGGTGCGGACCTCGCCCTTGCCCCAGGGAGACACTGGCGGCTTGCCGCCACGGGTGCGTCCGCCATGCGGGTGGTCGACCGGGTTCATGGATTCACCACGGGTGATGGGCCTGCGTCCCATCCAGCGTGCACGTCCCGCCTTGCCGAGCTGGACGTTGGCGTGGTCATTGTTGCCGACCTCGCCCACCGTTGCGCGGCAACGGGAATCGACATTGCGGATTTCACCGGAGGGCATACGCAGCTGGGCGTAGGCCCCGTCCTTGGCCACCAACTGGACGGCAGCACCGGCCGAGCGGGCGATCTTGGCGCCGCCCAGTGGCCGCAGCTCAATGGCGTGGACGATGGTGCCAGTGGGGATGTTGCGCAGAGGCAGGTTGTTGCCGGGCTTGATGTCGGCCTGGGGACCGGTCTCGATGACGTCACCCTGCTTGATGCCCTGCGGGGCAATGATGTAGCGCTTCTCGCCGTCTGCAAAGTGCAGAAGGGCGATGCGGGCCGAGCGGTTGGGATCGTATTCGATCTCAGCCACCTTAGCGGGCACACCGTCCTTGTCCCAGCGACGGAAGTCGATGAGGCGGTACTGGCGCTTGTGTCCGCCGCCGCGGTGCCGGCTGGTGACGCGGCCATAGGAGTTGCGTCCGCCGGTCTTGCTCAGCTTGCGAACCAGCGACTTCTCGGGCTTGGAGCGCGTGATTTCGGCGAAGTCCGAAACCGAGGCGTTGCGACGGCCCGCGGTCGTCGGCTTGTATGTACGGATAGCCATAATCTAGTTCTTCCTTAACTTTTCTCGGCTAGCCTTCAGTTGTTGGTACCGAAGACATCAATCGACTGGCCCTCGGCCACCTTGACGATGGCGCGCTTCTCGGCGACGCGACGACCCCAGCCCGTACGGGTCCGGGTCCGCTTGCCCTGCCGATTCAGGGTGTTGACCGATGTGACCTTCACATTGAAGATCTGCTCGATGGCCTGCTTGATGGCGACCTTGTTGGCATCAGGGTCCACCACGAATGTGTACTGGCCGCGGTCCGAGTTGGCATAGCTCTTCTCGGAGACGACCGGACGCAGAATGATGTCGTGTGCTGGCTTGTGAATAGCTGCCATGAAAATCAGGCCTCCTTGACGGTCTCGGACTTGGCGCCGCCCTTGACAGCCAGGAAGGCATCGAAGCCATCCTTGCTGAAGACGACATCCTCGGCCGTGACCACATCGTAGGTGTTGAGCTGATCGGCGAAGAGGACATGAACGGTGGGCAGGTTCCTGACGGAGAGCCACTCGTTGATGTTCTCACGGGACAGCACGACAGTGGTGAATCTGTTGTCGACCAGGGGCAGCAGGGCTGCCTTGGCGGCCTTGGTGGACGGGGTCTCGCCAATGCCGAAGTCGACCACGTGCACGCGTCCGGCGTTGACCCGGTCGGACAGGACGTAGCGCAGGGCTGCGGCCTTCATCTTCTTGGGGGTGCGCTGGGAGTAGTCACGCGGCTGCGGGCCGTGGACAATAGCGCCACCAGTCCACTGGGGAGCACGGATGGAGCCCTGACGAGCGCGTCCGGTGCCCTTCTGCTTCCAAGGCTTGCGGCCGCCGCCGGAGACGGTGGACCGGGTCTTGACCGAGTGCGTGCCCTGGCGGGCTGCAGCCAGCTGGGCGACGACCACCTGGTGGATCAGCGGCACGTGCGAGCGGACATCCTCCTCGGCAATGCCGAAGATCTGCTCGGGTGCGTCCACGGTCCCGGTGTTCTTGCCCTGGGCGTCGGTGATGTTCAGAGTCAACTTAGCCATGGTTTCAGGCTCCCTTCACTGCCGAACGAACCAGGACGATGGCGCCGCGGGGCCCGGGCAGGGCACCCTTGATGGCGATGACGCCCTTCTCGGCATCTGCGGAGACGATGGTCAGATTCTGGACGGTCGAGGTGTCGTGACCCATGCGGCCGGCCATCCGCTTGCCCTTGAGGATGCGGCTGGGCGTTGCGCATGCGCCCACTGAACCGGGACGGCGCTCGTTCTTGTGCGAGCCGTGGGTGCGGCGGTAGGACTTGAAGCCCCAACGCTTGATGGTGCCGGCAAAGCCCTTGCCCTTGGTGGTGCCGGTCACGTCGACTTCGCTGCCCTCGGGCAGCAGGTCCAGGCCCAGCTCCTGGCCGGGCTGATAGCTGTCAGCATCGGCGGTGCGGACCTCGACCAGGTGACGACGCGGGGTCACTCCGGCCTTGGCGAAGTGGCCAGCCAGCGGCTTGGTCACCTTGGTGGGGTCAATCTGCCCGTAGCCGATCTGGATGGCCTGGTAGCCGTCCTTCTCCTGGTTCTTGACCGCGGTCACCACGTTGGTGGACACGTCCACCAGGGTCACCGGGACGAAGAAGCCGTTCTCGTCCCAGACCTGGGACATGCCCAGCTTGCGGCCCAGGAGAGCCTTGCGGTTCCTCTGCTCTTCAGCCATGCGGTTTCCTCCTCCCCTACAGCTTGATCTCAATGTTGACGTCCGCCGGCAGATCGATGTGCATCAGCGAATCCACGGCCTTGGGCGTGGGATCCACGATGTCGATCAGGCGCTTGTGGGTGCGCATCTCGAAGTGCTCGCGGGAGTCCTTGTACTTATGAGGAGAACGGATGACGACATACACGTTCTTCTCAGTCGGCAGCGGAACGGGGCCAACCACAGTTGCGCCCGCGTTCGTCACCGTCTCGACGATCTTCTTCGCCGATTGGTCGATGACCTCATGGTCATAGGACTTTAGCCTGATGCGGATTTTCTGTCCCGCCATTGCCGTCCGCCCTTTCTAGCGATCTATGAACTGATTACCCAGTCTGTTTCGAGGGCACGGAACGACGGCCACAGGAGACATTCCTCCCGACAGGCCTCAGCCGGATCCATGCGCAGCCGTGGAAAATCCCGTGGGGATGGGACTCCTCGCTGCACCCGCTATTGTGATTGACAAAATGCGAGCCCAAAACAGGCAACTTTCTTATTAAAGCACGAGGGTTCCCCTAGAAGAATCCGGGCGTGTCGCGCCGCTCCCAGGGGAACCCTCGGCTCAATTCCGGTCCTGTCAGGCCCGCTGGGAGGCCTCCTGGACCACATCCTCGCCCTGGCGGGCAACCCTCATCCGGTGGCCCTCCTCCTGGCTGACCCCATAGTAGGCGGCCACAGCTATGTCCTTCATGTCCTCAATCAGCGGAATGCGGGGGTTTGCCGGCGTGCACTGGTCCTCATAGGCCCGCATGCCGATTTGATCCAAGGACTGCCAGTAGAGGTCCTCGTCCACTCCGGCTGCCTGGAAGGAGGCATCCATGCCCAGGCGCTCGTCCCTGTAGGATTCCACGGCACGTGCCAAGAGCTCCACACCCTCCTCGGGAGTAGCGGATTCGATGCCCAGCACGTGGGCCATCTGTCTGTAGCGCTCCGGGGCCACATACTCGCTGTACTTGGGCCAGCTGGTCGGCTCGTCCGGGATCCGCCCGTTGTAGCGGATCACATAGGGCAGGAGGATGGAGTTGGCCCGCCCATGGGCCACATGGCAGAGGGCTCCGATGGTATGCGCCATGCCGTGGCACATGCCCAGGAAGGCCGAGCCGAAGGCCATGCCAGCCATGGTCGCCGCATTGTGCATCTTCTCCTGGGCCCGCACCTTGGCCTCGCCGCCGGCGGTGCCCACGGCAGACTCCAGGTTGTCCCAGATCAGCTTGGCGGCGTGCAGGGCCATGGCGTCCGTGTAGTCATTGGCATAGACCGAAACGAAGGCCTCCATGCAGTGGGTCAGGGCATCGAAGCCCGAGTCACAGGCCAGCCTCTTGGGCTGGGTGCGGGCCAGTACCGGATCCACGATGGCCACGCTGGGGGTCAGGGCGTAGTCGGTGATGGGGTACTTGTATCCGGTCTTATGGTCGGTGATGACCGCGAATGGGGTGACCTCCGAACCCGTGCCCGAAGAGGTGGGAATGCAGACTAGCCTGGCCTTGGTGCCCAGGGGCGGAATCTTGAAGGCCCGCTTGCGGATGTCGAAGAACTTCTCCCGAACATCGGCGAAGGAGATCTCCGGATGCTCATAGAGCAGCCACATGATCTTGGCCGCATCCATGGGGCTGCCGCCTCCCACGGCGATGATGGTGTCGGGACCGAACTCATCGCGCATCATGGCCGCGCCACGCTCCACCGTCTCGACGCTGGGCTCCGGCTCTACGTAGTCGATGATGCGGAAGGTGACCGGCTGGGACCTGGCCCGCAGCTGATCGATGATCTTGTCGACGATCCCCAGCTGCTCCATGACCTTGTCGCAGACGATGACGGCCCGGCGGATGCCGAACATGTCACGCAGATAGCGGACGGAGTTGGGCTCGAAGTAGGTCTTGGGGGGCACCTTGAACCACTGCATGTTGTTGTTCCTCCGCGCGATCCGCTTGATGTTGATCAGATTGACCGCCTGGACGTTGCCCGAGACCGAGTTGCCGCCGTAGGAGCCGCAACCCAGGGTCAGGGAGGGGGCGATGGCATTGTAGATGTCGCCGATGCCGCCCAGGGAGCTGGGCTGGTTCCAGACGATCCGGCAGGCATGCATGCGCTGTCCATACTCACGCACCAGCCTCTCATCGTCGGTGTGGATGGCGGCCGTATGTCCGGCACCATAACGCAGCATCTGCTGGCAGAGGGTGAAGCCCTCCTCCTTGTTGCTGGCCTTGAGCACGGCCTGAACCGGTGCCAGTTTCTCCAGGGTCAGGGGTTCCATGGGGCCGACCTGGTCGCATTGGGCGGCCAGAATGGTCACATCCTCGGGTATCTTGAAGCCGGCCCGGCGGGCGATGAACTGGGGGGACTTGCCCGGAACCTCGGAGTTGAGCCTGAGAGCGGGCGCATCGGCACCGGCATGGGCCCGCACGCCGAACATGTACTCCTCCAGCTTGACCTTCTCCTCGGGGTTGACGAAGTAAGCCTTGCGCCTCTTCATCTCCTCGATCACCCGGCCATACACATCCTGATGGGCGATGATGGCCTGTTCTGTAGCGCAGATCATGCCGTAGTCAAAATGCTTGGACAGGATCAGGTCGTTGACGGCCCGGGGCACGTTGACCCTGCGGTCCACATATGCCGGGGCATTGCCGGCACCTACGCCCAATGCCGGCTTGCCCGAGGAATAGGCGGCCTTGACCATGCCGGTGCCCCCGGTGGCCAGAATGGTGGCTACCCCGGGGTGCTGCATGAGGGCCCCGGTGGCTTCGACCGAGGGGTGCTCGATCCACTGGATGCAATCGCGCGGAGCGCCCGCCTCGATGGCTGCGTCGCGGACGATCCGGGCCGCCTCCACCGAGCAGCGCTGTGCGTAGGGGTGGAATCCGAAGACGATGGGGCAGCGGGTCTTCAGGGCCAGCAGCGACTTGAAGATGGCTGTCGAGGTGGGGTTGGTCACCGGGGTCACGCCGGCTACAACTCCCACCGGCTCGGCCACCTCGATGATGCCGTCCACATCGTTCTCGCTGATGATGCCCACGGTGCGCTGCCTGGCCAGGTAATTGGTCACATGCTCGCAGGCAAAGATGTTCTTGGTGGCCTTGTCCTCCACCAGGCCGCGCCCGGTCTCCTCCACGGCCATCTGCGCCAGGGGCAAGTGCTTGTTCAGGGCCGCGATCGAGGCCTTGGCCACGATCCGATCCACCTGTTCCTGGTCGAGCTCCTCAAAGGCACGTAAAGCCGACTGCGCACGGACGACCAGGTCATCCACCTCCCTGCGTGCCTGCTCACTGCTGTCGGCCCGAGCGCCTTCCCTGCCAGCTCCCGGCTCCTTCACTTGATGCTCATGCTTCTGCTTCTGCGTTCCAGCCAAGATATTGGCCCTCCTCATGTTCCGCGGATGCCGATGAGGGCCGGCAGAAAGTCTCAGACGGTCCCAGACCGTACCGGTCCACGAAAGACATCCGTCATAACGTGACGAAAGTCACAATATAGACCAGAGGGGGCACCATTGAGCCCCAGGATGAGCGAACGTTCGCTTGACGCGTGTCGTGTGGGAATTCGTGGCTTTCCTGGTCATTTTCCGCACCGCAACGTGCGTTTTGGCGTTCGCTTCAGACTGGGCCGTCCAGTCATGAATCCGGGCATGAAAAATCCCCAAGGTCCGTGAGGACCTTGGGGATGGAAGAAGCTGCGAACGTCAGCGCTTGGAGAACTGCGGAGCGCGACGGGCCTTGTGCAGACCGGCCTTCTTGCGCTCCACCACGCGGGCGTCACGGGTCAGGAACCCGGCCTTCTTCAGGGCAGGACGGTTGGCGTCCCGATCGATGGCGTTCAGGGCGCGTGCAACGCCCAGACGGACTGCGCCAGCCTGGCCGGTCACGCCACCGCCCTCGACGCGCACAACCACGTCGAACTTGTTCTCGAGCTTGAGCAGCACGATGGGCGAGTTGACCTCGCGCTGGTGCAGCTTGCTGGGGAAGTACTCCTCCAGGGTGTGCCCGTTGATGCTCCACTTGCCGGAGCCCGGGATCAGACGGACACGGGCGACTGCCTCCTTGCGGCGGCCGGTGCCATAGCCCGGCTCGATTGCGGAGGTGCCGGTGCCTGCACCGGCGTTGGTCTCGGAAGTGTAGGAAGCGCTGGTCTCCTCGGCCTCAAGAACCGCGGAGCTGTTGTTGTTGTCAGCCATGGTGATTATCTCCTCTGGTCCTACTTGGCCTGCTGGGCGACCTGATGGATCTTGTACTCAATGGGCTGCTGCGAGGTGTGAGGATGCTCCTCGCCTGCGAAGACGCGCAGCCTGGTCAGCTGGACCTTGGCCAGCTTGTTCTTGGGCAGCATGCCCTTGACCGCCGTCATGATGATGCGCTCGGGGTTATGCTCCATCAACTGCCCGTAGGAGTCGCGGCGCAGACCGCCTGGACGGCCGGAGTGGGTGTAGAGCACCTTGTCGCTCTTGTTGCCCGTCAGCACCATCTTGGACGCGTTGATGACGATGACGTTGTTGCCGGAGTCGGCATAGGGCGCATAGGTGGGCTTGTTCTTGCCGCGCAGCAGATCGGCCACCTGGGATGCCAGACGTCCCAGCACCACACCGGAGGCGTCGACGATATACCAGTCATGTGTCAGATCGGCTGGTTTCGGGGTGAAAGTCTTCACGATTCAACCTTTTCCTTGCATTGTGTTTCGGGCTCTCCGCGCCGCATGCTGCCATGCCGGCCGAAAGCCGTGTATTCCGTGGGCTCCCTTAAAGTCCTAGACGGCGAGTGGGAAAAGCGCTTTGAGGACCCCTTAGGGAAACACAACAATCCATTATTGTAACGCCTGAGTGCCGTTCGTCAAAATTCGCGTCGGCCCCGGTCTCAGCGGGAGGCTGCTGCCCGTGCCACCTGCCCGTCCGGGTCCTTGCGCAGGGCGTCAAGGGTCGTCTGCCCGGTGTTGGGATTCAGGGCCACGGCCCGGCGCACCATGGCAGCCAGCACATGGGGGGCATCCTGCTCATCGCGAGTGCCCAGAGCCCCCAGGAAGTCCAGGGTGTCAGCGTCGGTGCGCTCGTCCTGGGCGCCCTCCAGACGCATCTTCCAGGATGTCATGGGGTTGGTCAGCGCAGCAGCCCTGACTCCGGCATCCTCGTCCTTGGTGAGCAGACCGGCCAGCCAGTTTTTGTCGTCCTTGTTGGCGGCCACCGCCCGACGGACCTCCGTGCTGGAATCCTGGGAGAGCTTGACCAGGATATTGGGGAAGGGCATGGTCTTCGCCAGGTAGATCCTGTCCTCCACCGGCGTGTGCTCGTTGCCGGCCACGGCCTCCAGCAGTGCCGTAAAGCGGGAGAAGGCGGCCTGATCGGACTTGTCGGGCAGGGGACTGCGGGCGAATTCGTGCAGCTCGGCCGTATCCGTGGAGTGCCTGAGCCTTTCGTAGAAAACGGTCAGGGCCTCGTGGGGCTTGCCGGTTGACGGTGATTCGGTTTCCGGTGGGTCCTGGGGATTGGTCATGCAGCCAGCTTAGGTCGTCTCCTTGATAACGGACTCGGCCAGGGATCCCCTCTAGCATGGAGATGACGAGGGAACCGAGGAGACAAGAGGCATAGGAGGCAAGCCGATTTGCTCACCATACTGGATACGCCGCAGAAACCGGCCACAGGCTCTCTGATCGAGCGCAAGTCCGAATTCATCGGCCAGGCCTGCCATGTGGAGGATCAGGAGACGGCCATGGCCTTCGTCCAGGAGGTCCGCTTGCAGCACCCCAAGGCCCGGCACGTGTGCCACTGCGCGATCTGGGGACCCGAGGGCCGCACCAGCGAGCGCATGAGCGATGACGGGGAGCCCTCCGGAACGGCCGGCAAGCCCATACTTGAGGTCATGCGTCGGCAGGGGCTGACCGACTGCGTCCTGACTGTGACCCGGTACTTCGGGGGAATCCTTCTCGGGTCAGGGGGGTTGATCCGGGCCTATTCCTCGGCAGCCTCCCTTGCGCTCAAGGCGGCGAGATCGGCACGCGTGCTCCCGACGCAGCGCTTCACAATCACTGTGGACTACCCGGAGTACGATCCCCTGCGCCGTCTGATCCGCACCTCTGGTGGGCACGTGGAGACCGAAGACTTCACCGATAGGGTCCGATTGACCTACGATCTGGAGCCTGCAGAGGCGCCGGCCTTTCATGGCCGACTGGACGACCTTCTGCAGGGCCGGGCCCAGCCCAGTGCACTGGGCGAAGGCCGCAGGCTGATTCCCCTGTCGAAAGACCAGGCTTCGTCTGCCTCATGATCGCCCGGACGGTCCGTGCAACCTTACTCGGCTGCGGCTTTCCCTGTCATACAGATGCCTGCCAGACACCGTCGGTCTACCGCCACGCGGACTGGCATTTTTCCAGACCTGAGCTTCGCAAAGAAAGAATATGGAAATAAACGCCCTTGGCAACGACTCTGCTAGTGATGAATCCCTTAACAATGGATAAGGCCGATGATCGTCCAGAATCAGCGATCACCGGCCATCTGGCGGAGACGAGGAGATTCGAACTCCTGGACCGCTTGCGCAGTCAACACCTTAGCAGGGTGCCCCTTTCGGCCACTCAGGCACGTCTCCATGCTGGCTCCCGAACCGGAGACTTGGTCCCAAAGTTTCGAGAACAAAACAATAGAATACCATGATTGACTGATCTGACTCGCCGGAGCAGGCGGACCCAATGAATCGGAGAACAGACCTGTTTCATTTTCTTGGATAAAAACCAGAAAAATGATTCTTTCCCCAGAATTGAATTTTGAGAATAATGTATTACACATTCCTCCGGGGTCGCCTTATATCATAGAGCTATGAGTACAGCGCCAAGGCTTGCAGCCGCCAAGAAGGACTGGGGGCATGACGAGAGCGGCTGCACAGTGCTGCACATTGACATGGACGCCTTCTACGCCTCCTGCGAAGTAGCCCGGCACCCGCAACTGCAGGGCCGACCGGTCATCATCGGCACTGGACGTCGTGCAGTGGTCTCCGCGGCCAGCTATGAGGCCAGGGCTTTCGGCATCAATTCGGCCATGCCCTTGGCACGCGCCAGGCGACTGTGCCCTCAAGGGATCTTCCTCCCGGTTGACATGACCTATTACCGGAACATCTCACGACGGATATTTGATACGGTTTTCTCACAAATCACCGATCAGATCGAGCAAGTCTCGGTGGATGAATGCTACATGGATGTGTCAGGAGCGCTCATACGCTGGGGCAAGCCCACAGCCATAGCCCGGTGGATCCGAGCCAGCGTGGCCCGTCAGTTCCACGTCACCTGCTCAGTAGGCATCGCTACCAACAAGTTGGTGGCCAAAATGGCCTCGACCAACGCCAAGCCCGACGGAATGCTGTTGATTCCCAAGGCCAGGCAGGCCGAGTTCGTCCAGCTGATGCCTCTGCGCGGCATTCCCGGCATCGGCCCCGCCCTGGAGAAGCGGCTCAACGACTGGGCCGTCAAGGATGTGGCTGATCTGGCTAGCATGAGCGAGCGCGACCTGACTCGGGCCACAGGCTCGAGCCTTACAGCCAGGAAGCTGGCACAGGCCTCCCACGGGCTGGACGACGATCCGGTCCAGCCACGAGCACCTGAGAAATCCCTGGGCGCAGAACGTACCTTCCTGCACGACACCACCAGCATGAAGCAGGTCTGCGACCTCCTGCGCGTCTGCAGCAACGAGGTGGCCACCGGACTGCGAGCGCATGACCTGGTCGCCCGGACCATCACCGTCAAACTGCGCTTTGATGATCTGCGCTATATGACCAAGGCCCATACCTTGGAAACACCGGTCAACTCAGCCAATCGGATCTATCCGCAGGCGGTCGGACTGCTCAAGGCCATGTTGGAGCTGCCCGAGGGCGCGCCCATGGACACCCCTCTGCCCCGGCTGATCCGCTTAGCCGGTGTCAGCGCATCCGGTCTGAGCCGGGTGGAGGATACCCCAATCCAGCCATCCTTGGATGACATCATGCGCGAGAGCAAAGGTCACACCGGCAGCGAGGCCCAGCGTCTGGATCAGGCAGAGGCCACCATGGACTCCATCAGGAGCCGCTACGGCAAGGGTTCAGTCAGCATGGGTCTTTAGGGCCGGTACGCAAACGCTCCAGGGCCAGCTCCAGCTGCTCGTCAGATATGGTGGACGAGAATCGCAAACGGCGACCATCCCCGTAGAACTCCCCAGGACTGGCCAGGATCCCCATACGGGACAGGTCAGCCATATCCGCCCAGCAATCACCCGAACGGGCTTGCGTCCAGATATAAAGGCCGCCTTGGGGCATGACGGCCTCATACCCGTAAGCCCTCAGAGCTTGAGCCAAGGCTCGCAGGCGACGGGCGTAGACCTCTCGCTGGGCCAGCACGGCCTCTCCATCGTCCAGAGCGGCCCGCATGGCCCGCTGCACCGGACCTGGCACAATCAGTCCCACCTGCTTGCGGTAGGCGGTCATGGCCTCCACCAGATGAGCGTCTCCGGCCACGAGGGCTGCCCTATAGCCGGCCATGTTGGACTGCTTGCTCAGCGAGTACAGGCAAAGTATCCCGCTGGCATCGCCACCACAGACTTGTGGCTCCAGGATGCAGGGCGAGGCCGGGATCGGCGCATTCTGCCTGGCTTGGGCGGGTCTTGACCAATCCAGCAGGGCATAGCACTCGTCACTCAGGACCATAGCCTTTATCGAACGGGCCGCCCGCACGATCTTGGCCAACCCAGCTCGGTCTATGACCTGCCCACCGGGGTTGCCTGGCGAATTGATCCATATTGCTCGCACACCGGGCAGATCCACCCATGAGTCCGTATCAGTCGGATCGTCCACGGTCGTCACCTGGGCCCCGGCCAGCTGGGTTCCGATGGCATAGGTGGGATAGGATACCGTCGGCTGCACCACCCGGTCCCCTGGTCCCAGATGCAGGAGGGAGGCCATGAGCGCCACCGCCTCCTTGGACCCTACTGTGGGCACCAGGTCCGCACCCAGAGCATCAAGATCGACCCCACGGCAACGACGGAACCAATCGGCGGCAGCCTGCCGAAGGAGACCATCGCCGGCGGTTTTCGGATAACCCCGTGCCTGGCCATCATCCGAAGCCGCAGTCAAGGCATCCCTGACGGACCTGGGTACAGGATCCACCGGCGAACCCACCGACAGGTCGACCATACCGCCGGGGCACTGCTCAGCACGCCGCCGGAAAGAGTCAATCCTTGACCAGTCGTAGGGGGATTCGAAAGAGTGGAAACCCATGGCCCGCCTTTCTCCTATGAATAAGCCGCGGAGGGATGGCTCCCATCCGCGGCTCGTCAGCCTTTATCGACTACTTGTTGGGTGGCAGGGCTGCCACACCCTCCGGATCGTGATCGTAGGGCCCGACCGCAGCAGCGCCGCCGGCATCCCCCACCTGGGCGAAGAAATCAGTCGCCGCGTCCTTGTACCAGGTCCACTCCTCGGGCAGGTCGTCCTCGTAGAAGATGGCCTCCACCGGGCAGACCGGCTCGCAGGCTCCGCAGTCCACGCACTCGTTGGGGTTGATGTAGAGCGAACGGACGCCCTCGTAGATGCAGTCCACCGGGCATTCGTCCACGCAGGCCTTGTCCTTGACGTCCACGCAGGGCTGAGCGATGACGTAGGTCATGGGTTACCTCCTGAGTATGCGAGTATTCACTCTACACTGCAGCGCAGACGCCCCAGGTCAGTCCAGACCGGCCTGGGTGGCCTGGGATATCTTCCCGCTGAGCTGATGACGGCCGAGCAGGGAGTGCCGGTAGGAATAGCCGAAGTAGATGGCCAGGCCTGCAGCCAGCCAGACCACGAATCGAATCCAGGTCAGCACGGTCAGGTTGAGCATCAGCCAGAGGCAGGCCAGGGCGATCAGAATGGGCACCCAGGGGTTGCCGGGCATCTTGAAGGACCGAGGCAGGTCAGGCCGGCGCTTGCGCATGATGGGCAGGGAGATGGCCACCAGCAGGAAGGCCGAGAGCGTGCCGATGTTGACCATGTCGGACAGGACGTCTATGGGGAAGCAGGAGGCCACCACGGCTACCACGATGCCGCCCAGGATCTGAATGCGGGCCGGCGTGCCATGACGGCCGGTGCGGGACAGGGCACGTGGAAGGAGCCCGTCGCGGCTCATGGCGAAGACTATGCGGGTCAGCCCCAGCAGGAGGACCATGACCACGGTGGTCAGCCCCACCACGATGCCGAAGGAGATGATCTTGGCAGCCCAGGGAGCGCCGACCATCTCGAATCCAGTGGCCAGGGAGGGGCTCTTGGCCTTGGCCAGGTCCTTGTAGGAGACCATGCCGGTGGTGACGATGGCGACCAGGATGTACAGGGTGATGACGATCAGCATGCCCAGGCCGATTCCACGGGGGATGGTCTTATGGGGCTCCTTGGCCTCCTCGGAGGTGGTGGCGACGATATCGAAACCCACGAAGGCGAAGAAGACCAGAGCAGCACCTGAGAGGATGCCAGGGACACCGTAGATGGTGGGCTGCATGCCCGAAACCCACTGCCAGAGCGGCTGGCCCATGATTCCCGGCACGCTGGCACCCGGAACAGCCGAGGCCGGCTCGGAAGGCGGGATGAAGGGCCGGTAGTTGTCCAACTTGACGTAGAAGAAGCCCACCACGATGACGAAGACCACGATGCCGATCTTGAGGACGGTCAAGGCGCCGTCGAACCGGGCGGAAAGCTTGGTGCCCAGGACCAGCAGGACGGTGAAGAGCGTGACGACCGCCAGCGGGGCCAGATCCACGTCCACGCCGCCCAGATGGAAGCTGGAGCTGAACGAGGTGCCGCCCATCAGATGGATGAAGTCATTCAGGTAGACGCCCCAGTACTTGGAGATGACCGAGGCTGCCATGAGCATCTCCAGAATCAGGTCCCAGCCGATGATCCAGGCCACCAGTTCGCCCATGGTGTTGTAGGTGAAGGTGTAGGCCGAGCCTGAAACAGGGATCATGGAGGCAAACTCCGCGTAGCACATGACGGCTGCCGCGCAGACGATGCCTGCAATGACGAAGGAGATGATGACGGCCGGGCCCGCATGGAAGGCCGCCGCCTGGGCACCCACCGAGAAAATACCGGCGCCCACGGCCACTGCGACGGCCATGATGGCCAGGTCCCAGGTGGTCAGCGTCCGCTTGAGCGACCTGCCTTCCTCCCCGGTCTCTGCCAGGGTCTGTTCAACCGATTTCTTCCTGAATAATTCCATTCTGCTCCCAATCGTGACTTATTGTGCCGTAAGCTCCTCCGGCCCATCACTATAGGAGATGGGAATACACAAGTCCGGACTTTGCCCATTTCGGGATACTACCCGTTGGGGAGCACGACCGGAACCACCTGGGGCAAGCCGTAGGCTTCCGCTGACCTGCGCGTCAGCTCTCAAAAAGGGCCAGGGCGTTCTCATAGGAGACCGCGCGGACCAGAGGGGCAAGATACTCCTCGTCATCAGGAATGACGCCTTGGGCTGCCCAGTCGCCCAGAATCCCGCAGAGCACCCTGCGGAAGAGCTCGTGCCTGGGGAAGGAAAGGAAGCTGCGGGAGTCCGTAGTCATTCCTACCGCATTGCCCAGGAGCGAGGTTTCCGCCAGAACCTCAAGCTGGCGGCGCATCCCGGTGACGGTGTCGTTGAACCACCAGGCGTTGCCCAACTGAAGCTGGCCCCGATCATCGCCGCCGAAGCAGCCCAGGTCAGTGGCTATGGCCATGTAATCGTTGGGATTGAGGGAATAGACGATAGTCCGAGGCAGGGTGTTCGAGCTCTGCGCCTGGTCAAGAAGGGCCGCGAGGGGGGCGGCCACCGAACCGTCCGCCATGGCATCGTAGCCCGTGTCGGCTCCCAGCCGCTGGAAGGCTGTCGAATTCTTGTTGCGGCTGGCATGAAGATGGAGCTGCATGGTCCAGCCCTTATCCTTGTAGATCCACATGAGCTCAAGGAGGAGGGCTGCACGGTATTGGGCCTGTTCCAGCCTGTCCAGCGCTGATCCGGCCCTGGCCTTGGCGAAGATGACATCCAACTGCTCGGCAGTCGCCGGAGCGAACTCCACCGCATCGACCGCATGGTCGGAAAGTCTGGAACCATGCTGATGGAAGTAGTCCACCCGATCACGCAGAGCGTCGACCAGATCGCTGAAGTCATTGATTGGCTTGCCGCAGACTGACTCCATTGTGCCGATCCACTCGCCATACCCCTTGGCCGTCGCTTTGAGGGCCGCATCCGGGCGGAAGGCGGGAACCATCCTGAAGGACTCCCCCTCCTTGGCGAATCGATCGTGGTACTCCAGACTGTCCTCAGGGGAATCCGTGGTGCAGACCACCTTGACGTTCATGCGACGCAGAAGCGCTCTTCGTGAGAAGTCCGGAGTGGCCAGTTGTTCGTTGGTCTGGTCAAAGATGGACTTGGCGGTCTTGGTGGTCAGGGGTTCGCGGATACCGAAGTACCTCCGCAGCTCCATGTGCGTCCACAGATAGACAGGACTGCCCACAGCCTGTTCCATGGTCCGGGCATAAGCCATGAATTTGTCCCAAGGGTCGCCATCCCCGGTGATCAGCCGTTCCGGAACGCCATTAGCCCTCTCCAGCCGCCACTTATAGTGGTCTCCATAATTGTGGCCATCAGTCAGCCAGGCATCGACGATATTATCGAAATTGGGGTCCTCATAGATCTCCCTGGCGTGCAGATGACAGTGATAGTCCACCAGCGGTAGTTTCTCAGCTACGTCATGGAACAATTCCCGAGACAGTTGCGTCCCGAGAAGAAAATCGTCATCCAGGAAAGCCACTACAAACTCCTTAGTCGAAAGCAGCAAGTCCGGCATCCGAATTTCCACGATGCCCAGAATCCTCCTGTGCAGACCAGGAGACCGGCGAAGGCATCCACACAATCGGAACTCGCATATGCTCTTGTTCAGCCTATGCGCGCCCGAAAAGGCTCAGCATGATGTTGCCATGACTTGTCGGGACCTTCCCCGATCAGAAAGCTGACGCAGCCTTGCCCGTGCTCTGTCTGATAATCAGACGGGCCGGAACCGTCGGAGCTGCAGACAGGACGGCTCCGGAAAGGCGCTGTATAAGGAGATCGGCGGCCCCCCGCCCAAGGACCGAAAGGGACATATGAATGGTGGTCAGAGGCGGACTGCTCACCATGGACATGATGTCGTTGTCGAACCCGATGACCGAGACATCGCGAGGGCACTCGCAACCAAGCCTTCTTAAGGCCACGATCAGGCCTATCGCCATCAAGTCGTTGTGGGCAATGACCGCTCCCGTAGGATTCGCCAGATACTTCTCGGCAAAGGAATAGCCTCCGTAAAAGGTGGGGGCGCAAGGCAGCGAGCGCTTGACGTTCATCCCCTTGGCCTCACCCTCATTGAAGATGTGCCGCCACCGTATGCCACCTGACCAGGAGGCCGCCGGTCCGTCCAGATAGGTAAGACTCCGGTAACCCAACGAGTGTAGGTAATCGACCGCCTGGCATGCCCCCTTGGACGAGTCGATGCTGATGCTGGAGACGCCCCGAACATTACGGTTGACGCTGACCAGAGGACGCAGCTGGGCGCACTTGCGGATCATGGCATCGGGCATCCTAGGGGAGACCAGGATGATTCCCGAGACCACGGGGGCGACCGCATCGATGATCCTGCGCTCCCTGGTGATGGACTCCCGCGTATCAAGAATCAGGGTTTCGAAGTGGAAACGTTCGCACTCGTCCTGGATATTGCGGATGGCGCCTGTGAAAAACTGATTGCCCAGGTCGGGCACAATGACCGCCACCAGCCCCCTGCCCTGGGAGTCTGACCTGCTGTCGACCATGTCGCTGTGATAACCCAGCGAATCAGCGACCCGCTGAACCATCCGAGCGGTCGAAATGCTGACCCGATCCGGACGCGAAAAGGTGCGCGAGACCGTTGAAGGAGACACACCGGCCTGGCGGGCCACATCATATATGGTGATGCGGCGGCTGCCCTTGGAGGAGTCGTCATCCGAATCTGCCTCGGTCTTCATCTATCCGTATCAGCCTTCCCTTCTTAGCTCCCAAGTATAAGAAATTCCCCAGTGCCCATAACAGCCGACAGCAGTCTGGTGAGAAACAAACGGCAACTCCGGAGTCACACAAGCTCTGACTTGGGTAGGTTCGCAGCAGGGGGTCAAGCGGGTACGCCTGGTCTCCGCGGAATGGTTCTTTTCATAAAGGAAAACACCGATGCTTCACCTGAACGACGATATACATAATCAGACCGCAGCCTGGCAGAAGGCGGGCGTGACCCTACCAACCTACGACATCGAGGCCATGCGCCAGGCAACCAGGCGCTCGCCCACCTGGGTCCACTTCGGAGCAGGGAACCTCTTCAGGGCGGTTCACGCCCCTATTGCCCAACGACTTCTGGATTCAGGCGCCACCGACCGGGGCATATTGGCGGCCGAATCCTTCGATTCTGCCATCATCGACCAGGCCTACACCCCCTTTGACGACCGCTATCTTCAGGTTATCCTGAAAGCGGATGGGTCCATGAAAACCTCGTTGATCGCATCTGTTGCTGGCGCCTACCCGCTGGGCGAGGATCCGGAGCCGATGCATGATCTGAAGCAGGTCTTCCGCAATCCCAGTCTTCAGATGGTCACCGCGACCATCACCGAGAAGGGCTATGCCTTGGCCGACTCCCTGGGCCAGCCGCTGCCGTGGATCGCTCCGGAGTTCGAAAGAGGGCCCGCAAAGGCCAAAAGCGCCATAGCAGTCATCACAACACTCCTGCTGGAACGTTACCGGGCAGGCGCCCTCCCCCTGGCCTTGGTCAGCACCGACAACTTCTCACAAAACGGAGAGCGGTTCGGCCAAGCCGTCAGGCAGATGGCCGACGAGTGGATAGAGAGGGGCCTTGCCGAAAAAGGTTTCGGAGACTACCTCAGGGACGAGGGCAAGATCACCTTCCCGCTGACCATGATCGACAGAATCACTCCCAACCCAGACGCGGAAGTGGGTCGCCGACTCAAGGCTCTGGGCATCGCCGATGCGGAACCCTTCCGGACCAGGGGCGGAACCGCTATGGCCCCCTATGCCAACACCGAGGAGACCTGGTATTGGGTGGTTGAGGACGACTTCCCTGCAGGCCGCCCGCCTCTGGAGAAAGCAGGGGTCTACATGGCCGACAAGGATACGGTCAACGCCGCCGACCAGATGAAGGTCACCACCTGCCTGAATCCCCTGCATACAGCCTTGGCCGTCTTCGGTATGCTCCTGGGGTATCCGACCATGTCGAAGACCGTCGCCGACCCGGACCTCAAAGCCTTGGTCACCCGGCTGGGCTATGTGGAAGGGTTGCCTGTGGTCGAGGATCCGGGCATCTTCTCCCCCAGGGAATTCCTCCGCCAAGTCATCGAAATCAGGGTTCCCAATCCTGGCCTGCCCGATACACCGGCACGCATCTGCGCCGACACCTCGCAGAAGATTCCGGTCAGGTACGGAATCACCATCAGCAAGTACATCCGATCCCGGGATCTTGACACGGCCGATCTGGAAGCCATCCCGCTGATCATCGCAGCCTGGCTGCGGCTGCTGATCGGCTCGGATGGCCATGGAACCGACGATGCCGGACGGCTGGTCAAGCTGAGCCCAGACCCACGTCTTGAAGAGCTTCAAAGGATTCTGGTCGACATCCCGCTCGATGGGTCAGCCAGGAAGGAGACTCTGACGACGACCATCAAGTCCATCCTGGCCGATACCTCCATCTTCGGAACCAATCTGAACGCCACCCCGCTGGCCGACAAAATCGAGACCCTCCTGGCCGCCATGTGCCAGGGCACCGGCGCCGTCGCCAACACCCTTCACAAAGCTGCAAGCGCCTGGTGACCTCGGTATCTACTGACTGGTTAAGGCAGACAATGACGGGGTTCCCCCGATTCGAATGTAAGGAGAGAGCATCATGCACATGGGATTCCGCTGGTATGGAGAGGGCAACGATACCATCAGCCTCGATGATATTCGTCAGATTCCGGGGGTGGAGACCATTGTCTGGTCCCTCCACCATAAACAGGCCGGCGAGGTTTGGCAGCCGGACGAAATCGAAGAGGCCATGGCGACAATCACCGGGTTGTCTGCCAGGGATCAGGCGGCAGGCATAACCAAGACCTTCAACGCCGACGTGGTTGAGTCGGTCAACGTTCACGAATCCATCAAGACCGGTTCGACGGTCCTCGGGATGAGCCGTGACCAGGCCATTGACGCCTATATCGAGACCGTGGCCAACCTGGGCAAGGCCGGGGTCAAAGTCGTCACATACAACTTCATGCCGGTTTTCGACTGGCTGCGCACGGAGATGTTCCACCCCTGTCCAGACGGGTCCACAGCCCTCTACTACAACCAACACCAGGTGGACAAGCTCAGCCCGCAGGGCATCATCGACGAAACCCTGAAGGGGGCCGGATCCCTGACTGTGCCTGGCTGGGAACCTGAGCGGCTTGCCCATCTGCCTGAACTGATGGAGGCCTATCAGGGAATGGGCCACGAACAGATGTACGCCAACTACAAGTACTTCCTGGATGCCGTGATCCCCACCTGCGAGCGCTACGGGGTCAAGCTGGCCGTCCACCCCGACGACCCTGCCTTCGACCTGTTCGGCTGGCCACGCGTGGTCTCCAGCAAGAAGGGAATCCAACGAGTGCTCGACCTGAACCCCAGCCCCTGCAACGGACTGTGCCTGTGCCTGGGATCCTTCTCATCCAGAAGAGGCAACGACGCCGTGGATGCAGTCAAGACCTTCATGGACAGGATCTACTTCAGCCATGTGCGCAATATCCGGTTCACCGACGAGCAGGGCTCATTCTACGAGGTGGGCCACCGCGCCTGCGAGGGGAACGTGGACACCGTCGGCATCATGAACGCTTACGCCGAGGCTGATTACCAAGGTTACATCCGCCCCGACCACGGACGGCATCTATGGAATGAGAACACGGAAGCCGGCAGACCGCGGCCAGGCTACGGCCTTTACGACCGCGCCATGGGCATCCAGTATCTGCTCGGAGTCTGGGACGCTTTCCGATACAACCGTTGATGAAACACAATCAGGCAAGGCCCCCTTGCCATGCTGTTCGGGCAAGGGGGCCTTTGTATTCCTCGTTTGCGGCCGCTTTAGCAGCTTATTGCCTGGTCTCATTCGTCAAGACAAGCCTCGTCCGGCGACCAAGCAGACCTGAAAGCGAAGCTGGCCCGAAGGTGAAGCAGAAGAAATCCTGAACAATAAGAAGGTGTCTGAGCCAGTCTGGGTCAATCGCAAACCCAACCTGGCATCAGACACTTTTTCGATATTCCCGTCAGGGCTATGCCTTGAGGGAAGCTTCTCCCAACCTTGGAAAGCCGACATACCTGCAATGCGAGAATCAAATTGCCTTGAAGGCTCATGCCAATCGGTCAATCAAGGGCTGGACGCCCCGGTCGGCCAAATCGTCCAGGTTCTGCCGGACGGCCTCCCCCAGCCCTGCGATCCTGGTCAGGTCATGGCCCCAAATGGAGGAATCAGCAAGAATCCGGTTGACAAAGTCAGCCTGACCAGCAGCCTCGCGGAAGGCATCAATGACTTTTTGATCATCCTGGATATTCACAGCATCACCGGCCTTGCCGCCATAGGTCCACAACAGGCAGGACAGCGCCAGGACGATCCGTTCCGGAAGCCCACTCCCCCGATTTACGTTGGCCGTAACCAGCGGGAGAAGACGGGAGACGAATTTGGAGACCGAGTTCAACCCTATGGAATCCAGAGAATGCTGGACAAAGGGGTTGTCGAACCTCTCACGAACCGCAGCAGCGAAGCTCTCCAGCCCTTCCCTGGGCAGGGTCTGAACGGGGATGATCTCCTCCTCCATCTCGCGGGTGATGAAGGAACGCATGGTCTTATCGCCCATGACCTGTCCTACGGTCTTGAATCCGGCCAGACGGGCCACCTGGGCCATGGTGGTATGAGGGCCGTTGAGCAGATAAACCTTGCGCTCACGGTAGGGCTGGACGGCATCACAGGTCACCAGGTCGATTCCGACCTTCCGCGCGGGAAGCAGTTCATCGACCTTGCACTGGGCGGTCTGGTCGCCGGCCACGACCCAGAGCAGGAAGGGCTCGGCCTCGACCATGTTCTGGTCCTCGTAGCCCAGCATCTCCCAAAGCTCCTGGGCATCTTCGCGCGGATAGCCGGGGACTATCCGATCCACAAGTGTTGATACGAAAGTGTTCTCCCGATCGAGCCAGTCAATGAAGTCCCTGCCCCATCCGAACCGTTCGGCGACATTTATCAGAGCCCGATGCAGGGCCGGACCGTTGTCGGCGATAAGCTCGCAGGGCATAATCAGGAAGCCTGGCATGGACCTGTCGAACCTACGCTTGAGCAGATGGGCCAACTTCGCCGGATACCCGGCTGGCGGCTGGTCCGTGACCTTATCCCCATCGTTGACGGCAATGCCTGCCTCGGTCGTGTTGGAGACGATGATCTGCGTATCAGGATCATCGGCCAGAGCCAGAAACCCATCCCAGTCCTGGTAAGGGTTGACTGTCTTGCCGATGGAGTCGATCAGCTCATGACTGCGGACCGGCTGTCCATCCTTGAGACCTTCCAGAATGACTGTATAGAGCCCTTCCTGGTCCTCCAAGGCTTGGACTCTGCCGTTTTCACGGGGCTGGACCACTGCTACGTTTCCCCCAAACACGCCCTTGTCGTTGAGCTGCTGCACTATCCACTCAACAAATCCTCTGAGGAAATTGCCCTCACCGAACTGGATGATCCTGATGGGTCGTCGAGCTGCCTCTGGACTGGTCAATCCCAGATGTATGGCCACTGCTTCCTGTAGTCTTTCCACATTGCTCCCTTTCCGTCCTTTTGCCTCGCGCCCGCCGACCGCTATGTCATGGGAAACCGCCATACCATTCCTTCCATGACCAGGACCGATGGATCCGACAGGTCTGTTTCAACCAGCGACAAGGCGGATGACGGTCCGATTCACCCATTGATGTTTCCAAGCTATGCAATAGAAGGATGGCGGAGGAATATGTTGCCAGCCGTTGCTTGTCTCGGCATTGTTGATGGGCACTTTTCAAAAACAGACCCTCAGATCTTCGAATCGATCTGAGGGTCGGAAGAAAGGAGCTTGGAGCAGGGGCTACCAGGCCAAGTCGATGCCTGGGGTGACGGGCTCGGGAATCAGGTGGATGCCGAAGGTGGAATTCACGCCTTTCTGTATGGCACGGGCCAGGGCCACCATGTCGTCTGAGCCGGCACCTCCCCGGTTGGTCAGCGCCAGCGTGTGCACGTCAGACAGGGCGGCAGCCGACCCCTGCTCCAAAGCGAATCCCTTATGGAAACCCGAATGATCGATCAGCCAGGCAGCTGAGGTCTTGACCAAAGCCGAGTCTCCGACAGGGTAACGAGGGGCATCCGCCGGCAGGGCATCCGCGGCCTCACGAGTGATGACCGGATTGGTGAAGAAACTCCCGCAGCTATGACGGTCAAGCAGCACCCGTTCGCCCCTGGGGCCATGAAGGTCACCCTGGAGTGCCTCCAGAGCCTCTTCCAGGTCGGAGGTCCGACGGCATGATCCCATCCAGTCGGTCAGATATCGGTATGGATCCTCCAGCATCCCCTTGCCTGCTCTGACGGTCAGAACCGCCTGTCGAATCCGCTCCAGGGGAAGTGTTGCTCCTGGCTCCACGCCCAGGGCCTTGGCAAGCTGGGCCGAACCCACCTGAGTGGCGGACCCGTGCCGCAGAACCAGGGTGACAGAAAGCACCACGTAGCGGGGCGTGGGGAAGAACCGTGCATCGGGCACAGCCGGCGCCTGGTACATGGTCTGCTTGAGCAGAGAGGTCCTGTATCCGAAATCCAGATCCGATGCCTGCAGATAGGCGGTGACCTTGTCCTGGCGATCCCATACCTCGACAGAGTCGACAAGACGCCCGACCTCCTGGCCATAGGCGCCGATGTTCTGAACCACCGAGGCCCCGACAGTCCCTGGGATGCCGGATAGGCCCTCCAGCCCGATCAGGTGCATGCGCACGCAGTAGGAGACCAGGTCATCCCAGTTGGTCCCAGCAGTGGCATTGATGTGAACGACGGGAAGGCCACCCTCGGGCGGAGCCACCTCGTCGGGCACGCTGATGTCCTGACGGGTGTCACGCACAACCACGCCGGGAAAGTCCTGGTCAGAGGCAAGCAGGTTGGATCCCCCACCGATCAGGCAGAGGGGCAGCCCCTTGGAATCAGCCCCCTCTACAGCCTCGATCAGCCCGACCCTGTCATGCGGCTGAGCAAAGGTTGCAATACGTCCTCCCACACCCATGGTGGTGATATCAGCAAATGTCGGAGTTGAGATACTGGAGGTGACTGCTTCTGGCATGTCTTTCACTGTATCATCGCAGGTGACAGGGCTGATCTGGGGCCTTTCTTGCCTACCGGCCCTCTGATCTGATGGCTCGATCCGCCTTCTCGACCGACTGGCTCGATTCGGCGAATTACAATACAACCACACACAGGTAGGTTCTCTTGATTTGACTCCAGTCAGCCGATGCATACCGACAAGGACGGCGGAGGATGAATAACCTCTTATAAGGAACGCCTATAGAGGCACCGTTGTCTCGGCATCCGAAAACGGGTTTGATGATTCGTGAAGCACGCGGGCATCCAGGCCACATTCAGAGGAGCGGGCCGTCATGAGCAAAGGATTCGCAACAAGAGCCGTCCATGACGGCTATGACTGTCAAAGCCAGGGCGGGGGCGCAGCCAGCGTCCCCATCTACCAGTCGGCCGCCTTTGACATGGTCACCGCCGACCGTGGAGATGCCCTGGCCGCCGGCGAAATTCCAGGATTCTCATACTCCCGCCTGGCCAACCCCACGGTCAAGGTCCTGGAGGACCGCCTGGCCAGTCTGGAGGGGGGCAAGGGGGCTGTAGCCATGGCCTCGGGGATGGCCGCCGTCTCGTCCGCCCTCATGTGCGCAGCCGAAGGCGGCGGGAGGCTGATCTCCCCTGTCGATCTTTACGGAACCTCTGTGGATGCCATGAAGACCTTCTTCCCCAACTTCGGCATCGAGACGGATTTTGTCGACGACATCAACGATCTTGACGCGGTGGAATCCCTGATCCAGGACAACACCAGGGCCATCTTCGCCGAGTCCGTGGCCAATCCGTCCACAGCCATAGCCGACATCCCTGGCCTGGCCGAACTGGCCCACCGGCATGGACTGGCCCTGATCATCGACAATACGGTGCCCACGCCATACCTGCTTAACCCGATCGACTTCGGTGCCGACATCGTCGTGCATTCGACCACCAAGGGGATCAGCGGCCATGGCAATGCCCTGGGCGGGGTCATCGTGGATGCAGGACGGTTCGACTGGGGCAACGGCCGCTTCCCGCAGATGAGCCAGCCCGAACTGATCATCAGCGACGAGCGGCATGGGTCCATGGTCAGCTTTCTGGATGCCTTCGGCAAGATGGCCTTCCTGCGCAGGGTCCATACCAAGTACCTGCACACCTTCGGGGCGGTCATGAGCCCCTTCACCGCATACCTGCAGCTGACCGGACTTGAGACTCTGGCCCAGCGGGTCGCCACCGAGGTGAAGACGGCAGAAGCCCTGGCCCGCCACCTGCTGACCATTCCCCAGGTGAAACAGGTCAACTATTCGGGCATCCCCGAGGGGCGCCACCAGGGCGATACAGACCAGCAGGACCGCCTGGCATCGACTCTGCTGCCCAAAGGTGTCGGCACGATCCTCTCCTTCAAGGTCCAAGGGGGCTACGAGCAGGTCAGGCGCATCGTGGACTCGGTGCATCTCATGAGCTACATGCCCAACATCGGCGACTGTCGCACTCTGATTGTGGACCCGGCCAGGATCACCCACAGGGAGGTTCCGGGCCCCTACCGCCTGAGCGCAGGCGTGGGCGACGATCTGATTCGAATCTCCGTGGGCCTGGAGAACCCGGGCGACCTGATCGCCGACCTGGATCAGGCCTTTGCAGCCGCCTACCAGAGTAATCTTTGAATAAAAAAGAACCCGACCGAATGGTCGGGTTCCGATGAAGCCAAAAGACGGGAAGAACTCAGCGGGTCTCCCGGTGCAGGGTATGCTTGCCGCAACGGGGGCAGAACTTCTTGAGCTCCAGACGGTCAGGAGTGTTACGACGGTTCTTGGTCGTAATGTAATTACGCTCCTTGCACACGGTGCACGCCAGCGTAATGCCAGGACGGATATCTGCGGCTTTTGCCATGGTTCACCTCTATAGTCGTTGCACGACCGACGTATGTCGGCCACAGTAGCGAGGAAGAGACTCGAACTCTTGACCTTACGATTATGAGTCGTACGCTCTAGCCAGCTGAGCTACCCCGCCAGAGAGCCTCGGGTGAGAATCGGACTCACGACCTCTTCCTTACCAAGGAAGTGCTCTGCCACTGAGCTACCGAGGCGTGGCGGATAGAGGATTCGAACCTCTGAAGCATTACGCGGCTGATTTACAGTCAGCTCCCTTTGACCGCTTGGGAAATCCGCCATGCCGCACTAGAACCGGAGCTCCGTACGGCAACTTGCCTATAATGACATGTTTTTCCATTTTCCGCAAGTCCCGCTCCAACGTCGTGTCTTCCGCGTCAGAGCGGGACGGGCAGGTCAGAAATCCCAGTCGTCGTCGTCGGTCTCCACGGCCTTGCCCATGACATAGGAGGAGCCCGAGCCGGAGAAGAAGTCGTGGTTCTCGTCGGCATTGGGGCTCAGCGAGGCGATGATGGCAGGATTCACATCGGTGGTGTCCGAGGGGAAGAGAGCCGGATAGCCCAGGTTCATCAGCGCCTTATTGCCGTTGTAGCGCAGGAACTTGGTGACGTCCTCCACCAGGCCCACCCCGGAGTACAGGCTCTCGGTGTATTCCACCTCGTTGTCGTACAGGTCTCCCAGAAGCTCATAGGTGTAGTCGCTCATGGCCTGACGCTCGGAGTCGGAAACCTTGGCCAGCCCCTTCTGGTACTTGTAGCCGATGTAGTAGCCGTGCACGGCCTCGTCCCGGATGATCAGGCGGATCAGGTCGGCCGTGTTGGTCAGCTTGGCATGGCTGGAGAAGTACATGGGCAGGTAGAAGCCCGAGTAGAAGAGGAAGGACTCCAGCAGGGTGGAGGCCACCTTACGCTTCAAGGGGTTGTCACCCTCGTAGTAGTCCAGGACGATCTGTGCCTTGCGCTGGAGGAACTCGTTATGCTCGCTCCACTCAAAGGCGGCGTCGATCTGAGGTGTGGAGGCCAGGGTGGAGAAGATGGAGGAGTAGGACTTGGCATGGACCGACTCCATGAAGGCGATGTTGGTGTAGACCGCCTCCTCATGGGGAGTCAGCGCATCCGGGATCAGGCTGACGGCGCCCACTGTCCCCTGGATGGTGTCCAAAAGGGTCAGCCCGGTGAAGACCCGCATGGTCAGGGTGTGCTCCTCCTCGCTCATGGCCTGCCAGGAGGGCAGATCATTGCTGACGGGAACCTTCTCGGGCAGCCAGAAGTTGCCGGTCAGACGGTCCCAGACCTCCAGGTCCTTCTCGTCCTCCAGACGGTTCCAGTTGATGGCGGAGACCCGGTCGATCAGCTTCAGCGGCTGCCGGGGAATGGAAATGGGTGGGACCATGGTTGATTGCTCCTTGTTGGATGGGTGTTCGACAGTACGATGCGGATCCTGACAGGACCGTCAGTCTACCGCATGGACGGACCCGACCTGTGGATGTGGATACCAAAGGGTCGGTGCCGCCCTCAAAGACGGCACCGACCAGTGATTGCATATGCCTTGGGACAGTTGCCTTAGAGCATGCAGCTGACGCAGCCTTCGACCTCGGTACCCTCCAGGGCCTGCTGGCGAATCCTGATGTAGTAGAGGGTCTTGATCCCCTTGCGCCAGGCGTAGATCTGAGCCTTGTTCAGGTCGCGGGTGGTGGCCGTGTCGGGGAAGAAGAGGGTCAGGGAGAGCCCCTGGTCCACATGCTGGGTGGCCTCGGCGTAGGTATCCACGATCTTCTTCCAGCCGATCTCGTAGGCGTCCTCGAAGTAGTCCAGATTCTCGTTGGTCATGTAGGGGGCCGGGTAGTAGACGCGCCCGATCTTGCCCTCCTTGCGGATCTCGATCTTGGATGCGATCGGATGGATGGAGCTGGTGGAGTGGTTGATGTAGGAGATGGACCCGGTCGGGGGGACGGCCTGGAGGTTTTGGTTGTAGATGCCGTCCTTGAGGATGGCCGCCTGGAGTTCCTTCCAGTCCTCCACGGTGGGGATGTGGACCTGATACTGGTCGAAGAGGTCCTTGATCCGCTGGGTCCTGGGCTCCAGGGAACGGCTGCCCTCGGTGTACTTGTCGAAGTAGTTCCCCTGCCCTGCCGGCTTGGCATAGTCGGACTTGGCGAAGGAGGCGAAGGCCTTCCCCCGCTCCACGGCCAGGGCATGGGAGGCCCTGTAGGCGTGGTAGGCCACGGTCATGAAGTACATGTCCGTGAAGTCCAGCCCCTCCTCGGACCCATAGTGGATGCCCTCGCGGGCCAGGAAGCCATGGAGGTTCATCTGACCCAGGCCGATGGCATGGCCCTCGTCGTTGCCCCGCTTGATTGAGGGGACGGCCTCGATGTTGGTGTGGTCGGAGACGGAGGTCAGGGCCCGCACCGAGGTTTCGACCGTGTCGGCCAGGCCGCCGTCCATGGCCTTGGCGATGTTGAGGGATCCCAGGTTGCATGAGATGTCACGGCCGATATGCTCGTAGTTCAGGTTCTCGGAGTAGGTACTGGGCTCCTGGACCTGCAGGATTTCCGAGCAGAGGTTGGACATGGTGATCCGGCCGTCGATGGGGTTGGCCTTGTTGACCGTGTCCTCGAAGAGGATGTAGGGGTAGCCGGACTCGAACTGGATCTCGGCCAGGGTCATGAAGAAGTCACGGGCATCGATGTACTTCTTGTGGATTCGCTTGTCCTTGACCATCTCCTCATAGTGCTCGGTGATGGAGATGTCGGCGAAGGGCTTGCCATAGACCCGCTCCACGTCGTAGGGCGAGAAGAGGGCCATGGGCTCCTTGCGCTTGGCCAGCTCGAAGGTGATGTCGGGGATGACCACGCCCAGGGCCAGGGACTTGATGCGGATCTTCTCGTCCGCATTCTCCCGCTTGGTGTCCAGGAAGCGCATGATATCGGGGTGGTGGGCCGACAGGTAGACGGCGCCGGCACCCTGGCGGGCACCCAACTGGTTGGCGTAGGAGAAGGAATCCTCCAGGAGCTTCATGACCGGGACCACGCCGCTGGACTGGTTCTCGATGTGTTTGATGGGTGCGCCCATCTCGCGCAGGTTGCTGAGCAGCAGGGCCACGCCGCCGCCCCTCTTGGACAGCTGCAGGGCGGCGTTGACGCCGCGGGAGATGGACTCCATGTTGTCCTCGATGCGCACCAGGAAGCAGGAGACCGGCTCGCCGCGCTGGGCCTTGCCCAGGTTCAGGAAGGTCGGGGTGGCGGGCTGGAAGCGGCCGGAGATGATCTCATCCGTGTACTTCATAGCTGCCTGCTCATCTCCGTCGGCCAGCTCCAGGGCCACGGCCACGCAGCGCTGGGGGAAGTCCTCCAGGTAGCGCTTGCCGTCGAAGGTCTTCAGCGCATAGGAGGTGTAGAACTTGAAGGCGCCCAGGAAGGTCTCGAATTCGAAGCCGCTCTCGGCCGCATGCCTGTAGATCCTGTCCAGGAACTCAGGGGTGTAGCGATCGAAGACCTTCCGATCGTAGTACTCGTGATCCAGGAGGTAGGCGATCCGCTCGGCCGTGGAGGGGAAGGTCATGGTGTTGGGCCCCACGTGCCGGTCCATGTACTGGCGCTCGGCCTCGTGGTCCTTGTCGAACTGGATCCTGCCGTCCTTGTCGTACAGGTTCAGCATGGCGTTCAGAGCATGGTAGTCGTGAGCCGGATCGAAGGTCTCCTCATCCTCGGATGCGGTCCTGTCCAGGGCCAGGGACGTGTCCTCGTTTGCTCCCATCGGGTGTCCTTTCATGAATATGGCAGTGATGATACGTGTAATGAAATCGGCTCATGACTCGGGGTGGTTGCGGAAGAAATCCACAACCCCGCGGCGGACCTTCTCCTGGTCCTCCTTGGTGCCCATGAGCTCGAAATAGTAGAGGAAGGGCACATTGCACTTGTGGGAGATGATGTCCCCCGCCATGCAGAAGGCCTCCCCGAAGTTGGTGTTGCCCGAGGCGATGACCCCCCGGATGCCGGCCCGGTTGGCCGGGTCGTTCAGGAAGCGCTTGATCTGCGGCATGACCGCCTTCTTGGCCGATCCTCCCCCATAGGTGGGGACGATCAGGATGTAGGGCTGCCGAATGTTGAGCGGCGGATCCTTGGGCCTCAGAGGGATGCGGAAGACGTCAATCCCCTCGTCGTCCAAATGGCAGTTGGCGATGAACCGGGCGGTATTGCGCGAGGCCGAAGAGAAGTAGACCACGGCCCCCAGGCGCTGGCCCCGGGCGGCGAACTCGGGAGCGCTGAGCTCCGAATCAGTTCCGGCGGTCTGCTGTTGCTCCATGCTTCCTCCTGATCAGGCCATCCAGAGCCTGTCTTGACGGTGATGCCCGCCCTGAGGACGGACCGATCAGAACCCGCCCAGCGCGAGCCTGAACTACTATATGTGCTATCGATATCGAAAACGGTGAGCATATATAGGGTTTTCTGTGCCCAATATCACACCGGCTCCAACTGGCCTAGAAGTCCCAGTCGTCGTCGTCCGTGGACTCGGAGTGCCCCATGACGTAGGAGGAGCCCGAACCCGAGAAGAAATCATGGTTCTCGTTGGCCGATGGCGACAGGGCCGCCAGGATCTCCGAGCTGACATCGGTCTGGTCGGCTGCGAACCGGGCCGGGTAGCCCAGGTTCATCAGCGCCTTGTTGGCATTGTAGCGAACGAAGGCGAAGACGTCCTCGACGAAGGGGAAGCCCTCATAGATCTGCCCGGAGTAGACCATCTCCAGATCGTAGAGCTTGTCCAGCAAATCATTGGTGAACTTCTCCAGCATGGCCTGGTCGGCCTGGGTCCTCTCCTCCAGGCCCCGCTGATACTTGTAGCCCGAGTAATAGCCGTGGATGGCCTTGTCGCGCAGGATCAGCCGGATCATGTCGGCCGTGTTCATCAGCTTGGCATGGCTGGAGAAGTACAGGGGCAGGTAGAAGCCCGCATAGAGCATGAGGGAGGAGAGCATGGTGGAGGCCACCTTGCGCTTCAGGGGATCCTCGCTGACGTACTCGTGCAGGACCGTGTGGACGCGCTCCTGGAGGACATCGTTGGCCACAGCCCAGCGGTAGGCCTTGTCGATCTCCTCGCTGGAGCAGAGGGTTGAGAAGACCGAGGAGTAGGAGCGGGCGTGGACCGACTGCATGAAGGCGATATTGGTATAGATGGCCTGCTCCTGCTCGGTCCGGGCGTGATCGATCTGTACCAGCTCGCCGATGGTGGCCTGGGTGGTGTCCAGCATGGTCAGTCCGGTGAAGACGCGGACCGTGGTCTGGCGCTCGTGATCGGTCAGGGTGTTCCAGGAGGGTATGTCGTTGGACAGGGGCACCTTCTCGGGCAGCCAGAAGTTGGAGACCAGGCGGTTCCAAACTTCCAGATCCTTCTCGTCGGTGATCTTGTTCCAGTTGACCGGGCGAATCCTGGCCTCAGGGGTGACCCGGTACTGGGGCGGGGTGATGGATTGGCGCATCATCTCGTCGTCGGCATAGACGCCGGCCTCTGACTTGGCGCTCTCTTTGGTGCTTTCCTGCTGGCTCATGACAAAACCGCCTTTCGTGAATCAGTCGACTGCTGCTGGAGCTGCACTCCCATTCCGGCCAGGATGGCCCTGACCGCTTGAACATCCTCCGAGGTGCCCAGCAGCTCGAAGCGATAGAGCTCAGGGACACCGCACCGGCGGGCTATCAACGGACCTGCTGCGCAATAGGCGCTGCCGAAGTTTCGGTTGCCCGAGGTGATGACCCCGCGAATCAGCCCGCGGTTGACCGGATTGTTCAGGAAGTGGATGACCTGCTTGGGCACGGCTCCCTTGGCTGACCCGCCGCCATAGGTGGGCACCAGCAGAAGGTAGGGCGTATCCATAACGGGCATGGGCTGGCGCCGCTCATACAGGGGGATGCGGATGGGCCCCTCCACGCCCAGCCGCTGAACAAAGCGGTGGGTGTTGTTGGAGACGCTGGAGAAATACACCAGCCCGAAGGCGCCATCGGGAGGATCGTGCCGATCCACATCTGCTGAAGACATAGTGACTGCTGCTCCTTGGTAAACACTATATATTGGATAGACTTAGCCAGCCAACCACAATATATAGGTTTATCCAGGACGACACAAGTTCACAGGAACAAAACCGCCCCCGCTGTGACATTCCATACAAGAACGGAGGCGGCAAGCATTTACATTTACACTCGCGCTATTGCGGCCTTAGTCAGATATCGGGTCCTGCGGCAAACCCCTTCGACGCAGGTCTGCGCAAACCTCCAGGACGCGATCGTTGGCCTCCCGCTCCCCCACAGTGATGCGGATGCCCTCGCCAGGGAAGGTTCTGACCGACAGACCCGCGTCGCGGAACCGCTGATCAGCCTGCGCAGCCGCATGACCCAGTGGCAGCCAGTAGTAGTTGGCCCGAGGTTCAGGAATCTTCCACCCCTGCTCCTTCAAACCAGCCAGGATTCTGGCCCGTTCATGCTTGAGAGCCCGGACCCGTTCGGCCAGGCTATCCTGTGCGTCCAGGCTGGCCATCGCCGCCGTTTGGGCCACATCGGTGACGCCGAAGGGCAGGGCCACCTTGTTCATGCCGGCAATGATCGGCTCGGCGGCCACGGCGTATCCGATCCGCAGACCGGCCAGCCCGTAGGCCTTGGAAAAGGTCCGGGCCACTATCACATTGGGATGCTCACGCATGAGCGACAGCCCGTCGGCCCGATCAGGGTCGTCGTTGAACTGTATGTAAGCCTCGTCGAAGAGCACCGGCAGGTCTGCAGGCAGGGCTTGCAGCAACCGTTCGGCCTGGCTGCGATCGACATTGGTCGCAGTCGGATTGTTGGGGTTGTTGACAATGACCAATCTGGTATGCTCGTTGACCGCCGCAATCATGGCTTCGATGTCATGGCACCCCTGGTCATCCAGGGGCACGGGCACCCCGGTGGCACCAGCCGAGGTGACGATGATGGGATAGGCCTCGAAACTGCGCCAGGGATAGACCACCTGATCGCCATGACCGGCCACCAGATCAACCAGCTGGGTGATGACCTCGGTGGACCCGCATCCCAGCTGAATGCATGCAGGATCCACCCCATGCAGCTGGGCCAGCCGCTCCACCAGACGGGTGCCACGCATGTCAGGATAGCGGTTCAGATGGCCCAGGGCCTGCTCGGAGACGGTCTGGATCACGCCGGGCAGGGGCGGGTACGGGTTCTCGTTGCTGGAGATCTTGTAGCTTGTCAACCCGGGAACAGATGGTGCCGGGCTGCCCTGCCGGTAACCGGGCAGGGCATCAATGCTGGGACGATGACGATAGTACATGGGCACCATGCTAGCGGCCGCCATATGTCCCTGCGGGGTCTATTCCGCTGCACGGTCCTCCCGAGACGCGAATGGCCCCCGGTCCTTCCGCAGGACCGGGGGCCACGATCACCGCCTCTTTACTTGAGGATGGCCAGAACGTCGCGCGCGGACACGATCAGGTAGTCCTCGCCGCCGTAGTTGACCTCGGTGCCGCCATACTTGGAGTACAGAACCTTGTCGCCAACCTTGACATCCATGGGGATGCGCTCGCCCTTGTCGTCACGACGGCCGGGGCCTGCCGCCAGCACCTCACCCTGCTGGGGCTTCTCCTTGGCGGTATCGGGGATGACCAGCCCGGAAGCGGTCTTGGTCTCCGCCTCAGCCTGCTTGATGACGATCTTGTCTTCCAACGGTGTGAGTGAAATCGACACTGTGGACCTCCTACATCTTGTGAGAACAGCCAATGAACCCACGCCGGAACGTCGATGAGAGGCTGACGAACACTCACCACGCATTCCTTTGCGCTACAAGTCATAGTAGCGCGAAATTAGCACTCTGCCAACTTGAGTGCTAACGCTGGTGGTGAAAGAAAGGTCGCCGATTGGTCGCTCAGGACTTGGCTGCCGGACGACGCCGGGCCAATATAGCCTCCACGCCGATGGACAGGGAGTCCTCGCTGCGATCGGGCGCCTCGACCTGGGCCTGCAACTCCCGCTTGTGAAAGTCGTCGGGCCGGCCATCGGTCTTCTTCTTTTCGGGGGGACGGGCCACGGAGACCTGACGGGTGGACTTGATCTCCAGGCTGTGGGGACCCTCGTCTTCGCTGTTCCTGCCGTCCTTGCCTGACCCCTCGCCACGGGCCGATCCCAAGGAAAAGGAAATCAGATCCTGGCCCGCCGCCATGCCGAAGGCATCCAAGGCCGGAGAAGGACTGATGCGCTCAAGCTCATTGGTGGCATCGTCCTGGGCCTTTGCCGTGGACGATGGAGACGGGTGCTCTTTGCCAGCAGATTCAGAGACCGATCCGGACCTGTCTGTATGGGTACTGGCGGATTGAGCAGACTTCGACCGCGGGGAGGTTGAGGACTTGTCCACTGACGATTTGGACACTGGGGGCGTGGAGGCGGTCTTTTGGGCCTTCGAGGATTTGGTAGTTGCCGGTTTGGAAGCCGTCGACCCAGAATCTGCTTGCTTGGCTGGGGGCCGTTCAGAGGCCTTCTTGGCGACGGACGGACCATTCGACGCGTGTCCGGTCTGCGCAGCGGTCTTCTCGGGCGACTTGACGGACCCGGCCGAACCCTTGGCCTTGCTGCCGTCGACTGTCGACTTGACAGGCTTTGCAGAATCGTGCCGTCGGGCCTTGAGGGCCGCCTGCTGATCAGCCTTGGCCTGGGCAAGCGTTCGACGGATCTCACCCTGGTCAAGCACATCCGTGGCAGTTTCCGTGCGGCCCTCATTCTTGGTCTGCCCTGGCCTGCCGGAGGTCTTGTCCTTAGTCAGACCGGCCGCCTGCTGACGACGCTGCCGGGCACGCCGCTGGGCCAAATTTCGCTCCCAGGCCCGAGCCTGGGCTGAAGCATGCGCGCCTGCGGCCAATACCACTATCACCAAGGCCAGAGGAATCAAAGTGAACCATGGGCTGTAGCCCAAGGGGAAAGAAAGTCCGGCCACCAGCAGGGTGACGACCAAGAGGGCAAGGACCAGGATGCGACGACGACGTATGGCCGCGCGGCGCAACTGTCTGATCTGCTTGATGCGCTGGGCCTGACTGCGCCGGTTGCCATCCTGCTGCCCTTGCTGCATGACCAACCCTTTCACCGTCCTCGACTGCCTGTCGCAGAACCTCATGCCGTCTTCCCGCCCCACCATGTGCAGGGAGGTGGAAAGCCTGTCCTGGCGATGCTCCGAGGCCCGCTTCATGCCCTTGACGGTGCGAAACGGCAGCCAACCCAGCACCAGAATCACCGCAATCACCAAAACCACGATGCTGCTGAGTGATTCATAAACCATAGGTACTACGTTAGTTGACGGTATGCCCCAAGCGGCAAGTCAAACCCAGCGTGTCGACCATGTCCGTCCCAGGAGCTCACAGACGAGCCAGCAAATCCGGATCGAATTGGTCGCTGATCCAGGCAAAGGTCAGGTGGTCCCGCCACTGTCCGTTTACATACATGTAGCTACGGCGCAGCCCCTCCGGCTCCATGCCCAGCTTTTGGACTACACGCAGGGAGCGCTGGTTTTCAGGCAGAATCGCCACCTCCAGACGGTGTAGATGAGGCCCCTTCCTGTCCCTGAAGGCCCAATTCGCCAACATGGCCAAGGCCAGTGGCGCGAATCCGTGACCAATCCAATCCTGATCCACCCAGTAGCCCGCTACCGCCGTGCACATGGACCCGTATCGGATGGCACCCAGGGAAATCTGCCCGACAATGCTCTGATGAAACTCCATTAGAAAGACCGCTGAAGTCCCCTCCTGCCGGGAACGCTCCAACTCCTGCATCCATTGGGCATAGGTCATGCCGGGTCCGTGGCGGGGATCCCCTGATTCCCATGGAGCCAGCCACTCACGATTCCTCCATCGGACCGCATTCCAGGCTGCCTGGTCACCATCGCGGATGGGCCTGAGCAGGAAGTCCCCATGGCCTGGGGGCGCAGTCAGACGATCAGGCAGATTCAAGACATGGTACGACCTGGCTCGGGAACCCTGCCAGACCTGGCGGAAGGTATGCAGAACCGACATGACTCCATGTTCTCACCGAACGGCCATGGAGGCAGGCAAGCGTCCACCAGGGAGAGCCCCTGCTGGTAGACCTGAGGACATGAACGAGCAGGAACGCATCGATATGGAAAAGCAGGATCGGCGCGGCAGGCTGCTTGAAGCCAGGCGGCGTATCGACCCGGCCCAATGTCTGGACGCAGGCCGCAAGCTGGCCGATCTGCTGGCCGTCCAGGTGCTTGCCAAGGTCGAACGCTCCCGAGGCGATCAGAGCCTGACCGTGGCTGCCTTTGCCTCCATTCGGGGAGAGATAGCCATGGACCCCAGCCTGGACCTCCTGCTGGGCCGGGGCCACCGGGTGCTCATCCCCATGCTGGGCACGGGCACCCAAGTAGGTTGGGGATGCTTGCAATCAGAGCAGGATCTGGACGACATGAAGCGGATTCCCGGCTGGCGGCCGGACGAACCCGATATGTCGGCCCTGCCAGCGCAGGCCTTGGATCAGGCCGATCTGATTCTGGTGCCCGCACTGGCCATCGACCATGCCGGCATTCGTCTGGGTCGAGGCGGCGGCTGGTATGACCGGGCTTTGGCCCTGCGGGCAGAACAGACTTCAGTGGTGGGCATCTGCTGGCCTGGCGAATTCGTGGAAGCCCCTCTGCCCCATCTGGACCATGACCTTCCTGTGGATGCCGTCCTGACGCCCGAAGGTTTCACGCCCACAGCCGCAGGTCTGTCACGAGGGCCCGGAGCGGACCATAATGGTGATGAACAAGACTGACGAGAGGCCCGGTGCCGATTCTTCTGGTCGAAGCCACCACTAGGATATTGGGTGTTGAACCAATCGTCGCGCGAACCGACCATCAGCGGAGGGAAAGAACGGTGCCCACCTATCATTATCGTTGCAAGAACTGCGGATACGACTTTACCAAGGAGCAGTCTTTCAACGACGAGCCCATCACCATCTGCCCCAAGTGCGGGCAGCAGCAGGTCCGCAAGGTCTTTTCCGCAGTGCCCATCGAGTTCAAGGGCCATGGTTTCTACCGGACCGATGGAGCCTCATCCTCCTCTTCAAGCTCCACAAGCAGCAAGTAAGTAGACCGAGAGGCACATTCGACCACATCGACCATGCAGACCCATATGCCTGCCAAATTCCTGACAGGCTGGGGGCATGGTCGATTTTTCCATCTTCAGCAACAAGGGCAAGCCTTCAGCAGCCGGATCCCTAATCCGCCGACGGCGGCTTTTTAAGCTGCGCCGTGCGGGAGCCGCCCTGGCATTGGGGCTGGCGGTTTTCTGCGCCCTGCAGATCCTGGTCCAGGCCCAGGGCCGCCTGTCCATACTGGTCGCCGCGCGACCTATTGCACGCGGATCAGCCATCGAACCTGGCATGGTCGAAACGCGAATCCTGCACGGCAGGGAACGGCTGCCTGGCCTGATCTCCTCATTTGGACAAGTACGTGGACGGCGGCTGATGATCAGCCTGCACACAGGGCAACCGCTGACCACAGCCATGATCAGCAACAGACCGGCACAGCCACCCGGGACCACCCCGGTGACCGTCCGCCTGGCCGACGATCCAGGAGACCTGCAGGCTGGTGACAAGGTGAATTTGCTGGCCTCGGGAGACTGCCCAACCGGTGCCGACACGCATTCCGCCCAGCCGAGTTCCCTACCACCTTCCGCGAGAGACCAGCCAGGTTCTGACAACAAACCAGGGTTTTCCCATGTCCAGCAAGTCAACGGCCTGCAGACACCGACGCCCGGACAGACCCAAGGCGTTGGACGCTGCACGTTAGCCGAGCAGGCACTGGCTCTACAACCGGCACAGACCATCGCCAAAGATCGATCCGATCTGGAAGGCCGGGAGGGCAACCGGGTCCGGCAAACATCCCAGGCGGTCTTCGCCCTGGATGCCAGTCAGGCTCTGCTCCTGTTATCGCTGGATCCATCCACCCCGGTCATTGCCATCCGACCTGACAGAGCGTCCGCATCGACACCCTCCAATCATGTCGGAAAACCGAAACAATCCTGGGCCCGCGATAATGGAGGAAGAAGCAGGCATGGGCTTTCCACGCCTCATATCAGCTACGGAAGGATGCAGAATGGCCTCAATCAACCAGGTGGCGGCCAAGGATACCGCCGAAGCAGTCCACAAAATCTCACAGATCAGCAACAAGGGTGTGCTGGGCGAATTCAAGCAGTTCATCTCGCGTGGATCCATGGTGGACATGGCCGTGGGCGTGGTCATGGGTTCGGCGGTGACCAGCGTGGTCAACGCCATCGTCAACAATCTGATCAGCCCACTGATCGCCATGATCTTCGGCAAACCGGACCTGTCGGGACTCCTGACCATCAGCTACCGGAACGCCACCATCTCCTTCGGTGCCATTCTGACGGCTCTGCTCAACTTCCTCCTGATCGCCATCGCCGTCTACTTCTGCATCATCATGCCCATCAACAAGTTGCGGCAGCTGAGCCGGGCGGCCTCGGGCATCAAGGACCAGCCCAACGCTCCCAGCCCCCAGGACCAGAGCCTGCAGCTGCTGCGCCAAATCGCCGACGACATCCACCAGTCGACAGGTGCAGACAGTCAACAGGCTGGAACCGGACTGCCCAAGAGTCAGGATTAGGACCGACAGTCAGTCGCCGCGCTCATTGGGGAAGAGCCCCCAGTGAGGCGGCAGTTCGCCCAGAATCCGTCGATCATCCCCATCAAGGCGATCCTGTGCACAGACACGGTCCTGGGGATCTTCCTCGGTGCCATCGACATCGAACCGTTCCTTGCCTGGACGAACCACCCGCCGATGCCGACGCCGACGCGGAGCCGCAGACTCACCGGTCTGGTTCCCCCGGTCCGGCTGATTATCCGCCATCAACGCGCCTGCTGGTAGATGTCGGCAAGGCGGGCAACGATCCTGTCGGCTTCCTTGTCGGGGTTGACAAAGGCCGAAACGCTCCAGACGGTCATGACCGACCAGCCAAGATACTGCAAATCCTCGGTGGTGAACCGATGACGCTCCCGGGTGGACTGGGTGTGCATGAACTCGGCATCGTCGGTCAGCACAGCCAAAGCATAGGGCTTGTTCTTGAGCCCCACCACCAGCGGAATTCTGGGTGCCTGGTCGTACCCGTAATCCAGGGCCACATCCAGCCCCCGGGTCCGCAGTCTCTGGGCCAGATCCCTGAAGAGCACATTGGTGGACTGCTCGGCTTGCTCGGGCCGGGCAGGTTCGGCATCGGGATGCTCAACCCAAGTCAACAGATCCTTGAGCAGACGCGGCCCCGGCTGGTGGATGCGGTCAGCCTCAAGATCATCGGCCGAGAATGCAGCGACGATGTCCAGATTCCGATCCGGCAGGACCAGAGCATCCAGCAACATACCCTTGCCCCCTTCGCCTTCCAAATCGCCGAACTGCTGCAGAAGACGGCCGTGGGTAGTCTTGGCAAAGCCCAGAGTAAGGATTACGTCCGTGGCCCGGGCGCCGCAGACCTCGTCGATGCCGACGATGCGTACATGCCGCAGGAACTTGGCGAAGATCCTGTCCTTGGCCGCAGCCGACTTGAGTTCGGCCCCCAGCCTTGAGCGGTGGGTGGCCGACAGGGTGACCACAGTCAGCAGATAACTGTTCGGCACCAGGGAGAAGGATCCGGCCTTGCGTTTGAGCATTTCGACAACTGCGGCCACCTCCTGTTGGCTGGACTCTACCAGCCCAGTGGCCATGACAGGGACGCCGGCTCCCTCCACCCTGGTCAGGGTTACCCTGCCAGGCTCCCGGCAATCGGGGACAGGTGCCGACAAATCCCCATAGCCATGATCCTTCAGGAAGGTGTCCAGTCGAATCGAGCGGCGCGAGGGCCGGGCTTTGACGGTGACCGGGACCAGGTGGTCGACCAGCTGCAAGAGACCATCCGAGGTGATGGTAGGACGGTGCGTGATGACCGCCACCTGCCGGGCACGAGCCAGCACTGTCAACACCTGGATGGAAGGCATATGGGCTCCGGCATCGATGATGACCGTGTCGGCCAGCTGTGTCGGATTGGTCCTGGTCGCCAGCGTGGCCGGAGTCGCGATGATGATGGGTTTGGCCGCCGACAGGATGCCGGGGTGGGCCTGCTGGAAGACCGCAAGGGAGGCACCGGGGTTGCCGGCCAGCATGGTGTGCAGCTGATTGGCCTCCTGGGTGCGGGAAAAGAGCAGCTCGGACAGGCGCTTTTCGCTCTCCTGGGCGACCATGGGCCCTACGCTGGCCACGTGCTGGGCATCCACCTGACTGAAGCGGTCGGCTGCGTTGGACAGGGCGGAACCGTCCTGGTTGGAGATGATCTGCGAGGAGCGCATGATGTCGTCGAAGACCGTGGTCCACCAGGCCAGCTGCAACTCGGCCCGTACCGCTTTGCCCTCGACCTGACGGTTGCGCAGGTCCTGGACAAGGTCCTGCAGCCCCGCCTTGTTGAATTCGTCCTCCAGGGCGCAGCGCTCAGGCAAGGTATCCAGGGCTGTATGGTCGTCAAAGAGCGCCTTGAGCCGTTCCTCCACCTTGTTCAAGTCCATGGTCTCCAGATCGCCGCCAGCCGGAGTCGTAGCCAGAACGGTGTCCAGAGCTGTCATGTCGCGAATCAGGGATTCCTGGGTGTCGATGATGACGTCCAGCTTCGGCGGCAGGACCGGCCAGCCGCCGTGGGGGACGAAGGTCCGCCATTGCTCGGCCTGCTTGGAGACCACCACCAGCGACTCATGCAGATCCTCGACCTGCGCGCCGGGCCTGAGCAGGCTCTTGGCCTCCTTGACCAGACGTCGGCGTTCCCAGAATCCCAGATTGGTGCCATTGGCCTTGCGATCGGCCTTGGACTTGGTGGCCTCAATCATGGAGGGAATATCACGCTCGAAGATGGAAGGCTGGAAGACATCCAGGACCCGTCGCAGGTTCTTGAGGACCACCACCTGCCGCCCCCAATCCTTGACGGTGGCCGGCACGGGGAATCCGCAGGTCTCCACAGTGGATTTGACCTGTTCACGGGTGTCCGGCAGAAGCCGCTGCAGGAGGCGAACCACACGGGAGTATGCGTCCACAGCCTCGTTCTCGTTGACCAGAGTGGCGCCGAACCAAGGCGTGTCCTGTGGGCCGATGACGAACTCGCCCAGCTCGGCAGCCCTCTCCAGCTTGTCCGCCCAGGCATCCAGCTCGGGCTGCAGGTTGTGGGCCGTCGCCGCACCCAGACGGACACGGGTGGCAGGATGCGTAGGCATGTTGGCGATGTTGGCCAGATTCTGAATGGTCTGGTAGGCCGAAACCCCCCAGCTGGAATCCACCCCATGCAGATCACCCAGGTAGCGGGTCAGCCGGGAGCGGACACCCACAAGCTCGTCAGCCACCTGATCGAAGTGTTCGCTGGCCTTGCCGGGTTTGAACCCCACTGCATCAATCAGCCGCTGGTCCAGGACCCGGCCAAGCTGATCGTCTGTCAGGTCAAGAGCCATGTCCGCCATCCCGGCGGCATCCAGACGATGCTGGAAGCGTCGCTTCTCCTCCACCACGCAGGGCACATAGAGCACGGTCCTGCCGGCGGTGACGCAGCGCGAAGCAATGGCCAGAGCATCGTCGGCGCTGTGGCGGCCGGTCTGTTCATCGACAAGCACACTGTGTCCGGTCGCCACCAGCTGGGCGGCATAACGGACCTGGTTGTCCACGTCTCCGGCCTCGAACTCGCTGTGGGGGTCAGCATCAAAGGGGCTGTAGTCGGGCACTGGTCCGCCCTTGAGCCGCTCCGAGGCAGCCTGGTCGCCAGCCAAGGCATCCAGCAGATCGTTGCCGGTGGCCCCGGCGGTCATCCGGTCCAGGATCCGAAGGCTCTCGCCCAGCAACTGGGCGGATGGCTCGATAAAGCACCCAAGAACGATTTTCCGTTCAATGGTGAAGTCGCTGATATGCGGCGTAATCAGGGCCGTCATGTCCTTGAACAGTGAAGAAGTTTCGGGGGTGCCGCCCTGATAGTGGGAGGCGGAAAACAGGCGGTCCGGATCCAGGGTGATGCCCCGCTCACGCATGGCCGAAATCAGGGCAGGGTTAAGGTCCACCTTGCCTGTGAACCTGATGGAGGACCTGGAGGCCCCCTGTGTGCTCTCGTCAATACGCACGGGATAGAGCAGTACAGGCATGTCGCGCCCCTGCCAGGCGGCCACTCCCACCACCATGGAAAGCTGGGCGAAACCACTGGCACGCTCCTTGGCGGCCTGATCGTCCAGAACCCGCTCCATGCGCCGGTGGGCTGCGCGCAGCATGCCACGGTCTCGGAATAGCGCGTCCAGATGGACCTGGCCGCTGGCGAAGAGCTGGGCGATGCCTGAAGGATGCGCATGGGTCAGGTCCATCTGCGCCGCCAGCTGCGACACATTCTCCAAGGGGGTCAGGCCCACTTGGTTCTGGTAATCCTGGCGCCATCCCCGGATTCGCTCCAGTGGAGTCAACGGGGCCTTGACCTCTTCTGCGGCGCGGTCGGAGGAGGAGCCGGCCGTCGATGCCTGTGCATCTTCAGCCCGTTTGTCCTCTTCGGATCCCCCGGTGCTCATTACCGTCTCGCTCATCCGTCCACTCACTTCCGCACGGCGTTCAGATATTCGTGATACCCGTCATTGTTGCGCAGGGCCGCGTCGATGTCCTGGTCGCCCTGAGCCTCCAACCAGGCGTACAGATCATCATAGAGGGCAGGGTTCATCGCCAGGAAAGGCAGCAGCTGCCGATGCTTGGCCATGGCGAACTGCAGGGCGAAGTCCCCGGTACGCTTGGCATCATCGGAGCTCATCCCGTCCACCACGATGGCCTCCTGGCCACGGTCATAGTCCCCCTTGGAGACCCGCTCGAAGACGGATCCGGGCTCGAAGGCCGGCTGATAACGTTGGTCATCATCCTGCTTATCCGCTGGCTTGGGACGCCGGGCCTGATCTGATTCCTTCTTGGACAGGCGGGCTAGCTCCACGGCTCCCAGAGGGGTGAACCCCTGGGCCGAGTCCGGTTCGCCCCTCCGGCCTTGCCGTGACTGGCCGTCTGCATGGCCGCTGCGGCCGGAAACCGCACGATCGTCACGATGACCACGATTGTCACGGACGTCATGGGCATCGTCGGCATCCTGGTTGTAGTGATTCTGATCAGGAGCGGATTCGGGGGAACGTGATCGGCGAGCATCAGCGAAAAGGTCACGGTCGACAGGCCGGCTGTCCTCCTCCTGGGTGCCGACCAGAGGCAGGCCCTGCTCGGATTCATGCTCCTGCCATGGCAGAGGCCGACGAGCTTCGCCACGAGCGCCCTGGGCCTGGAAGTCACCTGCACGCCGGTCACCCTGGCGGTCTTCGAATGCCCTGTCATCCGGCTGGTCGGCATAGACCCTGCGACGGTCCGATCCCTGACCATCCGCTGAGCCTGCATCGACCGGCCCCCTGTCAGCCTGGCCATGCTCGATTGGATCAGAATCGTCAGAATGCCGCGCTTGCGAGCCCCGCGAATCCGCGGGCTGCGACGGATTATCCCGCGAGTCGCGAGCGACTGGGACAGACCCGGGACGATCCTGAGAAGCGCCGGCGGCCTCTTGAGAAGAATCGGCTGTCTTGGCGGCACCCAGGGCCATATCGTGAAGGGCAGTGACCCTGTTGCGGACCCCGTCGGCCTTGAAGATGCCAGTGGGCTCGCCGGCGCGCATGTCCAGAATGTCGTCGACGGACATCTCAGCTGCATCAGGCTCCACCATGCCCCGGGGCTGCGTGGAGTATGAGAAGAGGTCGGGCACGCGGGTCGAAGGATCGGTCTTATCTTCTTCAGGATTGCTGATCCGCACGAAGTCGACGGGGACATCACCGAATTGGAAACGAGCCGAACTGCTGGACAGGGGGAAGTCGGCATCCACAGGCAACCTGACCAGGGATCCGTCGGACTGGATCAGATAGGACCCGTTGGTGGAACCCATGTCGCGCAGGGTTGCCAGACCGTCCTGGTCGACGGCGAAAATGGCATGTCGCTTGGACATGGATTTTGTCTGATCGGGCACCTCCAGACGACGCCGACCGTCATCGGCCAGCGGACGCAGGGGCTTGCGGCCGATCTCGACGGTCTCGCCAGGCTTGAGCCGGGTCTCTTCCGCCCCATTGAACTTGATTATCCACACCTGCCCCGGTCGCCGATCGTCACTCACGTTTTCGACCTCCCAAATCTGCAGCCGCCTTCACTCGGTACTATCGCCTATTCTGTCATGAAACCCAGAGATAGGATTGATTGCGTGCCGAATTAACCGATAAAGGACACATGAAAGACTGGCAGGCATGCCGGTGCTGCGAACCCTCCCCTCAGGCAAGGCTTTGGCAACGAAGCGATTGACTCGATCAACAAGAAACGGCGGCCGCCCTTGATCTGGACACAACCATCAGAGTCAAGCAACGGCCGCCGTCATCGGATCAGTCCTGGCCGTCCTCTCCCTCGTCGTGGTCGTCGTCTGGGTGCGGAGTCATATGGACGACGAATTGGTCATCCTCTGGCACCGTGCTGCGGTTGAGACGATCGGAGTCTGACATGTGGCAGGAAACAGTCCCGAAAGCCGGCACGCTTACCAGTCGCCAGTTGGCGCCCCAGCCATTGACGGTCAGGGCCGCCTGGTGAGGTTCTCCGGTCGGATTGTAGAGGATGACGCTGAGCTCACCATCGTCGCGAACGAAGGCGACCGATCCCAGCCCGCCGGTCCGGCCGTCGCGGGTATGGCTGGTGGAGGCCACCCTGCGAGCGCCGACCGGCACATCCTGTCCGAAATTACGGAGCATGAAATATTCCAGGTTGCGCTTGACACCGCCGGTTCGGGAATCGACGGTGATGACCCCGCGCCGGCCCATGGTTCGCGCCCAACTGGGCAGACCCTGCTCATCCAGGGCCAGATTCCACAGGTCGATCATGCCCACGCCTTGGCGAACCAGTCCGATGCCGATCTCCCCGAACATGACATGGCTGGCCTCGTCCACCCGTTCGTCCAGCATGCAGCGCCGCTCACTCATGACCGAGCGCCATCCGGGGAACTGCCTGGTGGCGTTCACGACCCACTTGGGCAGGCCGGAGTATGTGTGCATGGCAGTCCCGGCGAAGCTCAGGGCCTCCACAGGGGTCATATAGTCGCTGACCGGGCGGCTGAAGAACCTCAATCCGTCATCCCCGAAGAAGATCTCCACTTCGGGGAAGCTACGGTCCAGCGCCGGACGCAGGTAGTCCACGCCCCAGCGCACCAGCTGTTCAGGTGTCCAGATCGTCATGGGCCAGGGCGGATTGTTGGAAGGCTCGTTCTGCATGGTCACTGCCGAGATGGGAATCCCCAGCTTCTGGTAGGCCTCGATGAACCGCACGAAATAGCGGGCATAGGCGGCATCGACCGTGTCACGTGGACGGTAGCCATTGCCGCAGTATTGCCCCAGCCTCAGACGTCCAGCCCCGTCCAGCCGACCACTGTCCTTCATCCAGGCGGGTGCGCTCCAGGGCGAAGCCAGAATCCGCACGCCCGGGTTGATGGCCATGATCTCCTGAAGGACGGGGACCACATACTTCATGTCTTTGGTGGCCTCGGGCGAGCCCGGCTCCCCCTGCCCAACGGAGAAGTAGGTCATGCCCGAATCCGACATCACCCCCTCGGGCAGGTCATCATAGGAGTAGTAGCGCTGGCTGGAGAAGTCGCAGGACCCCATGGAGATCCTCAAGGTGGACAGGCCCGCCTGAGCCGGGTCGAAGAGCTCGGTCAGAATCCGATGGCGTTGGTCGGCATCCATGGCCGTCATGAACAGGTAGGCACTGGAGTCCGTCAGAGCAGCGCCGGCCCCCTCCCAGTACTGATAGCGTCTGGTTGGATCGATGACGATGGGGACGGCTGCGCCGGGCCCAGTTGTCGTCTCCGGGGTCGCTATAGGTTCTCGCCGCTGGGACAGGTCCCCTGCGGTTGCGGTCCAGATCTCCTCCATAATCGTATTTCTCCTTCCGCCGGGCTCTTTCCCAGTTTGCAGAATCCGAGCCTCAGTCCTGTCCGGGAGCCTTGTCATCCACGGTGTACTCAGGCAATTGCAGAGCGAAGTCCTCATCCTCGGGTACGGCCGAATCATTGATCCGCTCGCCCGTCGTCGCGTGCATGGTCACGGTCCCCCAGGCGGGTACGGTCACGCTCTGCCAACGGTCCCCCCAGCCGTTGACTGTGACAGCCGCCCTGACAGGCTGGCCCGTGGGGTTGTAGATATGGGCGGCGATGGATCCGTCCGGCGCCAGGAAGGCCACGGAGCCCAGCGAGCCGCTCCAGCCGTCCGGAGTGTAGTTGCTGGAGTCGATCACTACCGAACCGGGCTCCACGTCCTGGCCGAAGCTGCGGAGCATGAAATACTCCAGGTTCCTGCGGACCTTGCCGCTGCCATGATCGATGGTGACCACCCCGCGTCTGCCGTCGGCACCGATCTGGTTGGGCAGCCCCCGCTCGTCCAGGGCCATGTTCCACAGGGTGATAAAGGAAGAGCCATGGCGGACCAGCCAGTTGCCAATGACACCGGACATGATGTGAGCAGCATCCTCGGGGGTCTGGTTCAGCATGCAGCGACGTTCGGTCATGCCGTAGATCCACTGTGGATAGACCCGGTTGGCATAGTCCAGTTGCGGATAGTCGTTGTCATAGGTGTGCAAGGTCAGGCCGTCGATGGAACGGGCCTGCTCGGCGGTGACATCCTTGTCGACCGGTCCGGTCAGGCAGTGCGCCGAGTCATCGTTGATGAAGATGCGCACCTGAGGGTGCCGACGGTCCAGCACAGGCCGTAGGAAGCGGTGGGCGAAGTCGGCCTGCTGGGCCAGAGTCCAGGTCATGGCTGGCCATGGGGCGGCGTTTGAGGGTTCGTTTTGCACAGTGACCGCCCATATGGGGATGCCTATGGCTTCCATCTCGTCGATGTAGCGGGCGAAGTAACGGGCATAGACCCCCTCTATGGAATCCTCGAGCGGATCATAGCCGTTGCCGGTCCACTCGCCGAAACGCAGGTGACCGCCCATGCACAGGTGACCGGTGTTCTTCATCCAGGCCGGGGCGCTCCAGGGCGAGGCGATGATTTTCACGGCAGGATTGATGGACAGAATCTCTTGGACTACAGGAATGATGTACTTGTAGTCCTTGGTGGCGTCCGGAGCACCCGGCTCGCCCTCGCCCAGGGAGAACCTGGTCAGATCCTTGTCATGCTCCCCGTAGGGGATGTCGTCGTAGGTGTAGTAGGGCTGGGAGGACGGCTCGCAGGAGCCCAGCGGTATGCGGATGACTGAAAAGCCGCCCTTGTCCGGGTTGAACATGTCGTCCAGAAGAGCATGCCTTTGCTGCGCGGATTGGCTGCCCCAGATCAACGAGGCCGCGGCATCGGTGATTGCGGCTCCGGCACCGATCCAGGGCTGATGGCGCTGGCAGGGATCGATGACGATGGGCATGGCGCCCCTGGGCTTCTCCCCCATTGGAGGGGCCTGCAGGGGCCTGCGTCGATCGGTCAGATCTCCGGAGGTCACGGTCCAGAACTGGTTGGTGAAGGTGATGGTCATGATTGCTCTCTCGTTGTCATATCTGGGCATCGGCGTCACGGTCGATAGGACAGAGCCTTAGCTTAGCTGCGGTTTCAATCATGAAAAAAATGTTGCAATCTATTGCAATCGTTCCAACTATATGGCCATCCCCATGCCTCTGAGTGGCCGAAACTGCGTCCACAGGGGCAGAGGGGAACAAACACATATACTCCGGTGAGAATCGGCTCTGCACGGGGCAGCGCAACCACCCTTGCGCGCAGGTCTGACAAGATATAGGAAAAGCCCCGCGCTGTCGATGACAGCACAGGGCTTTCCAGCATGCAAGGGCTCAGAAAGAGCCGATGACTACTTGAGCTCGACGGTGGCGCCGGCCTCTTCCAGCTGGGCCTTGGCCTTGTCGGCGTCTTCCTTCTTGGCGCCTTCCAGGACGGCCTTGGGGGCACCGTCAACCAGAGCCTTGGCATCGGCCAGGCCCAGGTTGGTGATGGCCTTGACGGCCTTGATGACCTGGATCTTCTTGTCGCCGATGGCGGAGAGGACGACGTCGAACTCGGTCTTCTCCTCCTCAGCGGGAGCAGCAGCACCGGGGGCGGCAGCGGCCACGGCCACAGGGGCGGAGGCCTCGACGTCGAACTCGTCCTCGAACTTCTTGACGAAGTCGGACAGCTCGACCAGAGTCATTTCCTTGAACGCGTCGATGAGCTCGTCAGCGGAGAGCTTGGCCATAATGGCTTCCTTTCATTTGTGGCGACCGGCATTGACTGGTAGACCGATCACCGAACATCTTTTCTTGTGTTTGCCGTATGAATCCAGGCCGATGGCCGTGGACTCAGGCGGCCTTTTCCTGCTTCTCGCGCAGGGCGTCGAACGTGCGCACTGCCTTGGTAGGCACAGCGACGAACAGGTTGGCGGCCTTGGACATGGTGCCCTTGAGCGCGCCGGCCATCCGGGAGAGCAGAACATCGCGGGATTCCAGATCCGCGATCTTCTCCATGGCATCCGCGTCAGCAACAGCTCCATCGATGAAGCCGCCCTTGACGATCAGTGCCGGGTTGTCCTTGGCGAAATCACGCAGCGTCTTGGCGGCATTGACGTAATCACCCTTGACGAAGGTGATGGCGCAGGGGCCGGCAAGCATCTCATCGAGACCCTCGATTCCAGCCTCTTTGGCCGCAATCCGGGCTAGCGTGTTCTTCGCCACATTGTAGGAAGTATCGCGGCCTAGCTTGTTTCGCAGATCGGCGACCTGCGGAACACTGAGCCCGCGGTACTCGGTGAGGATGATGGCATCGGCGTCACGGAACTTGTCCGTCAGCCTGGCGACAGCCTCTTCCTTTTCGGGCCTTTTCATGGCGTTCCTTCCTAGACAGACCTCTGGAGGGAGCCGGACGACCGAGCATGACAGGCAAAAAGAAAGCCCTGCCGACAGGCAGAGCGGAAAACAGGTCGTAAGGACCGATCTGAAACTCAACCTGTGCTGGCTCGATCAACCGAACTTAGGAGACCCAAAGGTCCCGACCAACGGTCTTTGGTATGCAAAGGGTAATAATACACAGTTCGGCTGCGGCCGTCAAATCCGCAGACGCCCCGAGCTCTGCATCAGTCAGATCCGAAGACTGCAGGACCGCGGCGGATTCATGGTACACAAACCTTAACGGGCGCGACCAATCAGCTCGCAGGCCCACGGGCGCCAAGCCACACGCCCATGGGCTTCTTATCGATCTAGGCTCAAAGCTCACGCACGATGCCCAGCACCAGCCTGGCGGCCGTGTCGGCATATTCGGAGATGTCAAACTCCCGGAAGACCTCGTAGTCGGTGTCGGCGTTGTCGCTCAGAGCGCGGATGACCAGGGCCGAGACCTTGTTGCGGGCCGCCACATGGCAGACGGCCGCCCCCTCCATCTCGACCGCATCAGCCCCCGTCTGCTCCTTGACCTGGGCGATCTTCTCCGGGCTATCCACAAAGTAGTTGCCTGTGGCAATGGTGCCGACGATGTGCTTGATTCCCATGGCACCCAGAGTCCGGCTTGCCAGATCCAGCAGGTGGGGGTCCGAGTGGAACTCCTCGGTTCCTGGGGCCGACTGGGCCACCAACCGCATGTCCGTGTCCAGATAGCGCAGGGTGCCTCCAAGAACCACGTCGTTGATGTGCAGGTCCTTGTTCAGGTTGCCGGCAATGCCGGAGAAGATGACGGCCCTGGGATGGAAGGCATCAATCAGATACTGCGTGGTGGCGGCGATGTTGACAGTACCCATGCCGCCCACTGTGGCAGCCAGTCGAACCGGGCCCTGCGACCCATCAAGGGTGCCACATATGACTTTCAGTCCAGCATCACTGGCGTGCGGATCCTGATCCGCCTGCTTCAGGCCTTGGCCAATCAGGGCCACTTCCTCGTCCATGGCTCCTATGACGACAACCGGCCGTCGATCTTCACCCTCCAGGGAACCGTCTGTTTCACTCATGCCTGACTCCTTATCCATGATTTCACCCGCGACTGCGGCCCGACCAGCCTACTGCAGGCCGTAAGTCAACGAGCCGTGCTGCGACGACGGTCCACTGCCTGTGCCAGTTCCTCCAGCAGATCCTCAGTGTCGGGCCAGGAGATGCAGCGGTCGGTGATCGAGCACCCGTAGACCAGTTGGTCCAGCGGGGCCGGCTTCTGATTGCCGCCACGTATGAAACTCTCCATCATCAGCCCGGTAAAGCCCTCCTCGCCGTCGCCTATCCGCTGGGCCAACTCATGGACAACCTGGATCTGACGCCGCTCATCCTTGCCGGAATTGCCATGGGAGGCATCGATGAGCAGTCCGTGGGCGGCCGCGCTGTCCTTGGGCATGCGCTGGCGAAGCACGGCAAGGGCCGCCCGCACCGAATCCTGATCGTAGTTGGGGCCGGACTTGGAGCCACGAAGGACCAGATGGCAGTCGGGATTGCCCATGGTCGCTACGGCTGCGGCCTGACCCTCGTGGTCTATTCCAAAGAAGGTGTGGCGCTGAGAGGCCGCATAGCAGGAGTCAATGGCCACATCCACGCTGCCGTCCGTGGCGTTCTTGAAGCCAATGGGCATGGACATGCCGCTGGCCAGCTGCCGATGGACCTGGCTCTCCGTGTTCCGAGCACCGATGGCCCCCCAGCTGACCGCATCAGAAATGTACTGGGGCGATGTGGGCTCAAGGAATTCCGTGGCCGCCGGAAGCCCGGTGTCCAGCACACCCAGCAGGATGCGCCGTGCCAGGACCAGACCCTTCTGAATGTTGTGGCTGCCATCCAGGTCGGGGTCGTTGATCAGCCCCTTCCAGCCGACCGTGGTCCGGGGCTTCTCGAAGTAGACCCGCATGACGATCAGCAGCCGATCCTTCAACCGCTCATTGACGGCCGACAGACGACGGGCATAGTCCAACGCGGCATCGGGGTCATGGATGGAGCATGGGCCCACAATGACCAGCAACCGATCGTCCCGCCCATGCAGACAGTCCACAATCTCCTGCCGGGAGCGGATGACCAGGTCCTTGGCCGGTCCATCCAAGGGGTATCGGGTCAGCATCTGCGCGGGCGAAGGCAGGCGGTCAAGCTCAAAGACCCGCCTGTTGACGATCCTGCCTATGCCTACCTCGTCCTCCCATCTGGGCAGGTTCCCGGTCTGCAAGGGGTTGACGCCGGCCGCCAGCGCCTTGTGCACCAGTTCAACCTCGTAGGCCTTGCTGGGTCGGGGCAGAGGCTCCTGTGGCTCATCCTTCATCCCACTCATGCCTTCTTCCTTTCCCGACGGGCTTGCACGGCATCTGCCAGGATCTGCAGCAGTTCCTCGGTCCTATCCCAGGCAATGCAGGCATCGGTGACGGACCGGCCGAAGACCAGCTGATCCAGTGGAGCCGGTTTCTGGTGACCGCCCTCAAGAAAACTCTCCATCATGATGCCCGACAGACCCTGCTCGCCCTTGGCGAGACGGTCTGCCAGCTCCTCGACCACCCGGGCCTCACGTACGGGGTCCTTGCCGCAGTTGCCATGGGCTGCGTCCACAATCAGACCTTGGCAGGCACCAGGACCCAGCGGCGCCTGATGCATGACCTCCAGGGCGGACCTGACGGATTCCGCATCGTAATTGGGGCCATGACTGGAACCACGCAGAATAATGTGGCAGTCGGGGTTGCCCCTGGTCTCGGCGGCGATGACATGACCGTCCAAGTTGATGGACAGGAAGTGATGCTCGGATGCCGCAGCCAGACAGGAATCGACCGCAGCCTCTACACTGCCCTCGGTCGAGTTCTTGAAGCCCATGGGCATGGACATGCCGCTGGCCAGCTCCCTGTGGACCTGACTCTCCGTGTTCCGAGCGCCGATGGCCCCCCAGCTGACCGCGTCGGAAAGATACTGTGGGGTGATGGGATCCAGCCATTCCGTGGCAGCCGGAATCCCCTGGCCCAGGACCTGCCAGAGCACCTGGCGGGCCAGGCGGATCCCCTTGCGAATGTTGAATGTTCCGTCCAGGTCGGGGTCGTTGATCAGGCCCTTCCAGCCGACCGTGGTCCGGGGCTTCTCGAAGTAGACCCGCATGACAATAAGGAGCCGATCCTTCAACCGCTCATTGACGGCCGACAGACGACGGGCGTACTCCAGAGCAGCCTCCGGGTCGTGGATGGAGCAGGGGCCGGTGATGACCAGCAACCGGTCGTCCCGCCCATGCAGAACATCGCGAATGGCTTGGCGGGAGTCCCGGACCAGTTCCATACGCTTCGAATCCAGGGGCCGCGAGCGCAGAAAGACCCTGGGTGCCGGGATGGGATCCAGCTGACGAATATTGACATCCACTGTCTCGGGAAAGACGGCCGTATCGGCAAAATACTGCCGCCCCTCTTCCGGGATGATATCCGGTTCCTTGACGAATGCCACGGTCGCTCTCCTCTCTGTCGCGCTACGACGATCATGCCCGAATTGCTTATGACCGCCCACATCCGGGCCAATGTGGACGGTCCTTTCCCGCGACCCTTATAGGCCACGGGAGCGAACAGTTAGATAGGTAAGCTCAGGCCAAGGCACCCATGGGGTCCCAGGCGGGCAGCATGATGGCCTCCTGGTCGAAGGCCTGGCGATACTCCTCGGACAGCATGGATTTGGGCACGGCCACCTCGTAGACATACTGGCTGAACCAGTCGTCGCTCATGGTGAAGTAGCCCTTGTTGGCGATATCCCCGCCCCAGGAGTTCTCCACCCGCCAGCGGTTGGTGGTCCGGCCGTCATCGGCCACATCCACGCCCACGAATGCCATGGCATGGTTCTGGGCCGAATCGCCGAAGCGCACCCGCTGCTCCTTGTCCATGTTGAAGTCCACACCGTAGACCCGGCCGTACTCGAACAGGTCGGTGGCCCACTGACCGGCCTTGCGGTCCATCATGGGATGGCAGTCGGCGCCGAACCAGACCGGCAGACCCTGCTCGCTCATCAGACGACGGGCGCAGTCCTTCATGACCTCCACCGGGACGTTCAGGTACTCGGTGGGATTGCCGCCAGCCACGTTGCCCAGGTGCTCGATGCCGATCTTGCGGCCCTTGGGATGCTCGGGGCGCGGATCGTCGACCAGGCAGACATAGTCCTCAAGCCCGGCATTCACGTAGCGCTTCCAGAACTCCTGCGGGGTGATCCGCCCATCACGGTGGAAGACGCCGTCCTTGTCGGTCCACTCCCAGTCGAAGCTGGTGGGCGGAGTGCCCAGGTGAATGGTCAGAATACGGTGACCGGCCTCCAGGGTCCGGTCGATGATCTCGTCGATGCCGTCCGGGTTGGCCACCATGTGAGCCGTGGCCTGGTGAAGCAGACGACGCAGCTGATCGTTCATCTGGCTGGTGTTCTGGGAGGAGGCAGTCTCGGGATAGTACTGCTTGGGCACTGCGCCGTACTTCTTATAGATGTTCATGGCCATGATCCACTGGCCGCCATCGCCCATGACATCGCCCATCAGGAAGCGCATGAGCTGGGAGTCGACGGGCTCGCCGGCACGCACCAGAGCCGCCACGTCGCGCAGGAAGTAGTTGACGCGCTCAAGCTTGTCGTAGTACATGGCGTAGTTCTGGGACAGCTCGAAATCGCCCATCGGGTTGGCGGTGCTTTTGCCGTCAATGTTCAGAGCCTTGCGGGCCACGAATCGGGCTACATTCAGCGAGCTGAAGAGCCAGCAACGGCCGGAGTGCGCCTGCGAGGTGACCGTGCCATTGTCGATGCTGACCGAAAATCGGTGCTGGAGCAGGCGGGAGCGATTATAGTTGTGGGCCACTTCGTCAATGCCTACCTGAGTGACGGCGTTCATGGCGACGTGGTTGGCCTCGCGCTCGTCGAAGGCGGTGCGCAGGCCCTCCAAACGGGTCTGATCCAGTGGTGTCAGTGCTGATGTCATACGGTCTGTCCTTGTTTCCTTTCATGCGGATGTATCTGCATCCCTGCATCCAGCATAGCGGGAATTGGTCATCGAGGGTTCGCCTGGAGGAGGATGTGGACAACTGTACCTTGTCAAGCCAGGGAGAAGCGCTGGGCTGCATTGACCACGGCCAGGACCATCAGGACAGCCAGCCCGAGGGAGATCCAGCCCTTATAGGTTCCGTGGCGTGAACGATTGGCGCGCAGGTAGTCTGCCAGCTGTCCCCGAATCAGCCAGAGGACGACCAGTCCGCCAACCAGGCCCAGAAGGGTCATACCCTGGTTGATCATCGTGCCGGTGCGGGCCGGCACCGTCTGGGTCAGCCACATCATGGCGTCAGCAAGGATCAGGTTGTTGAAGATATGCAGAGCCATGGACCAGAGGATGGAGTATTCCATGGCGATGAAACCCAGGATCAGACCCAGCAGGAAGGTGAACACGCTCTGGGTGATGTCTCCGTGCAGGCAGGCGAAGATAAAGGAGGAGGTGACGATGGCGAAGGTCCGACCGTAGGGTCTGAGCCTGCCCATGACCACGCCGCGTAGCAGGAACTCCTCGACGACGGGGACCAGGATGGCCGTGTCCAGGGGCGACAGGAACCCATGCTGGCCCGCCGCGATCTGGGAAGTTGTTGAATGGTAGACCAGCCCCAGGGCCTGGGATCCCTGGTTGACCACCCAGGTGAAGCCCGTCTCGATGCTGCTGGCCAGCATGATCAGCAGGATGGCCCCGATCAGCACGGCCGGGCCGGGATTGGTCTGAGCCTTGTACCCTACAGGGTTGGAGCCACGGCCGAGCAGGTCCTGGCCACGGGTGCCGAAGAGGAAGACCAACATGACCAGATCGCCCAGCAGATCGGCCAGCCCTGGCTGACGGGCAATTCCCAGGGCTGCGGCCACCGAGGGCAGATTCAGAACTCCCGCAATCAGGTTGGCCACCACCAGATACACCAGAGCATAGAGGGATTGCAGATCCACCCCACGACGAACCTGGGCGATCCATGAGCGTGCGGGTCCTGGAGATGCGCCCGATCCTCCCCGTCTTCCCGCATCCGCCTCGGTCGAATCCGTGACGGACGAATCTGATGATGACTGATTTGGCTGCTGCATGATGCTCTCCCAACCCCGTGACCCTTGCCTGCACCTCTTCACCATCGACTCTAGGCCAGAGCAAGGGTTGGAATCGAGATTGACGCCCGCGCCCGTTTCGACATGCGGCCAGGCAACTTCCAGGCAAAACAGAGGCCGGGTCGCAGACCATGCCTGCAACCCGGCCCTGTTGAATTACCGATGTTCCCTAATCAGTCCCGATCTGTTGGGTGCACGTCATCGTTGATGGGCGGAATGACCGTAGTCTCCTGGTCGGTGACCGCCTTCTCCACCTGTCCATCCTTGGCCTGGACCGGCGCATCATCGGCCTGGCCAGATGCACCGGGCAGGACGCTCGGGGCCGGGGAGGGCAGAACCTGAGTGGGCATATTGGCCGAGGAACGGACAGTCACGGCCGCGTTGGCCTTATCCTCTGAATTGCTGGTGGAATCAGTTGCCGCGTCATCAGCTGTCAGGTCATCGGCCGGCTGGCCCACTGCGACCTGATCGATCGAAGTCCGAGTGGCTTCCTCCTGGGTGTCGGTGACGGGCTGGCCGACACCTTCATCCTCGCTTTCGGCATTTGGGGCTGGAGCCGGCAACGGATCCGCGGCAGGTACAGCGTTGACCACGGGTACGCTGGGCGCCTGCCCCTCGTCCTGGTCACTGACCACAGCCTCATCGTGGAAGCCGTCGAAGTTGCCGAAGGACTTGGAGAAGATGTTCCGTAGCTCGTCGACCCGGGAGGTGATGGTGGCTTCACGGTGCTGCAGCTTGGTGATGTGGTCCTTGAGTCCGTCCAGCTCAGCCTGGGCGGCCTTGCGATGGGCCTCGACTTCATCCTGGGCGCGCTGCTTGGCCTCCTCCAGCAGCTGGCTGGCCTTGCGCTCGGACTCCTCACGCTTGAAGGAGGCGAACGAGTCGGCATCCTTGCGGGTGGCCTTGGCCTGTTCAATCAGCTCCTGGGACTCCTTCTCGGTCTTGACCCGCCGTTCCTCAAGGCTCTTGAGCAGCTCGCCCACCTTCTTGGTGGCATCCTCCTGCTGGGCGGCGATGTCGGAGCGGACCTGCTCGGCCTCGGCGTTCACCTTGGCCATGGTCTCGGCACTGGTGACCTTGGACTCGTCCACAATCTGCTGGGCCTCGGACTTGGCCTTGTCGGTGATCTCCGAAGCCTGCCTGCGGGCGTCATTCAGGCTCTTTGAGACCTGTTCGCGCACGTCGGCCAGCTTCTTGTTGGCCTCGGCCAGGGCCTTCTGAATCTGATCGTTGGCATCCTTCTTGAGCTTGGCGATCTCCTCGTCGCTCTTGCGCCGCTTGTCGGCGATCTCCTTGGCGGCCTTGGCCTTCTGCTCGGACAGCTCCTTGTCCTGGGTGGCCTTGCTGGTGGCCAGTCGCTTCTCATGCTCCTCGCGGGAGTTCTGCAGCTCCAGATCGAGGGCCTGGCGACGTTCGGCCACGACCTTGTCGGCTGCTGACTTGCTCTGCTCGCTCTGCTGCTTGGCGGTGGTGGTGACGGTCCTGGCTTCGTCATTGGCGGCTTCGACGATGGATTTGGCCTTGGCATTGGCCTCGTCCACGATGTGCTTGGCTTCAAGCTGGGCCTCGTTGACCAGGGTCGTCGCCTTCTCCTGGGCGGAGGTCTTGGTGGATGCCGCATCCTGCTTGGCGCGGTTGAGCAGCTCAGTGCTGGTCTGCTCGGCCGAGGCCAGCAGCTGCTGGGCGTTGGCCCCAAGGGAGGCGAAGGAGTTGCGCGGCTGTTCGACCTTGCGTGACTTGGCCTCCTGGAGTTCCGCCTCCAGCTTCAGAATGCGATCATCATCAGCCTTGATCTGCTGACGCAACCGGGCCAGATTGCTCCGCGAGGCCGCCAGGGTCTGGTCGACCCGCTCCTTGTCATAGCCTCGCAGGACAACGGGAAACTGATCTTCGGCCATGGAAACACTCCTCTTCGCCACCAGGACATGCCGGCCCGTGACAAGAATGTCTTCGGTCCGGTGGATTTACCTCGACTCTACCCCATGACAGGCCGGAATTCGCCTTCTGACCTGCCGCCGACACATTGGCCTTACATACGGGTCTCAGGCAATAAGAATAGGGCTGGAGGAGGGCCTGCGGTAGTAGCGAATGGTCTCATTGACCACCTCGCGCACAGCCTGTATCTGCTGATCCAGGGGCAGGCCGCACTCCTGACCGCCGCTTTCATTGACCAGGGGAAGGCTGACGAACCCGGCCAGGACATCCTTGTGTCCTGCAGCCCATGCCAGCAGATTGTAGAAGAGTGCGTTGCAGACGTAGGTGCCCGCGTCCGAGCTCAGCGTGGCGGGGATACCGCAGGTGCCGAAGTCGTGCAGGATGGCCCTCAAGGGCAGACGGGTCCAGTAGGCGGCCGGACCCCGGGGGTCGATGGGCTGGCGGCTGTTCTCGCGGGCAGTATCCTGAGGCTCCTGCTCCCCCAAGTTCTCACGGTCGTCTGCGTCATCCTCCTTGAGGTTGACGGCGCAACGCTCCATGGCGATGCCGCGAGCCCGACGCTTGAGCCCTGTGGCAATGATGATATCGGGATGCACCCGCTCTATGGCCTCATGCAGTATGGGCCAGGCCTTGGCGAAGCTGACAGGCATGGTGACGGAGGAAATAGCCAGGTCCACGCCCTCCAAGGGGTCCTCCTCGGTGGGGCCGACAGGGCGCATGCCCTCCATGCCATGCTCGGCCAGGGCCAGCGAGACCTGGTAGGAGGGGTTGATGTCAACACCCTGGTAATGGTCGTATCCGGCGACGATGACCTTGATCTGCTCCATGTGCTCCATGGTACACAGGGCTTCACCCCGCCAAGGAGCGCGCTATCCATTCAGCCATGGGCACGTCCGAGGGAAGGGTGATCTTCATGTTGGTCACACTGCCGGTCACGATGGCCACCGGCTCCTCGGGCAGGTGGTCCACCACGACCCGGGTGTCATCGGTGGGGTGGAAGTCGGGATCCGCGGCGGCCAGGTCGTAGGCCTTGCGGAGGGTGCTGAAACGGAAGGCCTGTGGGGTCTGAGCCCTGAACATGTTGTCGCGGTCGGGCACCTGGCGCACCACCTTGCGTTCGCCCAGGTCGCCGGCCATCAGCATGGTGTCGGTCGAGGCCACGGCCACGGTTGCGGCGTTGAAGGTATCCAATGCATCGATGCAGCCATTGATGGACTCCTGGCTGACGAAGGGACGCACAGCATCGTGGATGAGCAGCTTGGCATCCCGGGGGATCTCCGCATCAGCCAGGGTCTGCAGGGCCGCTTCGGTGCTGTCCGTGCGCTCGATGCCGCCCTGGATGACCGTGCGGACCTTGTCGTAGGCATCATCTGCCACAATGGCCTCGACAGCCTCCCGCACCCGATCGTTGACCACGACCAGGATGTCGGTGACCCGGTCATTGAGCTGGAAGGCGTCAATTGACCAGGTAATGATGGGTTTGCCGCCCACCTGCACCAGCTGCTTGGGGTTGTTCTCGTCGAATCGAACGCCCAGCCCGGCCGCCAGAATCACCGCCACAACTGGCTGAATCTGCTCCTCTGACTCTACGTCATCCTGACTGACCTCGGACGGGGCTGCCGATGCTCTGCTCTCACTCATAGATTCAACGGTACTCATACGCAAACAGAGAAAGGTGCAGACCCGGCGCTATCTGCACCGAACATCTGCACCCGAGGCCTGTTCCGGCTGCTGGGAGCAGGATCAATCAATCTACAAGGTCAGTCGTCTGCCAGGATAAGGGCCAGCATGCGGCCTTCCCCCGTCTTGCTGGCCAGCGCGGCCCGGCGGTGGGAGTACCAGAGCGGATTCTCCAGGGTGCACAAGGGCCGACGCAACTCCTCGAGACGCTTGGACAGGTCGGGACCCTCACCGTCCTGTCTGCACAGCTCTGCCAGGTCCGGGTCCTGACGCAGATATCTGGTGGCGGCACCGACCCGGGGGGCGGAGTCTACGATCTTGGTCACTCCTGCCGCCTCCAGTTCCATCCTGGCTGCAGCGGCGATGTCAATGGCGATTCCGCCGAACCGGCATGGTCCGGATGCGCCGGGGAAGCGTTTCTCGAAGTCATCGGCCAGGTCCGGGCCCACTTGATAGCAATCCACGCAGATCCGAGGCCCCAGGGTTGCCACAATCCTGGACGGGTCGGCTCCCTTGTCGGCCATGGCCTGGACTGTGGCCGGAATGACTCCGGCAACCAGACCACGACGACCGCAGTGGGCCGCCCCCATCACGCCAGCCTGGGGGTCGGCCAGCAGCACGGGAAGGCAGTCAGCGGCGAAGATGCCCAAGGCCAGGTCGCGACGGGTGGTCACCTGAGCATCGGCTTCGCAGCGCCCCTGGGGCTGACCCTGGTCGGCATCCCAGACCTGGGCTGAGTGAACCTGGTCCACCAGGACCACAGGACGGTTCAGCTGGCGACCCAGAGCCTGACGGTTGGCAGCAACTGCCTGCGGGTCATCGCCTCCCTTGCCGCCCATATTCAGCTGGGCATAATCGCCTGAGGAGACCCCGCCCAGCCTGGTGGTGTAGACCACCTTGATCCCTGGCGCTAAGGCTATGGGAATGGTGACTGGGATCGGCCGGCCCTGATCGTCCAGTGACGGCAGGGAACTGCTGTCCAGTAAGGTCCGTTCCCGATCCCAGGCTTGGCCCTGAGCGCTCTGGGTGCCCTGCTCTCTTGGTTCAGGCTTGGGACTCATGCAGTCGCCGCCCGGTTCAGGCGGTCCATCTCGTCCTCGCTCAGTTCCATGTCGGCCGCCTGCAGGGAGTCCAGAATGGTGGCCGCCCTGTGAGCCCCGGGAACCACAAAGACGTTGCTGTTCTGGGACAGTTCCCAGGCCAGGACCACACGCTGGTGGGAGACGCCGCGCTCCTGGGCCACCTGCCGGAAGGCATCATAACGGGTTTCGTCCTTGGGTGCTCGGAAGCCTCCCAGGGGGCTCCAGCAGACGAAGGCCAGACCCAGTTCGGCCGCATGGTCCAGCTCCTGGCGGGAGCTGGTGAAGGTAGGCGAGAACTGGTTCTGCACGGCCACAAGGTCATCGCCCAGAATCTTGCGAGCCAGGTCCATCCGCTCAATATCTACGTTGGAGACACCCAGGGTCCGGGCCACGCCCTGCTTGGCCAGCTCGGCCATGGCCTCCAGGGACTCCTGGTAGGGCACCTGCGGGTCAGGCCGGTGCATGTAGAGCAGATCGATGGTGTCCACGCCCAGGGCCTGAGCGGACTCCTTGGCGTGTGTGATCAGGCTCTCCGGTCGACCGTCCACAGCCCAGGTTGGCCGACCATCGGTGAAGTTGCGGTAGTGTCCCACCTTGGTGGCCACCAGCACATCCTGACGAGGTCCCTTCCAGGAGTCCAAAGCCTGGCGAACCAGTCGCTCGTTGGTCTGTTCGGGGCCGCCCGATTCGTAGTATGACCAGGCGGTATCCAGATGTCGGCAGCCAGCATCCAGGGCCTGGTGGATGACGTCGATGGCCGTTGTCTGGTCCGGTTTGCCCTCAATGGACAATCCCATGCAGCCCAGTCCGACCGCTGTCGTGGTAAAGGGCCCCAAGGCCCGCATCGCCGATGTCATGAATGCACTCCCGTCTTGTAGATTGATGCCAGCTTCAATGCCGCCGGCTTCCTATCGAGCTTAGCTTGTGGCCCAGTATCAACGACCGCCGAAGGAACCACCACCGGAGCCGCCACCGGAGCCGCCGAAGGAACCACCACCGGAGCCAAACCCACCAATACCACTACCGGAACTGTTGCCGCTGGCCTGGCCGATCAGGCCGCCGATCTGTTCGAGTCCCTGGGTCAACTGAGTACCCAGATCAACCACCCCGCCTTGGCCAAGCATTGAATTTGCAGCCAATGTTTCAGGGCCACTCACGGAGGAAGCCACCGGAACATTCTGGCTGTAAGGCAGGAAGGTACAGTAGAGCAGGCTCCCGCGCGCATTATTATTCAGCCAGTCGAAGTCGGTCAGTTCAGGGCTGGCCTGTGCCAGCTGAGCGACAACCCGGTCACTTATACCGAAGGCCGCAGCGTAAACCAGGTAGCGGTCCCAGAGCACCAGATCCTCCACGCCCCGGTGGCTAAAATCGCTGAAGTCCAGCAGATAGCGCCGAAGCCCTGACACCTGACCAGCCATGAGCTGTCCATTCCTGCTGAGCACTTGCGAACTACCATAACGAATGGAGAATGCTGCAACAGCCACCAGAAGCACGGCCAAGGGCGCACGTACCAGCACGGTGCCCGGCAGGAATCCAGCCAGCAGGATGAAAGCGGCCAAGAGCACGGCCAGGAAGGGCAAGACCTCTATACCATGACGATAGGCACGTAGGTCAGCATTGTTGGTCTCATACTTGACGGCCTTGTCGAAAGCCTCCAGATAGACCTTGCCATGATTAGCTTCGGTGCTGGAGAAGAGAGCAATCATCTCGTACAGGTCGAAACGTTCATCCTTGGAACCCATCAGAGCGGAAGCACCTTCCAGCATGGTCAGGCAGGCTTCCTCGCTTAAGGACAGGGCCAGGGAGGCTCGATCCTGACTGCAGACCGGATTGATGACCACTTCCATGGACTGCAGTTTGCCTTTGTGGAACAGCGAGCGCATCACCTTGGTCACGGCACCTCCGCCTGAATTCGCCCGGTCCTCATACCTGACCGGAATCAGAGCGATGGCCCGCTTGTAGGCCAAGGAGAGAATGGTTGCTGACAATTGCCTGCCAATAGGGGATTCTCGGCTCAGCATCAAATCGTTGATAACGGCGGCCACGGCCGGTGACAGATCAGGAGGCTGACGGTAATAGATAATATCGCCTCGGTACTGGGAGTCCCCATAGGTGCGGAAAGCCTGCCAAAGCATGACCGCAATCAGCGCGATAGCAGCCAAGAGTGCCAAGATGCCCGTCAAGAGTCCAATCCGCGCCCGTCTGGTCTGCTCGGTATGCCAGCGCTCATACTGCTGGCGCTCCTGCTGGACGATACGGTCACGGGCCGGCTGAGAGTCGGTCCTGACCACCGAAGAAGTCCTCCCCGCATCGAAGAGCACCACCAAATCCAGATGCTGACCAGGCTCGATATGATCTGCGGAGAATTGGATACGGCTATCATCGCCCACCTGGTAGGAGCCTCTGCCAGCGAAGTGCAGCCAGGCCTTGGCATCCTTGTCCTTCTCTGTTCCTATCTGCTTGGGAAGCTTGACGTCGGCGCTCATATGCTCAATGGGAATCTGGTTGGTGTCGCCCACGGGCTCCCATTGGAATTCGGCCACATCGGGATGGGCAGTGGTGACCCCGTGGAAGGTCATGTCGATGCGGAAGCGCCGTCCTGAATCCTTGGCAGTCTGTGGAATGTTCCAGCCCAACTCCACCTGGCACTGGTTTCCTTGATTGCCACAGGCGGAACCCTGACCCGTATCGCCCGGATTGTAGGATTCCAGCCCCGAATCCGAGACCGTGCCCATATACCAGGTGCCAGCCATGGTCTTGTCCCAGTCGGGAAATTGATCGAGGTTATCAGGATCCTTCGGTGGGTCGGCCTGCCTATATGTGGAGCCATTAGTCAGGTCAGTCACGCTTATGTCGCTTATACCGGTCAGTCGATCAGGCTTGATCTGATAGCGCTGGTAGAGCTCCCGCCAAGGACGTTCGTCGCCGTTGTCATCCTCGCGGGAATTCATGGTGACGGTCAGGTTCTGACTGATATGCAAATCGCCATTATCAAGGACCTGGACATCGTAATCGACTGAATCATATACCAGGTCGGGCCGATTCCTATTGAAGACCAGCAGGGCAGCAACCAAGCACGTCACCAAGCCTGCCACCAGAGCCAGGACCAGAGCTCGGAAGAAACGGGAGGTACTCCAAGAGGGATGGCCTGAGACTGGTTTCCCAGAGGAGGCCGCTGGGGCGTTCACTGTCCGAAGTCCACTACGGGCGCCTGGCGGCTACCCTCGTCAGCCTGGAAATACTGGGCCTGACGGAAGTGGAAAAGGGATGCGATGATGTTTGAGGGGACCGTCTCGATGCGGGTGTTGAACTTCTGAACCACATCATTGTAGAACTGCCTGGCGTAGGCGATCTTGTCCTCCAGGTCCTTGAGCTGACGCTGCAAGTCCAGGAAGTTCTGGTTGGCCTTGAGCTCAGGGTAGGCCTCCGCCCGAGCCATCAGAGTGACCAGGGATTGGCCCAGCCGCTGCTCGGCATCGGCACGGGCCTGCATCTGATCCCCGCCAGCCGCCTGGACCTGAGCCACGTCGGCGCGGGCTTTGGTCACCTCTTCCAGGACGGTGGACTCGTGTGAGGCGTAGCCCTTGACCGTCTGGACCAGGTTGGGCACCAGGTCGGCACGCTGCTTGAGCTGGACATCAATCTGGGCCCAGCCATTGGCCACCCGGTTGCGCAGATTGACCAGACCGTTGTAGGCCCCGATGCCCCAGATGACCAGCAACACGACCAGCAGGACAATGACGATAAGCACGATCAGTGATACGGACATGTTCCCAATTCTCTCACGGAAGGGTCTACAGACAAAACAGGACCCCGCCCATCGGAACGGGATCCTGTCGGAAAACGCCGAATCAATCAACATCCGGCATCAGTAGGAATCAGTCCTCACTGTCGAAGGGATCGAAGTCCCTGCGCACGCGGCGACGGGGACGCTCGGAGCGCTCCTCCCGGTCTGCCCGGTACTCGTCATAGTGCTCGTCGGCGGCATAGCGCGGGTTCTCCCTGCGGCCACGATAGCCGCCACGTCCGGAAGACCGACGCTCGTGACGACCGCCACGATCACCGCGGTCATCACGCTCGGCACGGCTACCACGGCCACGACGCTCGCCACGGCCACGGCCGCCACGATCCTCGTCATCATCGCGGGAGACCCGACGACGATCGCGACGGGAGCTGCGGTCCTCGTCCTCGAACCAGTCACCGCCATCCTCAAAGTCGCGGTCGCGGCTCTGGCGACGGTGCCGGGGACGGTCCTCCTGGTCCTCGTCGTCGTAGTAGCGGTCATCACGCTCGGAACGGGAGCGACGCGGGGCCTCATACCGATCCTCGCGTTCGGAGGAACGGCTGCGGCGATCACGGCGATCACGGTCACCACGACCGCTGCGCTCACGACGATCACCGCCACGGTCCCGACGGTCACCACGGCCTCCGCGATCGCGACCTCCTGCGGACTCCTGGTCCTCGAAGCCGGGGATGGCCAGGGAGATCTTGCCGCGGTCGTCCACACCCTGGACGATGACCTCGACGGTGTCGCCCTCCTTGAGGACATCCTCCACGGAGTCGATACGTTCGCCGTTGGCCAGGTTGCGGATCTGCGAGATATGCAGAAGCCCGTCGGTGCCAGGGGTCAGGTTGACGAAGGCACCGAAGCTGGTGATCTTGACCACCTTGCCGTTGAAGGTCTCCCCCGCCTCGGGCACGTGCGGGTTGGCGATCTGGTCGATGACCTCCTTGGCCTTGGCTGCGGCCTCGCCACCCTCGGAGGCGATGTAGACCGTGCCGTCGTCCTCAATGGAGACATCGGCGCCGGTGTCCTCCTGAATCTGGTTGATCATCTTGCCCTTGGGGCCGATGACCTCGCCGATCTTGTCGACAGGAACCTGGGTGGTTATGATGCGCGGCGCATAGGGACTCATCTCGGCGGGCCCGTCGATGCACTCGTTGATCACGTCCAGGATGGTGGCCCGGGCTTCCTTGGCCTGCTGCAGGGCTGCGGCCAGGATGTCGGCGGGGATGCCGTCCAGCTTGGTGTCCAGCTGCAGGGAGGTGATGAATTCGGAAGTGCCGGCCACCTTGAAGTCCATATCGCCGAAGGCATCCTCGGCGCCCAGAATGTCGGTCAGGGTCTTGTAGGTGGGCCGACCGTCGACCTCGCCTGTGACCAGGCCCATGGCGATGCCCGCCACGGGGGCCTTCAGAGGCACGCCGGCAGCCAGCAGGGACAGGGTGGAGGCGCAGACGGAGCCCATGGAGGTGGACCCGTTGGAGCCGATGGCCTCGGAGACCTGACGGATGGCGTAGGGGAACTCCTCACGGCTGGGCAGAACCGGGATCAGGGCACGCTCGGCCAGGTTGCCATGGCCTACCTCGCGGCGCTTGGGCGAACCCACGCGGCCGGTCTCGCCGGTCGAATAGGGCGGCATCTCGTAGTTGTGCATGTAGCGCTTGGTGGTGGGTCCGGACAGGGCGTCGATGGTCTGCTCCATCTTCAACATGTTCAGGGTCGTTACACCCAGCACCTGGGTCTCACCGCGCTGGAAGAGGGCGGAACCATGCACGCGGGGCACCACGTCCACCTCAGCGGACAGGGTGCGGATGTCGCGCAGGCCACGGCCGTCAATGCGGTAGTCCTGGGTCAGGATGCGGCGACGGACGATCTGGCGCTGGAGCTCCTTGAAGGCATTGCCCAGCTCCTTGTCCTTCTCGGCCTCGTCCATGTCGGTGAATTCGTCGGCCAGAGCCTCGCGGACCTTTTCCTTGATCTCGTGGATGCGCTCCTGGCGGGGCAGCTTCTCCGCGATGGACAGGGCCTGGTCCAGGTCGGCATGAGCCACCTGGTCGATGCGAGCATAGAGCTCGTCGGTGTACTCGGGGAAGAGCTGGAAGTCCTTGGTGGGCTTGGCGGCCTTGGCCTTAAGCTCGCTCTGGGCCTCGCACAGAACCTTGATGAAGGGCTTGGCAGCCTCAAGACCCTGGGCGACCACCTCTTCGTCGGGCTTGATCTGGCCCTCGTCATAGATCAGGTTCCAGGCGTTCTTACCGGCACCTGCCTCGATCATGGCGATGGCGACGTCCCCGCCCTCGACCACACGACCGGCCACGACCAGCTCGAAGACGGCGCGTTCGCGCTCACTCCAGCGGGGGAAGGCCACCCACTGGCCATCAATCAGGGCCAGACGCAGACCCGAGACCGGACCCTCGAAGGGCAGACCGGAGATCAGGGTGGAGGCAGAGGCCGCGTTCAGAGCCAGCACATCGTAGGCATCCTCGGGGTTGACGGCCAGGATGGTCTCCACGACCTGGACCTCGTTGCGCAGGGTGTGCGGGAAGAGGGGACGCAGGGGGCGGTCGATCAGCCGGCAGGCCAGGATAGCCTCGTTGGAGGGCCGACCCTCGCGACGGAAGAAGGAGCCGGGGATCTTGCCTGCGGCGTACATCTTCTCTTCCACATCGACGGTCAGCGGGAAGAAGTCGTAGTTCTCCTTGGGGCTGGATCCAGCGGTGGTGGTGGACAGCACCATGGAATCGTCATCAAGATAGGCGGCTACTGCCCCATCCGCCTGCTGGGCGAGACGACCCGTCTCGAAGCGCACCGTGCGCTTGCCATATGATCCGTTATCGATCGTGGCTTCTACAGCCGTGATTTCGGGACCCTCCATAGGGTTCCTCCTTTTGTTTACTGCTTGTTTACTACCTGACGTCAGGATGCTCGGCATCAATTGACTGCCGGAGATCCTTCTACTTCGGTCTGGTCCTGCCGAACCCCATGTCCGGCTATCTTCATGCCTTGCGGACCAGCCTTGCTTTTCAGTCCGGCACCATCTTCTGCAATCCCGTCCCGGGATCGACAGTGCCTGGTTCAGTCATGCAAAAGCGCCCGAGCGCTAGGCCCGGGCGAAAGCATGCATATCAGTGGCGCAGTCCAAGACGCTCCACCAGGGAACGATAGCGGTTGATGTCCACCTTCTTGAGGTAATCCAGCAACCGGCGACGATGGCCGACCATGAGCAGCAGGCCACGACGCGAATGGTGGTCGTGCTGGTGCTGCTTGAGGTGCTCGGTCAGGTCGGAGATGCGCTTGCTCAGCAGAGCCACCTGGACCTCGGGGGAACCGGTGTCGCCCTCGTGGGTCGCGTATTCCTTGACGATTGCCTGCTTCTGCTCACTCGTAAGAGCCACGGCTCCTCCTCTTGCATTCTTCCGTTACGCGGTGCACCAGCCCTATGCTGAAGCGCTCTCGATCCGCGGGCGAAACACGCCAAAAGTCCATTATACACATTTTGCGGACCAAACGAACAATGACGGAATCAACAAAATGAAGGAGAGCACAGCGAAAATTGGATTAACGCCAATGAGGAATGAGCCATTTCACTCCGATTTAGCGAAGATGTCGCACTTTGTTGCACGAACTGAACCTGATTTACCTTGTAGTACCATTAAAAGTGGTTAGAGAAGTTGAAGGAATGCAACTTCATTCATCCATCAAAAAGAGGCACCTAATGAAACAACCCGAGCAGAACTCCATCAAATCAGAAGATACCATTCTTCCTTTGGGATCCGTGGTGAAAACCGGAAGAGACCCGGGTACCCTGCTGGTCATCATCGCCCGCGCTCCGTTGACAGTCATGAATGGAACAACGGGTTACTTTGACTATGGTGCCGTACAATTCCCGTATGGCATGACCGATCCGGCCAAGACCATTTTCTTCAACCGTCCAGACGTCACGGAAATAGTGTTCATGGGATATATCAACGCCGAGGAACAATCCTATGAACGAACATTTGATGAAGTCACCAAATCAACCGACTACCCCCATCTTCATCTCTGATTCAGTTACCGGCCACATAGGACAAACTCGATAAAAGGAATAGACGGGAGAAGACCATGGTGGACTTTTCCGTGGATTACGGCCAGCTTGGCGACATGAGCAGAACCTTGAATCAGGCCGACGAAAACTGGGAGTCCGAAGTACACAAGATTGACGTCGATAGCGCTCAGGGTGAAAACGGATTAGGGGACGACTCAGTAGCCGACAACACGAACCGGGTCAATGACAACCTAAAACAGCGTTTGTTGAACCTTCAGCAATCTGTTCACGTTCTTAATCAGTTCATTAAGTCGGTAACCATGCAGACAAGCAATGTCGATGACAAGCTAAGCATCGAAATCAAAAAACGCAAATAAAAAATCACAACTTTTAGTATTTGCATCGACGGGGATGACACTATTTAAGGATACGACATCATGAGCGCTTCAGATTTGGATTGGTCGGCTCTTGGCCTATCAAAGAACCCTGTACCAGGAGGGAAGAACACAATTGACAGGCTGGCCTCACAGTTTGCCGAGAACGGTGACCGTTGCAAGGAAGTGAGTCACTCCATTACCAGCGCTTGCGGAAAGGCACCTGATTTCAAAGGCGATTCAGCGAAACAGCTCCAGCAGTCTCTTTCTCAGGTGGCACAGTTTGCCGGACGCCTTTCGGATGTCTGCGCGGACATCGATCAAGCATTAAGAAGCTGGGGGTCTGCAGTTGACGCGAGCCAAGATACCGCATACAAAGATTGCCAAAGGGCAATGAACCTTCGCGACTCAATCGCGCAGAATCAGAAGAAACTCGACCAAGCAAAACAGACGTTGCAAACGAACAGCGACAACCTGAAAAAGGTCAGGCAAACCAACGGGGATAGCATGTCGCGGGAGACCAATCGTCTGCTTGATGTCATTGATGCGACAAACGAGAGCATAACTCAATACCAAGGGCTCGTTGCTGACGACAAGGCCGAAATCAAGCGGTTGAAGGGTGAAGTCAACTGGGTCAGGGAACAATATAAGGACGCTGCCAAGAAAACCAAAAACGACCTTGATGGATGCATTGATGAAGCAACCGCCAAGGCTATGCAACTCAATACATTGAACCACTCTTTCACAGTCGGCGATTTTCTTTCTGGCGGTTTTGAATCATTGAGCGGCATCGCTGAACTCATGAAAGCCGATCCTGCCCTTATTGAGGGGTTGAAGACAGCAGGCCTCATTGGGGATGAGTTGGCGGGCGACTGGCTGGGACCGATAGTTGGCGGGCTTATTGAGGGGGGAAACCTGGTTGCACCGGCAACCAAAACCACGGGGAGTTTAGTTCACGCTGCCGGCAAGGCTGCCGGCACGGCTACAAAAGTTGGTACCTTCGGCTCCATAGTCGGCGGCATTGCTGATTCCGTAGGCACATACTATGCACGCAAGGAAGCCTACGGAGAACAGGCAGCTACCCAAGATGCTGTAGCTCATGGCCTGATCACTGCCTCTGGTGGTTTTGCAGGTGCTGCAGCAGGAGCCGCCGCTGGAGCAATTGTAGGCTCAATCGCCCCTGGACTAGGTACGATTCTGGGAGCTGGAATTGGTTTAGTCGTAGGATATCTCGGTGCAGCAGCCGGCAACGCTGTTTACGACGATTCCGTCAATCGCGGGAACGGAGATGACCTGCAGGGCCACATTAAGGACAATCTATGGTAGCTTTCCTGCTGTCTCCTGCATTGCCATGTGCGCGGCTCGGACTGAAACCAGTAATGATATTAGGGGGTGCATACTGATGCTGTACCTATTGATGGATGTCCTATTAGGCGCTCCGGTGTTGCTGGTCTGGTTGCTTGCGGTGGTGTCGTTCAATGCGTGGAGGTCGAGGCGGCTGATGGACCGTGTCCTGGCACCCTACCTTCTGGCGCGGGGCCTGTGCCTGCAGACCTTCCAAGGGCATGTGTGGAGGCGGCGCGGCAGGATCGGCCGCCCCCGGCCCGGGCAGGTCCTGCCCCTGGGATCGCTGGTCGTCCTGGCCGACGGGCCCGCCACCGTATCCGGGGCCTACAGAGGCACCGGATGGTTTGACGGGCTGGGAAAGGATGGGCTGGTGGTTCGTCTGGTCGGCCAGTACGTGCAGCCACCCGAACAGGCCACCAAGTCATCCGGTCCATGGTATGCAGGCAGAATCTGCTCCGTGGGCGGCGTTGCCTGCGGACCCGGCGTGGTCCCCGGCGGCGACGCCCCCCTGCCCGAGGTCGGCGTCGGGCACACCCCCGACCCCGACCTGGTCATCTTCACCCAGGACCAGGTCAGCCTTCTGGCTTGGAAGGGACCCGACAACCCCGTCACCAGGCTCCTACGCGCCCGCCAGGTCCGCGCCCTCGCCCGCGACCATCGGCGGGAGGACCCGGTCCGCCACCGGACACGGCCGACGCTGCACTGGCGCGCCAGCCGCCCCGCATGGTGGCGCTACGAAGCCATCGGCTTCCTGCCCGACCGGTTCACCCGCGTCTACTGGGACCGCGTCCGCAACCAGCCCGTCAAGGCCCCCATGCTCTACCGGACCTCGGAAGCCAGGGAATACAACAGACGACACTACTCTGTCCCCATATACACCATCGTACTGATCGTCAGCATCCTCCTGGCCGCCTTCAACATAGCCCGCGCATGGCACCGCTCCAGACCGCACCGTCCCCTTCAGGGAGGCGATGTCCTCCTGGGCATGCCCCCACGGACCTCGGCGATCGTCAGCTGCGTCCTGGGGCTCGCCATCGGCATCGGCACATGGGTCTGGGCCACCCACCGGCAGTTCCCCCAACGCCATATGACCCCGGCCAGCAGCCGCGAACTCCAAACCGCCCTTGACAACTACTGGATCGGCATGCGATACATCACCGGAACCACTATCCCCTACACCATCCACGTCCTCGGCTACACCGCATTCGTTCTGCTGCCGCTCATGTTCATCGTTGATTTCTTCACCCTTCCCGAATGGGTCCATACCTACCTGAGCTGGCCATTCTTAGCTCTGCTTATAACCTGCATGGACCTACCCCTCATAGATATCTTCTACGGTGGTTCGATAGCCAAGCGCCTAAATCGGGAATTAGCGGAGTAAAGCCTATATCCATCGGCCCCATCCCCACGGTCAATTGCGCTACAGCAATCCATGGAAGGCAGCATCCTGGTCTTATGCTCGCACCACTTGACAGCATGCGGACAGAAATCAACCTAAAACCACAACTGGCCAGTTACTGAGACCCATCGCGCAGCATATTCTAGTAAATTCAGCAATCCTATGATTCAAACAGCGGTGATGAGGCCTCCGAAGAGGACGATGGCGATGGCCGCCAGCTCGATAATGAAGAATAAGGAAAGAGCCGACCAGCTGTGGGTCAGCGTGTTCCAGGGGGAATCCTTGCGTACGCAGACCAGGATGGCCACAAAAATAACGGCGAAGACCGCCACCCCCAGCCCGGCCGCGATGATGCCCAAGTTGGCCGCGTTGGCCAGGATGGCCTGATGCTGGTAGACGACGAACGTGCTGTACCAGAAGTTCATCTTGAGCAGGCAGAGGCCGGCAATCAGCTGTTCGGCGGCCAGGCCCAGCACGAAGACCACCCGCCAGAACCAGGAGGACGACTCGATGATGGACATGCCGATGCCCATAAAGGTCAGCACGGTCACAGTCCAGGCAATCAAGGCTATGCCTCGCGGGTCCAGAACCGAGGCATAGTGGAGCACGCCCTGGGTATGGTTGATGGCCAGCGAGCGCCCATATCCATAAGGAATGACGATGGCCAGGAGGACCGCCAGCGCGAAGACCACCCAGCGGACCGGGCGGGCACGGCGCTGCTCGATCTCAGCCAGCGAATATTCAGAGTCAGGAATGGTCGCCTCAGGATGGGCTGAAACCTTGTTCGCCGCAGTCGCTTCATCCGGGTGCGATGGTGCGACTGTGGAACCAGCTGAATCGCTTCTGCCGAATTCCGCGTCATCCGCATCGTCGAATTGTTCCATCGGCGACCACACCTCCAAGTCCGCTACTCGTGGACACATCGCCTACAAGCTTATACCGGGCGGCACACCCGTGCCCAGGAGCGGAAAGTACAATTCGCAAACTCCCGTGTTTGAACTATGAAGCGGTTATGGATTCTACCCGGCACTCCTATAGCCATCCCGTTACTGATGGAAACAGTATGCGTAAGCCTGGGGATGAATCAGTCGAACTGCCTGATGCCGAGGACATCATAGAAACTCACCTTGCTATTACCACCGAAGCCCGCACCATAGCTTGTCCCATAGTATGTCCGATCCTTCTGGATCATTTTCCTGTCCTCATTATCCAGGGAATCCCAAACCCGACGTTCGGTTTCATCCATATCATCAGTGATGGGATATCTTGACGCATAACTGCTGATCCGGTCATCAGGAATATGGTCATAAGTGGTGCAGGCCTTATCCTTGGATGCCATTTTCCTCATGAAATCCTCATCCATAGCTATTCGTCTCCTCTCATATTTGTGTTCCTGAAGGGCATCATCCGATGACCCGTGGTATCACTCCCGCAGATGCGGGAAAACACAGCACTCTCGCGGCTAGGAACAAGCAAATGGCATAAAAACGAGTGACACTATGCCGAAGCAGCAACTCATAATCCTGTTTAGTAGGAGTACACTTCATGGCAGTGTTCTGGCGGAAGAACTGATTTAATGCATGTTCCGATAGGAAAAGTGCTGTCTGGGTAATTCAAAGTAACGCGAGCAGTTTTCCAATTTAGGCTTCCGCGAAAGAGGTAACGCATTTACCGCAGATAGAGAACCATTCGTAGTGGTATTCCCAACCACAATCCCTGAAGAGAGCAACCCACGAAAGTCATGTCTTGAGCCCTTTCTTGATCCATTTCAATCCGCGCTCCGTGAAGGGGGCGACAACACAACTGGCACGCTGTATTGCAAGGCCCTGTATTTCAATCCACGCTCCCGTGGAGGGAGCGACTCCGCACCTCGCTGACCGAGACGGTCCTGCAGCAATTTCAATCCACGCTCCCGTGAAGGGAACGACTGAAACATACTGTAACTCACTCATCCAACCGGGATTTCAATCCACGCTCCTGCGAAGGGAGCGACGCCATGGCTGGGAGATTTTCTTGAGGCTGTTCTTATTTCAATCCACGCTCCCATGAAGGGAGCGACTGCCTGAGCTCCGGCTGAGCGTGATTAGGCAGGTATTTCAATCCACGCTCCCGTGAAGAGAGCGACGCATCCAGTTCAACATAGGTTTTCTGTCTCACAATTTCAATCCACGCTCCCGTGAAGGGAGCGACCCTGCGCGGCCTTGGCCTGGGCCGCATGCTTTGCATTTCAATCCACGCTCCCGTGAAGGGAGCGACCCGTTGAGCCTGGCAACGGTGGGCCAGGAGCCGCCATTTCAATCCACGCTCCCGTGAAGGGAGCGACAGGTGGGGCAGTCCGGCCGGGTAGGGGTCTCCGGCATTTCAATCCACGCTCCCGTGAAGGGAGCGACGCTGATCTGCATGTAGGTCATCTCGTCCATCTCATTTCAATCCACGCTCCCGTGAAGGGAGCGACTGGAGGAGTCGGGCCTGTACCTGACCGCCACCGAATTTCAATCCACGCTCCCGTGAAGGGAGCGACCAACCGAGTCCCATGCGCCTTTGAACCAGTCGATATTTCAATCCACGCTCCCGTGAAGGGAGCGACCGGCACCGGCACCGAACCAGCCAAAGAGCGGCAAATTTCAATCCACGCTCCCATGAAGGGAGCGACAGGGCATCCACCAGCGCACCAACTACCAGGCCTGATTTCAATCCACGCTCCCGTGAAGGGAGCGACCAGCGGGGGCTTGTTCAACAGCTGGACCGAGTGATTTCAATCCACGCTCCCGTGAAGGGAGCGACACATGTCGACCCAGGGCCTGCCGCAGGCGTTGCAATTTCAATCCACGCTCCCGTGAAGGGAGCGACCCACCCTGCCCCAAGGGTCCAACGCCACCGTTGAATTTCAATCCACGCTCCCGTGAAGGGAGCGACGTTTGGATCAAACGGTTGGGCAAGTCCTGTAGGGCATTTCAATCCACGCTCCCGTGAAGGGAGCGACCCCACGCCCAGGGCCACCTTCTGCCCCATGGCGGAATTTCAATCCACGCTCCCGTGAAGGGAGCGACACTGCCACCACTCGGCACCGTCGTACTCATGGCATTTCAATCCACGCTCCCGTGAAGGGAGCGACCAGCCGGGAGATCGTCCCTCCCGGGTCGCTCATATTTCAATCCACGCTCCCGTGAAGGGAGCGACATCAGGTCATAGAGTTTCCCATCAACCATGACAAATTTCAATCCACGCTCCCGTGAAGGGAGCGACTTCTCAGCTTACCGGTCTCTTTGAGCCCGTATGTATTTCAATCCACGCTCCCGTGAAGGGAGCGACGAGCGTTAGTTGGGTGCGCCCAGAGGTAGTTGGCATTTCAATCCACGCTCCCGTGAAGGGAGCGACTGGGTGTCATCATCAACATAGTCACCAATGTTTGATTTCAATCCACGCTCCCGTGAAGGGAGCGACCAGATGGGCTATGTGACCACCAAGGGCGTGGTCGAATTTCAATCCACGCTCCCGTGAAGGGAGCGACATGGGCGATGTGGACGGGATGAGCATCGCCTGGTGATTTCAATCCACGCTCCCGTGAAGGGAGCGACCATCGTATTACCTTTCCCTAAACGTGTTCTTTCTATTTCAATCCACGCTCCCGTGAAGGGAGCGACGACCCCAGCCATGCGCGGGTGCGTTTCTTGGCTGATTTCAATCCACGCTCCCGTGAAGGGAGCGACATGGCGGTACACCAATCCGGGCACCCATTGGGATATTTCAATCCACGCTCCCGTGAAGGGAGCGACGCAGTGTAATGCTAGTTATTGCTGCGGATACGATATTTCAATCCACGCTCCCGTGAAGGGAGCGACACGTGGAGACCGGACGGCGGGCGTTCAGCGTGCCCATTTCAATCCACGCTCCCGTGAAGGGAGCGACCTTTGGACGCGCTAGCAAAGCACGCCCAACAAACAGATTTCAATCCACGCTCCCGTGAAGGGAGCGACTCCCCGTCAGACTTGTTATTGTCGTCGGGATTGTATTTCAATCCACGCTCCCGTGAAGGGAGCGACTCGGGTGCTGCCACAAGTAGTTGGCGAAATCATCATTTCAATCCACGCTCCCGTGAAGGGAGCGACACCGCTCGCCCATCGGCCCCCCGGAAAACGACGGATTTCAATCCACGCTCCCGTGAAGGGAGCGACTGTTCATTACTTGCCTCCTACCCTATGGATGACATTTCAATCCACGCTCCCGTGAAGGGAGCGACTCGTGGCACGCGCCCTGGCCCTGGACCAGGAGCAGATTTCAATCCACGCTCCCGTGAAGGGAGCGACCAGCGAAAATAGCTTGAGCGACACCGATCACACCATTTCAATCCACGCTCCCGTGAAGGGAGCGACCGGGCTTGGTCATGGCCTTAAACCGGTTGAGATTATTTCAATCCACGCTCCCGTGAAGGGAGCGACACTGTCACGCCAGCCGGTCATAGGGTTCGACATCGATTTCAATCCACGCTCCCGTGAAGGGAGCGACGCCATGGCTGCTATACCGCCATCCTCGCCAGTCTATTTCAATCCACGCTCCCGTGAAGGGAGCGACAACAAACGCCACTATCCCGTTCCAAATGCCAGAATTTCAATCCACGCTCCCGTGAAGGGAGCGACTGCCTAGTACGACCCATCCCCATGGACTGTCGAGATTTCAATCCACGCTCCCGTGAAGGGAGCGACAGACTGGGCGGATCGCGCTATCGTACAGCCAGCGATTTCAATCCACGCTCCCGTGAAGGGAGCGACGCATCAGGTCAGCCACCTGGCCGCCGTCGGCAAGATTTCAATCCACGCTCCCGTGAAGGGAGCGACACCAGGGTCACCCGCTCCGTGCCGGTCCGTCTGAATTTCAATCCACGCTCCCGTGAAGGGAGCGACCGGCAGGCCGCACAGGCAGGCCGCACACGGTGGATGTCCAGGCCAGGCCATTTCAATCCACGCTCCCGTGAAGGGAGCGACGTAAGGCTGCAGCCCGTCACCGTCGACCCCGCGTGATTTCAATCCACGCTCCCGTGAAGGGAGCGACCTCGGCCGTCCAGATATGTTTGCCGCTCTGAATATTTCAATCCACGCTCCCGTGAAGGGAGCGACGAAAAAAGCCGCCCGGGTGGGCGGCTGGATAGGTATTTCAATCCACGCTCCCGTGAAGGGAGCGACCTGGACAAGGGTGCCGGCTGGGACTGGGCCGTGACCATTTCAATCCACGCTCCCGTGAAGGGAGCGACAATGACACTCATCAGCCGTTATGCGAACTATTTTATTTCAATCCACGCTCCCGTGAAGGGAGCGACAAGGGTTCGCCCCCATGAAGCCAATCACAGGGGATTTCAATCCACGCTCCCGTGAAGGGAGCGACCCGATCATGGATAAGCTGTATGAGGCCATGTCACAATTTCAATCCACGCTCCCGTGAAGGGAGCGACCTGTGAGTTGTTTGGGTTTGAATTGGGCGGTCACGGTATTTCAATCCACGCTCCCGTGAAGGGAGCGACTAGCTTATAAGGCTTAAACAGTATGCTAACCAGATTTCAATCCACGCTCCCGTGAAGGGAGCGACACCTTTGGCTTGCCAAGCTCCTGAGACCGGGCATATTTCAATCCACGCTCCCGTGAAGGGAGCGACGGCAGCTTCTATGCGATGCCCGTGGTCGACGGAGTATTTCAATCCACGCTCCCGTGAAGGGAGCGACATAAAAGCCCCGGCGAGAGCTGCTACAGAGCCTTATTTCAATCCACGCTCCCGTGAAGGGAGCGACCATTACGGGTCAGCCGGTTTTTACTAGCGGCACAGATTTCAATCCACGCTCCCGTGAAGGGAGCGACACCCTTGCCGATATAGCCGCGGGTGTTGTCGATATTTCAATCCACGCTCCCGTGAAGGGAGCGACACCACGCTCCCGCCCGACCAACCCGCCCAGGTCGAATTTCAATCCACGCTCCCGTGCAGGGAGCGACAATCCAAACTGCGGATGTAACCGTCATCCACACTATTTCAATCCACGCTCCCGTGAAGGGAGCGACCATGGCCGGTGTCCGGTTCCAGTCCGGAGGACGACATTTCAATCCACGCTCCCGTGAAGGGAGCGACTTTGAGATACGCAGAGTAGGAGGCAAAAGCCGATATTTCAATCCACGCTCCCGTGAAGGGAGCGACAGCCGCACCTTCGACAAGTCTGCGATGCCTTCGTATTTCAATCCACGCTCCCGTGAAGGGAGCGACGGACCAAGCTCGATCAGATCGACCTTGCCGACCTATTTCAATCCACGCTCCCGTGAAGGGAGCGACCAGCCCGAGACTCCTGACGGTCCGAGTCCTTGGCATTTCAATCCACGCTCCCGTGAAGGGAGCGACCAGATCCTCACGGCCCTTGCCGTCGCAGATGCACCAATTTCAATCCACGCTCCCGTGAAGGGAGCGACCAGCTGGATGCGGTCCCCGCTTGATGCGGTCTGATTTCAATCCACGCTCCCGTGAAGGGAGCGACTGCACCGAAAGGGACCCCCCGGCAGGCACCAGGGGATTTCAATCCACGCTCCCGTGAAGGGAGCGACGTGAGCAGTTGGTCGTTCAGCGCAAACGTGGCTTTATTTCAATCCACGCTCCCGTGAAGGGAGCGACCGGCTGGCATGATTGGCATTGTCGCCCAATCGCCGATTTCAATCCACGCTCCCGTGAAGGGAGCGACCAGATTCGGTATGAGTTCTTTATCCGGCATGTTCAATTTCAATCCACGCTCCCGTGAAGGGAGCGACCCTTATCGGTCTTGGCGTTCATGTCGCAGAAGATATTTCAATCCACGCTCCCGTGAAGGGAGCGACCCTCTTGTTAAGCCCAAGCTCTATGTTTTCCGTCTATTTCAATCCACGCTCCCGTGAAGGGAGCGACCTGAAAAGTAGAGTCGGCGCTTGGCAGTCACACCTATTTCAATCCACGCTCCCGTGAAGGGAGCGACTGGTGTCCGTGTCCTTCCACATGGGGGTCATTGTATTTCAATCCACGCTCCCGTGAAGGGAGCGACTCTCCTGCACCCCCCATCTGGCGACCGACCCGCACATTTCAATCCACGCTCCCGTGAAGGGAGCGACTCTCGTCGTCCAGGACGTGGCTGGGGTCGCCCCAATTTCAATCCACGCTCCCGTGAAGGGAGCGACCAGCAGGGAGGGGGCCTGGGACGAGCTCGGCTGGTCATTTCAATCCACGCTCCCGTGAAGGGAGCGACCAATGGGCCAAGCCTGAGTTGCTGGCATGCGTAATTTCAATCCACGCTCCCGTGAAGGGAGCGACAAGCATCGCTCAGCAAGTAGCGGCCTGCCCATAAATTTCAATCCACGCTCCCGTGAAGGGAGCGACAGGCCGCCAAGGCGCAGACCACGGCCGACGGGAAATTTCAATCCACGCTCCCGTGAAGGGAGCGACCGAAAGGCCCAGCGTAGGCGGCGAACGTGCTGGATTTCAATCCACGCTCCCGTGAAGGGAGCGACAGTCAATATATCAAATATATTAATAATATCTAAGGGATTTCAATCCACGCTCCCGTGAAGGGAGCGACAAGGTCATACAGTTTTCCGTCAGCCATGACAAAGGATTTCAATCCACGCTCCCGTGAAGGGAGCGACGCGGCAATATCAGCGGCAGCAACCCCAGCGGCAATTTCAATCCACGCTCCCGTGAAGGGAGCGACACCCATGATGGCTGTAGCCAAGGCTGCCCCGTCATTTCAATCCACGCTCCCGTGAAGGGAGCGACAAGAGGCCCGTCTAATACAGCTAAGAGAGGCTGAATTTCAATCCACGCTCCCGTGAAGGGAGCGACCCCGGATGATACGCTACGAGGCTTTCAGGATGATTTCAATCCACGCTCCCGTGAAGGGAGCGACGGCCGTGAACTCAACCGGTTCCAAGCCTTTGAGACATTTCAATCCACGCTCCCGTGAAGGGAGCGACCTGCCCGTACGTAGTGATCAGGTGGTTGACTTTCTCATTTCAATCCACGCTCCCGTGAAGGGAGCGACCCAGGCCTGCCGGGACCCGCTCGAGGTTGGCTTCATTTCAATCCACGCTCCCGTGAAGGGAGCGACCCAGGTGTGTACAAACAGTGTACTATTTTCCCCATATTTCAATCCACGCTCCCGTGAAGGGAGCGACGCGTCCACGATCCAACGGAAAGCGCCAGGAGCTATTTCAATCCACGCTCCCGTGAAGGGAGCGACACGCGCAAACCATCGCAGATTGCCAAGCTGACATGATTTCAATCCACGCTCCCGTGAAGGGAGCGACTCTTGGTTGCAGCCAGTTAATAATCTTATCTGCATTTCAATCCACGCTCCCGTGAAGGGAGCGACCGGCCCACGTAGCAGGTGTCCACGGCCGCATCCTTATTTCAATCCACGCTCCCGTGAAGGGAGCGACCTATTTTTTTCACTTTGGCGATCCGGGTCTGCATATTTCAATCCACGCTCCCGTGAAGGGAGCGACGCCGAGCGGTGCGAGGTCATTCTCGATCTGCTTGATTTCAATCCACGCTCCCGTGAAGGGAGCGACCAGTTCTTACAGGGGCACGGTGAACGGCCATGTTGTATTTCAATCCACGCTCCCGTGAAGGGAGCGACATAAGCAGACCGTGGCCCGGTGGATGAGGGGTAATTTCAATCCACGCTCCCGTGAAGGGAGCGACCATGCTTTTGTCAAGTCTTGCGTACATGACTATTATTTCAATCCACGCTCCCGTGAAGGGAGCGACGCTTATGATCAGCTCCACATGATGATCTTGCTGATTTCAATCCACGCTCCCGTGAAGGGAGCGACCGTGTCCTACCGGCTATTCGATCCACCACAGGCATTTCAATCCACGCTCCCGTGAAGGGAGCGACGCTTCAATTATTTGCTGTTTCGCAGACTCTGATATTTCAATCCACGCTCCCGTGAAGGGAGCGACAGGCAGTTCAGGCCTTATCAGGGACAGCGGTTTATTTCAATCCACGCTCCCGTGAAGGGAGCGACAGGCGCAAGGCGCACAGCTTACCGCTGACGGGAAATTTCAATCCACGCTCCCGTGAAGGGAGCGACCGGGACTATTTCAGCACCTGGCGCTTCCCCCTGGCATTTCAATCCACGCTCCCGTGAAGGGAGCGACCTTTATTTGCCGTACTTACGGCATCAATGACAAAATTTCAATCCACGCTCCCGTGAAGGGAGCGACATTGGACATCAGAAAAGGCATCCAGCAACTGCATATTTCAATCCACGCTCCCGTGAAGGGAGCGACAAAACAGGAGGTAGGTACAGACATGAGTGTTGCAATTTCAATCCACGCTCCCGTGAAGGGAGCGACGATGATCCAAGTCAGTCGTGGTATCGATCAGCTTGATTTCAATCCACGCTCCCGTGAAGGGAGCGACGCCCCACCAGCGCCTAGCTGATTGACGATCTCGTAATTTCAATCCACGCTCCCGTGAAGGGAGCGACCCTTGCACAGCCGGAATCTTGGCAAATTCCCCGATATTTCAATCCACGCTCCCGTGAAGGGAGCGACCTGCATGATGGCCCTCTTAATATCCAATTTTCACATTTCAATCCACGCTCCCGTGAAGGGAGCGACGGAGCTGAGGCAGAGACTTGCCCCTTGCTAGTGCATTTCAATCCACGCTCCCGTGAAGGGAGCGACCCACCAGCCTCGATCAAATGACCGGCATGGTGCAATTTCAATCCACGCTCCCGTGAAGGGAGCGACCAGCAGCGGCAGTATCAGACCCGAGCGGCAGTAGGATTTCAATCCACGCTCCCGTGAAGGGAGCGACGAGCGTATCGACACGATCCACGGCAGCACCAATGATTTCAATCCACGCTCCCGTGAAGGGAGCGACTCAGCTGCGGATACCGTTGTTCCAGCACGTCGTGATTTCAATCCACGCTCCCGTGAAGGGAGCGACAGCACAATGATACATCTAATGGCCAATATATGGTCGGCCTTTAATGGCCGACGACTTCCAAAAGCCTAACCCAACTACCTAGTTTCTATTACTAGTCGCGGAATTGAAACAGTGCTTTAAGTCGATAACATCACTATTCAGTTATCAAACAACCGTTCATCCGTTTCACTAAAATTCTAGCTTTTTTCGGACCTATAGCTTTCCGCTTGTAACTTTGAAAAGAACACTGACCACAAAACATGCGAAATGTAGATCGAATGTTGTCATAAAGCAACGATCTGCAGCGCGAAGGATCAGACGAATACATGATTGCTAGAGTTTCGCATCAACTATGGTCCAGAACATCAGTCAGCATAATGCACTGTTTACAGAATTACACCAACCACTTAACCAGCATCTAATTTCAGTGACTCAAACAATACAAGACAATCAAAATCATATAACCAAAGTCCCATGATTCTATAGCATCATCACTTGATCAACAGGGATATGGCGCCTCACACCGTAGTAATGGATCCTTCGGGAATACCTGGCACCCAGGTCGTACATAATCAAGCTGTCTTCCTGAGGATTGATCAACGTCATCAGCCGCTGTTTTAGGAGCTCACGGTCTGCAGGAGTAACCACGCATTCAAACACACTATTTTGCACACGCTGCCCAAACTTCATGCACTCATGGCCGACCTGTCGCAACCTCCTTCGGCCAGCCGCCTGGCAGGTGTCGACATCATAGGCAACAACCACCATCATTATTCTTCCACCCTACTTCCAAAACATTGGCGGATAGGCATCCATATCCCCACGTATATATCTAGCCAGCAATAATGCCTGTGCATAAGGCACCAAGCCCCATGGCACTTTCTCCTTAAGAAAGGGGTGCATGATTTGCTCATTTTTGCGCTTCTGCCAGGCTGAGAGCACCTGCTTCCTCCCCTTGTCGTTAAGGTAAGTTCCTCCGTTCTCTCGAATCTCGAAATCTCCGGCCTTAATCACATGGGTGTTGACCAGCGACAAAGCCAGCCGATCCGCAAAGACAGGGCGCAATTCCTCAACAAGGTCCAGAGCCAGCGAAGATCTGCCTGGCCTGTCTGTATGCAAGAATCCAACATAAGGATCAAGACCAACACCTTGAAGTGCAGAACGACAATCTCCGGAAAGTAGCACGTAGATAAATGAGAGCAGGGCATTCATCCTATCCATCGGTGGCCTTCGGCTGCGCTGCTCGAAGTAGAAATCATCCTTATTTGTGAGGATGAGATCATCGAAGGCATAAAAGTAGCACTTCGCGGCCTCCCCCTCGACACCACGAACCGAATCCGCTGTTAGGCAACCGTCCAATTCCTGCAAGGCTGCCAACAGACGGGCACTCTGCTTTTTGACACGAGGCACATTGATCCGTAAAGCGTGGTCTCGGGTAGCGCGCTCCAACACCTGTCGCGCATTGAATATCTTGCCCATGACGAACGAGGCTGCAATCGAACAGACCTCATTATCATCATCGGCCATGTGATACTGACGGCGTCGCAAAAGCACATTTCTGTTAGCTTCTCCAAGCACAGACCCGTAGTACTTGCCCTGAGGAGAATAGAAGGTAAATGAGACTCCAAACTCATTGCACTTACCCAGCAAGGCCGGCGAGGCACCCTTGTAACTGAAGCAAAGAATAGACTCCAAGGCACGTAGAGGAATCCGCCCCATGACGCGGTCCCCCTCATTCACCACGACGTTCTCCTGCTCCAGGGAAAGGTAGGCATCCTCTGTAGTGACAAACAAGGTGTTCAACATCTGTCTCAATGAATCATCGCTTCCCTCTGGTGTTTTTCCCTCAATAGACTCTCATTGCTCAAATTACCCCTACAGCTCTTTCAAGGTCTTTCGAATGTAGTCGGCAGCGGAAGACTTATGCACAAGCTCGGGCAGGCAGATATCCTTCAATGAGCATGCCCGACATCCCGTCTTTGGCTTCACCTTTGGAGTATGGCCTCGCCGATAAAGGTCCCGCATCTGCGCCAGATCATCGACTACCTGGGCGCGAAGATCATCGTTGAGTTCGACCACTTCACGGCGCTTGGTCCGCTGGTAGAACAATGCCCCCTGGCCAATGCTGCAGGAGAGCATTTCTTCCAAGCACATGGCTTCGCCGCACAATTGCAAACGATCAGCATTATTGACCTTGCTGGAACCATGCTTGTACTCAATAGGATAGGGTCTCCAACGTCCTCTTCTGCCTGTCAATGCAACTCCATCCTGAGCTGCATGAAATTCGACGATGTCACAATCGCCGACCACTCCCAGCCTTCGGGAGAATACACGCAGGTCGCGCAATATCAAGGTGTCGCCACGTTTTTCTGAAGCATGGTAGTCGTGAGCACGCCGATGTTCGAAGTCTCCTGCATATGTTCTGGTGTTGTCACGCCATTGCTCCTCTATGTGGATCAATGCCCATTGGCGCTTACAGAATTCGAAATGCTGAATGCCAGACAGGGCCAGCCATTCATCCTCAGGATATTCGGCCGGCCCTGTGGCCATGGACAAGTCCATGGAATTATCACTCATTGCAGCAGACTCAGCCATCCACCATTTCAGTCAGTTCGACCGACTGCGGAATAGCTGAAGTATCGACGGTCACATCGTAATCCGAGAAGCTGTGCGGGGTCTCAACCTCAGGCTTATGGGCCACATGAATGCTATCGAACAGCTTGTAGGAGGGAGCATCGCCAAGATCGTTGCTGTGCTTGAAGACATAGAGCTTGCGAACAGCCATCTTGCCCCTAGCTGCGGAATGATCGAACTCGAACATGTTGAGAATAGCCTGCCAAAGCATAGCCAGGTCCTCCTCACTAAAACCGGTGGTCTTTTGTGCAAGTTTGGCATTCACATAGCCATCAGCACGGTATAGACCGTAAGGAACGATGGACTTGTTACCCATCTCGTTGTTCTTGTTCTCTTGGTCTTTTTCTGTAGTAATGGCCACCCTGGTGATGGTGACAGACCGCGGGAAAATCGGATCGATGGACTTCGAGAATCCAAGTTGCACAGGGCCACGCACCTGGCCACAGGCCAACCCGCCTTTGACGAAGGTGGTCATCACCGCGCCAAAGGTCCTGATATCGAAGAAATTGGAGCACATATAATCGAGGATTAATCTATCCAGCTCGCCGTTTTCCTTCTTGGCCTTCTTTAAAGCCTTTCCGATGCTGTCCGCATCGGGATTCCCATTGACACCAACCGCTTTCAGCGCCTCAGCATCGAGGCGGTTCAGAGGAACCTGCTGCTTGATATAAATACGCCAGGGCGCCTCATCCCCATTAATCAGCTGCACATAGTTACGTATCTTCCTCTTCAGGCAAACATCTGTAACAATTCCAATCCCGGTCTCACTATCGGTTCGTGGCATATTGCCTGAGTCCGGATCTCCGTTGGGATTGCCATTCTCAACATCGTAGAGAATGGAGAAATCATACCTATTTTGGATAGCCTTGGCTGTTTGGTCACTCATTTACAACTCCTTCTTCATTGTTGGTTTCCTTATTGTCGTCCTTGTTCTTGCTCTTGTAGCGCTCCTGAGTCTCGAAATAGTATCCGAGCTGGAAAGCCCCCTGTTCAGGCAGCGATAATCTCGTCGGGAAGTTCTCGCCGATTCTGATCATCAGATCGGCGATACGCTTGGTATAGTAAATCTGCGTTCCAGTCGAAAGTTTTCGCAGGTGCTTTTTCGCCAAATCGCTCAAGTGCGGGAAAACCACGGCTGGCATGGTCGATGCATTAGTGAAGAACCGATCAGCAATCGTGGTTTTGATATCAGGATTCGCAGCATGTTGTATATCCTCATACAGGGCGAACAGTCGTCCTAGGACATAGGGCACATTAGTGCTTTCTTTATTGATGGACACTTGCAATACCTCCTTAGGGCATTGGTTGTTTGGATGACGAAGAAAATACGCTTTGATAATTGCAGCCTTGGCGCGGGGCACGTCATGCTCAACGCCAATGCGGTTCTCAACAGCAGTCAGGAGCGCCGTAGGATAGGGCGCACCTGTAAGAATGGCCTTAAAAAGGTCGGAAACTGTATGGGGGGAAGCAGGGATCCTCTTTTTCCCACCATTGGCGGGCGGTACAGTTTGCGCAAGCAGCATCCACACAGGTAGGTCACGACGCTTGTCAAATTTCGGGCGTTCGATATCCAGATCTTCATAATGCCGACGTACATGCTCCATGTAACTGCCATAGGTGTCCTTCAAGAAGAAGGACACCGAAAGTCTGGCGGCGTTGGGGGCAAGTCCAAGGATGTAGAAATGCTCATCCGGATTAAGCCTGACACCATTGAAATCAACTGGGTTTCCTTTAGACAAGGCCGTGACAGTGGCTATCAGATCCTGTTGATCAACCCCTACGGCGCCTTCAATACACATGTTCATCTCGGCTGAGTACTCAGCCTGTCCTGATTCTGCCCAAGAGACAATCGTCAAGGAACCATCATTGATAGTTCTTGTGTACTGATCGTCCTTCAACACAGTATTCAAAGCTGTAGTGTAGGCAAAGGCTTCGCGTTTGCTCATGGGAGCATTTTGATCCTGCTTTTTGTTGTAGGAAAGATATGCTGGGGCATTGAAAGACACCAGTGCGGATCCACTGGATTGTGCGTTGCGGACGCCTCTGATATTTGGATGAGTAAGAGCGGGAACGACGGCTTGGCCTGAAACAACACTTTGCATGGTTTCAGAACCAGCGGCCGGATCATCACCGTCCTCGTCACCCGAAGAGAACCATGAATCCCAGTATCTTTGCATGGTTGGGTTTTCAGATAAAGGTAAGCCGCTGCGGCAGAGGACGAAATTACCGGTCAAGGCCTTCTTCCAGTCCCCTTCGCCTAATTTCTCCTCGACAACTGCAGCTTGAGGCGTCCGGGAAAAGAAAGCGAGCACTGCACGGGCTTCATCATCTTCGGCGTTTGCAAGCACCTGACGATGCAATTCAGCAGCAGCTGCAAAGCGCTTAGCCGCCTTGTCTGTTGCACCGTTGGCATCTGCACCTAGCAGGTAAGAGGAGTTGTCGCAGAGGAAATTAGCCTGAATTTTCACCGTTCGTAATGCATGTGCCGGAACAGGCATCATACGTCTGAACTGCTTGTTCTTTGTCAATGTCCCAAATGGAATGACATGGGTTATGGCCCCGTCATCCGCTATGTCCAGTCCCCACGGAACATTTTCAACGCTGTATCCATACCGCGGTGCCTGACCAGCCTCCACCAGCCGGTCGTAAAGTCTGACTAGTTCGCCAATCATGAGCTCACCCTCGGATCAGTTGCATCCAGCACGCCGTTAATCAACTCAGCTCTGAAAAACATAGGTTGCGGATCCGCAGGATCTCTATAGTCCATGTCATATAACATGTACCCCAGATCCCGACGACCGTTTTCGAATCCCTTGGGCTGACCCTTATCGACATCCCAAAGCCGAAAATCGACAGGGAACTCCCGTGTTCCGAAATAAGGGTGGTGATAGTATTGCCCGTTCTGAGCCCGTCTATTGAACATGCTGATGAACTTAGCCGGCGTATCCCCTTCAGCTGCTTTGCTATTCATATCAAAGTGCGCCTCAATCACATAGTGAACGTCTCGCAGAATGGTGGAAGCACGCTGTTGGATGTCTGAGGAAGCATAGATCGCGCTGTCTTTGGAAGGATCATTGATCATCGACCTGATGGTATCGGCCGAAATCACGCTGCTGACCTCATTGCGACGAACACTGGTGAATCTGATAGGATTCATAACCACGATCCTGTCAATCCGCCAGACCATGCCCGGATGCCAGAACACAGCCTCCAGAATCCCTCGTGCCGCCGACGGCGTCATCACGTCGTACGAGACCCTCTCTACTTTCATTTCCGGTCTGGTGAAGAGGGCGTACGGACCCCAGACCTCAAGTTGTACTGTCATTGGTCTCCTTTCCTATTGCCGGTATTGCTTTACGTTTCAGTCATCAATACTGCAGACCGTTTTGAGGCAGCTGATCTTCATCGACCTGCAGACCTGTAGCACTGTCGTACATGCCCATGTCCAGCAGAATAAATGCATCGTCATCCGACTTTGCACCATGCTCCGCCAGAGCGGATATCTTTCCGGCCTCTTTGAGTCTGTCCAGCTGCCTAGGCCAGACATTGACCGCGTACCGGCCCAATCTGCGGAACAGCCCTCGCGTATAGCAACGAGGATCAGTCAGCTGGGCACACAGGGCGCTCGCTTCTTCATTGACCGGTATATAGACGGGAACAGTTGGCGTATCAATCAGCTTGAACCGCTCAGCAATCTGAGCGAACGGCATACGGCATCCTGATATTCCACGCTCATGAGCCTTGAGAATCTGCCGCTGATCGAGACTCTCGTCCCCACACATTCCAAAGAGCCTGGTGAAATATTCATGAATCGCTTTTGAAGATGACAGGTCAGCATTGTCTTCCCGCACCAATTCGAAAGCCAGCATATTCTGTTTCAAAAACGAAACCTGGCCCTCATCAGTCGAAAAAACATGAACCAGCGAGGCATCCGCATCACGTCGACCTTCTCTATTGCAACGGCCAGCTGTCTGAAGAATCGAATCAAGGCCTGTCTGTTCCCTATATGCCTCGGGGAAATCGACATTCACTCCGGCCTCTATCAAAGACGTGGATACGACCCTGCAAGATTCTCCTTGAGCGAGGCGATCCCGTATCTGCTTCAGCAAACGTTCCCTGTCATAGGCACATTGCAATGTAGTCAGGCAGAAAGTGCCGTCTTCAAAACCATGCTTTCGCACCGCTGCGGAAATGTACTGCGCTTCCTTACGTGTGTTGACTACGCACAGGACCTGATTATGGCCTTCCACTGCTGCAGCCATCTCATCCATGTCCTTATGACCGTCATCGACGATTCGGTTGCGCCGGAATTGCGAGCGCTCCTTTTCGCTCAATGGAGCAATTTCTGGAATTGCCAGATTTGGACGTCGAAGAGCTTGGGCAAACAAATCCTGCAAGGCCGGCTGTGTGGCTGTACACAGCACCGCAGTGACATGATAATTGGTAACCAGCTCAGCTATGGCTTGTAAACATGGTTTAAGCTGAGGCAAGGGCAATGTCTGGGCCTCATCGAAGATCACAACAGAGTTGGCTATGTTATGAATCTTCCTGAGTTTAGAAGCCTTGTTGGCGAACAGACTTTCGAAAAACTGCACAGCAGTGGTTACGATAACAGGCATGTTCCAGTTCTCAGCTGCAAAACTACGATGCAGATCGTTTGCTGTAAGCTCGTTTTCCTCCTTCAATTGGAAAGCCGCATCTGCATAGTGTGGCAAAACCTCATCTGGCCCAAGGAGGGTTTCAAATTCCTTTACCGTCTGGTCGATGATTGACGTGTAGGGCACGACGTAAATGACCCTATCCATATGATGCGTTTTGGCGTGTTCAAGCGCGAAAGTGAGTGAGGAGTCTGTTTTGCCACCGCCTGTAGGAGCGGTCAGCGTGTATAGACCTGGTTTCCATTCAGGATCGGCTCCGTGAGTAAGGCAGTCACGCAATATGGCATTGCGCTTTTCATTCAACGACGTTCTCGCCTTCGCCGACAGGAAGGATTCAGCCCTGCGCTCCATGATTTCAGCAAGCGCCATGATTCTGACCGACTGATGCTCACGCAGCTGCTCAGCCAGCGCTTTGCTTATTTCACGTAATTCCTGTGGAGGCGGCATTATAGAGCTGGACAGACGATCAGGACCGAGATCTTGAAGCAGCTGTTCGAGGAATGGTGATTCATCGCGCTCTACTTTGCCATTGACAAAGAACTCGGCATCCAGCCGATCTGCATCCACTAGTGCTGATTCGTGCATACGGATACGCATCATATCCGAGAAATGCGATCCCAAAGAAGCGAGCGGCTTGACTTCGGGAAGAGTGATCTCATCCTTCCAATGCGAGGCATCAGGGTTCGGACGCTTCATTCTGCCGACCAAGGTGCTTGAATTCTCGGTATCAATACAATTGCCAAAATCCGGCAAACCAGCATGATGTCCTGCAATGGCAAACGTGGCTTCTTGAAGATGACGCTTATAGGCTTCTTTCATCCCGTATGAGGAGTGATTGACACTACTGCTCATCATAAGCCTCCCTGATCATCCTCTGGAATTCATCCGAATACTTGCCTATGTCATGAAGAAGGCCAGTGTCCAGACCCATATCAGCCTGATCCTGGTCATACAGATAACCGGCCAGCCTGCCGGCGAAGGCTGCATCAAGGCATCCCGTCATTACCAGATGCTGCACGCAGACTTCAAAACCATGATCTTTCGAGGTACGGGCCAGATACTCGTCTATCTCATCGCCTTCAGCCGTCATCTAAACAACCTGCCAAAGGATAAATCACAGTTGATTTGGGCATCATTTATCAAGCAAAAACCAGTGACCGGCTTAGGCAGGTAGACATCTTCGAATCTGAATACAACCAACTCAACCATCAACCCTTCTCCCTCGTATGGGCGAACAACTACGTTCTTTCAAATAAGGATAATGCCTTTCTCAGATAATGTCAATTCGGTCTCTGACTGTTCTAAAAAGAGATACTGCGTGCATGTATTAACACTTAAAGTTTAAGCGCAGCGTATAAAAGATAATACAAAAGGCCCATCAGCCAATACTGATGAGCCCTTTCATAAGAACGGTCAGAAGACCATTTCAACCCTCGCCTCATGGCGACTTAATCCGTCTATGCACGTTGTGCCAATCTCATCTACAGGGCATATACTGCACAGACCAGATGCAATCATCCATAAGAGTCTCTTAATTACAGCTGGACTATGCAACATTACGGACTTCTACCAAGATACTCTGCACTAGGGAACATGTAATTGACACGTTCATCGATTTAATCCATCATCTACAACGTACGGCGACGGTACTCCATAGGAGACATGCCTACTTGGGATTTCAGAGCGCCGCAAAAGACGGACAGCTTGTAATATCCGCAATTCAGAGCTATCTGCTTGACAGGCTTGGAGGAATTGCTGAGCATGCTGCGAGCTGCATTGATTCGCGCGTCCATAACATAGGCATGAGGCGTATAACCGGTTGCCTTTTCGAATACCCTAATGAAGCTGCGCTCCCCTATGCCAGTCATAGCGGCAAGCTGATGAAGATCGAGGGCTCATCCAGATGATTGGCAATATATGTCATCACCATTTGAATGTCATGGTCGCCCCTGTCAACGTCATCCCGGCACACCGGCAAGCAAGCTGCGCATCGGCCAGCAGACTGGTAGAGATGGTATTAGTACAAAGTGTGAGCTCGCCAGATTTTAAATACATGATATGAAAACTGGGACAGGTATCGCGCTCGGTGCGATGACCGTTGAGCATATAGTAAGACCTTCTTGGTATTGAGACTGCGAGCAAGGGTCATGAATGCTTGGCATTTACTTGTTCGTGAAGCCGAAGCCCTGCAGCAGAGTGCTCAGAAATCCGGGGATTACCCTATTCAGGATGGCAAGGCCAATGATAACGACCACCACGAAGACGACGATTCCTATTAGCTCATCACGCTGTCGCTGACGGCGTTCAGCCTCACGCGCCGCAGCCATCCTCTTGCGGTAAACCACCGGACACGTCGTCCCTGGACGATGACGATGTACAGGACACTCTGGATCATACTGACACACACCATTAGCATAAGTCTCCTCGCCGGATCCATGCATTGGTACTAGCCCGTAAGTTCCACTTGCTTCGTCCTTGTCTGGCCACACCACACAACCCCAAGATTGGGCGCGATCCAGTCAAAAACATGTTTAGCAGGGTTATACGCTAGCCAAACCAATCGCCCGAAAACGTTTACCTCCTTCAAAGACAAGGATGAAGATGTAAACTCGGTTGCATTTACCGCAGCATTCCCTATGCCTGCCCTCATCGATAAGCCCAGAGGCACCAGCAACGACCCCATATATGCGAGTACGGAAGTCAAAGACAAAGAAGCGAAAGACATACCTGCTGCACTCCCACGCGACGACAGAACGATTCGAAATCACTCTGGTTGTTGGTTTTGAATTATCGTGGCGAACCTACCAGCTATACGTTCTGAAATCTTTAAACTCAGAGTAAGCGAAGAGGATTGGACCAATGACAACGATGTTCCCCTTGATGGAATCACGCCCGCGGATGCAGGGAACGCATGAAGTCCAGTCCGGCGAGCCTGCTACAAATGTGATTATTCACACGTATGCGGGGAATGCGCGTAGTATGCACAAAAAAGTTTGCATCAGTAAGGATTATCTTCGAGGATGCAGGCGTTCTGTCGCAGACCATACAAGGCCTGCACCATGAGGGAAGGGAATCAGTCATGGCATGGAAGGGGAATGCGCAGGGCGCATCGGCGAAGGCCGACCATTGGCATTTCATCGTCGGCCTCGTGGCCGTCCTGGTGGTCGCCGCGGGCCTGTTGCTAGGGGTTTGGGCTTGGTCTTCGCACGTCAAGGCGGAATCCCTGGCCGACTGCCGGTCGCAAGCGGCTTCAGCGGCTCGGAATGTGAAGGCCTACAAGGCGGACCGGGCTGCGGCGCAGCGGCGGGCCCGGGCCATACCCCAGGGCGACGTGTCCGACGTCAAGGTCGTGGCCGCCGTGGACAAGGCCGCCAAGCCCTCCGTCCCCGCAGTGCCTTCGTGCAGCGTGGACGACTCGTGGAGTTCGTTGAGAGCCTTGGCACAGCAGGCCGCCCAAGTTGCCGCCAAGGCTGATGCCGCCGACCGCGGCGTCAAAGCGGCCTCGGAGAAGGTGGCCCATGACGAGGCCAGGACAGTCAAGGCGCACCTGGACAAGGCAATCGCTGACGGGGACTCGCTGCTCTCGGGCAGCGACGGCCAGGTGGCGGACAACGCTGTGCGCGATGCCCTGAAGACGGTGCTCGACCAGGCCAAGGCCGTGCAGGCCGACGCCAAGGCAGACACCAACGCGCGGCGCAAGGCCATCCAGGACCTCGCCAACCAGATGCAGGCAGTCAATGACTCGAAGACCGACAAGGCCAATGCCGACCAGGAGGCCGCCGATCAGCAGGCCCAGCAGGCGGCCGTTGCGGCTCCGGCGCCTTCCTCGGGCCACACACGAGGCGGCTCTGCCAGCACTTCGGCCCGTCCCAACGGCTCCAGATATGCACGAGGCGGATCCCGCAGCGGCCAGACCGCTCGTCGGGGAGGCGGATCAGGAGGCGGCTATACCGCTCCCGCGCCTTCGTCGGGAGGTAGCGGCTCCAGCTACGCTCCCGCTCCTGATCACTACACCCAGGAGCAGATCGACGGGGCCCATCATTATCTGTGCATAATGGAACCTGACATCACCAGCGGATGCTGAGCTTCCCGTTGCATGCAAAAGGGCCGTCTCTTCGGCTTCGGAGGGGCGGTCCTTTGCGTCTTCGGCCCAAACCACGCCTCTGGCCATGCCGCACCTGAATTCCTTTGCAGACGCACAACCGAACGCTGCGCCGGAATCATCTCCACGTAAGTAGGGAACACACCTCAAGAAGAGGCTGTATGTAGAGTCTACACGCGAACCACAGTCAACCCTTAGAGCGACGCATGTAATACATAGAACTGACTGCATTTGTAGCCTTGAACGTCGAATTCGACTTCGACACAGTAAAAGCATCACCCCCACATGCCGAGGACTTCTATTTGGTTGTCGAACACGACAACTAGGAATTAACGCCACATGCGCCACATGTCTTAGCCTAATTTCAGACACGCCTGCACAAAAGCACAACCGCCGAAGCCACCGGCCCGTCATGGCTGAGAGCGATGTGCCAGCACAACTGCACTCGATCGACCTGACCACCGGGTAGAGGCAAGGAATCGTAAAGCCTGGCTTCCACGGAGGACTCTAGATTTACGCTCGGCCGACCTCGGCCGTCGTCCAAGATTTCCACCCCGCTCCAAGGGAAATCATCCAGATCATAGGGCGATGGCTCAGACTCCAGCGCCTGCGACCAAGCCTTGAGCACCGACTCCTTACCGGCCCAGCGCACCGCCAAATGCGCCGTTATATCGTCACGCTTGAGCAGGGACCGCTGCTCGGCCTGCCGCCGCTCCCGTGACGAGAACAAGCTCGTCATGCGCGTGCCAGGCATAGCCAGCTGCCGGCCGAACTCCTTCAGGTCGACCAGGTCATGTCCCAACCCCAGCACTTGTCCAAACCCGGCATCATTCATAGGCCCGAGTATGCCTCTCATCTGCCCCTACAGCAAATCATCCGGTCAGGAGCTTGGAGACCACACAACCCATGGTCCTAATCGACGATCACTGCAATCGTGCAGAAATGACCCTGGACAGGAATAAAACCACAAGGAACAAGAGGTTAGCAAGAAGGGAAGGTATGGATAAGAATAGATAGAGTGAGAGTCTGCCACTTCTCATAGAGCGCAGTCGGCAACATACTCGGAAGTCAGCGGGCTGGGCCAACCGCACACATATCATTGAGGAACATTCAGCGCAGCAACTCAGAGACTCTTCGCAGGACCTGAAGCCACAGGAATCCCATCCAAGCGGCGATGAGTACGCATTGTCCTTAGCTTGCCACGTACCTGCGAACGGAGATACAGAAAACAGCGGCAAAAGAATCATTAGCGGCTGGACATTGATCAGGAGTTCAAATCACTCGGCCATGTTCTCATGCCTATGCGTGAATCTCGGCCAGAGTGGTTCACACCTGTTTGTTTGTTCGGGAAGCACTGCGACTTTCTCCAGCTCGGAGTGGAGTTGCTTGAGTCCTTCGTTCTCGATGCGCAGCCGAGAGAACGTCATCATAGACAATGCAGGACTACGCTTGTCGTACCGAAAATAAAAGCAAGAGGGTGGTGCTTGAGGGGAGGTAATAATGTCAGCTTTATGGTGGCGCAGAGTGGCGTCGTACCTGCTTCGCATAGTATTGCCTGCGTCGTTGCTATCGCAGTTGGTGGGGACCATTGCATTTGGAAGATCTTCGCCAGGAGGATCTGCTCAATCCTGGATCGATTGCGCTTCTGTGGCTGTTGCCTGCGTTATTCCCGCATGGTCCGCGCGCAATGGGCAATCCTGGGCGCATCGTCTCCTCAAGCTTCAGGTATGCGATCAGGATTCCAACCTGCCCATATCCGGTCTGAGAATGGGCGTACGAGAGATGGCGCATCTTGCTGATTTCGCATCGCTCTTCATTGGTTTTCTTTGGCCCTTATGGGATGGCAGAGGGCAGACCTTCGCCGATAAGATCATGGGAACAACAGTGACCAGAAAACAATAGGCGTGCCTGCAATGTCGCGACGACGCCCTGCACCCATCGTGCAGGCATGCGAAGAAGATACGGCTTCCAACGGCAAGCACGCTGCAGGCATTAGTGCGCATGGCGCTGCAAACTATAGCTGGTTTTCATCCGTATCCTGCTGGCCGCTATGTATCTGCTTTACAATGGAGAACGCCGACCGTACAGCCACGTATATCAACAGCAGCACTATAGCGATAATCCAGTTAGTCATGGGAATGGAACCCTTGGGGCCACCCATGAAATGCAAGGAGACAAACCCCAGAATTATCAACGCCAGGCATAGCAGAACAACAAAGACAGCCCGGCCAGTGGTCACCCCTTTGGGAAATAGGCGATTCACGCACTCGACCAGGCAAATAATTGACAGCGCAAGACCGACGGATGCTGCAATACTCACTATCATCACCCCACCAATCCCTTGAACAATGCCCAACAACCATCAACACCGAGGGCTACCAGCAGTGTCTTTCCTAAAGTGTTCTCGAAATTCTTTCAATCTTTAAGGAAGCGGCAACATTCTTGCCAAGCTTCACACCTCGTAATGCACCAAGCATACTTGACTGGATATAACAACTCAATTAGCTTCCCATTCTTGGCGGTCCGTTTTATCAACTGTCCAACCTGGTCATAGGGCCCAGAGATGGTTCCAGTGGAAATACCAGTAGCCTCTCCCGTCCTGGACGATTACTATACCTATGCAGCATCTGGAAGCCCTTGTCGTTGTAGTCAGCTGAGCATCTCCGATGCGTATCCTATCGTGTACCCATTTAACCAGTAAAGCGCCGAATGCTGGGGAAGATTTCGCTCAGTCAGACCCGATCCTGACCGCTCCAAGTTGTTGGAAAACCCGCCGAGAATGACGGAATACTTACGATAATCGTGGAGCGGGCGACGGGAATCGAACCCGCGTAATCAGTTTGGAAGACTGAGGCTCTACCATTGAGCTACGCCCGCAAAGCCGTTGGCTCGATAAAGAGCATAGCACACGGGCCAGCCGGAACATGCAGCAAATTGGTCATCGCACGGTTTATCCCAGTAACAAACCTATGCAGACTTCACTGGGCAGTACCCCCCCCCCCCCCCCCCGCACACTCCGGTTCTTGTAAAGGCCACTATCTGCTAACCGCTCGATTTGATCGCCCAATCCGACGACATCAACAATCAGCACCTTCCTGCCTGCAGGAGTCCTGCCCACAGCTGAAGGGAAAAATATCGGCGTGGCTATGGTAATCGAGCTTCTCGCCATGAGTATTATGGCAACGAACCTCAGCCGCAGGAATTCCGTAACAGCGGCCACTAACACTAACACTTCGCACGAGTAAGAGGCCGGACGACTGCCCCAAGACAAGTCTGGCCATTCGGGTGGCCCAGCAATAATCCCAAGTAAAACCTGGACCACCCATTTACTTTTTATACCTTTTCACGAACGGGGTCCAATCACAATCGGGCTGTAAGGGCCACCCGTCCCTCAAGCAGCATTGAAGCATCTCAATGGCAGCAGGGAAAGATCACAATTCGCGCCCTTCTTAATCACTCCGATGCCATATATGACCCGTCTTAGCCCGTATACCTATCTGGGACTCTCTACGCTTAGGGCACGAGGCACAACAAGTGATGGTCATAGCCAAGTCTGACGTACCCAGAGACATTTCATCCACGCTCCCGTGAAGGAAGCGCCATAAGGCAAGTTCTCAGGTTCGGGCTTGGTTTTTTATTTCAATCCATGCTTCCACGAAGGAAGCAGCCACCCTAGTAGGAGCAGCTGCATCTATCCATAACAAAAGGAAGATAAGGCACAGAGAGCCTCGATTAAAACGGGAGGTGAGCCGTCTGGCCCACCTCCCTGATCAGCGCAGTGATTGAACTCTCACCGATTTCCCATCTCCCACTGCAGAAGATGGGGAATCGACCAACTCAGGATGCTCTCAGCTCAGGTCGTAGTAGCCGTCAGCACCCAGTCGGGCCTGGGGATCCAGCAGCATGGCCTTCTCGATCTCATGGCCCACATACCCGTGGCCGTCCTCATGGAAGCGGCGGTTGTCGATGGGCTCGTAGAGCGGGGCCCGACCCATGCGGCCCTCCTCCAGACGACGCTGGCCAGCGGCCAGACGGTCGTTGGCCCGGCGACGCCACTGGTCCAGGGCCTCCTGGCCGGAGGTCCGGAGCACAGCTGCTTCGAAGGCTCCAGGGCTGACGATGACCCCGATGCCGGAGACGTGGCCAAAGCCCAGGGAAGTGACCAGCCCGGCCTTGATCCTGCCCACCTTCAGGGGCTGTTCCAGCCAGACCAGATGGTCGTCGCGCTTGAGGACCGGATCCACGCAGTCCAGGGAGGCATTGGCAGGGATGACCCCGGACCGGAAGAGCTGGGTGAGCCCGTTGATCTGGAAGATGCAGGCGCCACCCTTGGCATGGCCGGTCAGGCTCTTCTGGGAGATGACGTAGAGCGGGTTGCCGTCCGTCCGCCCGATGGCGTGGGCCAGGGTGTTGTGCAGCTCGGACTCGTTGGGGTCATTGGCGTTGGTGGAGGTGTCGTGCTTGGAGACCACGGCGATGTCGTCGGGATCCACCCCCAGCTTGGCCAGCGAGCGCACCAGGTCCGAGTCCCTGCCGCCCATGCCGGCGGCCAGAGCCCCCAGCCCGGGTGCGGGGATGGAGGTATGGGCGCCGTCCGCGAAGGAGTGGATGTACCCGACCACACCAGCCACGGGCAGACCCATGCGCAGGGCGATGTCGCCTCGGGTCAGCAGGATGGTCCCGCCGCCCTGGGACTCCAGGAAGCCGCCGCGCCGACGGTCGTTGGCCCTGGAGAAGAACCGGGGCTGGATACCCTTGGCGTACATCTCGGCGGAATCGGCGGTGGCGTTCATGTTGCCGAAGCCGATGACCGACTCCACGCCGATGTCGTCGATGGCACCCGTGACCACGAAGTCCGCCTTGCCCAGGGCGATCTTGTCGGCGCCCTCCTCGAGGGAGACCGCAGCCGTGGCGCAGGCCGAGACCGGCTGGACCATGTTGCCGTATCCGCCGATGTAGGACTGCATGACGTGCGCGGCCACCACGTTGGGCAGGGCCTCCTGAAGAATGTCCGTGGGGATCTCCTTGCCCAGGAAGCGGTCCAGGTAGAGCTTGCGCATGGAGGCCATGCCGCCGAAGCCGGTCCCCTGGGTGGAGGCCACCTTGGATGGGTGCACGGCCTGGAGGATCTCCACCGGGGTGAATCCGGCCGACAGGTAGGCGTCCACGGTGGTCACGATGTTCCAGAGGGCGATCGGATCCACGTCCCCGACCATGGAAGCGGGAATGCCCCACTTGACCGGGTCGAAGCCCTGGGGGAACTGGCCGCCCACGGTCCTGGACATGGTGGCCCGACGCGGCACGCGGATGCGGGAGCCGGGCAGGCGGGTGACAGTCCACTCGCCGGACTGCTCGTCGCGGGCGATGCTGGTGTGGTCCGGATCCTGGGCCACGTATTCCTGAGCCATGTCCTTGGTGGGCACCGAGAAGGCCACGTCGTGATCCAGGAAGACGTCGACCTCCTCTTCATTGGTGCCCTTGCGGTAGTCGGAGCCCATGCCGTCGTCGAAGGGACGGATACCGGAGCGGGCCACCACCTGGTCGTGGTAGCGCTCGGCGATGTCCTGCTCGGGGACCAGCTCGCCGTCGGTGTCGTACCAGCCCGGCTTGGGGCTGTCCTGCCACTCGACCAGACCCATGTTCCAGGCCAGTTCGAGGACGGCAGCGGCGCTCAGGTCGACCTGACCATCCGAGTGGATGCCCATCTCGGCCTCGAAGCGGGTGCGACCGGAGCCCCAGGGACCCATCTCACCGATGGAGACGATGACGATCTGATCCTCGGGCCGAGCGGTCACCCCCTGCCAGTCCTGCAGATCTACCGGGGCCTGGGCAGGCACCCGGGGTGTGGGCAGGGCCTTGATGACCCGGTCCGGATCCTTGTCGGCATCTGCGGATGCATCCCCGGACTTTCCGGCTGGAGTCGGTGTCGACGGATCGTCGTCCTGGGCAGCCTCGGCCTTCAGGGCCTTGAGGTCCAGCGGGCTGGAGCCCAGGCCACCGGTCAGGTCGGCCTGGAGCGGGGTCTGGAGAGCCTGCTGGCGGGCCTCTACAGTGCAGAGCTCCAGCAGGGAATCAGCCATCTGCCCGGTGGAGTAGGTGCGGATGCCGTGGCGCTCCACCACCTGGACCAGCGGATCGTTACCGCCCATGAGCCCGGTGCCCCGAACCCAGCCGATCAGCGGGTGGGCGAAGGTGACCCGACCGGACCAGTCCTGCTCGGGTCGTGACCGATTGACGATGGCGTCCAGGGCGGCCTTGACCTCCCCGTAGGCTCCGTCGCCGCCGAACATGCCACGGTTGGGCGAGCCAGGCAGAACCACATGCAGACGGTGGTCGACGTCGGTATCCGCCCCGATGCCAGCGAACCCGGCGATCTGGCGTTCCAGGCTCCAGAGCATGAGCCGGGCCTGGGACTCGAAGAGCCGGCCCGAGTCGGCCATGGTCCCGTGCATGGCGGGGGCTGCGAAGGGCAGCAGCAGGGTGGGCTCGTAGGCGGGCTTGAGCACGGTGGTCGTAGCCCCCGTGGTCTTGCGCTGCTCGTTGCCGACCCAGTCGACCAGGGCATCCACATCCCGGTAGCTGGACAGGTTGGCGGGCACGATCCAGAGACGGGCACCGCCCACGGCATGGCGGCGGTAGAGGTCGCGGGCCCAGATGACGGCCTGCGGCTTCAGGGAATGGCAGACAGCGATGACCGTCGCCCCGCCCTCCAGGAGGCCTGCAGTCAGAGATCCTGCGATGGACTTGGGAGCCACTCCGGTGACCACGGCCACGTCCTTGGCGAATCGTGCGGCGGTCTGGTCCGAGTCGGCAGGGGTCATGGCCTGGTCGGCGATGCCGGTGAAGACCTGGGCCAGATCCTGCTCGCCACGGTTGCGCGCCTGTTCGGCGTACCAGACGGCCTGATCGTGCACCTCGCGTCCGGCTCCTACGAAGCTCAGATGACTGCGGTCATCATCGTGCTCGTGGTAGATGTGAGCCAGATCCTCACGGGCGCTGGCCCAGCGATCGTCGAAGAGGACGGCGCGCGAGGCCTCGAACCGTGGCGCCACCTGCTCGGGCCAGTCGCTGCCCAGCTCGGCATCGACGGCGGCCACCACGGCAGCATCCTCATTCTCGCCAGGCTGGACGACCGGAGGCTTAAGCCCCAGTTTGTCCAGGAGGAAGCGGGCAGTGGAGGCCAGCACACCCTCAGAGCCGGTCACCTGGGCTGCGAAGGCATCCAGGGCAGCGGAGTCGACCACGGCACCGCCGGCAGCACCACCTGCAGAGGGCATGGAGACCGTGACGCCGTGACGCTGGGCCACCTGCTGAACGGCCTGGTCGATCAGAGCATTGGCGGCTGCCACAGTGGAGACGGCTTCAGTGGGCAGGAGGGCCAGGTCGCCGCCACGCGAGGAGGCACCCTCGCGGGTATCCAGAACCAGGCTGGCCACGGTGGCCGAGACCCAGCCCGCACCCAGCTGCCAGACATCGGAAACCCGCTGTTCAACCTGCTGCAGCTTGAGGCCGGAGGGGCCGAAGAGGTCGCGGATGCGCTCACGAACGATGTCGGAGAGCACCGGGCCGAAGGGCCGATAGTTGGGGGCAACCTTGTTCACCAGGGCGCTCAGGTCGGTCATGCTGGCCTCGGCTGCGCCGTCCACACTGGCCACGCCCAGCTCGGAGCTGATGTCCATCAGCAGCTGGTTGCGCCTGGAGGAGACACCGTTGGTCAGGGTGTCTGTGGTGTCGGTCTGCCCGATCTGCTCGGGACGGATCTTGGTGGAGTAGGCCAGCAGGACGGCGATGGCGTCCGATGCCTTGAAGGGCAGGTCGGCCACATCGGCACCCGATGGACCGCCGGTGGTCGGGGCCGGAGCAGGAGCCGAATCCTCGACTGCTGCAGGGGCAGGGGCGGGCGCAGCAGCCTGAGCAGGTTCAGGGCTGGATTCCTGGACCGGGGCTGCGGGCTCCTCCTCCACTGAGGCCATGGGATCGGTGTCGGTCAGATAGACCCGGCTCTCGTCCCGGCCCAGGTTGTAGACGCTCACGTGACGCTCGCGGAAGTCGGGCAGCTTCAGGGTCTTGGTGCCCAGATTGGCCAGGGTGGGCGAATGACCCAACCCAACCTCAATCAGCTGCTCCACGCCAAGGCCGCCCTGCTCGGGGGCATCGAACATGAGTGCCTGGGTCTCGATCCAGCGCACAGGGGAGGCGAACTGCCAGGAGAGCAGCTCGGTCAGCAGCAGACGGCCCAGCTTCTGGTCGTCGGCCGCATACTGGTCCCAGACCTTGGGATCGTCCAGAGCCTGCTTGATGCGTTCGGAAGGGACCACCTCCAGGATGGAGGCCGCGAACTCCTTGGTCATCTGGAAGGGCCGTGCAACCAGGTTGGGTATGTAGCGACCCTCCAGGCGGGAGTAGTCGATATGCTCGGGCAGCAGGGCGTCCAGGGTGTCGCGGAACTCGGGCACCCCCTTGCGCAGCAGGGTGGAGTGGAAGGGCACGTCGATGCCGGGCACGTACATGAAGGCCGGCTTGCCACCCGCCTCCTTGGCCCGACGGTTGGCATCGGCACGCAGATACTCCAGACCGGCTATGGTCCCGGCCACGGCGTATTGCTGGCCGGCCAGGTTGTAGTTGACGATCTCCAGGAATTCGCCGCACTCCTTGGACACGGACTCCACATACTGCTTGACGCCGGAGTCGCCCACGCCGAACTGGTTGGGACGCAGGGCGCCCATCCGGTAGTTGCTGCGTCCCTGCTCGTCACGTTCGATCAGGGAGTGCATGGTGGACCCGCGGTGGAAGACCAGCTCCAGGACCGTCTCCAGGGACATGACCCCGGCGAAGGAGCTCAGGGCGTTGTACTCGCCCAGGGAGTGGCCGGCGAAGTAGGCGGGCCAGATGTCCATGCCGGACTCGCGCAGGCGGGCGGTCTGGGCGAAGGCTACTGTGGCCAGGGCCACCTGGGTGAACTGGGTCAGGTTGAGCAGACCCTCCGGATGGTGGTAGGTGACCCCCTTGGCCGTCAGGGTGTGCGGGTTGTCACGCACCACGGCCAGGATGGAGAACCCAAGCTTGCTGCGGGTCAGGGCATCGGCCCGTTCCCAGGTCTCGCGGGCGGCCGGGGACTTGGCCCGCTCGTCCAGGACCATGCCCTGCTGCTGGATCCCCTGGCCGGGATAGACGTAGGCGGTCCGTGGGGCGCGGGCGATTGCCGTGCCGCGGGAGACCAGCTGGCCGTCGATCCTGCAGGTGACCTCCAGGACCAGGCCGCCATGGCGGACCTTGCCCACACGCTCCAGGCTGATCTCCACCTTGTCGCCCAGCTGGACCATGCCATACATGTTGTAGGTCCATCCGGCGATCTCGTAGTGGACGCCCTGCTCGTCGGTGGCCTGAGCCGCGTACTGGGCGGTGGCCGACAGCCACATGCCGTGCACCAGCGGCGCAGACAGACCCGAGACCGCAGCACCCCGCCTGGAGGTGTGGATGGGATTGAAGTCCCCGGAGGTGCGTGCGAAGGCGGTCATGTCCTTGGGGGCGGTGACGGTGACGCGGCGCAGCAGCCTGCGGGGTGTGTCCACCGTGTCGGCGCGGATGCCGCCGTACTCGGGAGCCTCCTGGGGAAGCTGGTCGCTGTAGGCACGGCCACGGATGGCGAAACGCTCGACCTCGCGTGCCAGCACGGTCCCGTCCTGGGCGGCGTGGACCACGTGGATGGTCACCACCCGCCCGGAGGCGGACTCCTGGTAGGGCTCGGCCCAGCTGGTCAGTTCAATCCGCTGGCCGGTGTGCTTCAGCAGGCGTTCCTCGGGGACCTCCAGCTCGATCAGGTGGTCCAGATGGACCGCGTTGAGCAGACCCTCGATGATGGGGAAGCCATTCACATAGACGGATCCCAGGGCTGCGTAGATGGCCGGCCAGGCCGGACCCACCAGGGCGTCGGGGGCGAAGCCTGAGGGGATCAGCGCATCGGGCAGGGCGCCTCCGGTGGCCGCCTCATGGTCGAAGCCCAGGTTGGATGCCAGGGTGTAACCGCTGTGGGCCAGACCGAAGGGGTGGTCAGGGTCATCGCCGTCCTTCTCGATGACAGGCATGGCCTCCAGCTTGTCGCCGGTGATGGTGATGTTGCCGATGCCGGCTGTATCGGCCAGCAAGGCGTAGACATCCTTGGGCAGGCGGCTACGGTCGACCACCGGGAAGAGGCCGACCTGGTCGCTCTTGAGGGTCAGCGGTACGACGATGTCGCGCACCGCATGCCGGTCCAGGCCGCCGTCGGGGTCGTCGTCCCAGTAGGTGTCCAGGTGGATGTCCAGGTCGTAGTGCTCGCCCTGGTCATCCCGGCCGGTGGCGGTGATGGTGTAGTTTGGGTCGTCCATGGCCGTCCCATAGGCAGGATTGGCCATCAGGTGGCCCACCCAGGAGATGTTGGGGCTGCGGCGGATGAACTCCTGTGCGTCGGCAGCGCCTGCCAGCTGACTGTAGGCCTTGGCAGGACCGCTGTCCAGGTCGCGCACCCGGTCTATGGCCGCCTGCTCGAACCGTCCCAGAATGGAGGCCACCGGCTCGTCCACCGTGGTGATGCCCGCCACAGAGATGGGTCCGGGGATGGCCCTGACCGAGTCGGCGCCGTAGCGGGGGTCCTCGGACTGCCAGAGCTGATCCTGACCCCACCAGCGCAGCAGATCGTTGTCGATGACCGGCACGAAGGGCATGGGCTTGGGGTACTCGCGTACCAGGACGGGGAACCAGGCCACATCGGTGGGCACCACCTTGAGCTCGGCTGCCTGGGGGTAGGCCTCATGCAGCCGGCGAAGCGCCTGCTCCGGCTCGGCCACATCCTGCCTGGAGGCGAAGATGGAGTCGAACTCGCCGCTCTGACGCTCGCAGACACGGGCCTCGATGCGCCGCAGCAGGTGCAGGAAGCGGTCGATGTAGGTGTCGTCGGCCCAGGGGTAGGCCAGGTCGGCGAAACGCTGGGCCCAATCCTGGTAGGTCATGGTCTCCAGATCGCCGAAGTAGGGCTTGGCGGTCTTGTTCAGAGCCTCGATGATCTCCCCGCGGCGGGTCTCCAGCTCCTCGGGGTGCTTCATGACCCGGACCAGCAGGCGGCCGCACTCGGCGGAGGAGTTCTCCATCTCGTAGATGTCGGCGTGCAGGTGGCTCAGGCCGGAGCCCACACCCCCCACGGACTTGCCGCTGGGCACCCACTTCTCGCCCATGGGGGCGAAGGGGTCCGGATCGGGGGTGGAGGTGTCGATGCCGGGGGTGGCCACCAGAGCCCGCTTGATCTCGGGATTGGTGTGGGCCTCCTTGGCGGTCATGGCCGCTGTGCCGATCATGACGCCATCCACAGGCATGTCCGGCAGATGGTATGCCCGGGACCACTGGCCGCTGATGTAGTCGGCCGCCCGCTCAGGGGTGCCGATGCCGCCGCCGGCCACCAGAACGATGTTGGGGCAGGCGCGAACCTCGGCGTAGGTGGTCGAGAGCAGGTCGTCCAGGGACTCCCAGGAGTGATGGCCGCCGGCGGCCCCACCCTCGACCTCCATCAGAATGTGGGTGGGGGCTACCTTGCGTGCGATGGCTACGACCTGGCGGATCTGGTCCACCGTGCCGGGCTTGAAGGCCACGTAGGGGAAGCCCTCCTCGTTGAGTTGACGGATCAGGGTGATGGCCTCGTCCAGCTCGGGGATGCCGGCAGAGATGACCACTCCGTCGATGGGGGTGCCGGAGGCGCGCTTCTTGGGCACGATGTGCTGGCTGCCGAACTGGAGGTTCCACAGGTAACGGTCCATGAACATGGCGTTGAACTCGACCGTGCGGCCCTCCTGCAGCTGGTCCTCCAGCTGGGACACATGGCGATCGAAGACTTCGGCGGTCACCTGGCCACCACCGGCCAGCTCGGCCCAGTAGCCGGCGTTGGCGGCCGCAGCCACGATCTCGGGCTCCACGGTGGTCGGGGTCATGCCGGCCAGCATGACCGGGGGCTTGCCGGTCAACCGGCTGAAGGCCGTCTCCACCCGGGGACCGGCCGGGGTCTCAAGCAGACGGGGGGCAAGCTTGGACCAGTCCTGGGTCCTGGCCGGATCCTCCTCCATGGTGGACAGCTGTGCACGCCGGGCCTGGTTGGAGGCCTCGACCACGCCCACGCCGGTTCCCTGGACCAGGTTGTCCACCAGCTTGCCCAGGGTCTCGCCCGGGCCCAGATCCACCAGCCAGAGGGAGGCGGCATCCTGCTGGTCCATGACCTCGGCGATCCGGCCGGCCCAGTCGGCATGGTTGAGCAGGACCTCTTGGGCCAGGACCCGGGCACGCTCGGTGTCCAGACCGCAGCGGGAGGCCCAATCCACGCTCAGATCCACGGCGTCCTTCATGAGCGGCGAGTGGAAGGGCAGGGTCACATCCAGGTACTCCAGAACCGGTGAGAAAGCGGTTCCACCACGGACCTTGTCCTCGCGCAGTTGGCGCTGATGCTCGCTCTCCTTGCCCGCCTCGATGGCAAAGGCGGCCAGATCCTCCGGATAGCCGGACAGGACCAGGTTGCGATCCGAGTTGGTCACGGCCACGCTGATAGGGCCGCGAGCGCTGGGCACCCGATCGATCAGGACCTCCACCTGACGGCGGGTGGCACCGCGCACCGAGAGCATAGGCGTGGCCTCACCCTGGCGGTGGATGCCCAGACGACGGGCCTGACGGGTGCCGGCCGCGCCGATCAGCATGGCGGTGGCCAGGATCTGGTCGATGGCGCCCTGGGCGGCTTTGAGGGACCCAGCCGCCTGGATCTCTTGGACCATGTGGACGCCGATGATGCCCTGGGAATGCCCCAGCAGGGCCACCGGACGAGCCTGGGCCGCATCGTAGCCCAGCTGGTCCATGTCCATGAGGGCACCCAGCTGCACCAGGGCGATGCCGGGCACGCTGACCGCCGCGTCGGCGGCCGGTCCCAGTCTGACCGGGTCAGGCTTGTAGCCGAACAGGTCCAACTGACGGCCGTTGGTGGCCAGCAGGTCGGGTTTGACCGCCCTGAGCAGGTCGGTGGCCGCCGCCATCCGCTCCCTCAGGGCCTTGTCGATGTCGGGATCGCCCTGCAGATCGGCCAGGGCCACGGTCCAGGGGTTGGACTGGCCGGCGAACATGAGCGCGTGCGGCTGCTCGGCGAGACGGTTGATGAAGAATGTACTGGTCATGATGTCCTATTCATAGAGAGTTGGGGATTGCTGATAATGACGAGGGGAAGCTCATAGAGGCTGGTTGCCGTGGTGCTTGTCGTTGACCCTGACGCGCTGCTTGTCTGCCAGGAGGTCCATGGCCTGGATCAGGACCGGTCTGGTCTGCTCCGGGTCGATCATGGCGTCAAGTTCGCCCATCTCCAGGGAGAGATTGGCGTTGACGGTGCTGGTTTCATACTCCTGGGCCAGCCGGTTGCGCAGCTCATCCACGTCCCGGCCGGCCTCCTTGGCCTCCTGCAGGTCGCGCCGGTGGATGATGTTGACCGCGCCCTGGGCCCCCAGCACTGCTATCTGCGAGGAGGGCCAGGCGTAGTTGAGGTCCGCGCCGATGGCCTTGGAGCCCATGACGATGTAGGAGCCGCCGAAGGCCTTGCGCAGCACAATGGTGACCATGGGCACCTGGGCGTTGGCGTAGGCGTAGATGACCTTGGCCCCACGGCGGATGATGCCGGCGTGCTCCTGGTCCGAGCCCGGCTTGTAGCCAGGGGTGTCCACCAGGGTGATGACCGGCAGGTTGAAGGCGTCGCAGAGGCGGACGAAACGGGCCAGCTTCTCGGAGGATTCCACATCCAGGCTGCCCGCGTCCACCATGGGCTGGTTGGCCACGATCCCCACCGGACGGCCCTCCAGGCAGGCGAAGCCCACCACGATAGACCGGGCGTAGAGCTCCTGGACCTGGACCAGCTCACCGTAGTCGACGATGGCATGGATGACGTCCAGCACGTCGTAGGGCTGCCGGTCGTTCTCGGGGATGACCGTGGCCAGTCGTTTGGCGGCCTGGCGCTCGGCATGGCCGGAGATGAAGGCGTACCGGGGAGGCTCCTGGCCGCTGTTGGCAGGCAGGTAGGCCAGCACGGTCCGGGCATAGTCGATGGCGTCGGCCTCGTCCTCGCCCAGGTAGTGGGCCACGCCGGAACGGGTGTTGTGCACGTAGCCGCCGCCCAGCTGGTCCATGCTGATGGTCTCGCCGGTGGCGGCCTTGACCACGTCGGGACCGGTGACGAACATGTCCGAGTTCTCCTTGGTCATGATGATCAGGTCGGTCAGGGCCGGGCAGTAGACGGCACCGCCTGCGCAGGGGCCCAGGATCAGGGAGATCTGCGGGACGAAGCCGCTGGCCTGGCAGGTCTTGCGGAAGATGCGTCCGTACTGGGTCAGGGCGGCCACACCCTCCTGGATGCGGGCGCCTCCCGAGTCGATCATGGCCACGATGGGGACCTTGATCCGCAGGGCCATGTCCATGAGCCGGCAGATCTTCTCACCCTCGGCCCGGCCCAAAGTGCCGCCTCGAACGGAGAAGTCCTGGGCGTAGACGCCGACCTTGCGCCCGTAGACCAGGCCGAAGCCGGTGATGACCGCAGAGCCCGCCCGGTCCCCGGCGATGTCGCCGCCGGCGAAACGGCCCACCTCCTCGAAGGTGTCCTTGTCGAAGAGCAGATCCAGGCGCTCCCGGGCGGTCTGCTTGCCCTTGGCATGCTGACGGTCGCGGGCGTGCTCCTCGGCCTGTTTGGCCAGGGCGGCGGCCCGATGGATGCCCTGGCGCACCGGCTGGGAGCCCAAGGTGGATTCGGTGACGCTCATGCCTGCTCCTCCCCGCCCAGATCCAGGGTGACCAGGGTCTGACCCGGATCCACCCCTTGTGCCACGGACACTTCTATGGTCTTCACGCGGCCCTTGGCCGGGGCATAGACGTAGTTCTCCATCTTCATGGACTCCAGAACCACCAACAGGTCGCCCTTGTCCACCTCCTGGTCGGGGGCCACGTTGATGCGGGTGACCACCGCCTGCATGGTGGCCACGATGACGCCGGACCGGGCCGCATCCTGCCGGGGGGCGCCGGGCTCCTGATCGCGCAGCCCGCGCCCGCGCAGGGGCTGCCGGGGCCGGGAAATGCCGCCGTGGCCGCCGACGCCGCCCATGCCGCCAAGCAGCGACTGGGGCAGAGCAAGCCTGACCCTCTTGTCGTCTATCTCCACGTTGTAGGTCTCCATGGGATCGCTGTCCCTGTCCTGTTCCTGGGCCGAAACGCCGGAGACCGAGGCGGGCTGGCCGCTCCCGTTGGAGGCAGGCTCCACGTTCAGGTAGACCCGTTCCAGCCACTTGGTGGACACGTCGAAGGAGTGCCCGTCCTCGGCGGTGAACTCGGGGTTGGTGAAGATCTTCTGGAAGAGGCCGGCCGGGGTGGGGACCCCGCTGATGCTCATCTCACGCAGGGCCCGACGGACCCTGGCCACGGCCGCCGGACGGTCCTGGGCGGTCACGATCAGCTTGCCCATCATGGAGTCGTCCCTGGGCGAGACCGTGTCGCCCACCTCGACACCCGAATCCACGCGGATGCCGGGGCCGGAGGGCCACTGAATCGACTCGATGGTCCCGGAGCTGGGGGTCAGGTTGGTGGCCGGATCCTCGCTGGTGATGCGCAGCTCGAAACTGTGGCCTCGGGGCGGAGGCGCCACGTTCAGGGAGCCACCGTCGGCGATCCGCAGCTGCTCGCGGACCAGGTCAAGTCCGCAGACCTGCTCGCTGACCGTATGTTCCACCTGCAGCCGGGGGTTGACCTCCATGAAGTAGACGTCGTCCCTGGGGGTGACCAGAAACTCGCAGGTGCCCAGGCCCACGTAACCCACCGTGTCGAACAGGCGGCGGGAGAACCCCTCCAGCTGGGCGATCACGTCGTCGGAGAGGAAGGGGGCCGGCGCCTCCTCAACCAGCTTCTGGTTGCGTCGCTGTACCGAGCAGTCCCTGGTGGAATAGACGGTGAACTGTCCGTGGCTGTCCCTGCCGGACTGGGTCTCCACATGCCGGGCCCGGTCCACGAACTTCTCGATGAAGTAGTCGCCCAGGTCGCCGCCCTGAAGGGCATCATGGTTCATGTAGAAGGTGCGCAGCTCGTCGCTGTCGTTGATCAGGGTGATCCCCCGGCCGCCGCCGCCGTCAGCCTTCTTCATCATGACCGGATAGCCGTGCTCGTCGGCGAAGTCCAGCAGTGGGCGCATGTCGGTGACGGGCTCGCTCAGGCCTGGCACCACGGGCACCCGGGCCCGCTCGGCCACCTTGCAGGCGGTGATCTTGTCACCCAGCTCGTCCAGGACCTCCGGATCCGGCCCCACCCAGGTGATGCCCGCCTCGATCACCTTGCGCGCGAAGGAGGAGAACTCGGACAGGAAGCCATAGCCCGGGTGGAGGGCGTCAGCGCCGGACCTGCGGGCGATGGAGACGATCAGATCCTCGTTCAGATAGGTCTCCATGTTGGTGTCCCCAGGCAGCAGGTAGGCCTCGTCCGCCATCTGGGCATAGGGGGCATCCCGATCCTGGTCGGCATAGACGGCCACGGTGGCGATGCCCATCTCCTGGGCGGTGCGTACAACCCGCAGGGCTATCTCGCCGCGGTTGGCGATCAGCAGTTTTTTCATTCCCCTCTCCTCACTGGTTGTTCAAGGGTGATTTGGACTGACGAAAAGTATGAACAGGGTGGGGATTTAGGCCCCCACAGCGGCCACTTCGGGCAGGACGCCCACGTCTGCCGTGGACACGTCAACCTGGCCGCCGTCGGGCAACCGCACCCACAGGGAGGCGTCCGGATTGATCTGCAGGGCACGGCCCTCCACGGGCTCACCGGCCACAGGAACGACCCTGACCCGCCTGCCCAGCGTCCAGCTGAGTGCGGCAATCCGCGAGCGCAGTCCCTGCGGCCCGTTCAAGGTCCTGTCCAAGGCCCCGTCAATGCCGAAGGGGGCCATCTCCCCGCTCAGGTGCCAGCTGATGGCGTCGACCAGATCGTCGCGCAGGGTCTGGTAGTCGGGCAGGCCCTGGTAATGCAGCTGCAGGGATGTTGACTGCGCAATGGGCAGCGCCTGCCGGGGCAGAAGGAGGTTGATGCCGATGCCGACCGCCAGGGCCGACCAGTCCTGATCCACCCGGACCAGTTCGCAGAGGATGCCCCCCAGCTTGGCCCCGCGGCAGAACAGATCATTGGGCCACTTGAGGGTCAGGACCCGTTCAGGGTCGCCGCCGTCGGCCAGCGGGCAGCCGTGGTGCTCAAGCACGTCCTGGAGGCCTTCCAGAGCGGCCAGTCCCGCCACCATGGGCATCCATCCGCCAAAGGGTCCGGTCAGCAGGCTGGTGGGCAGCGGCAGGGCCCAAGTGGCCAGCAGGGAACGTCGAGGCTGATTGACCCAGGTTCGGGCAAGACGACCGCGGCACCGGGACTGCGCATCCGCAACCGCTACGCTCAGCGGCATGGTGCTCCCCCCGGCGCCCGGCCATCGCCGAATACCTTTACTTGCGACTCTTCCCTCGTATCGTGTAGTCGTAGAAACACCCTGGAGGGCATTTTTTCGAGGCCTATCTTCGGCTTTTCCCCTTGTGCCAGAGGCCAGTCCCTTCACGGTCCCCGTGCTCGTCGTCGATTCACCGCCCCCAAACAGCCGCTCGACCCGGTCGCGCGCATCCGAATACGTCGAGGCTTCCAGAGCATGAGCCACGAGCGTATTGGTCGAATCGACGGTGTCGAGCACCACGATCGAGGAGATTACGCCACTGTCCAGCGATGCCGATGGCTGCCACTTGATATTCTGATGAGGCACGCGTTCCACTATACGGCACAAGGGGTCAGCCCTGGTAGCGAGCCACCCACAAAAGCGGCGGCCGGTTTTTGTATCTTTTCACAGGGGACCCCTGGATGGCCCTGAGCGCATCCTCGGATGGGCACTGGATAAAATGGGGAAGCCGTAGACCAGGCACGACCCGCGAAAGGGGTTCTTTTGAGCGCAGACAGCGGAAGGGCGCAAGCGAGAGAGGCGGGCGAACAACAACCTGTGCAGACATCCGCCTTGCAGACCGGGAGGCCTGGTTCCCGTGCATCCCGGACCGTCGGCCTGGTCCTGGCCCTGCTGGCCTGCCTCTGGGTTGCCTTCTGCACCGGTCTGGGCCCCATCTACCGTCAGCAGGGTTCGCTGACACAGGTGGGCTTGCCCCAGGTGCTGATCATGCTGGGCACCCTGGCCCTCTGTCTGGCTGTAGTGCTGGTCTGCCGCCGGATTCTGCTGGGTCGCGAGCCTATCAGGATGCCACAGCGATTGACCGCCCTGGCACAGCGCCCGCGGATGCGTGCCTACGCGGCCTTCATCACCCGGCAAACCAGCGGCTGGCGGCCCATCATGCGTCTGCTCCTGCTGGGATGGGCCTGGGCCTTTCTCACCCTGCTGGCCGCCTACGGGGCCGACCTGTACGCACAGGCCCAGGAATGCGCCAACTTCCTGGCCCAGCTGCAGGGCGATCAGCCTCCCTACGGCGGCAATGCCTTCACCCAGATGGACGTCTACCCCATAGGCCACTACCTGTGGCCGGGGCACCCCACCTTCCTGACCGACCAGCACAACATGGTGCTGACCTTGTTCTACGGGATGACCATCATGGCCTCCAACCATCTGACCGGATCCTATGATGCGGGCATCGTGCTCCTGGCAGGGCTGCAGGTGATCTTCGCCGCTTTCTGCTGCGCCGTCACTGCCGACCGCTTCCTGCGCGGGAGCGGAACCGAACATACCGGGGCACTGGCCCGCACCCTGGTCATGCTCTTCTTCCTCCTCTCCCCCTTCGTGGTCTTCAGCACCTTCAGCCTGACCAAGTCCCCCCTCTTCGCCTTCGCCTTCATCTGGTGGTTCGGCATCTGGCACCAGCTGGAGTCTGTGGACAAGAACTCACCGCTCTACGCCAGCCAAGTGGCCCGACTGCGGCCCGCCCTCGCCTTGAGCACCCTGATCATGCTGATCAGCGCCAAGTACGCCCTCTACATCGTCCTGGCCCAGCTGGTCCTGGCCCTGATCGTCCACCATCGCCAATGGGCCACCATCCTGATAGGGCTTCTGCTGCCCCTGGTCCTGTTCACGGGGGTGACCGGGGCTCTGACGGCTACGGGGACGGTCATCCAGGGTGACCCTGTGGAGAGCCGCAGCATCCAGCTGCAGCAGATCGCCCGGGTGGCCCAGCGCAACCCCCAGGGGATTCCGGCCCAGGCGAGGGCCGACCTCGAGCCCATCATGGACCTGGACAATGCCGCCATCCAATACACCCCCTGGGAGGCCGACCGGGTCAAGTCCTCGGGCAACCAGCCCAAACTGATCGTCTATCGCTGGAGGACCGTCACGCCTGAGCAGCTGTCCCGGCTGAATCGGGCCTGGCTCCAGGTGGGACTGCGCAACCCGGTGATCTACCTGGATGCCTTCATGGCCGAGTCCTACGGCTACTTCGACCCCGGCGACCCTGCCTACGTGGCCATGTCCTACTACCTGAACAACGGCTACGTGCAGAACTCGGGCTCCTGGCTGGCGACCTGGTGCCACGACTGGCGCAACGGGGTGACCGGATTCGTCAGAACCTGGGCTGACACCCCCCTGCTGGGCCTGGTGGCGCGTGCCAACTTCTGGGTGGTGGCCGCCCTGCTGCTGATCGTCGCCCGCCTGGCAGCCGGTCACTGGCGCGGGGCCCTCCGCTGGTTCCCCCTCCTGCTGATCATGGGGGTCATGATCACGGCCCCAGCCAACAACTTCGAACGGCACATGCTGCCGGTGGACATGGTGGTGCCCTTCCTGATCCTGGACATGGTCCGGCAGAGCCGCCGTGCCCGCGCCGCAAACCTGATGGACCGGCCGACATGATCGGCAAGCCGAAGCGGTCCAGACCGAAGGACGACTACCCTGCCGAGGCGCAGCAAGCTCGCCAGGTACCTGCCGCCTCCGATGCCGCCATGGAGCGGATCCTCCGAAAGACGCTGGACCATCTGGAGGAGGCGCTGCCCTGGGCCAGATCCCTGCCCGCCGACGGGCGCAGAACCTTGGAGGGGGCCATCCGAACAGCTCTGGACGACCTGCTGACCCGACTCGACTCCCAAGGCAAAGAAGAGGGCGAAGTCCCCTCCCCCGTGCCAGCCGAACTCTCCAGGAGCCTGGGCCCGCACCGGGCCATGGAGCTGACCCGGGTCATTCTGGACATGCTTGAGGAGGCTGGCCGGACCATGGAGGCCGAAGGGGAACGGTCCACGCTGGTCTACGCCCGTCAAGCCGCCACCGCAGCAGCCGGTCTCTACGCCGACCTGGCCGAGGCAAGAAACGGACGCAAGGCCACAACGGAGTCCAGGATCATCCGGCATTTGATTGAGCAAACGGCGGATACACGGACCGTTGACGATTTGGCCCAGCTGGGCTGGCCGACCGAGTTCGACTGCTTCGCCGTCGTTGGCGAGGCCCAAGGCAACGACGAGGGACAGGGCATGGAGAACGCCCGCCAGCCCATCCATACCACGGTGGCTCATGAAGGCGGCAGGGCGCTGGTGGGCGAGAACGAAGGGCTCATGGTGGTTCTGATCGATCCCAACCGGTCGGGCACCCCGGCCGACTTCTGCGCATCCATCCTGCGCTTCTTCGCCGACGAGTCAGCTGTCTGCCTGGGACCTTTCCACCATGGAATCTCCGGTGCGGAAGCCTCCATCCGAGCCGCACTGAGCACCCATGCGGCGGCTCCAGCAGTGGCCGACCCCATCACCGCCGCCCTGCCCAGACCACTGCACGCCGACGACCTGCTGCCTGAACGAGCCCTGAACGGGGACAGGGACGCTGCCGACCAGCTCTACCAGGAGGTCTATCTGAGCCTGGCCGGACAGGATCCGGACGGGCCCCTGCCGACCACCCTGCTCACCTTCCTGCGCTCGGGCAACTCGCTGGAGGTCACCGCCAAGAAGCTGGGAATCCATCCCAACACCGTGCGCTACCGGCTCAGGCGTTGCGTGGAGGTGACCGGCTGGGACGCCATGGACCCCCGAGAATCCTTCGTCCTGCAGGCGGCCCTGATCATCGGCAGAATCCGCAGGTCGCATCCGGGCGCCGACTGACTGGCACCTGGCCAAGATATAAAAAGAGCGGGGACCCGAAGGTCTCCCGCCCTGGAAGTATCAGCCGAACCGGCTCAGAGCACCGCGATGTCCAGGGGGACGCCCGGGCCCATGGTGGTGGTGACGGTGGCCTTGGTGATGTAACGGCCCTTGACCGTGGCCGGCTTCAGGCGCTTGATCTCCTCATCGACCGCGTGGAAGTTCTCCTCCAGAGCCTGCTGCTCGAAGGAGACCTTGCCCACGGGGAAGCTCAGGTTGCCGTTCTTATCCACACGGAACTCGATACGTCCGGCCTTGATTTCGGTGACCGCCTTGGCCACATCCATGGTCACGGTGCCGGTCTTGGGGTTGGGCATGAGGCCACGGGGGCCAAGCACGCGGCCCAGACGGCCGACCTTGCCCATCATGTCGGGGGTGGCCACCACAGCATCGAAGTCCAGGTAGCCGCCGGCGACCCTGGTCACCAGCTCGTCGTCGCCCACCTCGTCGGCTCCGGCCTCGGCGGCTGCAGTCGCCTGGGGGCCACGGGCGAAGACCAGGACGCGCACGGTCTTGCCGGTGCCGTTGGGCAGGCTGACGGTGCCGCGGACCAGCTGGTCGGCCTTACGGGGGTCCACGTTCAGGCGGTAGACGGCCTCCACGGTCTCGTCAAACCCGCGCTTGGGCATGCTCTTGAGCAGGGCGATGCCCTCCTCGGGGGTGTACAGGTTGGTGCGATCGACCTTCTCGGCCGCCTCGCGGTACTTCTTGGAACGCTTGGTCATCTGCTTCTCCTATCAGCAGTCGCGGTGCGGGCAAGCGTATGCCCTACCGCTCACAACGAAAATTTCAGTCGGTGACGGTGATGCCCATGGAACGGGCGGTGCCTTCGATGATCTTCATTCCGGCCTCGACGTCACGGGCCGACAGATCCTCCATCTTGGTCTGGGCGATCTCGCGGACCTGGGCCTTGGTGACGGATCCCACCTTGGTGGTCAGCGGGTTGCCGGCACCCTTGGAGACACCGGCCGCCTTGCGCAGCAGGTCGGCTGCCGGCGGGGTCTTGGTGACGAAGGTGAAGGAACGATCCTCGTAGACGGTGATGATGCAGGGGATGACCTGGCCCATCTTGTCCTTGGTGGCATCGTTGTACTGCTTGCAGAAGTCCATGATGTTCACGCCGTGGGAACCCAGTGCCGGACCCAGCGGGGGCGCGGGGTTGGCCTTGCCGGCCTCTATCTGCACCTTGATCAGCGCGGTGACTTTCTTCTTTGCAGCCATATGCTGGTTCTTCTTTCTACGAAGCGGTGATGTCGGAGACCATCGGTCCCCTCCCGCAACCTGTTCTTTCCAAATGCGCTCCACAGGGGAGCGCAAGCCTAACGATTATCGCATCGACCGGGGACCGGCCGACGGCGCTCAGACGATCTTCTCGACCTGGTCGAATCCCAGCTCCACGGGGGTGTCCCTGCCGAAGATGGAGACCAGAACGGTCAGCTTCTGTGTAGTGGGCTCCACGTCGGAGACCACGGCGGCCATGGTGGCGAAGGGTCCTTCGGTGACGGTGACCTGATCGCCGACGGCGTAGGAGACCTCCACCGTGCGCTTCTTGGCGGCCTCGGGCTTGTCCCCAGCGGCCTTCAGGGCCTCGGAGGCAATCATTGGGGCCATCATCTGGACGACCTCCTTGCGTGTCAGCGGAGCCGGCTCCTTGCTGGGGCCGACGAACCCGGTGACGCCCTCGGTATCGCGGATGATGCGGCGGGCGTTCTCGTCGGGCCACATGCGAATCAGCACATAGCCGGGCACACGCACGCGGGTGACGACCTTCTTGCCCTTGTCGGTGTGCTTCTCGACCTCCTCCATGGGAATCTCCACCTGGAAGACCTTGTCCTCCAGGCCGAAGGAGGCCACGCGGGACTCCACATTGGCCTTGACGCGCTTCTCGTAGCCCGAGTATGTGTGCAGAACGTACCACTTGCCCTCAAGGGTGCGTAGCTTCTTGGAGAACTCGTCCACGGCACGCTGACCGGGATCCTCCTGGTCGGCCTGGTCGTCGGAATCGGAAGAATCGTCCTGGGTGTCCTTGGCCTGGGCGGATTCGGCGGGTGTGCCGTCCTGCCCGGCCTGTTCAGAAGGGGACCCGAGAGACTGATCCTGGACCTGGGCATCCTCCTGCGTGGGGGCATCGTCGGACGCCGACGGGACCGACTCGGCGGCCTGATCGGGGTCCAATCCCTCTCTGGTCAGATCATCACTCATGGATCACTCCACCTTCTACCTTGTCACGGCTCAGCCAAATATCAGGAAGGCCAGTTTGCCCAGCCCGAAGTCCATCACGGTCACGAAGACCATCAGCAGCAGCACAAAGATGAAGACGGCCACGGACCAGCCCACCAGTTCCTTGCCCGTGGGGGTCACGACCTTGCGGATCTCATCGATGACCTGCTTGATGAAGAGCCCGATACGCATGAAGAAGTTCGGCTTGGCTTCCTCAGCCCCATCCTTCTGTGCCATGGTCATCCGTCCTTCGTTTGTTCTGCATCATCTGCTGCAAGCCTTGGCAGGGAAGGCGGGACTCGAACCCACAACCTACGGTTTTGGAGACCGTTGCGCTACCAATTGCGCCACTTCCCTATCGGAACTTTCCACCAGCCTACTCGGCAGGGAGGAAAAACCGCCAAATCGCTAGTTTAGCCTAAAGGGTGGATTGAGTCCAACCGTGTTGCCCCGATAGCATTTTGCCCAGGAGCCGGATCAGACGCTGACCCATTCCCCAAGTCGCCGCATGCCCTCGGCCAGGTCGTCGTCGGCCAGCGCGTAGGAGAAGCGCAGGCAGCCGGGCGCACCAAAGGCCTCACCAGGCACGGCCGCCACCTGGATCTGCTCCAGGATGACCTCGGCCAGCTCGCCCGAGGTGGCGCAGACCGTGCCCTGCGGACCCACTGGCCGATTCAGCAGACCGGTCACGTCGGCAAAGGCGTAGAAAGCGCCCAGGGGTTCAGGGCAGGTCACCCCCTCCATGGCGTTCAAGGCATCCACGATGGCCCGTCGACGCAGTGCGAAGGCCGACCGCATGGCCTCAACGTCCTCCAGACCGCCGGTCAGGGCAGCCAGAGCCGCCTGCTGGGAGACGTTGGCCACGTTGGAGGTCATATGCCCCTGAAGCTTGGCGGCCGCCTGGGCCACCGGCAGGGGTGCAACCAGCCAGCCCACCCGCCAGCCGGTCATGGCATAGGTCTTGGCAACACCGTTGACCACGATCAGCTGATCGCGCACCTGCGGCACCAGAGCGCCCGGATAGGGGGTACCCGCCCCCTGGTAGGTCAGGTGCTCATAGATTTCGTCGCTGATCACCCAGATCTGGTGTTCCATGGCCCAGCGGTCCACGGCAGCCACCAGGTCGTCGTCCCAAATCGCCCCGGTTGGATTGGCAGGCAGGTTGAGAATGATGGCACGTGTGCGCTCGGTCCGGGCCGCCTCCAGCTGTTCAAGCCTGGGGATATAGCCCTGGTCGGCTCCGCTGAGCACCGGGACCGGCCGACCGCCAGCCAGCAGGACCATCTGGGGATAGCTGGTCCAATAGGGTGCGGGAATGATGACCTCATCGCCGGGGTTCAAGAGGATCTGGAAGGTCTCGTAGACGGCCTGCTTGCCGCCGTTGGTGACCACCACCTGATCCGGGTCGATCCGGTAGCCCGAGTCGCGCAAGGTCTTGTCGGCGATGGCCTGCTTCAATTGGGGCAGACCAGCCGTAGGCGTATAGCGGTGGTTGCGCGGATCCAGACAGGCGCGGGCCGCCGCCTGCACGATGTGGTCAGGCGTGGGAAAGTTGGGTTCGCCGGCACCGAAGCTGATCACATTCATGCCCTGGGCCTTCATGGCCTTGGCTTTTGAATCCACGGCCAGGGTGGCACTGGGGGCCACCGCATCTATGCGTCTGCTCAGGGTCTGCCATTGCGCCATAGTCATGCTGCCATGCTACCGCCCAGCACCCCCAGGGCTGTGCTCAGACCAGGACCAGAGAGTCCCGATGCACCAGCGGGTGGGCATAGTGGGCACCCAGTCGGCGGCGGAGCTCCTTGGTGTTCAGGCCCAGCATGTCCTGGGCCTCCTCGGAGTCGTAGCCGGACAGGCCCTTGGCCACCTGGTGACCGGACTCATCGTGGATCCAGACCGGGTCCCCGGCCGAGAACTCACCCTGGACCGATCTGGCACCAGCTGCCAGCAGACTGGCCCTTCCGCCGCGCAGGGCTTTGACAGCCCCCTGATCCACCAGATAGCCACCCCGGGGCCGGGAGGCGAACTTGATCCAGAGCCGGTGCGAGGAGCCCCGCGGACGGATGGGGGCGAAGAGGGTGCCCACCCGATCCCCGGCCAGGGCAGGACCTGCAAGGTCGGCGCGGGTCAGGACCACGGGCATGCCGGAGGCCGCAGCAATCCGAGCCGCCTCCAGCTTGGTGGACATGCCCCCGGTTCCCAGTCCGGAGACGGAACCCTGGGCATCCACCTGGTCCATGATGGCCGCCACATCGGGCACGAAGCCGATTCTGCGCGCCCCTGGCCTGGATGGGGGCTCGGTGTAGAGGGCATCCACATCAGTGAGCAGGACCAGGGCATCGGCGCTGACGATGTTGGCAATCAAGGCCGAAAGATGGTCGTTGTCGCCGAATCGAATCTCATTGCTGGCCAGGGCATCGTTCTCGTTGACGATGGGGGTGACCCCCAGATCCAGCAGACGGCAGAGGGTGCGCCGGGCGTTGCGGTACTGGACGGCATGGGTGGTGTCACGGGCGGTGATCAGGATCTGGCCAACACGCAGGCCATAGCGGGCGAAGGCGGTCTCGTACTGGGCCATGAGCAGACCCTGGCCCACCGAGGCCGTAGCCTGCTGGGTGGCCACGTCACCGGGGCGTTGGTCAAACCCCAGGGTGCCGAAGCCGGCGGCGATGGCCCCGGAGGTGACCAGGACCAGGCGAGCGCCATCCAGAGCAGCCGAGGCCAGGGCCCCTACCAGCGAGCGCAGGCGGCCAAGGTCCAGGTGCCCGTGGGGATCGGTCAGGGAACTGGATCCCACCTTGACCACCATGGTGCGGGCCTGGGCCACCCGGGAGCGGACCGCTGCCTCGTCGGATCCCTCCCCTCCGGTCATTGCCCGGCCTCCTCCGAACCGGCGGACTCCGAGTCCCCGCGCCCCAGCAGACCCTGCCTGTCGTGGGGATCGTCGTCCACGGAGGGGTCGGCCCAGTGTCCCTGGCGCCGCTCCTGCTCCATGACCTGACGCACCGCCTGCCGGGCGTCCATCATCTGGTGGTACTGGCGGCGGCGTTCGCTGTTGGTACGGCGGCGGTTGAGCCCCTGGCTCTCCTCCAGACGCAGGTCACGGCCCCGGGCCACCTGGGGGGTGCCGTCCAGCATTTCGGCCCCGGCAGCCACGCTCGGATCCCAGTCGAAGGCCACCGCATCGTCACCAGGACCGATGCGGACCTCGTCCCCGGGTCTGGCTCCGGCCTTGCGCAGGGCATCCTCCACACCCATCCGGGCCAGGCAGTCGGCCAGATAGCCCACGGCCTCCTCGTTGTCGAAGTTGGTCTGGCGCACCCAGCGCTCGGGCTTGGCTCCGCAGACCCTGAACCAGGTCTGTCCGGACCGGGTCTGATGCCGCTCAAGAGTGAAATCGCCGGACCGGTCGCCTCTCCTGCGCCGCCGCTCCAGGGGGTGGATGACCACGCGCTCCTGCTGCCTGGCTTCCTGCTGCTCCTGCAGCTGCCTGCGCAGACGGTCCACCAGACCGGCCAGGTAGTAACCCAGTTCCTTGAGCCCCTGATGCGAGGCTGTGGAGACTATGAAGACCTTGAGACCCAGGGCCTCGAAGTCAGGCCTTACGAATTCGGCCAGTTCGCGGGCCTCCGGCAGGTCGGCCTTGTTGAGGATGATCACCCTGGGCCGCTCAGCCATGGGGATGGCCCCCAGCGGAAGCTCCAGGCGGTCGGCATAGCGGGAGAGCTCCTCCTCCAGGGCCCGATAGTCGCCCATGGGGTCCCGATCAGGCTCCAGGGTGGCGCAATCAATGACGTGGGCGATGATCTCGGTGCGCTCGATGTGCCTCAGAAACTCCAGCCCAAGGCCCTTGCCCTGGGACGCCCCCGGAATCAGCCCTGGCACATCGGCCATGGTGAAACGGCTCTCCCCTGCCTGGACCACGCCCAGGTTGGGTACCAGGGTAGTGAATGGGTAGTCGGCGATCTTGGGCCGGGCCGCGCTCATGGCCGCCACCAGGCTTGACTTGCCTGCGCTGGGGAAACCGACCAGGGCCACATCGGCGATGGATTTGAGCTCCAGCACCAGGTCGCGTTCCTGCCCGGGGTCCCCCAGCAGTGCGAAGCCGGGGGCACGTCTGGCCTTGGTGGCCAGGGAGCGGTTGCCCAGGCCTCCCACGCCGCCCTGGGCCGCCACGAACCGGTCCCCTGCATGAGCCAGATCGGCCAGGCGCTCACCCGGCTGCTTGCGCTCGCCCTGGCCGCCCTTGGCGGTGAAGACCACAGTGCCGACAGGGACCGGCAAAATCAGATCCTGGCCACGGCTGCCGTCCTTGTCGCCACCCAGACCCATGGTGCCTGATTCGGCCTGGCGATGCGGCAGGAAGCGGTAGTCCAGCAGACTGGTGGCGTTGGCATCGGCCTGAAGAATGACCGAGCCGCCCTGGCCGCCATCGCCCCCATCGGGTCCGGCCAGAGGCTTGTACTTCTCGCGGCGGATGGAGGAAGCCCCATTGCCGCCGTCGCCACCCTTGACATGGACGGTGACCTGATCCACAAATGCACTCATAGGGGCCCATGGTACTCAATCCGGCCTGACATGCGGCCCCTGAGAGCTGAATGCCCGGCATCTCCATACATAGGCAGAACATATACAAAAAGGCCACCCCTATGACAGGGATGGCCTTTGGCCGATGCCGATAAGGGGCAATCAGGCGGTAAGCACGTCAACGACCTTGCGGTCACGCCGGTTGGCGAACCGAACCGTTCCGTCCGTCAGGGCGAAGAGGGTGTGGTCCTTGCCCAGGCCGACGTTCTGGCCGGGATGGAACTTGGTGCCACGCTGGCGAACGATGATGTTGCCGGCCACTACGGCCTCGCCGCCGAACTTCTTGACGCCCAGGTACTGTGCATTCGAATCGCGCCCGTTGCGTGAGCTGGACGCGCCCTTCTTATGTGCCATGTCTGGTTCCTTTCCTACCTCGACCTAGGCCCTCAGGCGATGGCCGTGATCTTGACCACGGTCTGCTTCTGGCGGTGGCCCTTGCGGCGCGCCACGCCGGTCTTGTTCTTGAACTTCTGGATGTTGATCTTGGGGCCCTTGGCCTCATCGTCCACGACCTCGCCCTTGACGGAGATCTTGGCCAGATCCTTGGCGGCCATGGTCACCTTGGATCCATCGACGACCAGCGCGACCGGAAATTCGACCGACTCGCCCTTCCTGGCAGCCAGACGGTTGACCGTGATCTGGTCACCGACCTCGACCTTCTCCTGATGGCCTCCGGCCTTCACAATCGCGTACATAGCCCTACCTTGCCTGTTGTCCAAAGCTGTATGCGCCCGGCATCCGAGTCCTGCCATGCAATTGACGAACCCGTCCAGACACCAGCTAACCAGTATAGAAGCAAACACACCGCGTCGTCAAATGTGCCTGCCCCGCCGACAAAACGAAATTCAGTTTATGACTCCTTGGCGACATCCGCCGTCCCAGCCTGGGCATCGTCCTCGTCCGACGCCGCCTGGGCCGCCGCAGCGATCCTGGCCAGCTTGGCCTTGACGGCAGGAGTCGAACCTGTGGACAGGGTCTCCTTGGCAGAGGAGCCATGCCCATGCTTGTTGGTCTTGACGAAAGGATCGCCGCCCTTGACCGCGTATGGATCGGCATAGGAGGCGGAGATGGTCGGCTTGTCGTGGAGGATGAAGCCTCGGCCATGGCAGGTGGGGCACTCCTCGGAGAAGGCCTCGACCAGACCCTGGCCCACACGCTTGCGCGTCATCTGCACCAGCCCCAGGGAGGTGACCTCGGCCACCTGATGCTTGGTGCGGTCCCGGGCCAGGCACTCCACCAGGCGGCGCAGGACCAGGTCGCGGTTGGCCGGCATGACCATATCCACATAGTCGATCATGATCATGCCGCCGATGTCGCGCAGGCGCAGCTGCCGGGCAATCTCCTCGGAGGCCTCCAGGTTGCAGCGGGTCACCGTCTCCTCCAGGGACTTGCCCTTGCCGATGAAGCGGCCCGTGTTCACATCGATGGTGGTCATGGCCTCGGTGCGGTCGATGACCAGGGAGCCACCGGAGGGCAGGTAGACCTGGCGCTCCATACCCTTGCGCAGCTGGCTGTCGATGCTCCAGCGGTCGAAGACATCCTTGCCCTGGTGCTCGGCAGGATCCCAGTGCTCGAGCTTCTCCTCCAGGTCGGGCGCCATGGTCTCCAGGTAGTTGCGGACCCTCTCGTAGACCCCCTGGCCCTGGACCACGAGCTTGGCGAAGTCGTCGTTGAAGATGTCGCGGACCACGCGGATGGCCACGTCCGGCTCACCCTGCAGAAGCTTGGGGCGCTTGCCGTGCAGGAACTCCTTGCGCTTGTCCTCAATCTTGCTCCACTGACGCTGCAGGTTCTCCAGGTCCTTGGTCAGGGCCTCCTCGCTGGCCCCTTCTGCCGCGGTTCGGATGATGACGCCCATGTCCTTGGGAGCCACCCTGGAGACGATGCTCTTGAGGCGGGAACGCTCATGGTCGGGCAGCTTGCGGCTGACACCCGTCATGCCGCCCGAGGGGACCAGGACCAGGAAACGGCCGGCCAGCGTGACCTGCGAGGTCAGGCGGGCGCCCTTGTGGCCGATGGGGTCCTTGGTGACCTGGACCAGCACGGGGTCGCCGGACTTGAAGGCCAGCTCGATCCGCCGGGGCTGGCCCTCCAGACGGGTGGAGTCCCAGTTGACCTCGCCGGCGTAGAGCACGCCGTTGCGGGCCTGGCCGATGTCCACGAAGGCGGCCTCCATGCTGGGCAGGACGTTCTGGACCCGGCCCAGGTAGATGTTGCCGACAGTGGAGACCTCCTGGATGTCGGAGACATAGTGCTCGACCAGGATGTCATCCTCGATGACCGAGATCTGGGTGTGGTGCTCCTTTTCGCGCACCACCATCAGACGGTTGACGTTTTCACGGCGGGCCAAGAAGTCCTGCTCGACCAGCTGGGACTGACGGGAACGCTCGCGGCGGTTGTCCCGCCGACGCTGCTTCTTGGCCTCCAGGCGGGTGGAGCCCTCCACGTCGGTGATCTCGTCGATATATTGCTGCTTGCGCGAACGGCGGGTGCCGGACTCCTCGGACTCGCCCTCAGCGGATTTGGAACCCCTGCGACGGCGACGGCGACGGGTCAGCGGAGCCTCGTCCTCGTCATCCTTGTCCTTCTCCTGCTCGTGCCCGCGACGGCGGCGACGGGTGGGAGCGGACTTCTCGGAGTCCTCGTCATCGCTCTTGGAACGGCGGCGGCGACGGGTATGGGTGCCGGACTCCTGCTGGTCCTCGTCCTGCTCCTGGTCCCCGTCGACCACGAAGGTGATGCCCTCGTGGTCCAGATCCTCCTCGATGCGCTCCACCTCGTCGGCGGCCCTGCGCTCCTCGGCGTTGAGCCTGCGGGAACGGCGCGAGCCGCCCTCCGAAGTGTTCCTGGATCTGCTCCGGCGGGAGGTCTTGGATGACTGCTCGGTATCCTCGTCCTCCTCATCCCGTTCCTCGCGCTCATCCTGCTCAGGCCGGGAGGCGGGTATGACGGGCTCCTGGAAGAGCAGGGATGTCATGGGGCGGGGACGAGAGGCACGGGCGGCGCGCGGACGCTCATCCTGCTCCTCGGCCTTCCGGCCTGTTCTCTGGCTGCGGCCCGAGGTCAGAGCCTCCACAGCCTCGAGGGCACGTTCCTGACGGTCCTGATCAGGTTCGCCCTCCGGGGCATGCTCTTCGGTGCGTCGACGGGCAGTGGTTCGGGTGCGACGACGAGTGGTCGTCCTGGTCGGCTTGGACTCGCTCTCATCCTCCTGGGCATCCTGGCTGGAGTGTTCCTGCACGCTCTGATCGGCAGCCTGATCCTCCTTGGGCTTGCGGGTGCGACGACGACGGGTGGCGGAGGGCTTGGACTCGTCCTCCTCCTTGGGCTTGCGGGAGGTCTTGTGCTTCTCGGCCTCGACCTTCACGGGCACGTCGGCACCAGCGGCACCGGCCACCCTGACCACACGCCGTCCAGAGCGGCGACGAGTGCCGGAACCGGTGGTCTGGTCGACCTGCCGCCCCTGCCCATCACTGATGGCGGGCCTATTCTCCTGGGTATCCTCATTATTCGTTTTTTCGGGCACAATGCTCCTTGCGGCACGCCGCCTCGCGCCGCTCTCACGGTTCCGATCCGTCCTCACGCTGCACTCTCACTGCAACCGCGCACCTACGTACGCCCGTTCGAAACGCCTTGGCAAAAAGTCTTCCTGACGCAGGCGGACACCGACGCCCGTACGGATCACTGGGTCTCCGTCCGGGGGGATCAACGCCTACGCTGCAAGTGGTCAGGCAGAACCACCGTCATCTAGTATGGCACAGTTCAGCGGCCATCAGGTCCATTGAGCCACTCGACCAGTATCGCTTCCAGCCTGACCAGGTCATCCAGGGGCACCTGTTCGTCGGCCTTGTGGGCCAGCAGGGGGTTCCCCGCGCCCAGATTGACGGCTGGTAGGCCGAGGGCTGAAAACCGCGCTACATCGGTCCATCCCAGCTTGGCGCGAGGCTGTTGACCCGTGGTCCGGGCAACCAGGTCCGCCAGCGAACGCGCCCATGGCGAATCCAGACCCGGACGGGCCGCGGGAGATTCATCGCACATGCGCACCGAGAATCCCTGGAAGACCCCGCCGCGGGCCATATGCTCGCCATTGCCCAGCTCGGCGCCTGTCCCCTGGCCCATCATCAGCTCCTTGGCCTGGGCCAGGCTCTTGTCGGGAGCGAACCGGTAGTTGACATGCACCCGGCAGCGGTCGGGAATGACGTTGGTGCCCAGACCGCCTTCGATCATGGTGGCGTTGAGCCCCTCCCGGTAGTCCAGGCCGTCCACCCGAACCGTGGCCGGACGATACTGCTCCAGCCGGTCCAGAATGGGCGCGGCCGCGTGGATGGCATTGCTGCCCATCCAGGAACGGGCGGAGTGGGCCGCCGTACCGTGGGTGATCAGGTCGAATCGCATGGTTCCGTTACAGCCGGCCTCGATGGCGCAGTCGGTGGGCTCGCCGATGATGGCGAAATCCCCCTGCACCCAGTCGGGGTGGGCGGCCACCACCCGACCCAGCCCGTTCAGGTCGGCCTGGACCTCCTCATGGTCGTAGAAGACGAAGGTCAGGTCATAGACCGGCTCCTGCAGGGTGAGCGCCAGATGGAGGAAGACGGCATCCGAGGCCTTCATGTCGGCGGTACCCCGGCCGTAGAGCACCCGGGATCCGGGGTGGGCGGCGGCCGGATCGGTGCGGATATGCGGATCGCCGGGCTCCAGCCAGCGCGGGGGCAAGTTCCCATCCACGGGCACGGTGTCCAGATGCCCGGCAAGGACGATGCGGTGGGGACGGCCCAGCTGGGTGGAGGCCACGACCGTGTCGCCCAGCCGACGGACCAAGAGGCCAGAGCATGAGGACAGGGCCCTCTGGACGGCATCGGCCAGGGCGGTTTCCTGACCACTGACCGAGTTCAGGGCGGTCATGGCCTCCAGTATGCTTGCCAGGGCCTGGGCTGGTTCTGCCCCCCGGGCGCCGGCGAGAAGATCAATATCCGTCTGTGTGTTCTTGGCCATAGTGCCATGCTAGCGGGCCGAAGGAGCGCGGATGGACCTGCAGCCGCAAGTATGGGCTCCGGGTGGCACAATAGGGACGACGGAAGCGGTGGCCCTCCGCCTGGGAGGCCGCCGTCCACCATGCGAGACGAGGAGGATGCCGGAGTGCCTGGACTGCTCAGTGCCATGGAAGGGTTCTTCATCATCGGCGTGGTCATCGCCGTGGGCTATGTGGCCGCCCGCTTCCATGTAGGCGGTCCCACGGCCCAGCTGGTGCTCAACAAATACTCCTTCTTTGTGTCAACGCCCTGCCTGATGTTCGCCATCCTCTCCAAACAGAAGCTGTCGGTCATCTTCCACCCCAGCATCATCGTGGCCTTCCTGTCGGCGGCGGCCGTGGGTCTGCTCTTCGTGGCCTTGAACGCGACCAGCTTCCACCTGCCGGCCGCCGAAGCCACCATCGGCGCTCTGGACTCCCTCTATTTGAACTCCAACAACATCGGGCTGCCTGTAGCCACCTATATTCTGGGCAATCCCACACTGGTGGCACCCATCCTGGTCATGCAACAGGCCCTGTTCACCCCCATCGGATTGACCGTTCTGGACGCGACCACCTCCGGCAAGCTCTCGGTCAAAACCATCCTCAAACAGCCTCTGAAGCAGCCCATCCTCATCGGCTCCATAGACGGCATAGTGATATCGGCCATCAGCGCCCAGGTCGGTCATTTCGTCATCCCCGACTTCGTCTACAAGCCCATCGACATGATCGGGCAGTCGGCCGTGCCCATGATCCTCATGGCCTTCGGCATGTCCCTGCGGGGTTCGCGACCCATGGGCCAGGGCACCGACCGTCGTGCCACCCTGTGCGCGGTGATCCTGAAGAATCTGGTCATGCCCATGATCGCCTACCTGCTGGCCCGGTTCATGATGGGCTTCAGCGGGGCTGAGCTGTACGGGTGCGTGGTTCTGGCGGCCCTGCCCACCGGCCAGAACGTCTACAATTATGCGGCCCGCTACGAGGTGGGAACCACCTTCGCCAGGGATGGCATCCTGCTGAGCACGATCAGCTCGCCCGTGATCATCGCCCTGGTCGCCCTGCTCCTGAGCTGATACGCCTGAGCAAGGCCTCCTGCTCAGCCTTCGGCCGCCAGGGCCTCCAAGCGTTGCCGGAAGTGCGGCCAATCCTGTCCGAAGGCCTTGAGCAGGGGCAGGTCCACGACCTTGTCCAGGTCCACCCATTCCAGGGCAATGCTCTCGTCGTCATTCATGCGGGGATCGACCTGGTGGCCGGGACGCTCGAAGGCCAGGATGGTCGTGTAACCCCAGGGACCGTGGTCCTCCAGGTAGGAACCCACCACCTGAATGTCCTCCGGGCGGATGTTGGCCTCCTCATAGCTCTCGCGTAGGCCGCCCTCCAGGGGATTCTCCCCGTCGGAGATGGCGCCGCCCGGCACGCCCCAGGTGCCGCCCTCGGCGCTCCAGCGGGCCCGGTGCTGCAGAAGCACGCTGACGGGTGCGCCCGTGCGGGCATCACGCCTGGCCAGCAAGACGCCGGCAGCCCCGTTGAGCCCCCAGTGCCGCCTGCCACAGGCACACTCCACCCACCCGTCGCCAGGCTGGTGGACGTTCTCCGCAGGGGCGACCAGCCCTTCAGAGCCATGCGTCGATCCGCCCGGCTGCCGCCGCTCTGGTAGGACCCGCTGGGCCCACAGGTCAGGCCAGGAGACGCCCAGCTCCTGGGCCAGGGCGCGCAGGGTGGGCATGCTCAATCCCATCACTCCGCTGGGATCGCCCTTGATGCCCTGGATGAAAGCGCTGCCCAATCCCTCCAGGGTGAAGGAGCCGGCCACCTCCAGGGGTTCGCCGGTGGCCACATAGGCCTGCATGGAGGCCCGGTCATAGTCTCCGAAGGTCACTTGGGCGCTGCTGACCGCCCGGACCCGTCGGCCGGTGGCCAGATCAATCAGACAGTGGCCGGTGACCAGGGTGCCTGTTCGGCCGCGCATGGCCATCAGCCGCTCCAGAGCACGCTCCGGCTTATGGGGCTTGCCCATGACGGCGCCGTCCACACTGAACAGCGAGTCGCACCCCAGCAGGAGGGGCCCACGCCCGGCTCCGAGCATCCCGCCCCAGGTCCCGATGACCTGGCTCATGGGATCCCTGGAGGATACATCCGAATCGTCCTGGCTCAGAGGCCTAAAAGTGACCAGGTCGCCCCGCGAGCGCCTTTCGGCATCCTTGACGGCATCCATGGTCGTTTGGACAGCCGAAGCCTTGGCCTCAGCCAGGACGCTGACCCGTTCGCGCACATCCAGGTCGTCCAGGTGACAGCCCAGTTCACGGGCCCGTTCCGCCAGGACGGCCGGCTCATCCACCTTTGAGGGTCGGATGATGGGGTCGATGCCCGCCTGGACCAGAAGCCGACGCCTTGAGGGGGAGGATGATGCCAGGATGAGCGGAATATGCCTGTCTTCAGTGTTCACGATTGCCTTCCTGGTCCCGTTCCACCTGGACCCCCTTGCCATCCACGTCCAAGGACAGGATCCGCCAGCGGCCGGAATCCAGATAGTCCTTGGCAAGGATCCGCAGCTCGTTTTCAGCATCCCCGTAGTGCAGGACGATAATGCAGGGCCCGGCTCCGGAGACTGCCGCCGCATAGCCCTGACGGCGAAGGAGCTGCAGGAGCTTGGTTGAGGAGGGCATGAGCCCGGCCCGGTATGGCTGATGGAGCCGGTCCTGGGTGGCTACGAAGAGCAGGGCGTTGGTCCTGGCAGGCTGCTCGGCTGCCTCTGTCGTCAGGTCATCCAGGGACCCGGGGTTCAGAGCGCCGGGGATCAGGGCCACCCGCGACAGATTGTGGACGGCATCCGCGTAAGGCACCCGGTTGGGCAGGGCCTGCCGGGCCTTCTGCGTGGACAGATGGGCGCCAGGGACGAAGATGGTGGCTTTGATGGCCGGGTCCACCTTGTAGCGCAGGGTGTGGTAGCCGCCCTCCAAGGGCGCACCCCCGGCTATGGGCAGGGAACCCACACCCTCGCCGGTGGCCAGATCGTAGGAGACGGTCAGACCCCCGTAGACGGCAGGCGCCACGTTGTCGGGATGCCCCTCGATCTGGGCGGCCAGTGCGAAGACGGCATCACGACGCAGGGGACCGGCGTGGGCGAAGGCCGCAGCCGCCGCGATCCCGGCCACGATGGCCTCGGCGCTGGATCCCAACCCCCTGGCCTGGGGGATGCGGTTGACGGCGCGCATGATGAAGCCGAACCTTGGCAGCCCGAAGACCTGGCAGGCCCGCCGGAAGGCGGAGACGACCAGATGTGTCTCGTCTCGGGGCAGGGTCCGCTCGCCCTCACCCTTGATAACGACATAGGCGGTGGTGTCGCCCGGGTCCACGGAACAGGTGAAGACGATCTCGTCATGGTAGTCCAGCGCAAGGCCGACCGCGTCAAAACCTGATCCCAGGTTGGCGCTGGTGGCCGGCACACGCACCCGCACAGTGGATGGACCCTCTGCAGCAGCGGTCATCATTGGGCCTGCCGATCGAAGACACGCAGGATGGATGCCTGCCCGGTGACCGAATCGAAGGTGGAAATCCGCTCGACCACCCGCCGCAGGGTCACCTCGTCGCACAGGTGGGTGACCACGCGCAGCTGCTGGATCTCGCCGCTGTAGCCCGGGTCATGCAGGGTGGGCTTGATGTCCTGGTTGACTCCGTTGATGGAGATGCCCGCCTCGGAAAAGACCTGGGCGATGGCCGCCAGCACGCCAGGCTTGTCGTGAATGAGGAAACGGACGGCAAAGGCGGCCCGGGATGCATCCAGCGGAGCCATGGGGATGTTGGCGTACATGGGGATCCCCGGACCCATGCCATGCTGGACGATGTGGCGGGCCTCGGTGACCACGTCCCCCACAACGGCTGATGCTGTGGGCGCTCCCCCGGCACCCCGGCCGTAGAACATGAGGTCGTCGGCGGCCCTGGCGGTGACAAAAACGGCATTGAAGCTGCCATGGACCGAGGCCAGAGGGTGGCTGTCGGGAATCAGCGCCGGGTAGACCCGGGCGGAGATGCCCTGTTCGCCACGTTCGGCCACGGCCAGAAGCTTGATGACCCGGTGTTCGGTCTGTGCTGCCGCAATATCGTCAGCGGTGATGGCGCGGATGCCCTCCACGGGGACATCATCCAGGCGCACATCGGTATGGAAGGCCAGCGTGGCCATGATGGCGGCCTTGGCGGCTGCATCCAGCCCGTCCACATCGGCAGTGGGGTCCGCCTCGGCGAAACCCTTGGCCTGGGCGTCGCGCAGGGCCTGGTCGAATTGAAGACCCTTGGTGGTCATCTCATCCAGAATGTAGTTGGTGGTTCCGTTGACAATGCCCACCAGGCTGGTGATGCCGTCACCCACCAGGGATTCGCGCAGGGGCCGTACGATGGGGATGGCCCCGCCCACGGCCGCCTCGAAGTAGATATCGACGCCCCGCTCTTCGGCAGCCCGGTAGAGCTCGGGACCGTGCTGGGCCAGCAGGGCCTTGTTGGCGGTGACCACGCTGGCTCCGGACTCAATGGCCTTGAGCAGCAGGGTGCGGGCCGGCTCGATGCCGCCGATCAGTTCGATGACGATGTCCGCCCGGGTGACCAGACCGGCTGAGTCTGTGGTCAGCAGGGACGGATCGATCCAATCAGCCTTGACCTTGTCGGGGTGGAGGACGGCGATGCCCACCAGCTGCAGGGGACGACCCACTCGGCTGGCCAGATCCTGGCTCTGTTCCACCAGGAGGCGAGCGGTCTGGGAACCCACGGTCCCTGCCCCTAGAAGTGCTATGCGGATAGGCCTGACGGCCTCCTGCTGCTGCGTATTCGTGGGCATATGGATCCTCCATCCGCCCCAACGGGGCCGGTCACCGTGTGTTGCTCCATCTTAGAAAGCCAATCCGACACCCGTATCCACCCCGGCGGCCGTTTCCATCCGGAACGGGACTCATCCCTGGTCCAAGGCCAGCAGGTCATCCATGGTCTGCCGCCGCAGCATCAGATGGGCACCGGACTGGTCCAGGCCCACCACAGGAGGGATCAGAGCCTGGTTGTAGTTGCTGGCCATGGTCCGCCCGTAGGCGCCGGTCACCGGCACCAGGAGCAGGTCACCCCGGCGGATGTCCGCAGGCAGAGCCACATCCTGCACCAGGATGTCCCCCGATTCACAGTGCTTGCCCACCACACGGGCCTGGATCCGGTCCCCGCTGTCACGTCGGTTGGCCAGGACGGCGGTGTATTCGGCCCCGTAGAGGGCCGGACGGATGTTGTCGCTCATGCCGCCGTCGACCGAAACGTAGGTGCGCACGCTTCCGTCAGACAGGGGGACGGGCTTGACGGTGCCCACCCGGTACAGGCTCATGCCGCAGGGAGCCACGATCCAGCGGCCGGGCTCGAAGGCAATGACCGGCATGGGCATGCCCAGGCGACGGTTGATGGCGACCATGTCAGCCCCCAGACTGGTCAGGGTCTGGTCCAGGTCCATCCGGTCCTCATCCGGGGTATAGGGCACGGAGAAACCGCCGCCCAGATCCACTTCGGGCATCAGGTAACCGTCGGTGGCCCAGAAGGTGTGCCGCAGCAGCATCATGCGCCGGGCGGCCTCGATGAAGGCCGAAGAGTCATGGATCTGGGAGCCGATATGGGTATGGATGCCCACCAGCTCCAGTTCCTTCTCGTGGGAGCGAATCTCCTTGAGCAGGGCGATGGCCGGTCCGTTGGCCAGGGCGGACATGGCTTTGATCCGTGCGGGATCGGCCGGTTCAGCGGGCCCGTTGGCAGCCGAATACAGGGCCGAAGAGGAGGGTGAGAGCACGGAATCGACAGGAGTCGAGGAACCGTTGTTCTTGGTGGCCACCGAAGTCGCTGCCCCAGCCTGTTGGGAGAAACCAGGCCCAGGCCCAAGGTCCAGCAGGCCCACATCGGTGCCCTGGGGCAGCAGGGGGATGCCGAACTTCTGATCCTCGTGGGCAGTGGAGATGTACTCGTGGCCGCCTGCGTGCACCCCCACGGTCACCCGGAGCATGACCTTGGCGCGACGTCCCTGCGCCCTTGCGGCAGCAGCGATTCGGGCAGGCTCGTCAGGCGCATCGATGACGATGGCCCTGTAGCCCTCCTTCACAGCCAGGTCGATCTCCTGGTCGGACTTGTTGTTGCCGTGCAGGACCAGGCGGCGGCCAGGGGCGCCGGCGGCCTGGGCAATCAGCATCTCGCCCAGGGAGCAGGTGTCGATATCCAGCCCCTGGCGCAGCATGATCCGCAGGGTCTCCTTGCTGAGGAAGGCCTTGCCGGCGTAGCTGACCCTGGTGGTCGCACCACCCAGATCCCGCAGGGCCGCCTGACGGAAGGCCGAGGCCCGTTCCGCCATCATCGCGGTATCCATCAGATACATGGGGGTGCCGTAACGCTTGGCCAGGTCCTCCATGGAGCACCCGTGCATGGTCAGCATGCCCTGGTGGTCCCGCTGCAAAGACTCTGGCCAGAACCCGTCGGGCCCCAGCCCGCACATCCCTGTTTCCATCGACGACCTCCCGGTGACCTTCAGGCTTACATACGGTCCGGGGCCTGGACGCCCAACAGACCCAGACCGTTGGCGATGACCTGCTGCACAGCGTCATTGAGCCGTAGACGCGCCGCCGCACGGGCCGGCTGTGGATTCCTGTCCTCGTCCTGGTCCAAATCCGCCCGGCCAGTGGGCTCCATGGGCACCACGCGCTCCAGGTTGTACCAGCGGTGATAGACCCCAGCCAGCTGCTCCAGGTAGTGGGCCACCCGGTGAGGGGCCTTCTGGTCGCCGGCGGTCTGAACCACATTGGGATAGAGGGCCAGGACGCCCAGAACATCGTTGTCGGCGGCAGTGTCCAGCAGGGACAGGTCGGCCCCGGACCGGTCGATACCCGCCTGGGCTGCGTTACGATCCACGTTTTTGGAGCGGGCGTGTGCGTACTGCACGTAGTAGACGGGGTTGTCATTGGTATGCGAGGCCAGCAGATCCAGGTCGATGTCCACGCTCTGGTTGTAGTCGGTACGGGCCAGGGAATACCGGGCGGCATCCACACCCACGGCATCCACCAGGTCGTCGATGGTGACCACGTTGCCTGCCCGCTTGCTCATGCGCACGGCCTGGCCGTCCTTGATGACGTTGACCATCTGGCCGATCAGGATCTGCATGTTCACGCCGGGGGTGTCTCCGAAGGCCGCGCAGATGGCCATCATCCGGCCGATGTAGCCATGATGGTCGGCACCCAGCATGTAAATGGCCTCGTCGCAGGGATCCTTGGCCCTGCGCCGCTTGTTCAGGTAGTAGGCGATGTCTGCCGCCACGTATGCTGCGTTACCGTCGGACTTGATGATCACCCGGTCCTTGTCGTCGCCGTAGGTGGTGGAGCGGAACCAGGTAGCCCCGTCCTTCTCGAAGATGTCGCCCTTGGCCCGCAGCTCGTCGATGGCCCGGTCCACCTGACCGGACTCATACAGGCTGTTCTCATGGAACCAGACATCGAAGTTGACCCGGAAGTCACGCATGGACTGCTGGATCTCGGCGAACATCATGGGCACGGCCCGGGTGCGGAAGGCCTCACGCTGGGGGCTGTCACCCTCGGCGCCGTCCTGGTCGCGCACCCTGGGCATGGCCAGGATGTCCTGCCCTTCGTCGGCCGCTTCCTTGACCACCCGAGAGGCAATCTCATCAATGTAGGAACCCTTGTAGCCGTCAGCAGGCACAGGTTCGCCGTGGGCCGCCGCCACCAAAGAACGCGAGAAGCGGTCGATCTGCGTGCCGTGGTCGTTGAAGTAATACTCCCTGACCACCTTGGCGCCGTTGGCCTCCAGGACGCGGGCCATGGAGTCGCCCACAGCCGCCCACCGTGTGCCGCCGATGTGGATGGGACCCGTGGGGTTGGCGGAGACGAATTCCAGATTGAGCGTTCGCCCGCTCAGGTGGTCATTGCTCCCATAGGTGGAACCCGCCTCCAGGACCGCATCGACCACAGCGGCCGCCGAGGCCGAGTCCAGGGTTATGTTGATGAAGCCGGGACCTGCCACGTCCACCTGGGCGATCCCGTCGGCCTCTCGCAGGGCCTCAGCCAGGGCCTGTCCCAGTTCGACAGGCCTCATGCCGGCCTTCTTGGCCAGCTGCATGGCTATGTTGGTGGACCAGTCCCCGTGGGAGCGGTCCTTGGGGCGCATGACCGCCAGATGGTCGGCGTCAGGAACCATGTCGGGCTCCAGGCCTCCCAGGCGGCCTGACTGGGCCAACTTGACGGCTGTCGAAGAGATGATACGGGCAAGTGCTTCAGGACTCATGCCCTCAAGTCTAGCGATGGCGGGGACCAGCAGCCGGCCCGTCTCAGGCCAGAGCCACCACCTCGATCTCGACCAGGGCCCCCTTGGGGATGTCAGCGCCACCGAAAGCCACGCGGGCCGGCCGCACCGAGCCGATGAAAACCTGGGAGTAGGCCTGGTCCACCTGGGTGAAATCCTCCACCCGCCGCATAAGGATGGTGGCCTTGACCACCCTCTCCATGCCGGTGCCGGCTGCATCCAGGATGTTCTTGACGTTCTTCAGCGCCTGGGTGGCCTGGTCAGCCGCAGTACCCTCCACCAGCTCGCCTGTTCCCGGGTCGATGCCCAGCTGTCCGGAGACAAAGACAAAGCCCCCGGCCTTGACAGCCTGGCTGTAAGCCCCCAAGGCCTGGGGCGCATATGGCGTGCCGATCTCTTCCGGTCCATCTTCCATGAGTCCGTCCTTTCTTCAGGTCCGCCGCACCCATGCCGGGCCGAAGCCCCGGGCGGACACCGTCCACTATAGGAGCGCCCGCCCGGTAGAAGCAGCACCAGTCTCAGCCCTTGCGAGCCTCCTGGCCCATCCAGTAGGCCAGGGAGCGCAGATCGCCGGCCTCGTAGGTCTTGACGAATTTCTCGACCTGGTCCGGATCCGAGCAGGTCTCCGGGAACCGCATGTAGCGGGTGTCCAGAGGGCTGGCTCCCGTCAGCTTGACATCGATGACCGAAGACCTGTCGGCCTTGCGGGCCTCGGAGAAGGCGTGGCGGGCATCGGCCACCGTGCGCACGGTGAAGCCCAATGCGCCCATGCCCTCGCCGACCTTGGCCCAGTCGGTGTCGGGCAGATCCACTCCGCTCAGAGGCTGATGGCTGTCGTCGCGCTGCTCGGCCTCGATGTAGCCCAGGGACCGGTTGGAAAAGACCACGTTGATGACCGGTGCATGATACTTGAGCTGGGCCAGCACCTCCTCGCCGAGCATGGCGAATCCGCCGTCGCCGCTCAGGGAGTAGACGGTCGATTCAGGATGCTCCAGCTTGGCAGCCAGGGCGGCCGGCACGGCATAGCCCATGGTGGCGTGCTTGCCGGAGACGGTCCAGCGGTTGGTGGGCTTCAGATGCAGCAGACGCAGGAAATCGATGTCCACATTGCCCACGTCGGGGATGACGATGTCATTGTCCTCAAGCTGCTGATCGATGACGTGGTAGACGGGCTCGGGCCGCAGGGGTGTACGGGTGTCTTCGTTGAAGGAGGCCAGCCACTGGTCCCAGTTCTCCTTGCTGCGCAGGCAGGCCCTATAGAAAACTGACTCCTCCTGGTCCTGGCCGGCGGCGGTTATTGCCTTGAGGGCCTCGCGGGCGTCGGCCTGGATGGCCAGGACCACGTTGGCCTGGAAGCGCTTGCCCAGTTTGACCGGGTTCAGGTCGATCTGGATGACCTTGGTGTTGGGAGTGACGAACATGGACCCGAAGGGGTTGTCCGAACCCACCCAGACCGTCAGATCCGAGGTGTAGATGGCCTCCGTGGCGGTCTTGGTGGCCACACGGCCGGCCGACTGCAGGTAGGCAGGATAGGTGTCCTCCACAATCCCCTTGGCCGGGAAGGTGGAGACCATGGGCATCTTGAAACGCTCGGACATGGCGACCAGCTCATCGCGGGCCCCGGCAGCGCCCTGGCCGAAGTAGAGCAACGGCGCCTTGGCGGACTGAATGATCTCCACCGCCTTGCTGACCTGGTCGGCCGCGGGCTTCAGAGGCTCAGGCTTACGGAAGTTAGGCGCAGAAGCCACCGGGCGGTCGTCGATCTCGGCCCAGGCCAGATCCTTGGGAATGATGACCACGGAGACCCCGTTGCTGGCATAGGCGCGGCGGATGGCCTCGTCCACCAGGGTCGGCAGCCCCTGGGCGTTGGTGGCGGCCCGGGCGAATACGGCCACATCGGTAAAGATAGGCACCTCGTCCATGGCCTGGAAGAAGTCCATGTTCATAAAGGCCTGGGGCACCTCGCCCACCAGGGCCAGCACCGGCACGCCGTCCTCGCGGGCATCATAGAGGCCGTTGAGCAGGTGGACAGCCCCTGGGCCCGACGAGCCGAAGCAGACACCAATCCGGCCAGTCAGCTTGGCCTCGCCGGCGGCAGCCAGGGCTCCGGCCTCCTCATGACGGACCTGGATGAAGTCGATGCGCTCGCGCTCGTTGTGGATGGCGTTCATCATGGAGTCGAAGGAACCGCCGGGCAGGCCATAGATGCGCGGCACCCCCCACTGCTCCAGGACGTGAAGGACAGCATCCCCTGCATTGATTCGATTGGCCATGTGAACTCCTTTGCTTCACCGGGGAAAGGAGGCTCCGCCACAACGCGGAAGCGTCGGTCCTCCCCGACGTTCGGTCTTACCCTTTCACTATGGCACCTGAGAACGAAGACACGAGCGGGCCAAGGGCCATGTTCCTCAAAAGCTTAGTGATTCACCACACATATCGTGACGCATGGGAGGGGGGGGGGGTGCGCTTACTTCATCCAGTCAGTGCCGTAATCATAATCCCGGGCACGATGACAGACCGGAGTCACATAGCGAAAACCCTGCGCTCTTCCTGGCCCTAGGGATTTCATCTTGGTGGGCTCGAAGGGATTCGAACCCTCGACCTTCTGTTCCGGAGACAGACGCTCTATCCGCTGAGCTACGAACCCGACAGCCACTTTCCAGTGGACAACAGAGACCATACTAGGACACTTTGCACATTTTCGCACCCATGCGCGTCCTGACGTGTCGGTCCGGCTCCAGCCACTCTCGGCGTGTTGCCGCAAAATTCCGGGCGTTTCGTAGGTATCGTGATGGCAAGGCTTCGTGCCACCGCCCCGGTTGCGCCATTGCATCCTCATGCGGTGGCGCGAAGCCGCCAACATTCCCGGATGATCTTCTCTCGGGATAGTCTCCACTGTAGTTCCTTCACCCGGCCATCACAAGCGGCCTTCACATACCTGGACAAGTCTGATGGGCTGTGGACGGCAAATGGTGGACGCGACAGGCCTACCGTACCATGGGAGACATGGCCATGAATGAGGACGAGGACGATTTCGAGTTCGAGCGCAGATTCTTCTGCCGGGACCTCCCCCGGGAGCTGCTCGGGGAGAGTCGGCCGACCCTTATTGTGCAGAGCTACTACGTACATGAGGACAACTTCGCCCTGCGTGTTCGCCTTCAGGGACAGGTGGACCCGGTGGTGCCCATGACTGCCCGGACCGATGCCCTCCACACCTTGCTTGAGGAAGGCGACCACTTCGAGGCCGCCTCAATGACGGCCAAGGGCCCCTCTGTCGGCGGCACCCGCTACGAGGCCGAACGGGCCATAGACCCGGGAATCGCCCTGGAGCTGGTTCTGCGCGGCGGCGTTCCCATCGTCAAGAACCGATATGGAGTCTGGCTGGACGAGGACTGGTGGAACCTGGATGTCTTCGGGGACGGCAACACCCCCCTGGTGGTGGCCGAGGTGGAACGGACCGGTCCGGTGACCGACCTGACCATCCCCGACTTCTGCACCACGGAAATCACCGACGATCCGCGGTTCTCCAACGACGGGCTGGCCGACCGTCCCTTCGGTGACTGGGCGACCGGCTTCGACCGGGAGCTGAAGGCCAGCGGACCGCGCTTCCTGACCAACTTCGACGGGAACCGCGAATCCTGACCCAAGAGCGGTTCAGTACATCAGCGTGGACAGACGGCGACGGGCCTTGGCCAGCCGGGGATCGGTCGGTTCGGGAATGACGAAGTACTCCAGCAGACGGCGACGGATGGGATCTGTCTGATCCCGGTGCCCGGCCAGAAAGTCCAGCAGGCGATCAAAGGCATCCTGAATCTGGCCACCGATCATGTCCACATCGGCCACATCCAGCTGGGCCTGCAGGTCGTCAGGGGCATCGGCAGCAGCCTGACGGACCTTGCGGACATCAGCCTTGGCCGACCTGGCCATCAGCAGGCACTTGGCCTGTTCACGCTTGGCCAGATCGTCGGTCGAGTCGGCCTGGACCAGCTTGCCATAGGCCTCGGCTGCAGCTGCATAGTCGCCCTCCTGGGCCAGCCGGTGGGCCTCTTGATGGGCAGGGGGGATGGCATCAGCCGCTGACTGGCCGGCCTGCTCATCCTGCCCTTGGTCGTTGGTCTCCTGGTAGGGGGCACTGCCGGTGATGCCGGCCTTCTGTGCCATCTGAACCACCTGGGGAATGAGCTGATCGGTGATCTGGTTCATCTCCTCGTCTGTGGGCAGCCCCTGCAGGATGGGCATGGGCCTGCCGGCCAGCAGGGCAAAGAGGGCCGGGGCGCCCTGCACCTGGAAGGTCTGGGCGATCTGCGGATTGGAAGCGATGTCGATGCGGGAGAGCTGAATGCGCCCCTCCTGGGCGTTGACGGCCTGGGCCAGACGGGTGGCCAGGGGGAAGAGACGGTCGTCGGTGGGCACCCAGAGCAGGATCAGAATGGGGAAGGTGGTCGAGGTCTGGACCATGGCCTGGAAACTGGCCTCGGTGGTATCGATCACGTAGCCGCCGGCCGCGGGCGCCCCTCCCTGTTGGCCTGGCTCGGCATCGACCTGGTGCTTGAGCGCGCCCAGGTCGACCGCTCCTGCCAACGAGACGCCCGGCTGCCCCTGCCCGTTCTTGTTCGCCATGTCAGTCCTCCTTAACCCCGCGGTCGCCGACTGCAGCTTCGGCCCGCCCTCGATTGCAAACTCCTGAAAGCCAATCTAGTCCAAGGCCCGGGCGTTCACCCAGCGCAATCCCGCCCCTCAGACCGCTTCCACCTTGATGGGCTCACGCTCGGCGCCCACGGCCCTGATGGGCTCATGCGAGTCCGCCGAAGGCACGTAAAGAGCGATTACATTGACATAGGTGACCTTCATGGTGCTGGTGGGCTTGCCCTGCCCAAAGAGGGCCGTCTCGGCATCCGAGGCCGGCGAGGATTCACGGCCCTCCCCCGCCTGCCTGGTCCAGACCGAATCGATTCGGGCCACGACCAGGTCGCCCCCATCGGAGGAGTGCATGACGCGCAGCTGCCCCTGCGCCGGGGTGAAGGTCTGGGACTGACTGCCCTTGTTGGCTTCGATCCCCTGCTGGACCACCTGAGTCAGCGTGCCCAGGGAGTTGCGGAAGTCGTCCTGGGCGAACTCCTTGGCATACTTGCTGCCCTGGGGGTTCTGCAGGAGGTCGGCATAGCGGCGCACGGCCTCCACCGGCGTAGCCTTGAGCCCCTGGTCGTCGCCCTGCCCCATCCTGGCGCCGATGGTGGCCACCGGGAACTTGGGCAACTGGGCTCCTTGGAAGAGTCGGGCCACGCCCCAAAGCTTGTAGTTCTCATGGGCGGACTCCTGGTCCAGAACCAGGAGGCGCTTGGACTGCTGATCCTGCGTGGTAGTGGTAATCGAGAAGACCGAGCGAGGCCAGCCTGGATCGCCGGGGATGACCGTCTGGGCGATGGTGGTAGGGATGGTCGTCTTGGGATCCAGCTGCCCGGTGGCCCGGGCTATGGTCAGTTCGCTGGTGCGGATCTCCAGCTGGGGACCGCTGACCCGCTGGTCCAGCCCGGCAGGGTCCTTGGCCTCGTTGGCCTGGTCCAGAACAGCCCCGATGCTCTTGCGGATACGAGCTTCCTGGGCAGGGGTCAGGTTGGGCGCGGGAGCAGTGGTTGCAGTGCTTTGAGGCTCTGTCCGGCGGGCCTGGGGAACCTGCCCCTCACAGGCGGACAGACCTGGCAAAAGAGCCAAGGACAAGGCCAGCGCAGCTGCAACCGCCACCTTGTTCATCGATTTGTTCATACTCATTGGCGCCCCTCCTCCCCCTCGTGGGCAAGCCTGGCTAGGTAGGAGGCCATCTCCTTGCTGCTGATGACCCTGGTGGACGACATATCATCGGCTCTCCGGTCGTCACCCTCTTGTTGGTCAGCGACCAGGTTCCGATTGCGTGGATCAATCACCACAGGCGGCCTGGGCGGGGGTCCTGGATCCCCCTGCCGCGCCTGGCCGCGGGCGTGACGTAGGCGTCGGCCGGAAGCCGGGCTACGCCGATTCCCGAGACCAGGCAGAATGGCGTTGCCCAAAGCCTGGGCCACGCTGACTTCGGGAGTCTCTTCAGCCTCCTGTTCAGGCTCGGTCTGCTTACGGCGCTTGACCGGATCCATGGCGAAGACCGTAGCCGAAAGAACAGCCAGCAGGGCCAGAAGCCCGCCGGCAAAGTAGAAGGGCATGGCGAAGTTGGGCAGTTTGTCACGCTGCCAAAGCATCTCCAGCCCCAAGGAATGAGCGCCTTGGGGAACCGCCACCAGCAGGACGGCCTGCGGATCGTCGGTCTTCAGGGACATTGACACGCTGCTGTCGGAGCAGGTGACCTGTTGCCACATATCCGAATCCTGAAAGGCCACGCCCTGATCACTTTTGACGGCCTTGCCAGGGCTGGTGTCCCTGCCGACGGACAGGGTCTGCCAATCACCCAGGCCGCGCACCCGGGCCACATCATGCCCGGCTGTCCAGCCAGCTGCATCCTTGGCCGTGGTCAGGGCCATACAGATGGTAGGCTTCTGTGAATCCTGATCTGCGGACGCGGCAGTTCCAGCTGATGCCGCATCCACTCGCATGGTCACTTTGCTGTCCACCAGGGGAAGCACACCTGGATCGGTCACCACATAGGCCGCCTTCGTACGCGCATGCGCATCCACATGAGCCGAAGGCTTCCAGACCGTGGCGTTGAAGATACCCAGCACTATGGCCGTTACAGCCAACAGTCCGAAGATGGGGGTGACGATGCCGCGCATGATCATGCTGTGACGCGAGGGCTTGCCGGGCCGCGTCATCTCATCTTTTTCCTCGGGTACTTGCTCCATATCATCCACATTCTACCGTCGGCACCCTATGAGATGGTTTCCAGCACCGGGAAATCACCCATAAGCCCTAAACTGGTCTTCCATGACCATCATCGCAAGGAAATCAGGCAGCAAGCGTCTGCTGGGCGCCATGACCGCTCTGGCCCTATGCCTCGGACTGTCAGCCTGCGGCGGGGAATCCGACGGGGGCGGGCACTCGGGCGACACCATGCAGGGAGTATCAGCCAGCGGCAAGCCTGGCAGCAAGCCCGACATCAGCTTCAAGACGCCCTTCAAGGTCGAGAACCAAACCCATCAGGTCATCCAGGAGGGCAACGGCGAAGTCATCCGCGACGGGGACCGTGTATGTACAAGGAGCCTGGCCCTGGATGCCAAGACCGGCAAGGTGATCAACTCCACCTGGGACAAAAGCAGCCCGGAATGCTCCATCGTCATCAGCAGGAAATCCATCCCGGCCTACTATGACACCTTCAAAGGCCTCAAGGTCAACTCCACCGTGGCCGTGGGCATCGATGAGTCAGGCTCCGGCAGCAGCCAGGCGACCGACTCCTATATCATGGCCCTGACCTTCGTCTCCAGATCGAAGAACCTGACCCGCGCCCAGGGTAAGAAGGTGACCGACCTGCCCAGCGACCTGCCCAAGATCAGCCTGGACGACAAGGGCAAGCCCTCCCTGGATCTCAACGGATACAAACCAAAGGGAGGATTGGTCGTCCAGCCCCTGATCAAGGGCGAGGGGGCCAAGGTCGGCGAGCATCAGAGCGTCAGCGCCAACTACACCGGCTGGCTGGCCTCCGACGGCAAGCAGTTCGACTCCTCCTGGGACAGGGGTGAGGCCAGCGACTTCAGCCTGGACCAGGTGGTCAAGGGCTGGCAACAGGGTCTGGCTGGACAGACCGTAGGCTCTCAGGTTCTTCTGGTCATCCCGCCCGAGCTGGGCTATGGCAGCCAGAAACAGCAGAGCATCCCGGCCAATTCGACCCTGATCTTCGTGGTCGACATCCTGGCCGCCTACTGACCAGCCGATCCACCAACTCAGACGGATCAGACAAGCAGGGGCCCGTACCCATCCAGTCGCATTCGGATGGGTTCGGGCCCCTGTCATAAACCAGATGGTCGGGTCAGTCCTTGCCACCCTCGACCACGATCTCATCGGGGTTGGCTGCGCTGCCGTAGACCGGCTCCAGGGTCTTGCGGTAGTCCTCATGGAAGAACTGCTCCTGGCCCAGCTTGACCAGCTCCTTGTTGATGTAGTCCAGCAAGGGCTTGTTCCCCTTGCGCACGGCCGGGGCGATGACCGCCTCGTCCCCGAGCTTGGTGATGCCCACCGAGAAGCCCTTGTTGGCCTTGGCCCAGGCCAGCACCTCGGTGTTGTCGGTGCTCATGGCGTCACCACGGTGGTCCAGCAGGGCGTTGTAGGCATCGGCGTACTGGTCGTACTTCTGCAGCTTGACTTCCGGGTAGTGCTGTTCGAAGTAGGGCTCGGCCGTGGTCCCCTTGGCGATGATCAGAGTCTTGCCGTTCAGCTCCTTGACATCCTTGATTGGCGCCGAATCCGGGGAAACCACGCCCAGGAAGACCTTCATATAAGGCTTGGCGAAGTCCACCTTGCGAGCGCGATCATCAGTGACGGTGAAGTTGGCCAGGACCACGTCCACCTTGTTACTGGACAGCACGTCCACCCGGGCGGCCGGGTCCACCGAGGTGTATTCGGGCTTGACACCCAGGTCCTTGGCCAGGCGCTCGGCCAGGACCACGTCGTAGCCTTGGTTCTTGCCATCCTTGTCCACGTAGCCGAAGGGGGCCTTGTCGGTGAAGACCGCCACCTTGAGCTTCCCGGACTTGGTGATCTGCTCCGGGGTGCGTGCAGACCCGGATGCCGCCGAGGAGCCCGAGCTGCCCCCCGAACCGCTTCCAGCGTCACTGGGGGTGGCCGCCGAAGGGCCGCAGGCCGCCATGGAAGCCATCATCGCGATCGTCGCCCCCGTGGCCAGCGCCGCCCGTATCAATCGGTTCATTACCCTTGCGGTCATGATCCCTCTTTTCCTGTTCTCTTTCCTATGGCCGCCCCTGGGGACGGTTCCGGCGAAGACCGCCGGACGAATATGTGGAGTCCTCATCGGGACTCCTGATCCTGGTCCTGATTCCGCCTGCGCTCATAGGTGAAGGTGGACAGGAAGCGTTGCGCCCGGTCAGTGGTCGGGTGGGTGAAGAAGGCCTCCGGATCGTCGGACTGTTCGACCAGGGTGCCTCCATCCAAAAGGACGATATGGTCGGCGATGCCCCTGGCGAAGGCCATCTCGTGGGTGACGATCATCATGGTCAACCCCTGGTCGGCCAGCTCCAGAATGACCTGAAGAACCTCGCGGACCATTTCAGGATCCAGAGCCGCGGTCACCTCGTCGAAGAGCATGATCTCGGGATGGAGGATGAGCGCCCGGCAGATGGCCACCCTTTGCCGCTGGCCGCCCGAGAGCTGGCTGGGCCAAGCATCCCGGCGGTCGGCCAGCCCCACCCGGTCCAGCAGCTCCAGAGCCTCCTGACGCGCCTGGTCCCGCTTGCGCTTCTGAACCAGGACAGGTGCCAGTGTCACGTTGTCCAGCACCGTCCTGTTGGGAAAGAGGTCGTAGCTCTGGAAGACCATGCCGATCCTGGTGCGTAGATCGGAGCTGCGGCTGCCCGACATCAGGCCGCCAGGACCTCCGCTGCGCTTGCCCAGGGGATGACCGGTCTCCACCACCTGACCGTCCAGAAGAATCCGGCCACCCTGTATGGGTTCCAGTCCGGCTATGGTCCGCAGCAGGGTGGACTTGCCTGAGCCCGAGGGACCCAGGACCACAAAGACCTTGCCCTTGGGCACCTGGAAGGAGATGTCATTGAGCACAGGGCTCTGCGCCTGCGGATACTGCTTGACCAGATGCTCGACGGTCAGCACCGCCCGCTCCGCCTGTTCGTCCTGTGGCTGGTTCGCCGTCGTTTGCCCCTCAGTCATGGGCCCACCTCTTTTCCAGATGCCGGGCCACCAGGGACAGGGGCCAGCAGATGAAGAAATACATGAAGAAAATCACCCCATAGATCCACAGGGTCGCCTGGGGATAGGCGAAACGGTTGGCATCGATGATCTGCTGACCCACCTTGATGACCTCGATGACGCCCAGCAGAGCAGCCAGGGATGTGGTCTTGACGATCCTGGTGGCCAGGTTGACACTGGCCGGCAGCAGTCGGCGCAGGGCCTGCGGAAGGATGATCCTGGAGAAGGTCTGCCAGGACCCCAGCCCAAGCACATAGGCCGACTCCACCTGGGTGCGGGGAATGGACTCCAGGGCCCCGCGGACCAGGTCGCCCAGCTCGGCCCCGCCCCAGAGCACAAAGACCAGCAGGCAGGCGCCGGTGGCGTCCAGATTCAGGTTCCAAGCCCTGGACAGCCCGTAGAAGGCGATGAAGAGCAGGGCCAGCTGGGGCATGATGCGGATGAAGTCCAGGTAGATCCTCATCAGGAAGCGAACCAGGCTGTTGCGCAGGGTCATCAGCCATCCGACCACCAACCCCAGGGGCAGGGAGAGCAGGACCGAGACGCCGGCTATCCAGACGGTCACCCAGAGCCCCTGGAAGAGCCTGGGGATGACCCCCGGCTGGAAGAGCACCTCAACGCCTTGCATAGTCGAACCTCCGCTCGAGAACGGTTCCAATGACGGAGATGGGCAGCAGAATTACCAGATAGGTGACGATGAGCAGGGTCAGGGACTCATAGGTGTCGTAGGAGGTGCCCATCAGATCCTTGGTGACATACATGACGTCGGCCAGAGCGATGGCCGAGACCACCGAGGACTCCTTGATCAGGAAGATGATGTTGGCCACCACGCCCGGTATGGCGCTGCTCAGGGCCTGGGGCAGCACAATTCTGGACAGGGTCTGGGCTCGCGTGAATCCCAGGACGCGGGCGGACTCGATCTGAACCCGAGGCACCGCTTCCAGTCCGCCACGCATGGCCTCGGCCATGTAGGAGCCGCCCAGGAAGGCCAGCCCGACGATGGCACAGGTCTGGGCGCTCCAGTTGACCCCAAGCTTGGGCAACCCGAAATAGAGGAAGTAGAGCTGAACCAGGAGCGGGGTGTTTCTTGACAGCTCGATGTATACCCTGGCCACTTGCGTGAGCAGGGGAATCCTGAAGACCTCCAGCCCGGCGCAGACCAGCCCGATCAGCATGGAAAGCACCACGCCGAAGAAGGAGATGAAGACCGTTACATAGGCCGCATTGACGAAGAAATGCAGATTCTGCGCCATAAAGGTCCAATTCATGCCCTCACCTCCCTACTTGCTCGCATCTTGTTCATCGTCTTCTCTTCACCGCTTCCCGCCCGCTTCCCGTCGACCGCGGCATATAGTCGACAATCCTAGGGAAGGCGGGCCGCTTTCCTCTGCTTTTGGATATACGAATACCGGATACCGCGTTATCATCCGCGCTCACAGCAACCTGAACGACAATCCGCAATCATGCCGAGACCGCCCGCGTTGCCAGACAATTCATACAGCAACTGGGCAGTACTGATGGGATGGCTTCAGTCGGCAAAGGCTGACCGACGCCTTCAGATCGTGGCTGCCGAAAACTGGCAGTAGATTCCACGTTTTTGATTAGCCCCACTGCTCACCAAGCCATGAAAAAAGCCCGGTCCACATATTCGTGAACCGGGCTCCGAGTACTTTGATCAGGCAAAGACCTTGGCGCTCTGCGCTACCTTCCTGATCAGATCGGGGCGATACCCGCTCCACGTCTCCTGGTCAGTGACTACGATGGGGGTCTGCTTGAATCCCTGGGCGATGAACTGGTCGATCAAGGTCTGATTCTCGGTCAAATCCACCTGCTCGAACTCCAGCCCCTGCTTGGTCAACTGACGCTTGGTGGCGTCACACTGGGGACAGTGCGCCTTGGTGTAGACCGTGATGGACATAATCGCCTCTCCCGTAAATGTAGCCGTGTCTTCCAAGCTCCATAGCCCTCTGCTTGGAACCTGTTGATTGCACTCTACACACTCCCAGGCGTGAGCACAATACCACCTGTAGTGGCGTGTCAGGCCATAAACCCCAATATCTAGTAGCTTTTCGGGTCTTTTCGAACCAACCGAGAATCTATGTGAGCTGCCCGACATATTGCCTGTGCAAGTCCATGCAAGACTGAACACTGCCTCAGAAGAGGGTCAGTTCGTCGCTGTCGGCGCCCTTCATGGCCTCGTAGTCCAGAATCAGGCACTCGAATCCCCTGTCCTCGGCAAGGACCCTGGCCTGGGGGGTGATGGTCTGGGCCGCGAAGATCCCGCGGACAGGAGCCAGCAGGGGGTCGCGGTTGAGCAGGCGGCAATAGCGGGTCAGCTGTTCCACTCCGTCGATACCCCCATGCCGCTTGATCTCGATGGCCACATGCCGTCCCTGGCCGTCCACGGCCATGATGTCCACCGGACCGATGGGCGTGGGATACTCCCTGCGCACCAGGGTGGCCCCCGGGCCGATCCGGTCGATCTGTTCGGCCAGATAGCGCTGCAGATGCGCTTCCACACCGTCCTTGACCAATCCCGGATCCACCCCCAGGTCGTAACTGTCGTCGGCATAGACCTGGTAGAGCCTGATGGTGAGCACATCGCTGGATTTGACGGCCGAGACACGCAGAACCTTACGGACGGGCCGAGACTGGTCCTGATCCTGCTCCTGGGCGATCAGTGCATCGGGCGCGGCGGCTTCGACCACCTCGTCCGGCCCGGTCCCGGCCGCGGGATCAGCCTTGGCATCTGCGTCGTCCCTGCTCGTCTCCTCGGGTTCGATCTCCCTGATGGTGCAGGGGGCGCACATCCAGTTCAGGGGCTTGTAGGAGCCCAGTTCCGAAAAGATCAGACAGCTCATGTCGGCCTTGATCAGCAGAACGCGCCTGGCCGTCGGCAGGCTGGCATTGAGACGCCCGGAGTATTCGGCGGAGCAGTCGGCAACAATGATTCGCACAGGTGCCAATATATCAGTCGCTGTTCCGGCCGAGAAAGAAAAGGCCCGGCCGATGCGAGTGCACCAGCCGGGCGGAAGAGGAAAGGGAGTCAGGACTGCTGCCCCTGATCGGCATCCTCCAGGTAGTGGTCCACGGCCACAGTCAGCTTGTTGCTGTCGAAGGAGGCGAATCCGCTGTCCACATGGAAGGACTGACGACCGCCATCGGTGGCCTGAACCCGGATGTTGCCCTCCTGCAGCAGTGCCAGCACCGGCTCGTGGTCGGGCATGATGCCCATGGACCCCTGAGTGCCAGGCACGGTGACCGACCGCGCCTGACCCGACCAGATGGGCCTGTCCGCCGAGACGATGTTGACCTGCATGGAGGCCTTGCCCGTGTCCGCCATGACTACCGGTATTCCTTCTGCATATCGTGCCACTTGTGCTCCAGGTCGTCGATGCCGCCGATGCCGGAGAAGGCCTGCTCGGGCACGTCGTCATAGGCGCCGTCGCAGATGCGGGTGAAGGCCTCGATGGTCTCGTCCGCAGGCACATAGGAGCCCTTGCGACCGGTGAACTTTTCAGCCACGTAGAAGTTCTGGCCAAGGAACTGCTCGATCTTGCGGGCGCGGTTGACGGTGGTCTTGTCCTCTTCGCCCAGCTCGTCGATGCCGATCAGAGCGATGATGTCCTGGAGCTCCTTGTTCCTCTGCAGAATGGCCTTGACCCGGTTGGCGCAGTCGTAGTGGGCCTGCCCCACGTAGCGCGGGTCCAGAATCCTGGAGGTGGATGCCAGCGGATCCACAGCCGGGTAGATGCCCTGGGAGGCGATGTCACGGCTGAGCTCGGTGGTTGCGTCCAAGTGGGCGAAGGTAGTCGCAGGGGCCGGGTCGGTGTAATCATCGGCCGGCACATAGATGGCCTGCAGGGAGGTGATCGAATGGCCACGGGTTGAGGTGATTCTCTCCTGCAGGGCACCCATCTCGTCGGCCAGGTTGGGCTGGTATCCCACGGCCGAGGGCATACGGCCCAGCAGGGTGGAGACCTCGGAGCCGGCCTGGGTGAATCGGAAGATGTTGTCGATGAAGAGCAACACATCCTGGTTCTCCACGTCACGGAAGTACTCCGACATGGTCAGGGCGGTCAGGGGCACACGCAGACGGGTCCCCGGGGGCTCGTCCATCTGGCCGAAGACCAGTGCGGTCTTCTCCAGCACGCCGGCCTCGTCCATCTCGCCGATCAGGTCGTTGCCCTCACGTGTACGCTCGCCCACGCCTGCGAAGACGGAGACACCGCCGTGGTTCTGCGCCACACGCTGGATCATCTCCTGGATGAGCACGGTCTTGCCCACACCTGCGCCGCCGAACAGGCCGATCTTGCCACCCTCCACGTAGGGGGTCAGCAGGTCGATGACCTTGATGCCGGTTTCGAACATCTGGGTCTTGGACTCCAGCTGATCGAATGCAGGCGGGTTGCGATGGATGGGCCACCGCTCGGTGACCTTGATCTGCTCACCCTCCTTCTTGTTGAGGATGTTGCCGGCCACGTCGAAGACATGTCCCTTGGTCACGTCGCCCACGGGCACCATGATGGGCCCGCCCGTATCGGTGACTGTGGCGCCGCGGACCAGGCCGTCGGTGGGCTTCAGGGCCACGGTGCGGACCGTGGAATCGCCCAGGTGCTGCTCCACCTCCAGCATGATGGTGGTCAGCGACTCGCCCTCGGTGTTCGAGGACTGGCTCAGATTCACGGTCAGGGCATTGTAGATGTCCGGCAGGTGACCTGCCGGGAACTCCACATCGATGACCGAACCCTGGACTCGGGTGACGCGCCCCTTGGAGGCCGAATCCGGCTTGCGGCTCGCTGTGGTCGGCTGTTCTTGCTGTGCAACCATTGGCGTTCCTACTCTTCCTCTTTGTTGAGCGCATCGGCGCTGCCGACGATCTCGGTAAGTTCCTGCGTGATGGCCGCCTGGCGGCTGGCATTGAGCCTGCGGGTCAGGTCGTCGATCAGCCCCTTGGCGTTATCAGTGGCGGTGTGCATGGCGTTCTGCCTGCTGGCTGTCTCCGAGGCGGCCGAAGTGAGCAGGCATTCATGGATGCGCGACTGAATGTACTTGGGCAGGACGGCATCCAGCACCTCCTGGGAGTTGGGCTCAAAGTCGTAGAGGGCCGCATAGCGGTCACCCTGGCGCCCATGTTCGTCGTCCGGCACGGGAGCATCGATGGCCTCCTCAGGCTGCTCCTGGTCCGGCCTGATCAGCTCCAGAGGCAGCATACGCAACACCCGGACCTTCTGCACCACCATGTTGATGAATTCGGTGTAGACGATGTAGAGCTCGGAGACGCCCCCCTTGGCCGCTGGAGTCATATAGGTTTCCAGCAGTGCCTGGGAGATCTCCCTGGCCACATCCACGCCGGGCCGATCGCTGTCGCCCTCCCAGGTCTTGACGATGCTGCGGTTGCGGTAGCGGTAGTAAGAGACACCGCGACGACCGTAGACGAAGAGCTGGGGCTGTCGGCCCTGCTGGTCCAGTCGGGCCAGCAGGGACTCCGTCTCGCGGATGACCGAGGAGGTATAGGCCCCTGCCATGCCGCGGTCGGCTGTAAGCGCCAGCACAGCCACGCGCGGGTTCTTCTCGTCCTTCCTGACAATGGGATGGCGGATGTCGTCCGTATGGGCCACCAGGGCCTGGACTGCATCGAAGATCGCATCGGAGTAAGGCTTCGCTTCCAGGGCCACGGTCCTGGCCTTGGCGATATGCGAGGAGGCTATCATCTCCTGGGCATTGAAGATCTTCTCCAATGCCGAAGTGGAGGCGATCCTTGACTTGAATGCGAGTTGTGAGGCCATGGTCTACCGCTTCCCGGCCTTGCTGCCGCTCTTGCCGTCGGCCACCAGCTTCTCCTGCTGGACGGCGACAGGCTGCTCCTGGTCCTGATCGGCCTTGTGGCCATCCAGGGTCTGGCCCTTGTGGGTCACGAAGGTCTTGGCGAACTCGTCCACGGCCTTATCCAGGGCCTTCTCGGTGTCGTCGGTGAAGTCCTCAGTGTCGCGGATGGTCTTGAGGATGTCGGTGTTGTGGTCCAGGTAGTCCAGGAGCCCTGACTCGAAGGGCAGCACGTCCTCCAGGTCCAGATCATCCAGCTTGCCATGGGTGCCCACCCAGACCGAGACGACCTGCTTCTCCATGGAGTAAGGCGTGAACTGGGGCTGCTTGAGCAGCTCGGTCAGCCTGGCGCCGCGGGTCAGCTGGGCCTTGGAGGCCGCATCCAGATCCGAGGCGAACATGGCGAAGGACTGCAGGGAGCGGTACTGGGCCAGGGAGATCTTCAGGGTCGAGGAGACCTTCTTCAGGGCCTTGGTCTGTGCGGCGCCGCCCACACGGGAGACTGAAATGCCCACGTCCACGGCGGGACGCTGGTTGGAATTGAACAAATCAGACTGCAGGAAGATCTGGCCGTCGGTGATGGAGATCACGTTGGTCGGAATGTAGGCCGAAACGTCGTTGGCCTTGGTCTCGATGATGGGCAGACCGGTCATGGATCCGCCGCCCAGGTCATCGGAGAGCTTCGCGCAGCGCTCCAGCAGACGCGAATGCAGGTAGAAGACGTCGCCAGGGTAAGCCTCACGCCCCGGCGGACGACGCAGCAGCAGGGAGATGGACCGGTAGGCCTCGGCCTGCTTGCTCAGGTCGTCGAAGACGATCAGGACGTGCTTGCCGCCATACATCCAGTGCTGGCCGATGGCCGAACCGGTGTAGGGGGCGATGTACTTGAAGCCTGCGGAGTCGGAAGCCGGGGAGGCCACGATAGTGGTGTACTCCATGGCGCCGGCCTCTTCCAGGGAGGAACGGACCGAGGCGATGGTGGTGCCCTTCTGACCGATGGCCACGTAGATGCACCGCACCTGCTTCTTGGGGTCTCCGGACTCCCAGTTGCGCTTCTGGTTGATGATGGTATCGATGGCGATGGCCGTCTTGCCGGTCTGCCGGTCGCCGATGATCAGCTGGCGCTGACCGCGGCCGATGGGTGTCATGGCGTCGATGGCCTTGATGCCGGTGGCCAGGGGCTCATCGACGGGATGCCGGTGCATGACGTCGGGGGCCTGAGCCTCCAGGATTCTGCGGCCCTCGCTCTTGATTTCGCCCAGGCCGTCGATGGGCTCGCCCAGGGGGTTGACCGTACGCCCCAGATAGCCGTCGCCGACGGGCACCGAAAGCACCTCACCGGTCCTGTGGACTTCCTGGCCCTCTTCGACACCTGCGAAGTCGCCCAGGATGACCACGCCGATCTCTCGGGCGTCCAGGTTGAAAGCCAGACCCAGCGTGCCGTCCTCGAAGGTCAGCAGCTCGTTGGCCATGCAACCAGGCAGTCCCTCCACATGCGCAATGCCGTCACCAGCCGTACGGACGTAGCCCACCTCCTGGGTGGGGGTGTCCGTCGGCTTGTAGGACTCGACGAACTGGTCGAGCGCCTTGCGCACCACGGCGGGATCAATGGTCATTTCTGCCATGATCACTCCTTATTTCTGTTCTTGTTCAAGTCTGTTGGTCCCCTGCTCATCCTGCCACGGCCATCCGCCGCTTCAGGTGCTTCAGCTGGGTGGCCACCGTGCCGTCGGTGGAGACCGAGCCGTACTGGACCTTCATGCCACCTATGACCGAAGGATCGACCACCGAGTTGATGTGGACCGGCTTGCCCAGCTTGTGCCCGTAGACCTCCTGCAGACGGCTGACCTGTTCGTCCTTCATGGAGACCGCCGTGGTGACGGTGACCATGACCTGGTCCATGTGCTCGGAGAAGCGATCCACCAACCAAACGATAGTGTCTGGGAAGCGCCGTCCGCGCAGGTCGATGGTGGCGTTCAGGGCCATCTGCTCGGTGACCGGATGCATATGCTGCCCGTCAAGGAGCGCCCTGAGCAGGTCGGCCCGGGCTTTGGAATCACTGTACACGTCCGAGAGCCGGAAGAGTACCAGAGGCATCCCGAGCAGGGCCGAATGGATCTCAGCCAACTCGCCGGCCACCTGGTTGGTGATGCCCAGAGCATCGGCGTAATAGGCGGTGGCATCCACTGACATGTCCTCGGCCGCGTTGGCGATGTGCACCACACGGCTCCACTGATGATCGGTCAGATCATGGAGGATATCCACGGTCAGCGGATCGGCCTTATCACCCAGGATGGTGTCGATCACCCGCCACTTGTCCTCAGCAGGACGGGAGGGGTCGGTCAGCGCACGCTCCAGGGGCCTGTTGGCATCGAGCAGGGTCACGAAGGTATAGAGCTCCATGGCCACACGGAGGGCATCCTTCCCCTTGCTCTTGAGCAAAGGGGCATACTTGGCCCTGGTCTCCTTGTCGGAGCTCAGCGAAGTCTCTCCTCGCATGTCACCTCCCCTTTCGCGGAATCAACGTTCCCATCGTCCGCCAATCAGTCATCCTGCCTGCCGCTTGTCCGAGCCCTGGTCCGCGATGATCGAGTCGATCATGGAGGACTGCACGGCATCATCCTGAAGCTGCGAGCCCAGGATTTTGCCGGCAAGAGCCGTAGCCAGCGTGCCCACCTCGCCCTTGAGCGAGACCAGCGCCTGCTGCTGCTGGGTCTTGAGGGATCGCTGGGCGTTCTCGGTGATCTGGTTGGCCTCGGTCTCGGCCCGGGTCCTGGCATCCGCCACGATCCTGGAGGCCTCGGCGCGGGCGTCATCACGGATCTGGGAAGCCTCAACACGAGCCTTGCCCAGCTGATCCTGATACTGCTTACGGGCCTGATCCGCCTCTTCACGAGCCTTGGCGGCCTTCTGGATGTTGCCCTCGATCTTGGACGAGCGCTCATCGAAGATGGCCTGGAACTTAGGCATGAAGAACTTGTAGAAGAAGACGGCCAGGATGACCAGGATGACCAGCGACCAGAAGATGTCGTAGATCGGAGGAATAAACAGCTTGATCCCTTTGCCTACCGCTAGAGCGTACATTGGCTCCTCCTTTCCTTTATCGAAGCCGGATCATGCAAGAATCACACGGCTCAGGCGATGAAGAGCGCCACGAAGCCCAGCAGGGCCAGCACCTCGATCAGAGCCAGGCCGATGAACATGGTGGTGCGCAGCTGTCCGCTGATCTCAGGCTGGCGAGCCATGCTCTCGACGGTCTTGCCGACGGCGATGCCCAGACCCAGCGCGGGGCCGAGAGCTGCAATGCCGTATCCCAGGATGCTCAGATTGCCGGAGACCTCAGCAAGTGTGATGATGTCCATTTATTTTCCTTTCCTCCACCGTTGCCGGTTCTTGGATTGTGGTTCGGCCCCGACCCCCGTCTACTGGTCGGAACCAACGAATATGTGGGCTGCGACCGCTTAAAACGCCGACCGCGGCTTGTTCTTTTCGCTCAACCTTCTTCAGGGTAACTCATGGAGATGTAAACCGTGGTCAGGATGGCGAAGATGTAGGCCTGAAGGGCCGCCACAAAGATTTCAAAGGCCGTCAGGGCGAAGCCCAGAACGAACCAGCCGACGCCAGCCAGTGCCAAAGCCTTATTGCTGACCTCAACAATGTAGAACTGGGTAAAGGCCAGGGTAACCGCCACCAGCAGATGGCCGGCAATCATGTTGGCGAAGAGTCGGATGGTCAGAGAGGCCGGCTTGACGATGACCATCTCCAGAAGCTGGATGGGCGTCAGAATAATATAGAGAGGCCAGGGCACACCAGCTGGAAAGAGCTCCGACTTGAAGTAGCCCCAGACACCCTGCTCCCGGAATCCCGTTACCATGTACTGGCAGAAAGTCCAGATGGCGAAGACCAGAGGCATGGTGATAGTGGCCGTAGCAGCTATGTTCATGCCTGGCACGATGCCACAGAGGTTGAAGACCAGGATGGTCAGGAAGATGGTCGTGATCATGGGCACGTAGCGCTTGCCACGAATCTCGCCCAAGGTGTCATAGACGACCGAGTCACGGATGAACTCGATGACCCACTCGATTGCCCCCTGCCAGCGGGATGGAATCAGCTTGGCCCTTGCGGCAGTGATCCCCAGCACCAGAAGAATGATGACCATGGCCACGAATCTGATCAGGATGATTCGGTTCATGGCAAAAGGCGTTCCCTGGAAAAGAATCTCAGGAGGCAGGAAATCATCGATGGAAGGCAGCTCACTCGGCTTGGCCATGGCCAGACTGAAAGCTTCACTTCCCATTGCCTCTAGCATCTATCGCCTCCTGAACGACACAGTGAACACTATAGCGCGTATGCGACTCATGGCTGCACCGTATGGGTAGTGTAGCCCACACCAGGAGCCACGGTAACCATAGATTCATCCAGTGTGTCACAAATAGTGGCCGCAGGTCCAATCCGCACCGCGACGTGGACAGGTCGATGACGAATGTAATGCGACCGTCATCAACTCTTGACAGCACCCGGAATAAGCCCATACCCGTCACCCGTCAAGGGCCGATAACCGTCGGTGCGTGGGCAGCCAGGGGCGTGTCTGATGGATCGGTCGGTGCCTAGCCGGCCAGCAGCCCGCAGAGTCGGCACCTGGTCCAAGTCGTAGGGGGTGGTCTCGTAGACCCAGTTCAGCCAGTTGCGCCAGAGCAGGTTGGCGTGGGCTCGCCAGGAGAAGACCGGCTCCAACGTCGGGTCGTCGTGAGGGTAGTAGTTGACCGGGAAAGGCACCTGATCCAGGCCCTTGGCCATGTCACGCTGGTACTCGTGGGCCAGGGTGTCACGGTCGTACTCCCAGTGACCCAGCACGAAAATCTCTGAGAAATCCTGGGTGCTGATAAGCCCGGGACCGGACTGGGGACCCCAGGTCAGCACCTGTAGATCCGGACAGGCCCGCACCTGGTCCTGGTCCACCCCGGCCCAGCGGGAGTGGGGCTGCAGGGCGATTTCGTCGAAGCCATTGGTGATGAAGCAGTACTCGTCCTGCAGATACTGGGGAAAGACCCCAAAGACCTTGCGATCCAGGTCGCGCTTGGCGATGCCGTGGCGGTAGTAGAGCCCGGCCATGGCCCCCCAGCACAGATACATAGTGGAGAAGACGTGGGTAGAGGCCCAATCCAGAATGCGGGTCAGTTCATCCCAGTAGTCGACTTGCTCGAAGTCCATCTGCTCCACCGGGGCGCCCGTCACGACAAGACCGTCATAACAGTTGTCCTTGAAAGAGTCCAGATTCTCGTAGAACTTGACCAGGTGATCCATGCTGGTGTGCACGGCCTGATGGGTGGAAGTCTTCATGAAGTCGATCTCCACCTGAAGCGGTGACTTGGAGATCAGGCGCAGCAGCTGGGTCTCGGTCTCCACCTTGGTAGGCATCAGGTTGAGGATGACCAGCCTGAGCGGACGCATCTCCTGGCGCTCCGCCTCGTGGCTTTCCAGGGCGAAGATGCGCTCCGAATCCAGGATGGATCTGGCCGGCAATCCGGTGGGGATGGTGATAGGCATGACTCTATTATGACCCAGCGCAGGCCTTCCCACACACGGACTTGACAAGTGCGCTGGAATCCGTAACATAGATAACTGCTGTGTTGAACAGCCGACGCGGGGTGGAGCAGTTCGGTAGCTCGCTGGGCTCATAACCCAGAGGTCTCAGGTTCAAATCCTGACCCCGCTACCAAAAGTCCGTTGGGTTTGAGGAACTTGGCCGCTTGAATCCTTAGGAATTCACCGGCCTTTTCAATATCTGGAATTATCCAGGTACTCCTTCCACGCATTTTTGAGAAATAACACCACTAGAGACTCCTAAGCCGCGAGCAAGGTCTGCCTGGCTCTTGTTGCGTACAGCGAGAGCGACTTTCATGTTGATGCTTATGATGCTCTCCAGCGATGTTTTTGCTGTTTTCTGCTCCACAGCTTTTGTAGCAATAATTAAAAATGAACTTCAATCTAACGGACATTCATAGTTTGCCAGTAAGCAAAAAGGCTCTATAGTTTTAGCGTAGCTAAAGAACATGAATGTAATTACACAGGTCTGATAGCAAGACCAGATAAGCTACTCCTCAGCCAAGGTATGTCGCGAACAGATCTAGCACACGAGATGGGATGCACACCTTCGCTTATCACACAGAAAATGAAGGGGACGAATTCGTTTCACCCTAGTCGATGTTCTAGAACTTTCTGATCTATTTCATGTCAGCGTCGACGCATTGCTCGGTCGTGAATCAATGGAGGCCAAATAATGGCAAAAGTGACAGTCGAGTGCTCACCTTTCGGGCACAAGTTATTCTCTTACGCCGCCGGCAAGGTCCGGGTATTTGTTGGTAACAACAAATCATCCAAGGAACTGAAAACAGCCAAGAAGGACATTGTTGCCCAACTTGACTGTGAAGTTCAGATTAGATCGGAAGTCGAAGATGAGGATTGATTACTCATCTTCACGATTTCTCGATTTTCCACCACAACAACTGGTTCAAATTTACGAAGACAATATCTTTATCTTCGTCCTTATAAACGACCGGGAGGCGGATGATGCCATTCGTATAGCTACTATTTCTTACGACAGGAGCGGTACCTGCTCGATAAACTCTTTTTTGTGTGGCACTCCTAATTGCGTCACCAAGTATGCGGTTTATTTCTTCCTCCGTGCAAGTGAGTTCATAACTAACATTTTCGATTTCAGTAGTGCCCCCTACAAATTTCAACATGTGCACCCTTCCTTCCTCCGTCGTCTACGACGGATATTTGTTTATGCATCTCATAGTGTACGGCGAAGGAAGGTCTCAATTTCAGGAGGCCGGGCATGAAGACTAGTTATAAACTCATTAGTTGCTCCTATATCAAAATAGAGAACAAGACAGGTACGAATTGCCGTCTCCTGACAATCATGGAGAAACTTCTGCGATCGCTGTGTACTCCCATCGTCATTGCTTTGAAGCCTGAGAGAGAAAGGCGATAAGCCAGGCCTACGAAGACGAATGTAACGATGTACCGGGATTACCCTGATGTGTTCTGTGGAGATTTTTATCGGCGATATTCGCCAGGTGATGGTCCTGACGATGGACCAGTTGAAAGCGTTCAATGCTCAGTCCAGCGACGCTATTGCAAAGAATAACAGGCTGGTCCATGGCGGCTGGCCGAGGCACTGGGTGCCTCAGTAGCCGAGTTCGGCTGTGAGCGATGCACAACCGAACGCCATTGATGGGCCGCGTGGCGGAGCCCTAGGCGCTTAGCCGGGATTGAGCATCCGGTACGCCAGGCGTGTGGCAGTCACGCTATTTTCGAGACGAAGTTCTACTCCAGACCGGTGGGTAACGCAGATTAAGGCGGAATCTGGCAGCTCTACCATGCATGTGGTCTGCTCATCGGGACCATTCCCGGCGTCTTCGGACGCTCTTGCAATCGACGGCCGACTCCATACCGAAAGCCATTGCCAAGCCCTACACAGTCAGACCCAGCCGAAACTATCGCTACTGAGCCTGACTAGGTCTTGACTTCTCTAACCTCACCGCCCAAGAGTCCTCACAAACACAACCTAGGGAAGGAGCCGAACCATTGGAATCTGAAAACTCACCTTCGAAGAAACGCTCAGGCAGCAGACCAGGAGCCTGTTGCCCTATCTGGACTCACTCAAGCAGCAGGGCGTCAAGTATCTCACCAGACAGGCCATCATCCGTCGATCTGGTATGTCCGACAACGAGCTCCAGAAGCTGATACAGGACAATCACATGTCCCGGCACACTTTGAAAGTCCGCGGCCAGAAAGCCTATGACGTCGAGACCACACTATGAATGCTGGCCCGCTGGTGCCGCTCCTACGAGTACCTAGTGGTGGGCTGATGGCAACGAAAGTAACTATCGGCGAAGCATTGAGCCCATATTCACAACCGGTTAATAAAGTCCACTCACTAATGGTACTGGCTGACAGAATTGACAAGGCAGCGAGCCGCTGCGATTCCACTGAATTAACGGCCGGGGAATGCTGTCGCCCTTTGGGGCTGAATACTGTTCATTGAATTCCGGGGATTGCAGGCTGAAGATCTTATGATCTACAGACGTGGCGAAAATTGGTGCCTAGACGGTCGGCAGTTCCGCCGGTGGATCAATGACCGAGTTGCCGAGATTCAAGTCAAAACAATCAATCAGCCGTCATCGACTTTTAGCCAGCAGCTGATGCTCTAGGAAGGCAATCATGAACCCTAGAGCTAAGCCCAGCACCAAGCAGGCGGCGATCTATCTCGGTGTATCGGTATCGACTATGAAGCGAACACGGGCTAGCCGAACCGAGCCTGCATGCATCCGACTTGAACCGTCCCGTATGATCCGTTATGAGTTATGGACGCTGGACCAGAGGGTTGCCGACCGGCGCAAGAGGGTCAACTGATGGGCCGCCGGTAGACTATCACCCTACTCATAGAGGCTGAGGTGATAAGGATTTACGGCAACGAATGCTGAATCGACCTGCCGGACTTCGCCACCCACTGCGAGGATGACGGCCACATCCGGCCCTGCCACCTTGAGGCAAGGACACCGTAGCCAACATCCGCGGGATTGATGGCATTACCGCCAACCAACTGCTCACCGTGCCGGACTCCCGACAAGATGCGCCACTTCTGCATCTGCTGTCATGCTCCCTGTGCTGGATGACCGAGGACCGAACACCGACCTGCACGCCGGCTGGAAGCTACGACGGATCGGGTGAGTGACCCTGCCATCCGGTTCGCACAAATGACAGTTGGCGACTACATGGCCGCCGGCTAGGCCTTCGTATTCTGCTTACAGAACGGGATAGCACTCCACGCCACCGATGAAGAGCTGGACGAGTCCGCCACCATCTGGACGCCTCAAACTTGCTGACCCTGCCTGCGCCCTTGTGAACCATCTGGATCTAGCTGAACCCGGTATCCTTGCTAAGTCGTTTCAGAACGGCTATCACTGGTGCCATGAGCGGAACGGGTCTATGGCAACGCGTGAAGATTGTAGGCAGGGTGATGACTCCGGGCGAGGAAGCCCAGACGACATGCCCGATGGGCTGCCGACTCCGTTCGGCAACATTATCAACACTTGGGACGCCCCGAAGTCTTTCAAGCAGAGCGGCAGAGGCTGCGCCCAGCCCTTCGGCAAGATCAGGTTTGGCACCCAGACCACTGGCATCAAGACTTGCGAGGTTACGCATCTTTCTCCCGCCAGGCCGTTGAAGAGTCCACTAGCCCATGCTCGATACCGCTCTAAAACACTGAACAAAGCATATACGATCGCCACTCGCAGAACCTGGAACCCATCAACTTGCATAGGAGAGCCCTACCCATCGCCTGAAGTGAGTTCTCACAAATCACCTACTTCCAACAATAACAACGATAAAAGGAGACACCATGTTGAAGACCCCGCAACACCACATCACGTACCCTGCCAGAACGAACATCGCAAAAAATACGAGTAACCAGTTCCGGACAATGGCAGAGAGCATCGATGATAATATCGATAATCTTCATTCCCAGGTAACTGATATTGACACGACAACTGCTACGGATACTAAGAAATGGCAAGATGAGACAGCATCCTTCACAGCCACATCTGGCAATCTACAAGATATTGGCCTAGCGACATTGATCAGAGATGTGGGATCAGAAACGAGAGGAGCCCTTTACGGTAGGAGCTGTCTTTTCATTGGTGATTCATATACCGAAGGTTTACGAGCTTCAAGCAGCTCGCGAAGATGGAGTACGCTTCTTGCAAAAGCCATGGGCTGGAACGAATATAATTTCGCATCCGGAGGGAGCGGGTTTAGCCTTCCAGGATTGGAAGGACGCACCTTTTTAGACCAAGCTAAATACGCTAGAGAGCAGAAGCTCGAACCAGATGTAATAATCGTAGCTGGCGGCCGTAATGACGGAAAGGCCGATGTTATAGGAAGAGCACAAGAACTTTTCGATTATTTGCATAACTCTTGGCCTTCGGCCAAGGTTGTCACAATCCCAATTATGTGGGATTGCACAGCAGTCACAACAGATGCTCTTGCACGCGCAGATGAGATACGATCAGCTGCATATAACACTGGTGTCTATGTTGTTTGGGATGCATGGACATGGCTTTACGGGCATCCAGAATGGGCTTATGACCTTGGCGGCGGAGTACTTGATATGCATCCGAATGATAATGGGTATTTAACAATATCCAGATACGCCCAACAAGCATTGCTAGGGGGACAAACTACTATCACGTTGGCGAAACAACTGCTGCCAGCCAGGAATTTTAGCCAGCCCACCACAGCTTCAGTCCTGATCAATCACGGAATGGTGCATATCGAAGGGCAATTTAACTCTCCAAGTCCAGTCTATACTGGCTGGGACTTCACTACCATTCCGGCCCCAGCGAGACCAGCATCCGATCGATATGTTCTCGGATACACTGCCTACGGCGCGACACCCCTGCTCATCAAAGTGTCAGCTTCAGACGGGGTTTGCCTAATTAACAATATATATGGGTCAGCCGGCAAAGGCGTAGGGATGCCGGATATCTGCTGGCCTGTAGCGCAATGAGTGGGACAGTGGGCGGCAATCCTTGGATCGGCCGGTGTGGCGTTGGGAGGAATCATAAAGCGGTGGCGTCAGCAGTCCGCGACAAGCTGAAAGCCTATCGTTTAGCACAACGAACGCAGAATCCTAACGCCTTGTTTTGACGATGGAACTGAAATCTTGTAAAGCATAGCTATCGACGAGCTCCTCCACCTCCCCCAGGGCCTCCTGATGGACTGCTCAATCATGACTGAAAAATCAGAATATGCGATATTAACAAATTAACCGACCGGATACGCTCTTGGTGTGAATCCGTGAGTCTCGGATATAGCCGGATAGACCGATGGAATATACGCCCCGGAGGCAACTGCGATTGTTCCAGTCTCGTAGTCCATTGCCTGCAAAAAGCGGGTTTTGACACGGGAACGCCGCTGCCACCATGAATTTAAATTTTGAACTTACGGTAAGAGGCTGGTTGCGTCTGCACCCTGATGGCAATCCAAAACCAGGTGACTTATTGCTCAACGACAAGCGACATGTGGCGATATATCTAGGCCACGGTTTGTTGGCTCAAGCACCTATCTCTGAGAATGGCGGAATTAAAGGTCTTTCAGGCGATCAGACTGGCAGCGAAACAAACGTGAAGCCCTATTATAACTATCCCTGGAATGCATATCTCCGATACGGAGGAGAAACAATGAAGTATGACAGCTTCGACTCGGCTTGGACTCGCAACAGAGCCCAAAAGGGCGCAGAAAAGGCAATCGATAAAAAATGACGAACGAGTGGCACACAAACTGGATACGGGGTTGCGTCCAGAAAGGGGCGCAAAAGGGACTTATACTGCAAACCGTTCTTGACGGTCGTAACGTATTGGACGGTGTCATCCAGGCCCGCAATGAAATCGCCGAGTTTAAGACCCTCATTACAGCGCAAGGAGCGACTATGGATACCCTGACCAGAGCAGTCGGGGCGAATCCAGCCGACATCGCTGCCACAGTCCAGCAGGCGGTCAAGAACAAGCTCGACCAACTGCATATCACTGTCGAGGAGGTCAAGCCATGAGCGACCCGAAGCATTCTGCAGGACCCGCCGAGGAATATAAGCCGCTGTTCAGCGAACGGACCAGGACCGCCATCTATATCGTGGCCATGGCCCTGGTCATCATCGGCAGCGGGGTACACAGCTTCGCCAACCCTGCCCTGGGCGACTGGCTGACCACGGTGGGCGGCTATCTCGCCGCCGGTTTCGGAGTCGTCTATAACCCCATTCGCATGGCCGGCAAATAGGTCAGCTGACCAGCCTGGCACTCGCCAGAGCGGCCCTGAGACGTGAATCGGGCATGGCTACGTACCTCTGCGTTGTCTCGACCGACTCGTGCCCCAGCAGCCTGCTGACCAGATACAGGTCGTGGGTCTCCTGGTAAATCATTGTGGCGTACCGGTGGCGGAGGCTGTAGGCGGTCCATTCGCCGCCCAGCAGGCGGGCGATGTGCTTGCCTACATAGCTGGCTTCTACGTGCCCTGACCAGCGGCCGGGCAGCAGCCAGCCATGCCGGTCGATGATCTTCTGGGCCAGGTCGTCAGGCAGGGGGACCAGGCGTTGCTTGCCGCCCTTGCCATGGACTATGAGGGTCCGGCCCAGCAGGTCGTCCATGACGTCGTCGCTGCGCACCTGGGCTATCTCGGCCCGTCGCAACCCGCATTCGGCGGCCAGCCTGATCATGAGCATCTCGGTTTCGTTGGCTTTGCTCAGCGCGACCAGGATGACCCGGTCGGGGCATGGTCTCGGATGGGCGTGGGGCCGCCGGATACTGGGCAGATCCTTGGATATGTCCTGCTCGGCCCGGCCTGGCCTATAAAGCCATCCGAAGAAGGATGAGGCGGCGTTCCTGTACCCTTTACGGGTCTCCGGCTTCCAGTTTCCCGCCGCGAACCAGTGCACCAGCTCTTCTGCGGTGACATTTTGCGGCGACCCTCTCAAGTCGTTACTGAGCTTCGTGAGCTGCCGGCGCCTGGTGTCGACACTCAGGGCAGAGAGACTGCCGGCCTGGAGGGTTTCAATCCATTTATCTATGCATTCGCGCCATTGGGGCGCAGGGGCTTTCTTCCTTGACATGAAGCCATGTCATCACGCCGTTAGAATGAACTCGTAGGGTTCGCCGCCGGGGCGGTGAACCTGTGACCTCTGGGTCAGTAACCCAGAGGTCACAGGTTCAAATCCTGACCCCGCTACCAGTAAGTTATTTAGCCCAAAACTAATTCTTGTATTACTCTAGTTTTAAGAGTTTATTTCAATATTTGAAATGGATTATATAGCGTCATCTTCTGAGTTTCCGTATGTAGCTCCCCCTTATATCCAGCTCCCATTAAATGAAACAAATAATGACCAATAATTGTGGACAGTTCAGCCTGATTCGTTCCCTCCCATCCCCGCTCTACCCGCTATACAAACCTCAGTACTCGCAATAGCACTCATAGCTGGCGTTTATATTTTGTTTTTTGTGTCGCAGTTTCATTGTTTAGCCGCAATGTAAACTGTAAATCAATCGCCAAAATCTCCCCTTAGGAGGAAATTACATCCTTTTCGGTGAGATATGGAGTATAGCTTTACTGCATAACTTCATATCCATTCGATAACTTTGAAAGTACAAAGATGTCTTCTCAGTCTCTTCGTCGAATCAGATTTAGCTTGCAGTCTTAGAGAATTACTCTCTCATTTTAAAGAAACTTTGCGGCCGTGTAGTTTAGACTTAGTAAGATAGATTCAACTTCGCATATATCAACAAAATCAGAAATTAAGGTTGAAATTTACCCTTCCTTCTGAATATATGGAGATTGAAAAGGAGTTTATTGCAACAAAGAAAACTAGTTAAAGTTTTCTTGACTTAGTGAAAGCGTTCAAGGAACGGGAGTGCGTGGTTCGTTATTGTTTTCAGAAAGCATGCCTGTGCCCACCACTACATACTTATAGTGGTTTGCACCAAGCCAGTTTGTAGCATTATCAAACGCTGACATTTTGTCTTTAGTGATGTCATGAATATATCTACGCCGATCACCAGTTACTGCCTCATCAAAAAGTTGACCTCCGGCGTATTCTTCTTTTTTCTTCTGTCTTCTGGTTGGCTTTGAATACAGCTGGAGCAAATATGTTGTGGGTATGAGCTCGCTAAGTTTGAATCGTTCGAATCTGATTGTCTTCGAGTCGCTGTGAGTAACGTATTCGAGCACTACTGTGGCGTCTTCTCCTATGTTCTTACATGGTATATTCATCGATTGCCCCGGCATGAGAATATTACTGATCGTCTCTTTCCTGAGAGACATCATTTTGAACGACACCTCGCAGCTCTTCATCCATATCATTTGGATGCACACGCCAGTCGCTCCGATATTTTGGATACGAAGATACGATCCCTGTTTAAGCAACTCGGTCCCTCGTTTGGCAGTCCAAGTCCCAATATTTGCGATGTCGGGGAAAGCATCAACGATACGTGACTTGTCTTTAGCCCATTTCCATGCGGTTATAGCAAATGTTACGCACGTTGTAACAGACGCAATGAGACTGACTATCGATATACCGAAACTAGCCCATTCAACCCAAGTCGTAATTTCTCTCCCTCTCATCTATTCTTACTACCGCATTTCGAGTTTAGAGCGGCTGGTGGCCTTTATGCAATGAAGTGGAACTTGAGGTAGCTCTATCGAGTCAATATTGCATCGTTTATGTATCCGGCGGCTGTGATTCTAGCTGTGATAGATGTGCAAGAAGCTAGAGGTGCTACTTCTAGCAGAACAAGACGAATAGGGCGTGGGGAGGGGGGGGGGCATGCCGTTAGGCGCTGTGAGCTAAGTTCAAGCTGTTTAGTAGCTTATGCTGTCTCCGAAACTATTCGGATGGGCTGGAAGTCGGAAACGAACAACAATGGAATTGTCAGCCGTGGCAACAATCCGCTCGGCTACGTCTCAAACATGCTGCAAAACAAGCTTTCTGCAGATATTCTACTGAACGAGGCAACATCGGGTGTCCTGAATGACACCATCAAGGGCGCGAATGTAATTCGCAAGCTCGGCCGCACGCATCCGCGTTAGACGGAACAATTCGTATCGATACGCATGTCCTTTAATCTGATTTAAAAGTACACTGTCTGTAGAATCGTAAAGCACCGTGCCATAGTTTGTTTACCAGATTAAAAGCGAGCTGTTTTGAGACTTCCACTAAAAGCCTGAGGGCTTAGCGAACCGAAGAAGCACATTACAACAAGGACGGTGGAACACCTTCACTCAACTGGAGCATTCCATCGCAACCATCAACTTGAGTTCGCCTACTTCTTTAAGGCCATGCTGCCTTAGATCCGTCATATAGCGCCCAAGGAACATCAAAGCCGGTAAGGAAGGTAATATGCGTTTTCGTTCCCAGCACCGAAGCCCCGCCAACCAAAGGTGAGTTTCTCATCAGACATTGGTCTGAACAACAGCTCTATTAGGTGTATAAAAGATTATACAGTCAATATGATTTCTCAGACGTTATATGTATGCTCAATATGAAATTGGTTTTTACTTGTACAAACTCTTCGACCTTTCTGTAAACAAGCTGTTTTAGGTATATACAAGCATTTCAACATACACAAACATTATTATAACTAAGAGTATTATAAGCAGAGTGTTTAGCATCGATTGTTTAGAAGCTATTCCATTCAGCTTATTGAAGGATAGGGTTGATAACATGTCTTCTAATAAACATAATGCAACCACCGAACGTAAGGCGCGCTTAGGAGCAATTGCACAATGGGCAAAAGTAGGGGTACTAAAACCACGCGAGCTGTTTTCAATTGAAGAAATATTCATGAAAAGAGTTGAGGCGAAGACCAACACCTTTTTCAAACCCATACAAATCGGCGAGCTCAATTCGGTTGAGTTCAATCGACAACTGAGTTATCTGATCGATGCCTTTGATTCTCTTCCGGGACGAGTCGATATCGCTTTCGATTCAACGTGGAAAGCATTCGAACTCGAAACTAGAGAATTTGCTCCGCGACAAAACATTACCGATCGCCTTAGAACTATTGTCGAAGCTGTAGATAAAGATGTTATTGATTTGATTTGCTCGAACTTTCCTGTTCAATCATGCGAATACCTTTACAAACGACTTATCTCTGACGTCGTGGATAAAAACGTAAATTATGGTCTTAAAAATAGAATAAACTACTCAAAAAATAATCAACAAATTTGCCAACTTTTAGAGCATTTAGAATTACAATATAAGAAAGGTTCTAGTGTAACACGCAGAAATGGTGCTCTACTAATTCGCCGAGCATTAGAAGGTGAGCAGCTCAAGTTAGCGAACAGCTCGGGTGTTACTTTTGTTACCTTGGGCAGCAATTCGAAGGCACAAATCCTTATTTCGCTCTTCCTGTATACTGCCAGGAACGAAAGAGTCCACGGTTCTACTTTTTCACCCTTTATCAGTAGTGCGGCAAGCCTCCGCACATACACGCATCCTTACTTTGCATTCCTTGCGACCTATTATCTGCTAATATCTCTTTGGAAAATAAAACATCCTCAAGTGCTGATATTAAACCAAGGCTCAGTGATTACGTCCTTAAAGGAAAATATAGAAATAGCAAGAAAGATACTCGGAAGCAACTGGAATAACTAACCAGCTTGACAATGAGCGAAACTCATTTAGAAAAGGTAACAGTCTAATAAAGCTACTCTTTTGATTTGTTTATCATAAACCTCCAACAACTGAACAAGTTGCAGATACTATACATCGAGCGCTTTAGTATTTTAATATTACTTTAGTGTTGAGGTATTTCATCAGGCAGCAGCTCATAATCTGATATAAACAAACAGTTTCTAACTTATCGGATGTTCTGTCCGTTGGATTATTTTGCTAGAAGCAATCATATGATCTATGCCGATAACAAGATGCTTGTGTTGCATTTAGCGCTGAATCTTCAACATGGTTATTCTTTTTCTTTCGAAGTACCCCTTGGGTTGGGGGGGGGGCAATTCAAAGTTATATTTTAGTCCCTCAAAGTCAAGTCTAGATTAAATGCTCCTGGGGTCATTAACTCCATACACGAGCTATTTAATTTAAGCAAAACTGAGTTTCCAAAAGTGGCGACGGTGCCTATTCTGTTACAGTTCCACTCGATTTCTCATCTGTACGCAAATTGGTGAACTTTCATTCTATTTAAACCTCTTCCCATACCGAGGAACTTCCTTTGTCTTCGACTAAAGCTACCAAAGAGCTTCTTCTCTACAAACAGCAGAATCGGACATTTAACTATTCCCCGAGCATTTGAGTCTCGAGTAGCGACTACGCACCACGCTCCAGGAATACAACATCCTAAATCAACATTCTAACTATCATGAGAACTGCTCTTCTAATTCTAGATTGTATCTTAAGAACATAAAATATCTTATGCTTACCATGATACTTATCAACATGACGCGATGCTTAAGGACCTGAGTAATCTCAGACCAAATACCGAGCCCACTCTTACACCCCTATAACTTTGCAGAACCATACTGCAGTAATTTTACTATTTTGCTCATCGCTCCTAATTCTTGGACGAACAAAATCGGACGTGCTTTGATAATCTTCCAATTTAATGATTTCACCGATCTAGTTCGAATCACTCGATATCTTCTCACGAGTCGCAAGGGTTGTGTCCGGCCAATCCTCACACCTTACTTACAACACAACCTCATAGACTCTTTGTGTTTGGGAATTAAAGGTATGTTATGGATGCAATCATTTTCAATTTTACTTTTTTAGTAATCGCTAGAGCTGAACCGAAAAATTCGACTTCCGCCCAGATAATTTGCAATCTAATTAATCTTCATGACTAGACCATCACATTTTAGTGGATATAAGGACAATGAGAGTTAACGTCTCAAATTATGCTGAAAGATATTCGCCTGCTTTGGAAGCGTACACAATTAGCTAATTTTGGTATTGTCAAACTTCTGCTTGTATATGATTAGCTGCGCCTTTAATTAGGCTTTACTCTCCCTGACCTCGAGACGACTACAGCTGATGCAGTAACCCGTGTGTCATTAGTATCAGTTTTACTCAAGGAAACTACATATGTTTGAATTTACATTCGATAATTTACTCTGAATTACATTACTTAGTCATCCTTCACCTATGAATTCTATTTACACTTAATAGAGCTAGAAAAAATGACCAGTAGCAATAAGCCGATTCTGTATTAAAATCAGATAAATTTGTAATTGTATAACGTTCATAATTCACTGCTAATCTATATCTATATGTGAGACCACATTCTTGCAATTCTACCAACACAGCTTTAAATTCGAAATCTAATGCAATCAGAGAACGACTAACGCAGGCTTTTGATCTTTCTCATGCCAGTCTTTGTATACACCGTATACACTCTGACGAACACAACTTATGAATCGCGTGGACCTGGACTAACCGTTTCAAGCTTTAGTTCTGAGATTATTGACCGTATTCATCCCTTATTGTTTTACCTTTTCCAAAGATTTACTGTTTTCTCAAATTAGATTCTTATAGACTGCGTGGCGTAACGGTGATAACTACGACAACTCGAACGTAAACTAAAGACAGACTCTACATCCAGTTCCTTACATGGCTGCACCGTTCAAGTTCTCAGCTTCCTATGGATTTGGACTTATTTAGTTCGTCGAATTTGGCTTTCATCGTCTCATTGTTTCTGGTCAGTCTTCGTATGGTTACGTCCTGCGCCTTGTTGTTGGCCAGACGCAGCTGGTTCTCGGAACCCAGTAGGGCGTCCTTGATCTTATTCAGATGGTTGATGGATTTGTCAATCTCCTCTACCGCACTCTTGAACTTTTTCGAGGCGATTTCGTAATTGCGGCCGAAGGCACTCTTGAAGGAGTCCAGCTCTTCCTCAAAATGCGTTATATCGATGTTCTGTGCCTTCATTTCTTCAAGTTCGTTCTTGTATTGCAAAGAGTTCTTGGCGGCATCACGAAGCAGGGTGATTATCGGTATGAAGAACTGCGGACGGACGACATACATTTTCGGGTAGCGATAGGAGACATCCACGATACCCGTGTTGTACAGGTCACTGTCAGGCTCCAGCAGGGAGACCATGATGGCATACTCGCAGTCCTTCTCCCGTCTGTCCTTGTCGAGCTCCTTGAAAAAGTCCTCGTTCTTATGCTTGGTGGAGGTGGTGTCCGTCTCATTCTTCATCTCGAACATGATGGACACGATCTCCGTGCCGGAATCATCCTTGTCACGGAAGATGAAGTCGCCCTTGCTGCCCGTACGCGCATCGTTGTCTTTCTCGAAGTAGGCATTGGGGAAGGCCGTGGACCGCAGTTTATTGAATTCGATCTGGCAATGCTGCTCAAGCGTCTCCCCCACCATCTTGGTGGACAGCTTCGCCTTCAGATCACGCAGCCGCTCAATCTGCTCGTCACGATCCTGGATCTGGACCTCGTAACGCTCCTTGAGGGACTTGGCCTCGACCTTGCTCTGCAGCTCAGCCTTGTCCAGGTTGCTCTTCAACTCTGCTATCTCGGAATCCTTGCCCGCGGCGACCGCCTGCAGCTGCGATTTCAGCTGCTCCTTGGAGAGCTTCTCCTCCGACTCCTTTTCAAGCCGCAACCTCTCAAGCCTACCCTTGAAATCATCCCTCTCCTTCTCCACCGGAATCAAAGCCTGGGCAAGCTCCTGCTTCTTCTGCAACTCAAAAGCATCAAGCTGATTCTGCAATTTGACGATCTCGGCCTCTTTGTCCGCAGTCGCCTTTTGCAGCTCGCTTTTGGAATTGGCCTCTGCCAAATCGAGCGCTTGTTGCTTCTCCGACTCGGCCTTATCCAGTTTGGCACTCAGATCGTCTTTCTCCTTCTCGACCTTCCGCAAGGCTTCTGAAACAGCCAATTCCTTTGCAGCCTGCTCGGATTCCAGCTTTGCCTGCAGCTCCTGTATCTGGGCATCCTTGGCGCTTTTGGTCTTCTGCAAGGTTTGCTCGGCCTGCGCCTTATCCAGTTCGCGGATCTTGCTATTCTCACGTTCAGTCTGCTCAAGCCGTTCATGAAGCTGCCTGTCAAAATCCTTATCACGAACCTGCTTCAGGATATCGGCATATCCGGCCTCGTCAATGGTGAATGCGGTTCCGCATTTGGGACAAATAATCTCGGGCATATGCAACCTTTTCTGTACGAACCTGTGTAAAAAATTACCCTTGCTCTAAGCAGTCTCCGCTGAAAGCCGAGTACCTACGATACTTAGACACTTATTAAAACTATATTTGATTTACGTTAATGCCATTACAAGGATTCAATAATCATGGACCAGGTGATGATCCTGCGGATTGCGCCGCAAGCTCGGCGATGGTCTCCCGCCTGCCTCGCAGCCTCAAAAGCTGCTGCTACGATGGACTCTTCAAGGCCAGCCGCCTCAGCAATCCACAGCAGCGAGGCAGCGTTCTCCAATTTGTTATAACAATTTTTTGCACTTTTATTCGGCCTCTGCCGGGAATAGGCACCCAATCCATGGGTTGCGTTATCTTCAAACCACTGCACCATATGCTGTTTTTCTGTTCTTGCATGCGTATCCGGCGAATTGTGCACCTCGCTAAGGTACCTATCGGAATACGGATAATGTGAGCGCTTGAAACGCAACAAATGCGAAAAAGCAGCACAGCTCATATCGTTTCCACTTGCCACGTGAGCCTTCTTCATTAAAGGTTAACTTCAACTTTTACGTTAATTATATTAGCAGTGAATAATAGCATGTGCCGTTGGCAATTAGTCTGATGGCATTGCTCAGGCCACATCTATGAGACTGGGAGATGGGTTTGTGCTTACTACCCTATTTCTGGCCGGGTGCGTTTGGGTCACCGGCATTTTCACCAGTGTCACCATAAAACACAATGCAAAGGAAAATACTCTGAGCCCACTTGCCGTGGCTCTTGTAAGTGTCTGGTCGATACAGTACCTTCAGCTCGCACATTGCATTGCGCCTACAAACTTACCCTGCAAAGAGCAATATATGCGTTCGCGAGTCTGGCATGCTGGACCATTTACATAGGTAGAGCTATAGGAGTTTCTTAGCTCTAGCCTTTTTTGATGTTGACTGATCGCGTGACTGTAGAGCTGATCTTTAATTTCGAAGCGGTTTTCATATTAACCCACTTCTCGATAGATGCACATCCTTACTTAAAACGCTATCAAGATCGCCTGAGCGTGGAGAATAGGTCTCGAACCCATGGTTCATGGATAATTAACCATAGACGAAAACAACAGTAGTTCATTTCAGCTTAATAATATAAGTATTCAGACACAGTTATTATGCGTTTCCGAGCGATATAGATACGATATAATTGAATTTGCAGAGTTGCACCATCACAACGATTCATAGTGATGTTACAAAAGCACTCGAATGAATTCAGCAAATCATAATGGTAAAAAAGGGGCAAAGCAATGCAACTATTCTCCGTCGATGCACACGTAGAAATAAATGTGCCACCCATCAATCAGCCTTATACAAAGCCGTCTCTTGCTATCGATTTCATGACTGAAAACAAAGAGGCCGAAAAGCTAATTACGAACGAATCACCACTTTATGATTCTGGTATGTGTGATGTAGCTTGGCGAATACATGGTCCGGCTAAAAACGAGACATGCTTTGCACTGTTTCCGGGAAAGGACAATACAATTCGTTCCTCTATTCCTAATAATCCCGATACTCCCAAAACCAGCTATTTCATCAGTCAATCTCTTCCCCAATTGAATACAACTTTAGAAAGCAGAGTGCACTTATTCTCTTATTACGTCTGTCCTAAAAATCATCATATCTATTGGTTATACCGTGGAATTTATACCCTGGCGAAGGAATTCAAATCTACTTTGCCCGTTGACCAGAGTACTTCCTCGCTTGATGGAACTAAGCTACCCATAAGCGGGAACATTCCCGTATATCTGTCTTTATGGTCAAGCGCGATTGAATGATGCAGCAATAACTGAAGCACTATAAAAGTTAAACGATGTACTTCCATTACTCTTCTTAACGTGCATTTTGAAAAGCTCGCCTTGACTTTAATGGAAGTACATCAGCATGCTTGCACGGTCGATATCGATAACGCACAAACATTGTCAACATCGTAATTTTCAAATTAAACTGGCTCGGAGCGCACCAAAGTAGGCTTCAGCGTTCATCAGGCATAGATCATCTTCCGCTCAGTGAACTAAACACTGCATCTATCTCATAAATAGACTTCCACCGACTTGAACTTGCTAGCATGATTGCATCTGCACCGGGAAAAGGCCGAGGGAGCTCAAATGCAGTACACACAACTGGGCGAAACGGGCATCGACATATCGAGAATCTGCGTGGGGTGCATGAGTTTCGGCAAACCAGGCACCATGCACGACTGGACACTGGATGAGGGAGGGACTGACGCGGTCGTTGCGCATGCGCTGGATCTGGGCATCACCTTCTTCGATACGGCCAATGGCTACTCTGCTGGGACCAGTGAGGAATATCTTGGAAAGACGCTTAGAAAGCATACAAGCCGCGACCGGGTGGTCATCACCTCCAAGGTCTATTTCAATGAGGGGCGACTTTCATCCAAGGCCATCCATCGGGAGATTGATGGGACGCTCAAACGGCTGGGCACCGACTACCTGGACCTCTACATCATCCACATGTTCGACTATGAAACGCCCATCGAGGAGACCACGGAAGCGCTGAACGATCTGGTCCAGGCTGGCAAGGTACGAGCGCTGGGCGCCTCGGCCATGCACGCCAGCCAGTTTCAGAGGATATGCAGACAGTCGCCCAAGACAACGGCTGGGCCCCTTACAGCGCCATGGAAAACCATTACAACCTGCTCTACCGGGAGGACGAAAAGGACCTGATACCCTTCTGCAGAAAGACGAACGTCTCACTCATGCCCTACAGCCCTCTGGCCGCCGGCCACCTGACACGGCCCACTTGGACCGCTGACACACTGCGCAGCGCCACCGACAAGGTCTCTCGCGGCAAGTATGACCGGGCCGAAGACAACGACCTGGCCATCATTGACCGCGTACAAAAAGTGGCGGAGCAGCACGATGTTCCTATGGCCCAGGTAGCCATAGCCTGGCAGTGGGCCAAAGGCGTTGCTTCACCGATCATCGGAGCCACCAAAGCCCGGCACCTTGACGATGCGGCGGCCGCACTGGATTTGAAACTCACACCCGAGGAAATCACCTCCATGGAGGAGCCCTACCTGCCACATGAGACCGTGGGAGCCATCGACAGCAATCCTCCCCAGGGCGTGGTGTTGCTGGATGCAGAGGAGAATTGACTCTGCCAACATCCCTCCGCGTCAGGACTTTCTACGGCAAACGCTTCGAAATCGGCTTCCCCAGCTGTGCGCAGGTCTTACGCACTGCGGAACCAACAGCAGTGGCGCCAAACATGGTGCGGACATCTCACTAAGGGTCCGATCCCGCAGGAAACGCGATGAGCCGGAATCTCCGTCCAATGCGCTTTTGTAAGGTGCAAGGCCATGGCATGTCCTTTCTTCATCAAGTGGAATACGAGACGCCGAAAGGATCAAGATCGCTGACGATGGAAACCAGACCAGACCAGACGGCCTTTGGCTGGATTCTGAGCGGCAGCTCCGACACTGGTCATGGCAAGGAGAAAGTTTGTTAAATGCAAAAGTTTCTGACAGTTAAAGAGCGAGATACTCGCTCGTATCAGTAAGGTCGCAATTGTATGACCCCCTGAAATCTGCCGACGGACTGCTTTACAACGGCATTCTGGTAGAGGCTCGCTGAACCAGCGTGCCCTTGACATATTCGATGCCCTGGTGACCTCGGCAGTCCATCATCTCAGCCAGACAGCTGGCCGCTCTGGTGCCGATGGCCTTCAGGTTCAGGTCAACGCTGGTCAGCGGGGGACGCGAGTTGCCGACAATGACCTGCCGATTGTCAACCCCAACTACCGAAACCCTATCCGGCACGGAGACTTGGCGATCATGCAGGATATCCAGACATCCCCGGGCTATCTCGTCGTCGCCGCAAGCCACCCCATCGAAGTCGATGCCCTCATCCAGCAAGCCAACCATGGTGCGACGTCCGGTCTCTTCGTTCCAGCCCCCATACCGAACCGTACGCACGGGCGCCAACCCATGGCTATCCAGTTCGGCCATCTCGCCCTTGAGTCTCCTGACCGAGGACTGAAAGGCCGGATCGCCGGCAATCAGCACGATTTTTTTCGATCCTCCCTCGACCAGATGCCGGACCATCAACCGCCCGATATCCTCGTTGTCGGTGACGACCGAGCAGTCATGGGGATCCAGGGACGCCTGGTTGGCATAGACAACCGGCACCGGGCAACCGGTCAGCGCTGGCCGCGGATCGGTACGCCATCCGACCATCAGCAGACCTTTGACACCATAGGCCAGCAGATTGTCTATGTGATGCTGTTCAAGAGCCGGGTCCCTGCCGGCATTGCAGAGAAAAACAGGAATGGACTCGACCCCGAAGTAGCTTTCCGCGCCGATCAGGATGGGCATGGAGAATTGGCCGTCCAGGTCCGAAGTGACCAGGCCCACCGACTTGGGCAGGCTGGGAGGTTGGGACTGCTTCTGACGCTCATTGAGCGAGAAGGAGAGCTCCGCCGCAGCCTTGAACACCTTGGCCCTTGTCGGACCGCTGACCTGTGCGCTGTTGCGCAGCGCCTTGGAGGCCGTGGACACCGCAACCCCCGCCTTGGCGGCAACGTCGGCCAGCGTCACTTTCTTGCTCATCGGATCGCCTCCCGGCTCTGCTGGACTGTGAACGTCTCCAACCATGGTAACGGAATAAAGCGGCCATCAGGCCCTCCCGGTCGCATTAGTTTTTCCTCATTGAAAATTTTCCTAATCCGGTGTTAGCCTATGGATGTCCGAACACGGGCGGCAGATCATCCGCCTGATCCGCAGACAGTGGGAGCGCCACATGGTCACCTTGTTTCATCCCCAGCCCGGAACCATCCCAGTGACCGCCGTGTCGGGCGCAGTTCTGGCCGATTCAGGGGTCCGGCCCAATTGGTTACTGGATCATGGGGAGAATTCTGCCGTGCAAATTGCGGCCGGCAACCTGATGCGTGATTTTGCGACCGTGACAGGCCGGGCCCAGAGATCGGCCAATCAGATCGCCGAAAGCAGCCCGAACATCCGCTTGGGCACTCTGGGTCATTCCAGCTGGATCGATTCAGCTGTCTGCTCCGACGAGCTTGATTTGACTCCACTCAAGGACCCCCAAGGAAGGTACCGCTGGGAAGGCTTCACCTTGCAGGTCGTCGACGGCACCCTCAATGTCGTCGGGGCCGACCGGCGCGGAACCATCTACGGAATCTACGCTCTCAGCCGGGCCATCGGCATCTCACCCCTGCACTGGTGGGGAAACGTGCCAGCCCGCCGCCATGAACGGATATGTCTGCCCGACGACCTGCGCGTCTTCGACTGGCCCTCGGTCCGATACCGAGGCTTCTTCATCAACGACGAGGAGGAGCTAGACGACTGGGCCCGCCTGCACACCCCGGACGGAACCATCGGACCGGCGACCTACGAAAAAGTCTTCGATCTGATCCTGCGACTGGGTGGTAACTATCTGTGGCCGGCCATGCACGTCAACGCCTTCAACTCCGACCCGCGCAACGGCAGACTAGCCCAGAGCATGGGGTTGGTCATCGGAAGCAGCCACTGCGACATGCTCCTTCGGAGCAACCAACATGAGTGGGATCCCTGGGTAGCCTCGCAGGGCGCACATGTGGACTATGACTATTCGCTGCCCGGACGCAACCGGGATATGATTCGGCGCTACTGGTCGCAGAGCGTGGACATGAACCGGAACTACGAGGTCACCTGGACCCTGGGCATGCGAGGCATCCACGACACGGGCCTGACCACGCGCGCCATCGACGAGAATCCGAATCTGGATCAGGAGGGTCGTCTGCGAGCGCGAGTCGATCTGCTCGGTCGGATCATTCACGACCAGAGGGACATCCTGCGTCAGCACCTGGACCGACCGCCACAGGAGATCCCACAGCTCTTCATTCCATACAAGGAGGTGCTGCCCCTCTACGATGCGGGCCTGAACCTGCCCGAAGACGTGACCATCATGTGGGTCAACGACAACTACGGGTATATGCGCCGCTTCCCCAATCAGGCCGAACGGGCACGTAGCGGAGGCAATGGGGTTTACTACCACAGCTCCTACTGGGCGCCGCCGAGGACCAGCTACCGCTGCACTTCATCCACTCCCCTGGCTCTGATGAACGACCAGCTGGGCAAGTGCTGGGATCGGGGCATCCGCCGGGTATGGGTGGATAATCTGGGAGCCATCAAGCGCCTGGAGTTGGAGGGGTCCTACTTCCTCCACCTGGCCTGGAATGCGGACGAGGATCACCACAGTCTGTCGGCCCGGGACTTCGTGGCCGCCTGGTTCGATCAGACCTTCGACGACGATCGCGGATCTGAGGCTGCCGACCTGTGTATGAGCTACTACCGGATCAACAATCAGACCAAAATCGAACACCTGCACGAGGACTCCTTCACCCAGATAGGTTACGACGACGAGGCCGGCGGCCGCCTGGCAGCCTTACGAGAACTGGCTGAGCGCTCGCACAATCTTGGCAGGAGCATGAAACCAGAGTTTCGCGAATCCTACCGATCGTTGGTGGATCTGAAGATTGCCATGGCCTACTACGTGAACGCACAGTTCTACCATGCGGACCGCAGCCGTCTTGAGGCCGCCCGAGGCGCTATGCCGGCCGCCGACAGGCAGATGAGGATCTCCCATCTCTTCCAGGGGATGATCCGGGCTCTGCTCCATTGGTACAACGAGGAACTTACCCAGGGCTGCTGGGATGGCATCCTCACTCCAAACAGGTTCCCTCCCCCCACGCTGCCTCAGTACCCGGCTTGCAGACCGGTCAAGGTCCAACCGAACCGGAGGCTAATCCTGACGCCACAAGGAGCACAGGAGGGCGCCATGGTCCCCGGCGATAACGATCACGTCAAGCTGGTCTTTGACCCCTATGGCATCACCGACCGTTGGATTGACCTGGACCTTATGGGATGCCCCGCACAGGAAGTGTGCATCAGCGCCAATCAGGACTGGATCCGTCTGCCAGAGGAGCGGCGGATCGTCAGGGACGAGTGGCGAATCCATGTACAGGTCGAGAACCCCTCAACCCATGCGGATTGTCAGGGCACGCTAACCATCATCACCCGTCCCTGCAACCCGGAGACAACCGAAAAAGCCTGGTCGGCCCCGATCAGAGTCGATGTTCTGGTAGGTGAGAATCCTGTCCTCAAACAGGGATTCACTGGCTACGTCGAGGCGGACGGCCACATCAGCATGGACCCTTCACGCGGACGCGTCAACCACGACCTCACCGAGGCCACTACTTGGCTGGCGACCCAAGACCTGGGGCGTTTCGGCCCGGACCTGATGCAGACCCGGGGATGGAGCGACCCGGAATCAGGAAGCGGGGCTTGTCTGAGTCTGCACTTCTGGCTGAAGACCCCCGGCCGCCATCGTCTGGAGGTTCACCGCCTGCCCACCCTAAACTCACGTGGCCGAATTCGCCTACGTGTCAGCCTTGATGGCAACCGGGGCGAAATCCTGGAATCGCCCACCACCGACGAGTTCCGTGGCGACTGGCAGGAGACCATCGTATACAACGCCGAGCAACTGACCATGATTCTGCCCTATTTGGAGGCAGGACCCCACCGGCTGCATCTGATAGCCGTGGACGACTCCTTCGGCATCGACAAAGTCGTGATCAACACAGGTAGGGAACGGTCCAGCCGGCTGGGACCGGCCTTCAGTACCTGGGTGACAGATGGCCGGCCCTCCGAACAGGCTGATAATGGGAGCTCTCACTCATCTGACATAGACAGGGCTCAGACCGGGAATCAGATTGCAGACCTTCAGCCAACGCCCACGGCCGAGACTTTGGACCGCCCTCTGCGGAACCTGGCCATCAAGGATTACGGAATCGACCCGGACTGCACTCCGAACGTACCTGTACCCTACTTCGATCAGGACTACTGGCTGCACGGCGGTTTGTATACGCGCCCGAAGCTGGTCTGGCCTGCCGGGCATCAGCAGGACCAGGAGCTCAGGCAGAACAACGAGGCCAACAAGGCTCCAGAGCGCATCTACCTTGAGACCGCCGCCTGCCTGAGACAGGACGAAAACGCCTGGCTGTCACAGGATGGGCCGCACAATGGCAAGCCACGGGAGGGCTGCTGGGTCCCCACCGACGCCCCCACTCACAGGGGCCGGGGACTGGCCATGCGGGCCGAGCCAAGGCAACGGCTCTGGCCCGATCCCGGTCGGGCTCCCGGCATGAACCTGTCCTTCCAGGTTGGCAGGCCAGGCAATTACCGGATCTGGCTGCTGGCCCAGTTCGCCTCCGACCTGGAGGACTCCTGCCATTTGATTCTGGACGGTGACCCGCTGGACCGGACCGACCTCTTCCCCCGAGGGGGAAGACTGATGACCTTTGCCACCGAGCATGTCTGGGGATGGTCGGAAATGACCGCCGTCCAACTGACTAACGGCCGGCACGTCCTGACCTTGGAGCCGGAACGGGCCGGCATGCGCATCGCCCGTGTCTACCTGGCCTGCGATGGAACGCGGCCGCCCTTGGATGAGCAGTGGCCCCGTTAGAAAGCCGACAGACCAGGGGACACGCATGGGCTGGGTGCCTGAAATCGGCGATCACTTCCATCCCCCGTGGCCCTTGGACACCCTCCTGGCCATCCCGGAGAGAAGCGAGCCGGTCACGACTGCCAATGCAACAATGGCCAGAGGAAGGACCACTGCTTCCCCGGTTTTGGGCAGTGCTTCCCCAAGGGCGTTCCAATCGTCGCTATTGGAACGGACGGCCCGATCCGAGCACAGCAGATGACCTTCGACCATCACGCCCCGAGAATCAGGCTGTAGAGAAGCCTTGCCGGTATCTTCCCGTTCAGGAAGGGACGCCTCATCTTCTACCGGACAGGGCACCAGAGGACTGCCGATCACCCTGGCCCTGTCGGTGTGCCGACCTGATATGCCCGTCACCCTAGCATGCACGTCCACTGACTGGCCAGGACGGAGCATAAGGGTCGACCAATTATCGGGATAGCGGATCCCGGTCACCCGCCCCTGCCCCACGACTGTCTGATCCTCAAGATGAAGCTGTCGGGCAGGGAAGACTGCTCCGGTTCCATCGCTGGGATCACGAGGAGAATCATTGGTGATTCGGAAGACGATGGGGACATCGTCATGAGTCCGGAGAGCCTGTTCCGGCTGATCCCGATCCCCTTTGGGCATACCGCCTGCCTGATCAAACTTCTCAATATGCAGGGCCGGTGTCATATCGGGCGTTCTGGTCCAGACCGTGTTGGAGACCAGGGTCTTGTCCTGATAGAACTCAGTGAATCGGTTCTCATGACGCTCCACCTTCTTCAGCCGCCTGCATTGCAGGTAGACCCTCCAACCGACCGGGCGGTCGCCTGAAGCGCTGACCAGGGCCAGATACCGGGATGTAGCCTCCACTTTGATCAGACCTGCAGGGTCTGCGGTCATCGTAAACAAAGGACCGCCATGGATATCTGCAGACATGTCTGAACCAGCCATGATCTGTCCATGATGAATCAGGATGCGCCCATTCCCGTAGAGGTCCTGGGTTGCGTAGACGGCCCAATGGCCAGTGAACCGATCCACCGCTGGGTTCAGCTGATCCTCAATCCGCCAGGTCTTCACCTGCGGATAGGCACGTCCGGCCGGCAGCAGACTGGAGTCCAGACGGTAGAGGAAGAGTCGGTCACGGTAGATACTGCCACCATGAGCGCTTCCTCCACCCACTGCGACTACCACATCCTTGGCGGGATTGAGCGGCTTGACCGGATTGGCGACCACGTTGGTCGCTTTATGTAGGTCGTTGACAATCTGAGTCGCCTGATTGCGAACCACGTGACCGGTTTCCGCACGGATGACCATGTATGGCAGGACCAGATTGTAGGTGCGCCCCAGCAGCCCTTGGTCAATAGACGGTTCCAAGAGGGGATTATGGCCTCGGGCGGCGGCATAAGCAGCCAGGTCGGCAGGCTGGGGATCCCCTTTAAGGATCACACCTGTGGCCGGAACATAGGTATCAACGGTTTTGGCGAAGACCAGGACCATGCCGTCAGCCACCTGAATGTTGAAGGTCTTGGTGTAATCACGGCCATCGGAACCCAGAACCTCGATGCCCTTGGGATCGATATCCAGGTGACGAGCGTCGTAGGCATCCGTCATGCCCAACCGCCAGACCGGATAGGCGGTGTCTTTTCGGCGGGCGTCCAGACTGATCCGATAGACACCACGGTCGCCCACAAAAAGCACCTTGCCATCGATGCTGATGCCTGGGTCATGCCAGCTGACATCGCTCTTTGAAGGATGGAAGTCAGCCGGCGGGTTGCTCACCCGGTTGGAGGGAGTCAGCGAGTTGTTCAGCGTCAGCACCCATTGATTGTCCACACGATGATCCGTTGGGGCCTTGGGATCAACACTGCCCTCGAAGCGCAGGCGGATTCTGGGGTTGCCCCCGGCCCGCCACCGGCCGATACGGGCGGGGTCGGTAATGGTCACCCGCAGGCTATGGTCCTTGTCCTTCCACTTTGTGGCATATCCGGTCTTGGCGATGACATCGCCGCTCTGCAGGTCAGTCACCTCAAGAGTCTGCTTGTCGGGCAAAAACCAGCGATCATAGACATCCGTCAGGATGATTGATTTGACAGGATAGGCCAGCTTGTCGGGCAGGCTGGGCTGGGTATCCAGCTGATACTCCAACCGTTGACCAGGGAAGACCACCTTGCCATCAACACTGGCCTGCTGACCGCCCTGGCCGGCCTCCGAGATGACATCCTTGCGCACCGGAGGCAGGTATCCGCAGATGCCTGGCTTGTTGGTCCGTACACTCTGCGTGTTGACCGTTTGGGAGCCCGAATTGGTCAGGGCCTCGCCCTGGTTGCCATGGCCGTCAGGCGCTTTGCAGAAGGTCAGCTCCTGGTCGGGTGTTCCGCCAAGATCCTTGCGAACCTTGGCCGCACCACCGCCGTTGGCAAATCGGACCGTGAAGGGAACCAGCATGGTGACCTGCATAGGGTCCTCCATCCCCTTGAGGCCGTTCAGCCACCCGCTCTTGGCCTGGGCCCGAGCCCGAGTGCCTGTCACGCTGATCTCGAAACGGTCGGTCACATCCCTGCCCTTGGTCACGATGTCTCCGACGCTGCTGCGGCGATAGTGCCCGTCTGCATCCGCCTTAGCCTTGGCCATGAAGATACGAATGGCCCGAGCCCCATCCTGATCAACCAGATAGTCGGCGGCGCTCCAGTCGTCGGTCAGGGCGAAAACCTTAGGGGCCTCAATCAGATGGGCTTCGACAGTGGCGTTGACCACCGACCCCACCCGGTCGCCGTCCAGAAAGACGTGTCCGTCAGCACCGGTCCCGTTACTCCATTGGGGGTCTACAACACTCTTCCACGCCCCCGTGGCTGTGTCTCGCAGAATCCAGGATTTGTCCGGCCTGGGCTTCCAGGTGGGTGTCCGACGCTCCGGTGTCGACTGGTCAACCTCACGGGCGCCGCCTTTCCAATGGACTTTCCCCTGGTCCAGGATTACCCCGGTCTCCGGCCGGTCGACGGTCACATCCAACTGCCATGCCCAGCGGTGTTCCTCCGGCAGAGCACCGCCTTTCCAGGTGGCTGTGGCCCGGTCTCCAGGCGGCCTGGTCCCTTCGTCCGTGTTGAAAACGAATTTGTCGGTCAGGTCTTCGCCGCTGGTCTGGTCTTTGACATGCTGACCGCTGATACGGTACTGCTTGCCTTGAGGGTTGAAGACATCGGTAAAGGTCAGTTCGCGACCGCCCCGACCGGTTCCAGTGACGATATGGGTGCGATTGGTCATCCCATCCGCGCTGGTGCCACGATCCACTTGCTTGTCAGGTGGATCCGGCGGCAGATCGGCCGGCTTGGGCTCGTAGTCGTTGAGCATGATCACCACCAGGGAGATGCCCTTCTCGTTGCCCGCATACTCGTCAGCGAATTTGTCCAGATTGTCGTTGGACTGATCCCAGAAGGAGTCGCTGGTCCGATAGGTCACCCCACGGTTGCTGAAGGTGCTGTTGGCCACCTGGCTGCGCCAGTTATCCATCCAAAGCTTGTGAATAGCCACGGAGATCCCGTCAAAGATACGCCGGGACCCACGGTAGCCGGCAACCACGCCCACGCCGGTCACCCGGCAGTGGCCCTGTCCGGATTGGTCGGCATGGGCCTCGTTAAAGCGCGCCTGGCAGTTGCCGTTGGCCTCATCCAGAGCCTGCCGTTTGACCCGTGCCGTGGTGGCATTGCCTCCGTCCACCACCCCCATCTGGGAGAACGCCCTGTCTACGCTGCCTATCTCATAGCCGCCAAAGGCACCATGATCGTCATCCTTGTAGGCCCAACCCTGCCAGAGCCGGACCTTTTGGCCACCGGGAGGCACCGGTCTGCCGCCGGCATGACCTGATCCCCCGCCAGCCACGGCTGGAGCCGCCGGACCGGCAAGGGTCGCCAGGGCAGCCAGAGCCGCCAAGAGGCCGATCCATCTATGCTTGTTCATACTCGTCCTCACTCTTCACCCGCCCATGCCTTGAGTATGAGCGGCCGACGGGCATATAGGTGCGTGAGCGGGAGACTGTGGTCGAATGTGCCGCGGGACGGTTATGCTGTGTATGAGACATACCTATGCCGTCCAGACCGAAAAGGAGACAGGACAATGGCAGAGACATTCGACGTGTTGGTCGAGATCCCCCGGGGCTCCCGCAACAAGTACGAGATGGACCACGACAGCGGCCATATCAGGCTGGACCGCACCCTCTTCACCTCCATGGGCTACCCCGATGACTACGGGTACATCGATGGCACCCTGGGCGAGGACGGGGATCCCTTGGATGCCCTGGTCATGATTCCCGACTCGGTCTTCCCGGGTTGCATCGTTGAATGCCGCGCCGTTGGTCTCTACCACATGGTCGACGAGGCCGGCGGGGATGACAAGGTCCTCTGCGTGCCCGCCGACGTCCGCTTCGACGCCATCAAGGACATCGACGACGTCTCCGACTTCCACAAGCAGGAGATCAAGCACTTCTTCGAGCAGTACAAGGCCCTGGAGCCGGGCAAGGAGGTCATGCCCGGCGACTACTGGACCAACGCCGAGGCCGCCGAGACCCAGATCAAGGCTGCACGCGAGCGCCTGGCCGCCCAGCACTGACCTCTCAAGGCCGCCCAGCGGTCTCAACCACCCCGGCAAGGGCCCAATCGAGCGCCCGAACCGGGGTTTTGCATGCCCAAATCCTCCCAAAACGCCTCCAGCCGTCTACGATTGCGAATTGCGGGTGCGCGCGCAAGGGTAGGAGCGGCTATGACTTTCTATACGTACCAATACCTCAAGGGCGGGCAGACCAACTGGACCATGATCAGGATCATCGTGGTCGTCCTTCTGGCCCTGGCCTTCCTCTTCTTCCTATTCATGTACTCCCGCCATCGCTGGAACCATAAGTACAAGGATCTGTCCATCATCCTGGCCACCCTGCTCCTGCTGGCGGCGGCCATCCAGTACAGCGACTACACCAATCTGCGCACGGCCAGCCTGCAGAGCGGACAGCTGACCACGGTCATCGACAAGTCGGCAGCCAAGCTCAAGGTCAATCCCGAGCAGATCAGCATCAACGACACCTCGCGCAACAACGACATGATCATCAAGACCCCCAAGGGCTACTACACCCTGGTATTCAACAGCTCCGGCTCCGAGTTCCTGCTACAGCGGGCCGACCTGTACCACCCAGACATCACCGTGATCGGAGAGTGACCCATGGATATCAATTTCTACGTCAACGTGGCCCTGAAGCTGATTGTCGGGCTGCTCTTCATCACCCTGCTCATCAATGTGACCGGTAAGGGGAACCTGGCGCCCACCTCGCCCATGGACCAGCTGCAGAACTACGTCCTGGGCGGCATCATCGGCGGGGTCATCTACAGCGACAGCATCTCCATGGCCCAGTACATTGTCATCCTGCTGATATGGGCTGCGCTGATTCTCATCACCCGGTACGCCAAGACCCACATCCACGCGGTGGGCAAGTACATCGACGGCGAACCGGTCACCATCATCAAGAATGGCAAACTGCTGGTCCAGAACTGCCTGAAGGTCAACCTGACGGCCAAGGAGGTGGACTTCAAGCTGCGCACCAAGGGCATCAACGACATCCGCGACGTCAAGCGGGGCATCGTCGAGCAGAACGGCGGCCTGACCATCATCTCCGAGGGCGACAAGGACGTGCGCTACCCGGTGGTCATGGACGGGCGGGTCAATCCCGACGTTCTTGACACCATGGGACGGGACGAGGACTGGCTTGACGAACAACTGGCCAAGCAGGGCATCCACAAGGTCAGCGATGTGTACATGGCCCGCTTCCAGAACGGCGAGTTCTATGCCGTCACCTACCAGGACCAGTAACGCCATCCACTCAGCAGGGGCAGCCTGACTGTGACCGTGGCTCGTTGAAAGTCCAAATCCAGTCTCATGTCATGCTTGATTGTTCCAGCGATGACAGGTAAAATCCATGTCCATACTGTTATGGCGTAGCATGTGAACGGCATTCAACGAATTCAAAGCCGACTCCAATCGGCAGTTCCGCGCTCGACGCTCCCGAGGCGTAGGCGGGTTTGAGGAGACCTGGTCGAGGCCCATCCCACCGGGGATGAACCCTTTCAAGGAATGCCGTGTTCTTGAGATTGTTGTTTATCGCTTTAGGTGTATCTTCCGACGCTTTTGCCGTCTCCATCAGCAAGGGACTGTCCGTGGACCGACTGCGGGCCCGCCATCATTGGCTGGTCGGACTTTGGTTCGGCGGATTCCAGACGCTGCTGCCCCTGCTGGGCTACTTCGCCGCTTCCATGCTGCAGGACTCCCTGGCCGCCGTGGATCACTGGATTATCTTCGGTATCCTTTCAGCCATCGGGGTCAATATGATCCGCGAGGGCGTCTATGGCGAGGAAGGGGGAACGAACGGCGAGGAGAGCTTCTCCTGGCGGCAGATGCTTCCCGCAGCCATCGCCACCAGCATCGACTCATTCGGCGTGGGCGCAGGCCTGGCCTTGCTGGGCATCAACATCTGGCTATCCGCACTGGTCATCGGGCTGGTGACGGCTGCGGCCTCCATTCTGGGGCTGCGCATCGGATACGCGGTCGGGTCCCGCTGGCGCAAGCCTGCCAGAATCGCCGGCGGCATCATTCTGATCGTCATGGGCATCCAGATCCTTCTGGACCACCTGATGAATGCCTGACTCAGAACGTCGTCTGCAAGACCATAGCGGCCAGAACCACGATGGATCCGGCCAGAAGAACCGACATCAGCGCCAGACCAACGGCCCCACGCCGATCAGCTGCCTCCTGGGCCCAGCGGTAACCCGAGGTCATGAGCCCGACCAGCAGCAGCAAGGCCACAAGCATCACCAGAATCGGCATCAGGTCGGGATGGAGGCCTCTGACCAGCTCCGGCAGAAAGACCCACCCCGAGGCGGCGACAGCGGTCACCCCGCCCATGGCGGTTGCAGAAATGCCACGGATGACCATCCGCCGGTCCCGACGCAGCATCTGCCGAACGAACATGAATACGGCCAGGAGGGCCAGCAGGAATGCCGCAGTCGACAGCCAGGCCCATAGGGCACCAGGCCCCTGCACGGCCAGGGTCGGCACCAGAGCTGCCAAGGCAAGCAGACCGAACACAGCCCGGTCTGGACCGGGTCGGATACCCTGGCCGACCAGTGGCCAAGAGGCCAGCATGGCCAATGCCAGCGCCAGAACCAGAACGGCCTGCACCCCTCGAGCGACCCGGGGCTCGGCCAGCAAGCCCGTCGCCACTCCCGGCAGGATCAGGGCCGCCAGGGCCAGCAGCTGCGTCAGGGCGGGCGCGTGCCCATCCCGGGTTTCTTTTACTGTCTGCGCCATGGGTCCTCCTGCCTGTCCCCGTCGGGGAGCCATACGTCACATCCTAGGGCAAGGCCATCCTGTGAACTCAGAGCCCCTGTGACGGGCCGATTGTACAATGATGACGACTGTTCAACGAATCCACCCCCCGCTATGGACGAACGGACAGGGAAGAAGGTACCCCCGTGACGGATCTGACCTTGATGACCTGCGCCGAGGACCCGGCATCGGTTCTGCCAGCCTTGGCCCTGCTCTCCCATCGGGTGCGCGTCCTGCCCCTGGATGCCGCCTCCCTGGTAAGAATGCCCGAGGACACCGTGCTGCTGATTGACGCCAGCGACGACCTGGCCGAGGCCAAGACCCTCTGCAACCTGACCCGGGCCTCGGGCCTGTCCACGCCCATCATCCTTATTCTGAGCGAGGGCGGCTTCACTGTGGTCAATGCCAGCTGGGGCGTGGCCGATATTATCATTCAGTCCGCATCCCCCGCGGAGGTCGAGGCCCGGCTGCGTCTGGTCTGCCAGCGCGTGACACCGACACGCAAGCCGGATGTCCAGCCAGAAGAGGTAGAGGACCAGGTGCCCACCGGTCAGGTCCGCTCGGGTGACCTGGTTGTGGACACCGAGAGCTACACGGCCCGGATCCACGGTCAGCCCATCAACCTGGCCTACAAGGAGTTCGAGCTGCTCAAATACCTGGTTCAGCATCCAGGCAGGGTCTTCACCAGAGCCCAGCTCCTCCAGGAGGTCTGGGGCTATGACTACTACGGCGGCACCAGAACGGTGGATGTGCACGTGCGGCGGCTCAGGGCCAAGCTGGGCAGTGAGTACGAGCACCTGATCGGCACGGTCCGCAACGTGGGCTACCGGTTCGATCCGCCCTCGTCGGCACGGACGGCCTCAGTCCCCAAGCCCGAGCCGGATGCCGAGACCGGCCCAGACCCAGCCGAGCAAAAGGACAGCCAGTCGGAACAATCCCAGGATTCCCAGAAGAAGAAAACCAATCACAGTGACTGATGCATCATCAAATCGAAAGCGCCCTCAGGGCAGGGAAAGCAAGGCCCGACGCCTGGCCCGCATGCACGAGGAGTACCGCATCCTCTGCCAGGTCTTTCCCGAGGCGGTCTGCGCCCTGCACTTCCGCAACCCCTTTGAACTGCTGGTTGCCACGGTCCTGAGCGCCCAGACGACCGACAAGCGGGTCAACTCGGTGACCCCCGAACTCTTCGAGCGCTACCCCGACCCCGCGACCATGGCCCAGGCCCAGCCTGCCGAACTGGAGGCCATCATCCACCCGGTGGGCTTCTACCATACCAAGGCCCGCCACCTCTTGGGGCTCTCCCTGATGCTGACCGAAGACTACGGCGGCAAGGTCCCCCAGACCATGGAGGAGCTGACCAGCCTGCCCGGCGTGGGGCGCAAGACCGCCAACGTGGTCCTGGGAAATGCCTTCAACATCCCCGGATTCCCGGTGGACACCCACGTCACCCGGGTCACCGGCCGTCTGCGCTGGCGGACCGACTGGCGCAGCACCCACCCCGATCCGGTGAAGATCGAGCATGAGATCTGCGACTGCTTCCCGCCCGAGGACTGGACCAATCTGTCGCACAGGCTGATTCTGCATGGCCGGGCCACCTGCCACGCCCGCAAGCCCGACTGCCTCCACTGCCCCCTGGCCGAAACATGCCCCAGCGCCGAGCTCCTGGCCGGACCAGCCTCTCGGTAGAATCGAGACCATGGCACGCGGCAGACACAAGCAAATCAGATCCGGAATCATCTTTTTCCTGGTACTGGCGGTCCTGACCGCGGGCACCTATATGGCCTGGCCGCTGGTGACAGGCCAAGGAGGCTGGCGGCTGCCCTGGGCCCAGGAGGGTTCAGGCCGAATCGTACGCATCCGGGCCCGCCAGGCCCCCGTCTCCCTGGACATCCGCACCGAACCAGGACGCGCCACCGACCAGGCCCTGATGGGCAACGTCTACCAGACCCTGACCAGGCCCGACGCCAAAGGTCGGCCGACGCCCGGCCTGGCCCAGAACTGGGAGATCTCCGCAAACGGCCTGCTCTATACCTTTCATCTGCGCAATGACGCCCGCTTCGCCGACGGCCGCCGCCTGACCTCGGAGGATGCCCTCTGGTCCCTGCACCAGATCATCGACCATCAGTACCAGGGCCATCGGGATCTGGACGGACTGGCCAGGGTCACCAACCCCGATGATGCCACACTGGTGATCGGTCTGAAGAGCCCGAACGCCAGACTGCTGACCGCCCTGAGCGGTCGGGCAGGCATAGTCTACGACCGCCAGGCCAGGGTCAACTATTCCACTCGATCAGCTGGTTCAGGCCCCTACCAGGTGGATGACTGGCAGCCGGGCACCAGCCTTACCCTGACCGCCAGCAAATCCTACAAAGGCCCGGACAAGGCCGCCATCGGCAAGGTAATCTTCAGCTACACCGGCAGCCCACAAGAGACCATCAAGGATCTGGACCAGGGACGCCTGGACGCTGTAGTGGACATGGATTCCGCCACCGCCGCGCAGGCCCACAGGACGCCGACCGCTACGCCCAGCACAGACAATGTGGTCCTGGCCTTCAACAACATAGCAACCAGCCCGCTGTCCGACCAGCACATGCGCGAGGCCGTCCGCTACGCCCTGGATCGAGAATCCATCGCCAAACTGGGGGGAGGCGGGGCCAAGGCGCTGGGCGGACCGCTCAACCAGCTGAGCCCCGGCTACGATCCCGACCTGCAGGCCTTCCCCTTCGACCGTGCCCAGGCGATTCATCGGTCCTCCTACTACCGCCCTTCCTTCTTTAAGAACGGTCTACGTCTGGTCTATCCACGCGAATTCGGCAGCCAAGTGGGCGACCTGATGCGCACACAACTCAAAGCAGCAGGCATCCCCACCCAGGTATCCATGGTGGATCAGCCCACCTTCCGTGACCAAGTACTCAACCGCCGCGACTACGACATGGCCCTGATGGTCATGGACAATGATGAAATCGACCGCTTCGCCGACCCCGACTCCACCATGCTCTTCGACAACGTCGATGTTCAGAACTCCTGGAAGCAGGTGACGGACTGCACCGACCAGAACACCTATGCCGAGCGGCTGAAGGCCTTTGCCCGACAGGTCAGCGACCTCTCCCCCAGCGACTGGCTGTATCAGCGTACGCCCCTGGTCCTCACCGCCCCGCGCCTGAAGGGCATGCCCAGCTCTCTGTTGGACCGCTACCTGCCCCTGTGGAACCTGCGCATCCAGGGGTGAAAAGGCCGGTGCCCCTTGTCACTGTTCGTCCATAAAATGCTGGTATGTCTGCTGAACACCAAGGAATCGTCAATGCCCATCTGACCCCCCTGCCCGAGAGGGTGGGCGTGGATGGCCTGGAGGAAAAGTGGTGCCGCGACTGGGACGAGTCCGGCGTCTACCGCTTCCGCAACACCCGCGAGCGCTCCGGCGTCTACTCCATCGACACCCCGCCGCCCACGGTTTCGGGGCATTTGCACGTCGGACACGTCTTCTCGTACACCCATACCGACGTAATCGCCCGGTTCAAGCGGATGCAGGGCTACGACGTCTTCTACCCCATGGGCTGGGACGACAACGGCCTGCCCACCGAGCGGCGGGTCCAGAACTATTACGGTGTCCGCGTGGACACCTCGCTCAAGTACGATCCGGACTTCAAACCCCCCTTCCATGGGACCAAGGGCAAGAAGATCAGCGCCAAGGACCAGGTGCCCGTCTCCCGTCAGAATTTCATCGAACTGTGCGAGGAACTGACCGCCGAGGACGAGAAGCTCTTCGAGCAGCTCTGGCGGTCGTTGGGCCTGTCGGTGGACTGGTCGCAGACCTACCACACCATCGGCGAGCATCCCCGCCGTGTGGCACAGAAGGCTTTCCTGCGGAACCTGGCCAGGGGCGAGGCCTACCAGAAGGAGGCCCCCGGGCTCTGGGACGTGACCTTCCAGACCGCCGTGGCCCAGGCCGAGCTGGAGTCGCGCGAGTACGACGGCTTCTACCACAGGGTGGCCTTCCGGTTTGCGGACGGCACGCCGATATACATCGAGACCACCAGGCCTGAGCTGCTGGCGGCCTGTGGCGCCCTGATCGCCCACCCGGATGACAAGCGCTACCAGAAGTATTTCGGGCAGAAGGTCTACTCCCCCCTGTTCAAGGTGGAGGTGCCCATCCTGGCCCATCCCGCCGCCGAGATGGACAAGGGCGCCGGCATCGCCATGTGCTGCACCTTCGGCGACGTGACCGACGTGCAGTGGTGGCGGGATCTGAATCTGCCCACCAGGTCCATCATCCAGCGCAACGGACGAATCGTCATGGACGTGCCGGACTGGATCACCGATGAGGGCGGGCGGCGCATTTTCGAGCAGACCGAGGGCAAGACCACCTTCTCAGCCCGCAAGATCATCGTGGACGCCCTGCGCGAGTCCGGCGACCTGGACGGCGAGCCCAAGCCCACCAAGCGCATGACCAACTTCTACGAGAAGGGCGACAAGCCTCTGGAGATCGTCACCTCCCGCCAGTGGTACCTACGCAACGGCGGCACCGACCAGAAACTGAACCAGGAGCTGCTGGAGCGCGGCAAGGAGCTCAACTTCCACCCGGACTTCATGCGGGTGCGCTACAACAACTGGGTCGAGGGCCTAAACGGCGACTGGCTGATCTCCCGGCAGCGCTTCTTCGGAGTCCCCTTCCCCCTCTGGTATCCGGTCAAGGAGAACGGCGAGACCGACTACGCCCATCCCATCACCCCGGCCGAGGACAGGCTCCCCATCGATCCCAGCACTGATGTGCCCGAGGGCTTCGAGGAATCCCAGCGAGACCAGCCTGGCGGCTTCACGGCCGAGAAGGACATCATGGACACCTGGGCCACCAGCTCCCTGACCCCCCAGATCGTGACCCACTGGGCCGAGCCGGGCGAACAGGACCAGGCCCTCTTCAAGGCCACCTTCCCCATGGACCTGCGCCCCCAAGGCCAGGACATCATCCGCACCTGGCTCTTCAGCTCCATGGACCGCGCCCACCTGGAGAACGGCTGCCTGCCCTGGAGCGACACCACTCTGTCGGGGTGGATCCTGGACCCGGACCATAAGAAGATGAGCAAGTCCAAGGGCAATGTGGTGGTGCCCGACGAACCCATCAAGAAGTATGGAGCCGACGCTGTGCGCTACTGGGCATCCTGCGCCCGGTTGGGCCTGGATGCCACCTACGATGAGGGGCAGATGAAAATCGGCCGCCGCCTGGCCGTCAAGCTCCTCAACGCCGTCAAGTTCGCCCTGGCCATCGGTCGGGAGGATGAGAACCATAAGGTCACCCGGTCAGCGGAGGCCACCTGGAACCCCGCTGACGTCACGGTCCCGTTGGATCGCGCGGTTCTGGCCGGCCTTGCCCAGGTGATCGACCAGGCCACCAGGGCCTTGGAATCCTACGAGCACTCCAAGGCCCTGGAGGTGACCGAATCCTTCTTCTGGGACTTCTGCGACAACTACATCGAGCTGGCCAAGAACCGGGCCTATGGGACCGCGGATGCCACCGGCAGGACCCCTGACGAGGCCCAGGTGCTGAGCGCCCGCACAACCCTGGGGCTGGTCCTGGATGCTCTGGATCGTCTCCTGGCACCCTTCCTGCCCTTCGCCACCGAAGAGGCCTGGCAGTGGATGCACCAGGGGGACGGATCGGTCCACCGCGCCTCCTGGCCACGTCCGGAATCCTATCGGGCAGCTGCCCAGGGCCAGGATCCGGCTCTTTTGGCCTGGGCAGGCACGGCCTTGGCCTCCCTGCGGCGGATCAAGTCCGAGGCCAAGGTCTCCATGAAGACCCCCATCCTCTCAGCCTCCTTGAGCGTGGCGCCGGAGGGCCTGGAAGCCGTCAAGGCCGCCCTGGACGACATAGCCGAAGCGGGCAGGGTCACCGGAGATCTGGATCTGGTCGAGGAGACCGCTCAGTCCGAGGCGACGGGAGCCGGCGAGGATGAGGCGGGCATCCGTGTGACCACCAGCCAGCTGGGCGAGCCCCCCGCCAAGAAGCCTCGCAAGTAGGCTTCACAATTCCCAATGCAACCGGGGCGGTTCAGCCATAGGCACCGCCCCGGTTTTTTGTCGGCGTCACTGGCGACAAGGCCGTTATCAGTGCAACCATCGTGGCAATCCGCAATGCCAATCGAACCTTCGGCGCTCATACAAAAAGTGCGGCTTCCACAATCAACGGCATGCCTCTTGCAACGAATTTGTCCTGCAAGGGCCTGATCACGACACTATGAACTGCTCGAAGATTGCAATGCTACAGTAGAAGTTATAGAGGGACTTTATTTTAGTGTGCACCGACGCAGATTTTGGGGCTACGACCTGGGGAATCGGCACGTTTGGGGAGGAAGAATCGAATGGGGAATGCTCATGGCATCCGCAGACTGATGACGCTGACAGCCATGATAGGGCTGGCGCTGATCGGAGCATCAACAGGCGCATACGCAACCACAGGCGATACGGCACCTTCGCCTACCACGGAAACGCCCTCTCCCAGCCCGTACAGCAGCGTGAGTCCATTGCTCAGGACGGGCGGCGAAGCACAGGCCGGGGCCGCTGCTCCGACCGCCACACCATCGCCGCTGGCCAGCAACAATCCCTCGCCTTTCGAGTCCATCCAACCGTTCAGTGAGAAAAAGACAGACAAACCCATCAGGAACAGCTCACCGAGAGCCAAGTCGCCACAGACCAGGGATTCATCCTCATATACCCTTACCTTCGAGCCTGACGGGGGCTCGCTGACGTCCGGCTCGCCGGCCTTGAGCCAGACAGTAACCTCAGGCCATCTGGCATCCCCTCCCACCGTCGCCAAATCAGGTTACCTGTTTGACGGATGGTTCCTGAAGGGCTCCGATGTGGCCTATGACTTCGGCAAGCCGGTCACCAGCGCGCAGTCGCTGACGGCCCATTGGTCGTCGGTCAACGACGCCCAGTGGACGACAGCCGACGTCAGCGGCGACGACACCGGGAGCTCGGCAATCACCCTGGTTTCCCCCAAGCCCAGAGGGGTCAGATTCGCACAGGTCAGCACCGGCCACGATCACACCCTGGCCGTAGGCTCGGACGGCCACGTCTACGCCTGGGGAGACAACAGCAGGGGTGAGCTCGGCGACGACACCACAATCAACAGAAACACGCCGGTTCGGATCACCGAGAATGACGCTATCAAGGGAAAGATCTTCGTATCCGTCAGCGCGGGAACCACGTTCTCCATGGCACTGGCCTCGGACGGCACCGTCTACACCTGGGGCAACAACGACCGTGGTGAACTCGGCAACGGCTCCACCACGGATTCCTCAGTGCCGGTAAAGGCGAATCTCAACGCCACCATCACCGCCATCAGTGCCGGATACTGGCATGCCATGGCCCTGTCCTCGGACGGGACGATCTACACATGGGGAGACAATCAATACGGCCAGCTTGGCAACGGGCACACGGGTGTCAACGTCAACCCTTCACCCGCGGCGGTGGCCTCTCCATCCGGCGTCACCTTCACCACCATCAGTGCCGGATATGATTTCCAAACGGCGTTGGACAGCCAAGGTCATGCCTACGCCTGGGGACGCAACCAGGGCGGCCAGCTCAGCATCGGCACGATGGACGGTACCAGCAGCGGTTCCAATGTCTACACTCCTGAGCGCATTCTCGGCGACTCGACCGGTGCCGCAGACAGCACTGTCTACACCGACATCGATGCGGGGTACCTGCACGTCCTGGCACTGAGCAATACAGGCAACGTGAACTACTGGGGCTATCCGCTGACCAAGGGCAATGACGCCAATGCCGACAGCGTTCACTCCTTCTATCCAAGCCAGGTAAGTCTGCCCACAGGAGCGGCGGTGCCTGTCTCGGTCAGCGCCGGGGACTACTCCTCTGCGGTGGTCGACTCCGAGGGCAGCCTGTATATGTTCGGAAGCAATTCCAGCGGTCAGCTGGGCGACGGAACCACAAAGCCTAAATCAACTATGACCGAGGTGAGCCTGACAGGCGTCACAGTCGCCGCATTCGATGTCTGCCGGCACAGCCTGGCCATCGGCTCGGACGGGCTCCCCTACAGCTGGGGGGAAGCGAAAAGCGGCAAGCTGGGACAGGGCAGCAAGGGACCTCAAAGCGGTTCGCAGACCAAGCCTGCAGCGGTCGGCCCACCCCAGATAGATCTGGCCAAGGTGACCTTTGGCAGGACAGATGTAGCAAAGACCGACACCAACAGCCCGATTAGCCGAACTTCAGCAGGCGACGACACCTGGAGTTCAAATACCCCATGGACGGTCACTACCCCGCACCACACTTACGGAACCACCAAGATCAGGATCAACGACGGTCAATGGTCCATTGGCGGTGCTGCACAACAGGGGCAAAGCATTGGCAACTATACATTCACACCCACTGCCCAGAAGGTCACCTTTGATTCGGACGGGGGTTCATCGGCCTCGGACCAGTTCGTCACCGCAGGCAAGCAGGCCTCGCCTCCCACCGTCACCAAGGCAGGCTTCCTGTTCGACGGCTGGTTCGTCAAAGAGGCAGACGGCAGTTCCAATGTGGCCTATGACTTCAGCAGTCCGGTCACCGAACCGCTGAATCTGAAAGCGCATTGGTCTTCGTCAGACATGAAATGGAAAACCTCGGATGCCCTCCATGGCGACGACACCGGGGGCTCCAAAATCACCCTGACTCCCCCCAAGCCCAGAGCAGTGAGATTTGCCCAGGCCAGCGCCGGGCGCTACCACACCCTGGCTGTGGGTTCTGACGGACACGTCTACGCCTGGGGGAATCAGGCCAGCGGCGGACTGGGAAACGGCAAAGACTCAGGCACGGCAACAACGCCGGTGCGGATCACCGAAAATGATGCCATAAAAGGAAAGATCTTCATAGCCGTCAGCGCCGGGGATGCTTATTCCATGGCCCTGGCCTCGGACGGCACGGTCTACACCTGGGGCAGCAACGGCAAGGGACAGCTCGGCAACGGCACTACCGATAATTCCAACGAACCAGTAAAAGCACAGACAGACAATGCCAAAATCACCGCCATCAGCGCAGGACGGGCATATGCCATGGCCCTGGCCTCGGACGGCACGGTCTACACCTGGGGCGACAACACTTACGGCCAGCTCGGCATCGGCAACTATGACAGCCATTCCACCCCTACCAAGGTCACGGCGCTGTCTAACATCACCGCCATCAGCGCAGGATTTACCTCGGGCACGGCCCTGGACAGTCAAGGCCACGCTTGGACTTGGGGCCAGAACGACAAGGGGCAGCTTGGCAACGGCGCCCCTAATGACAGTCCGACACCGACACGTGTCCAAGACCTGGACACCGGACAGCCTGATACCCGGTTCTATATCGCCATCAGCGCAGGCTACCAGCACGTGCTGGCGCTGGATACGGATCATGACCTCTATGGATGGGGTTCCGGCACCGCCATCGGCTCCACCACAGATACCAATGTCAGTACGAGAGGATCCACCGCGATCAGTTTCGGAGCCGATGCTGTCAACATCACCGCCTTCAGCGCAGGCGACGATGGATCGGAAGCCATAGATGACAGCGGAAGGATCTTTACCTGGGGCAAGGAGGGTTACGGCCAGCTGGGCAACGGTGTGAACGATAATACGGCATGGCAAACCAATCCGAAAGCCATCACACTGGCTCAGTCAATAAAGGCTTCCGCAGTGTCCACCTCCAGCCATCACCAGACGGCCATCGGGTCTGACGGATTGCTCTACACCTGGGGATACAGCTACTACAACCAGCTTGGACGAACCGGAGCGACCTCAGTGCCCGGCACCACACAGTCACCGCAGATCACCCTGATTAAGGTCATCTTCGGCACCATGGCCAGCAGCACCAAGCCGGCCACGAATCTGACCCAGACAGGCAAAGACACCTGGGATACAAACCAGGATTGGACCTTTGTCACGCCCGCGTACCCCTACGGCCCCTCCAGCTTCACCATCACATGGACTATTGCCGACGATACCGGAGACTCAAGGCAGACACAGCAGTTCGACTACACCTTCGATCGGACCAAGAAACGCATAACGCTTGACCCTGAGGGAGGCACTGGAGCTGCATGGACGAGCAAGGACATCGAGGAAGGCGAATTGGTACCCCGACAGACCGTGGCCAAAACGGACTTCCTGTTCGACGGGTGGTTCGTCAAAGCGGCTGACGGCAGTTCCAATGTGGCCTACGACTTCGGCAAGCCGGTCACAGACCCGTTGACCCTGGTCGCACACTGGACGCCTTCGACCCCAATGACCGTCGACCCAACCGTCAGTCCGTCCACTGGCGGATACCAGGTCACCATCACTCCACCCTCACAGCGCAGCATCCGTTTCGCCCAGGTCAGTACAGGCAAAAACCATTCCTTGGCTGTCGGCAGCGACGGGAATGCCTACGCCTGGGGAGACAACAGCAGGGGACAGCTCGGTAACGGCAGCAAGGACAGCAGCAAGACACCCGTCCAAGTGAAGAAGCCATCCGACGCAGGTACCGACTTCGCCTACATTCAGGTAAGCGCTGGATATGGATTCTCGCTGGCACTCGGCAGTGACGGCAACGCCTACGCCTGGGGAGACAACAGCAGGGGACAGCTCGGTAACGGCAGCAAGGACAGCAGCAAGACGCCCGTCCAAGTGAAGAAGCCATCCGACGCAGGTACCGACTTCGCATACACCCAGGTAAGTGCAGGAGGCTATCATTCCCTGGCCATCGGCAAGGATCATCAGGTCTACGCCTGGGGAGACAGGAGCAACGGCGGACAGGTGGGCGACGGCAACACGACCGGAAATGCCCCTGCTCCAGTAGCCGTCAACGCAAGCGCCACCAGTCCTGGATTCCAGGCCAGACAGGTCAGTGCGGGATATCAGCACTCTCTGATTATCGGCATAAGCGGGCAAACCTACGCCTGGGGATACGGCGACAGCGGTAGACTGGGCAACAATGCCAAATCCTCACAGGCCACTCCTGTGTCGGTATCGTCACCCGTGCAATACGAGGACGGGTCAACGGGATTCTTCGCCACTCAGGTCAGCGCAGGAGGCTCGCACTCCCTGGCCATTGGCAGAGACGGCAAAGCCTACGCCTGGGGTGCGAATACCGATGGGCGACTGGGTACCGGAGACACCAATGATGCCGCAATACCAACCGCGGTGGCCGATCCCGACGGAGGCAGCGATGGATTCAAACCCACCGAGATCAGCGCCGGAGGATGGTTCTGCGCAGGAATTGACGACAAAGGGCGAATCTACACCTGGGGCAACAACGGTCAAAACGCCCTGGGCAATGTCTCCATCTCAGGATCCATCAGCACATCCCCCGTTTTGGTGAGCAAGGACGGTAGCACCATACAGATCAGTGCAGGCGAGCGCCAAGTCCTGGCCATCGACTCCGACGGCATGGCCTACGGTTGGGGTGACAATGGCGGCAAGCAGCTCGGCACCAATTTGGACAGCGACTCAGTCAAGGCGGCCACCTTGGTCTGCCCGCCGCAATTGACCATCAGCTCGGCCACAGTCGGCACGGATCCGCATACTGCATCGGTTCTTGAACTGACCCGGAGCAGCACAGCCGACACATGGGGATCATGGAATACCTGGACCTTCTATACCCCAGCCTTCAAGGCAGGCCAAACAACAGTCAATATCACCTGGGATGTGGGCCAAGGCAGCTCTCAGACTGAGAGCCTGCCCTTTACCTACAGGGATATTCTGCCCCTGACCGGCAGCCAGGGTCTGCTCGTCATACTGCTTGTAGGACTTTTCGTGACGGTGACAGTCCTGGCAGCGAGGCAACATTACCTGGAAACAGCCCATCAGACCCTAGCCAGCACTCACTGATACCTTATGGCCGATGGCATAGGAGTTGACCCGAGCCATCGGCCATAAGGGCAGGTTTTCTTGTAACTTCGTACTTGAAAACTCTTTATAATGATGATCCGCTAAACAGGATCCTTTCTGACCGCTATCTACTCCTTTGAGGTGACAGACGGCCAGCTAATGCCTTATTGATATAAGCGCAGGTGCTCTGCTAAACTATTTAATGTAATGCCTGTTTCGCAGGCGGCACATTTTCAGCTTCAATCGGGGATTTTGGGCTGGTCTGTGCCTTGGAGGAGGAACTCATGGGGAAGCAACAGCTTATTCGCGGCGTTTTCACGGTATTGACCACGCTCGGCCTATGCGCTGTTGCTGGTTTGACCTGCGCTAACGCGGCTCAGGATTTTGCTCCCGCTTCCCAAGAACAAAGTTCATATGAGAATCGGGGGGGGGGGGGGGTCGAAGTTAAGTATACCTTATTATCCTAATAATGTTGAAGCTGGAACCGAAGATAAAACCACCCATTCGTTTCCGACATCATCTCCTATCCCCTCACCATCCTCCTCGCAACTGAACTCATACTCGCCATTTCCATCATCCCCGACTCTATCGTCCCCTTCTCCTTTGAGTATGCGATCTGCTCCAGTCCCGCAAATCGAATCCAGCTACCAAGTATCGTTCAATACGGCAGGCGGTTCGCCTGGGCCTGAAACGCAAAACCCACAAAGCGGGCAAAATGCCAAACGCCCGGCTGACCCCACCCGTCAGGGCTTCGCCTTCGATGGCTGGTTCAACAATGATGTTGCCTATGACTTCAGCCAGCCCGTCACATCAAATCTGACTCTGACAGCTCATTGGACACCAGTCAAGGGCATCTGGAGCATGAATCCAGACCACGGAAGCACCCAAGGAGGCACCGAGGTGACACTGACGCCTCCTCAGCCTCGAGGCATACGCTTCAGCCAGATCAGTGCAGGAGCATACCACAACCTGGCCTTGGCATCCGACGGAAGCACCTGGGCCTGGGGACTCAACGGCTCCGGGCAACTAGGCAACGGTCAACACGCTACTGGGAATAAGAACATAAGCTATACGGACAATAGCGCCAGTAAGGCAACGCCTGTCAAGATCCAGTCACCAGCCAATATACGTTTTACGAAAGTCTCCGCCGGCTTCTACCACTCCCTGGCCTTGGACAACGACGGTAACGCCTGGGCCTGGGGACTGAACGGAACAGGACAGCTGGGTATCGGCGTTGATCCCGGAACAAGCGCCACTAGCAATTTCAACAATACCGCAGACAAGGATCAGCCCACCAAGGTAGTCATGCCAACTGGAGTTCACTTCACCCATATCAGCGCCGGAGGGGTAGAATCGCTGGCCCTGGACGATCAGGGCAGGGTCTGGGCCTGGGGACTCAACAATGCCGGTCAACTGGGAACAGGGGCGGGAGACAAGAACAATCCGGTACAGAACAAACCTGTTCAGATACGGATTCCCGACGACTCCCGAATAACTGCCATCAGCACCGGTTGGTTCCATTCCCTGGCCTTGGATGAACAGGGCAGGGTCTGGGCCTGGGGACTGAATGGATCAGGCCAAATCGGCAACGGAAAGAATGGCACCAGCTATATGGATGGGAGCGTCAACGCCCCCACTCCTACCCTTTCGCAGTTACCGAATACAGTCGTCATAAAGCAGATTAGTGCCGGAGCCTACTACTCCCTAGCAATCGACAACACAGGACAGGCTTGGGCCTGGGGACTGAATAGTTCAGGCGCACTAGGCAACGGCGCTAAGGGCAGCAAAGGAATCTGGGATGCGGAAAGCACAAGTGCGGATACAAACAAACCAGTTCAAGTTCAGTCACCAATCGGCACCAGGTTCGTGCAAATCAACGCCACCGCCTACCACACCACAGCCATTGACGAGGCAGGTCAAGCCTGGGCCTGGGGACTCAATGGCTCTGGCCAACTAGGCAACGGACAAAGCGGGAGCAACTATATCGACAATTCAGTCAGCGTCGCCAAGCCGAACAAGGTGGAGATGCCCAACAACATCCATGCCGTCCAGATATGTGCTGGATACTCACACTCTATTGCTCTTGGCAGCGATGGGCAGACATACTCATGGGGGTACAATGCCTCTGGCCAATTAGGCAATGGAAATACGATTCAAGGCGGGATCTGGGATGATACCAGCGAGGAAGAGGACACTTCCCATCCAAACCCAGTGCTCTTCCCGGAACCAGCACGTATCACCGGTGCCAAATTTGATGGGATACCCAGTACGACCATCCCATCCAGACAAGCCGATGGGACGTGGAGGATAACATCACCTGCCCACCCCGAGGGACTGGTGAAGCTGGATGTTGACTGGAGTATGGAGGGAACCCGCCCAACCGAGCAATTCGATTACCGCTACCTCTCTGCCACCAAGCACAAGGTCACCTTCATGACCAGCGAAGATTCATCCGCGCCTCCATCCCAGTGGGTTGACGATGGCGGGCAGGCAGTTCGCCCTGTTTCCGATCCCGTCCGAGCAGGCTGGCTATTTGACGGATGGTTTTTAAATGAGGTCGCATACGATTTCGCTGATCCTGTGGTCAGTGATATGACCTTGGCCGCGCATTGGACTAAGGGGGATGGATCATGGAGCACAGATCGCAAGCAAGGGGCAACAACTGGCGGTGACAATGTGATCTTGACACCTCCGGCTGCCCGAGGCATCAAGTTCAGCCAGGTCAGCGGCGGTGATGCCTTCTCCTTGGCCCTTGGCAGCGATGGAGCCTTGTACTCGTGGGGATCGAATGCTAAGGGCCAGCTTGGAATCGGCAGTGCTGGTTCAAAAGACAATTCCGCATTAAGAGACACGCCTACCAGAGTCGCAGCACCCCAGGTGGTACGTTTCATCGCCGTCAGCGCGGGAGGTTTGCATTCTCTGGCCTTGGACAGTTCTGGACAAGCCTGGGCTTGGGGGATGAACGGTTCGGGACAGCTAGGAGACGGCCGAAGCGGTTCGGGACAGCTAGGAGACGGCCGAAGCGGTTCGGGTACCACAGACGATTCAGTCAACAGTACCACTCCTGTAAAAGTCCAAATGCCAATGGGTGTCCGATTTACACGGATTGCCGCCGGCTACTATCACTCCCTGGCCTTGGATGAACAGGGCGGGGTTTGGGCCTGGGGACTGGATGGTGCAGGTCAGCTAGGCGACGGACATCTGGGATCGGACCGAGATGACAATACGGTCATTGCCAAGGTCCCAACTAAAGTGAAGTCACCCACCGGAGTCAAATTCACGCAAATCACCGCTGGAGCATACCACTCACTGGCATTGGATGACACAGGCAAGGTCTGGACCTGGGGACTGAACGGAACGGGACAGTTGGGCAATGGCGAGAATGCCGGGGCTGTTGGTCTTAACTCAAAAAGCAAGAGCGTGCCGACGCGCGTTTCAATGGATGGGAACACCCGAATCACCCAGCTCGCCGCAGGAGCCTACCACTCGCTGGCCTTGGACAACACAGGACAGGTCTGGGCCTGGGGGCTCAATAGCTCAGGTCAGCTGGGTATGGGCACGGGCGCTTCCTCCATATGGGACTATACCAAGGCAAGCTTGAGCAAACCCACAGCGGTCAAGCTGCCTTCCGATGTCACCGCAACCCGCATTGCATCTGGCTACTATCATTCCACTCTCGAAGGCACCGACGGGAAGTGGTACACCTGGGGACTGGACGCGTCAGGCCAATTAGGCGATGGGAGAAACAGCACCTCGTGGCGGGCTAACGATGTCATTACTACCAGCCCGTCATCTCCTCAGACTCTCGCCGGACACGCATTTAACAGACTGGAAGCAGGCGGATACCACACCGTGGGGATCGGCGAAGATGGCGAGCTGTACGCTTGGGGACAGAACAGCTCCGGTCAACTCGGCAACAAAAAGCATGGCGACCCATCTATATGGGACGACCCTTCCACCTATATGAATACCCCCGTAAAGGCTATCTTCCCTGGCGAGCCCAAAGCTGAAAGCGTCACTTTCGGACAGACCCCCAGCCCAGGCACTCCTACTGATCTTCACAATGGCACCTGGCTGGTCACCACTCCCTGGCACGCACCTGAAGAAGTCACTGTCACCATTGCATGGACCCTGAATGGTTCCGCGGAACCGGACGACACCACTAACACTTACAAATACATACAGTTAGGGGTTCTTCCCCTGACTGGGCAGCAAGGCATCATGACCGCTCTTCTAGTCGGACTCATGCTTGCTAGCAGCGGACTGGCCGCCAAACGACATCGCATGAGCCAAAAAGTCCACGGTATCATGTGAACCTGAAGGCGTCCCACTACCATTCTTGACGCGAGTAAGGAAAGTTGGGAGCACACTCAACAATCCCGACACAGGGTGGTCCCGCCAACCCCCAAGTACAACGGGACCACCCCACTACCCCACTATGAATCTACCCTCTATGAATAAGGTCAAATCCCTCTTGAGCTCCATAATTTCACAGGCAGCAAAGGCAAGACTGACGCCTTGATCGCCATATCGGCCAAGAAGCTCAGGCGCCGACCAGTTCGCAGCGCCGGCAAGATTGTGCATTTAAGCCACATCAGCGTGAATTGGCCTGGCTGGCCAACCGCTCGTGGTCGCGCTTGGCAGCGTCGGCCACCAGATGCAAATAGGCCTCGGCCAGATCAGGATCCAGCCCGTAATCATCAGCCTTGTCTCGCAAGGCAGCTACTTGTGTGCTCTCCCGGTGCATATCTGCCGAGGCGAATCCTGCCTGGGCCTTGAGCAACCCAATGCGGTGGGTCACCCTGAACCGCTCGGCCAGCATGGCGACAATGGCGGCATCGATGGTGTCCACATCGGCACGCAGTTCCTCCACCTGGCGGGCGGCCTGGGCCCGTGGACCCCCGCCCTGCGCCTGATCATCGATCACTGTTTCCATTTTCGCATCGCTCATAAGACACCAGTCTAATCAAGCACTCCAGGCGACTGCGCCATGCCCTGCCACCACTGTGACACTGGTGTTATTGTAATGGATGGGATTATTGACTCTTGGGGAGAGTCTCGTTCGCCTACACCTGCCTAGGCAAGTGCCGGACGCATGGGGGAGGATGCCTCACATGAAGATGGTACGTAGTCGTCGCGTCACAGTGCTCGTCAGTCTATGCTGCGTCCTGGTCGCCTGCAGCATGCTCGGCCTGCAGTTTGGCCAGGCAGCGCCGGAATCCAACGGGACCGCAGTCGCAACTCAGGGAACTGGAGCAATTGGTACTGGAGCCAATACTCCCGGACAGATTCCCTCGGTTTCCCCCGGTCCGTCATCATCGCCATCCGGCATTCCCACCCTGGCCAATGGCTCTCGTGCGACGGCAACAGGACAATCAGCGCCTGCTGCCAGCACATCGCCCACCTCGCCGTCCTCGCCTTCGCCCGGCACCGCAGGTTCCCCGGAGCCGACCTCAACCGCCTCTTCCCCATCGAATGCCACCAGCCACACGGTCACTTTCGACTACAACATGCAGTCCGTGGCTCCGACAACTTCGACTGTGGTCGATGGCGCCCAGGTTGCGCGCCCCAGTCCTGAACCCACCCGCCGAGGGTTCGTTCTCGAAGGTTGGTTCGCAGGCAAGGTCGCTTACGACTTCTCCGCTCCTGTGCACACAGACCTGACCCTGAAAGCCAAGTGGGCCCGGGCCGACCAGACCTGGACCATGCAGCCGCAGGAGGGACCAGAATCAGGAGGCACCGGAGTGACCCTTACCCCGCCCCCGCCCTCCGGTGTCCGTTTCAGCCAGGTCAGTGCAGGCATCCGGTTCTCACTGGCTTTGGGATCAGATGGCAACGTCTACGCCTGGGGCTATAATGCTGGTGCTCAGCTGGGCGATGGCACTGTTGTCAACAAGTCAACGCCCATAAGGGTGCCCCGGCCCGAAGAAGTCCGCAATGACAAGGATTTTCGGTTCGTCAGCGTCAACGCTGGTCGGTTCTTCAGCATGGCCCTGGACAACCATGGCACCCTCTGGTCCTGGGGATACAACTATCTGAAGACCTTGGGCAACCCTAATGTGGCTGACAGCGGCATGCATAACTATTCGGAATACCCGGTCAAGGTGATGCTGCCTGAAGGAGCGCCGGCCGGATTCACCTACAAGGCCGTCACCGGCAGTTACAATCACACCCTGGCCATAGGATCGGATGGCAACGTCTATGGCTGGGGAACCTGCAGTGAAGGAGAAACCGGCCGCCATAAGTGCGACGGCATATGCGACTCCACGCCCAGCCTCATCCAGGGATTCGATAAGAACCACAAAATCATAGCTGTACAGGCAGGAATGAACTACTCAACAGCTCTCGACGACGCTGGCACGGTATGGTCATGGGGAAGCAACCTTTACCACCAGTTGGATCCATCCGCCGTCGCGGTCGTAGGAAACTATACGCCGACCAAGATCCACGGCCTTGACAAGGTCCATGTGGTGGCCATCGCAGACGGCTTCGAAAACACCCTGGCCCTGGATGACCAGGGAAGGGTCTGGACCTGGGGGATGAACGAAAACGGCCAGATCGGCAACGGGTCAAGTGCAAGCAAGACCGAGGTGTTCAAAGACCCCGTCCAGGTCAGCTTCCCCCAGGGGACCAGAATCACCGCCATCGCTGGTGGCTGCCATTACGGTTCCAACCATGCCATAGCTCTGGATTCCAATGGCAATATCTGGACCTGGGGCGACAATAGCTACGGACAGATGGGCGACGGCAAAACCTCCGCAGCAGACAGCCCCCAGACCACTCCGGAACGCTTGGAGGATCCGAACCTTGCCGGCCGACACTGGATCAGTATCGACGCTGGCGAGGATTTTAACCTGGCTATCTGCGACGACGGCCTGACCTACAGCTGGGGACGTGACGACGAGGGCCAGCTGGGTCAAGGCACTAGCGGTGATGCCGGCCATAGCCGACCCTCCGCGGTCGCCTTCCCCTGGCCGGCAAAACTGACCGGACTCCAATTCGACACTACGGATATCACCACCGGAATGCAGGCGCAAAAGAACGGGACCTGGACGGCCACCACCCCGCCGCACGCCCCAGGGCTAGTGGATGTGGCCCTGACATGGACCTTGAACGATCAAGAACAGACCCTGGTCCACCTGCCCTTCCGCTACCTGGCGCGCGGGGTGACCGTAACCTTCCAGTCGCAAAGCGATTCACCAGCGCCTCCCAGCCAGAGTCTGGAAGCGGGAGAGCGGGCAATCCGCCCAAGTGCTGACCCGACCAAGGCCGGCTATCGCTTCGATGGCTGGTTCCTAGGCAAGACCGCCTACGACTTCTCCAAGCCAGTCACCAGTTCCATGACGCTCAAGGCCCACTGGAGCCCTGAGAATCAGAACTGGAGCATGACCCCGGACCATGGAACCGAGATGGGCGGGACGAAGGTCACCCTGACGCCGCCAGCCCTGCGGGGCATTCGCTTCAGCCAGGTCAGTGCCGGTTCCCACTGGTCCCTGGCCCTAGGGTCCGATGGGAAGGCCTACGCCTGGGGCAAGAACAACAGAGGCCAGCTGGGCAATGCGAACATCGCCAGGGGCGGCACCAGCACCATGCCGGTCCGAGTGGACATGCCCGAGAAAGCGGAAGCCAGCTTCGTCTTCACCCAGGTCAGCGCGGGCCGCGACTATGGCCTCGCTCTGGGATCCGATGGAAAGGTCTATGCCTGGGGCAACAACGATGTCGGCCAGCTGGGCGACTCCACCCTGAATGCCCAAAGCCGGCCCCACCTTGTACCCGGCCTGCCGGCCAAGATCCGGTCCATCAGTGCAGGCGGCGGACATGCCTTGGCTCTGGATTCCCAGGGACGAGTCTGGTCCTGGGGTGCCAACCAGTACGGGCAGCTGGGCCTGGATAACGCCGGTGGCGATACCGTCTCGCCAGACGGGCGAACCAGCCCTGCCATGGTGACCGGAATCCCGACGACCATAACGGCAATCAGCGCCGGAAGCCGGTATTCACTGGCCATGACCGTGGATGGACAAGTCTACGCCTGGGGCACCAATGATTCCGGCCAGCTGGGCGATCCCAGCCTGCCGGTCAATGCCGACGGCGCCAACCCCACACCGTCTGCCGTTCAAGGACTGACGGGCGAGATGAGCGCCATCAGCGCCGGAGACCACCAGGCTCTGGCCCTGGATTCCCAAGGACGCATTTGGGCTTGGGGACAGGTCAAGGGCGAGAACAAGAAAACCCCTGCCCTATTGACCCTTCCCGACGGACTGCCGACCGGATTTGCCATTACACAGATCAGTGCCGGCACCGGAGAATCCTCCGCTTTGGGCTCCGACGGACGGATCCTGACCTGGAGCAATGCCGCAGAAGGGACTGATCCCGCATTCTTGGCCAAACCCAAGGACGTGCCTGCAGATTTCAGCTTCACTGCCGTCTGCACGGGCGACCCGAGCTCACTGGCCCTGGGCTCCGACGGTCTGGCCTATGGATGGGGCGCCGACGATTCCGGTCAGCTGGGTGACGATCAGTCCGGACCGGACCTGAACAGCAAGACGCCGCAGGCTGTCGTGATCAGAAGCCTGGTCAAAGCGGTCACTTTCGCGGGACTGTCTGCAGAAGGAACACCGCAGTACCAGAATGGCGCCTGGTTGGTACTCACTCCACGCTACAGGCCCGGACAGGTGGATACGGTCATTCAATGGAGCCTGGTCGGCGTGGACCAGCAGGATCAGACCCTGCCCTACACCTACGATCAGTTGGCCGTCCTGCCCCTGACCGGCAGCACCGGCATAATCTTGCTGGTCATGGCTGGCTTGCTGGCCATGGGAGCTGTTATGGCTGCCAGATTCCAGCGGCGGGAAAACAAGATGACAGCATGACAGAGCGGAGACGAATCTATGAAGAACCAGGACTGACAGGCTTCGAATAGATCATGGTCCTAAACGACTGTCTTGTTTCGGCGCTGCTTATGCATTGGGCCCCACCCGCGAAATGAATCGCGGATGGGGCCCAATAAACATGTCAGGCGTCAGGCCCGAGTCACTTCTGCGCCAGCATGGACTGGTTGATGGCCGCCAGGAAGTCTCGGTTGGTGGCGGTCTTCTTCAGCCTGGGCACCAGGGTCTGGTAGGCCTGCTCGGTCTCCATACCGCCCAGGAGGCGACGTAGCCGATAGACCACGGCCAGCTCCTCGGGGGCAGTAATCAGCTCTTCACGCCGGGTGCCGGAGGCATTGATGTCAATGGCGGGGAACATGCGCTTATCGGCCAGATCCCTGGTCAGTCTCAGCTCCATGTTGCCGGTGCCCTTGAACTCCTCGAAGATGACCTCGTCCATCTTGGATCCGGTCTCCACCAGGGCCGAGGAGATGATGGTCAGAGAGCCGCCGTTCTCGATGTTGCGGGCGGCGCCGAAGAAGCGCTTGGGCGGATAGAGGGCCTGCGCGTCCACGCCGCCGGAGAGGATACGGCCGGAGGCGGGGGCCGAGATGTTGTAGGCGCGGGCCAGGCGGGTCATGGAATCCAGAAGGACCACCACATCCTGCCCCAGCTCCACCAGGCGCTTGGCCCGTTCGATGGCCAGCTCGGCCACGGTGGTGTGATCGCTGGCAGGGCGGTCGAAGGTGGAGGAGATGACCTCGCCCTGGACCGTGCGCTCCATGTCGGTGACCTCCTCGGGCCGCTCGTCCACCAGGACCACCATCAGGTGCACCTCGGGATTGTTGGCGGTGATGGAGTTGGCGATGGACTGCAGGGTCAAGGTCTTGCCGGCCTTGGGCGGCGAAACGATCAGACCGCGCTGACCCTTGCCGATGGGGGCGACGATGTCGATCAGACGACCGGTGATGTTCTTGGGCTGGGTCTCCATCCGCATGCGCTCCTGCGGGTAGAGGGGGGTCAGCTTGTTGAAGTGGGGCCGTCCTGCAGCGTCCTCCACGCTCATACCGTTGATGGTATCGATGGCCTGCAGAGGAACGAACTTCTGCCGCTGATTGCGGTGCTCGCCCTCGCGGGGGGGACGGATGGAGCCGTGCACGGCATCGCCCTTGCGCAGGCCGTACTTCTTGACCTGGCCCATGGAGATGTAGACGTCGTTGGGGCCGGGCAGGTAACCGGAGGTGCGAACGAAGGCATAGGAGTCCAGCACATCCACAATGCCTGCCACGGGGACCAGATCCTCGGGCTTGAAGTTCTCCCTGGGCTCATAGTCACGATCCCGGCCGTTGCTGCGATGGTTGTTGCGGTTGCGCCGGTCATTGCGATCGTTGCGGTCATTGCGATCGCCCCGGTTCCGGCGATCATAGCCGTTATGACGGTAGTCACGGCCTTCCTCGCCGCGATCCTCGTAGCTGCGTCGACGGGGCCGGTCATTCCGTGAGGGCAGTGCCGCCAGAATGTCGTCCAGATTGCGCACAGAACCGGAACCGGAGCCTGCGCGCTCATCATCATGCTCCCGCTCGCTCCGACCACGGTTGGTGTGGGAGCCTCGGGATGAATCCGTGTTGCGGTGACGGCGACGGGATATGACCACGTTCTCCTCGTCGGCCACCGTATGGGGGAAGCGGGTCCGGCGCTCGCTATGGCCGCTCTTATGATCGTCAATGCCCAAAACATCGAAGAGGTCTCCGACAGGACGATCGTCCTTGGATTCCTCGGATTCCTTGGTATCCGTGGTCTCCGGTCCGCCTTCCGCGGAGGACTTCGCCTCCTGCTTCGTCGACTGCTGCTGATCGGCGGCCTGGCCCCCCTTGGCCACGGCGGCCGCAGCCTTGGGCTTACCAACGGTTACTCCCTCAGGGGCCTTGCCGCCCGAGCGTGCCGCCTCGATCGTCTCGATCAGGACAGGCTTGCGCATGCCGGAAATACCGCGCAACCCCAGCTGCCTGGCCAATTCCTTGAGTTCGGGCAGCTTCATGGAATGAATATCTTGGCTTGTTGCCACTGTTGTAATGCCTTTCCTTCGCTATGCCTAATTAGGCTAGGCAAATAGCTTGAGAATAGTGCGGGGGTACCGCTCGTGAAAATTCGATGCCGACTCGGCTTATCGAACTTCCATAAGCCTACAACGTGCGGCCGACGGGTGCAAGAATCGGCCTGCGTGTCCAGAAATTCATGGGTAAGCCTCTAGACTGGGCGTATGAATGATCGATCATCTCTGCGTGAGCAACGGCGGAGCGAATTCGTAACCACCGCCATGCGGGTCTTCGACCGCAAAGGCGCTGCGAACACCTCCCTGCGCGATGTAATCCACGCCATGAACCACGGCAAGGGCGTGGGCATGAGCGTCTTCTATTACTACTTCAAATCCAAGGACGACCTGATAGATGCCTGCGTGCGCACCTACCTGGCCTCCTACGTGGACAATGTGGTCGACATTCTGCAGAATCCTGACCTGAGCGTTCAAGAGGCTTTGGACGACATCTGCCCGCACCTGATAAGGGCCATCTGGAAGATGGATGTCATCTTCGCGGATAAGGCCAACTGGTACAACTACCTGAGCACCAACAGCAATGTAATGGAGGGCTTCGTCAGGCAGATCATCGACCCCTTGACCAAGGCCCTGGACCGCTGGCTGGATCGGGGCGACCTGCCGCAGACCCAGCTGATCCAAATAGCCGGCACCCGTACTGTGGCGTGGCTGATGGCCGACGGGCTCTCGTCCATCGTCAGCAATGGCAGAGGGGCGGCAGGTCATCCGCAGATCAGAGAGTTGGTCCGCCAGCGTGTCCGCGAAAGCGTGGCCTTCTTCTCGCAGCTGCTGGGCCTGCCCCTGAAGGCGCCAGCTATAGCCCTGTCGTGAATGACAAAGCCTCCGGCCCTGCGGTCGGAGGCTTGAAGGGAAACGAAGGCCGTGGCCTGCCTACTTCTGTTCGTGGTAGGACTTCTCGGTGTTGACGTTCCAGACGTTGGACTTGTCGGTACGCCCCGATTTGATGTTGGCCACGGCTTCCATGGATGTGGCCATGGAGTGATCCTGGTTGTTGTAGTGGTGCTGCCCGTTGCGGCCCACGCAGTAGAGGTTGCCGAAGGAGTCCAGCCAATTGACCAGCTCGGGCATCTGGGCGTAGGTGTCGAAGTAGGCCGGGTAGGCCTTGACCACCCGCTCCCGGTGCGAATCCAGCACGTCGGCAGGTCCGTTGATGATGCCCATCCGGGTCAGCTCCTTGATGGCGAAGTCAGTGGTCTCCTGATCGCTCATGCTCCAGAAGTCATCACCCTCCTTGCAGAAATACTCCAGGCCAATCCAGACAGTGCCGTCCACATTCTTGACCATGTAGGGGCTCCAGTTGTTGAAAATCTGGATGCGGCCCATCTTGTAGCCTGGGTCCTGCACATAGATCCAGCAGTCGGGAACGATGGGCGGGTCGCCCAGGGTCTTGATGGAGGTGGTGTTGCGGATGCGCAGGTGGCGCACCAGCAGGCCAACGGTCACGAAGTCGCGGTAGGGCAGGCCCTGAGCCACCCTGACCATCTCCTTGTCAGTGGAGGGCTCCTCGTGGGCGATGGCCTCCACCAGGTCCTTGATGGGCATGGAGGAGATGATCTGATCAGCCTTCAGGGTCACCTCCTTGCCATCAGCGTTGCGATAGACCACACCGGTCATGTGGCCGTCTTGCTGGGTCAGTCCGATCACACGGGCATCGGTGATCACGTGGACTCCGTGCTCCACATTGCGTCGCTCCACGGTCTCCCAGAGCTGCCCCGGACCCAGCTTGGGGTACCAGAACTCCTCGATCAGGCTGGTCTCGACCTGATGGGCGTCGCGCTTCTTGGGCAGCAGCTTCTGGAAGGCGTTCTTGAGCACGCCCATGATGCTGAGCCCCTTGACCCGCTGGGCGCCCCAGTCGGCGCTGATCTCGCGGGGGTGACGGCCCCAAAGCTTTTCGGTGTAGCCCTCGAAGAACATGGAGTAGAGCTTGCGACCGAAGCGGTTGATATAGAAGTTTTCCAGATTGTCTTCGGGCAGCTTGTGGACGACGGACTTCAGGTAGCTGAATCCGGCCTGCATGGTCAGCTTGAAGCCCATAGCTCTAAGTGTATTGAGCGTCAAGGAGATGGGATAGTCGAAGAAGTGGTGGTTCCAGTAGATCCTGGAGACGCGGTGACGCTTGAGCATGACCCGGTCGGTCTTCTCCGGGTCGGGGCCGCCGGGCTCCAGGTCGTGGTGGCGACCAAGCTTTTTATCGTCATAGGAGGGCGCACCCTGCAGGGGCAGGACCTCCTTCCACCAGTCCATGATCCGGTCATCCTTGGAGAAGAACCGATGGCCGCCGATGTCCATGCGGTTGCCGTTGTGTCGGACCGTACGGGAGATGCCGCCAAAAGCGTTGGTGGCCTCCAGCACAGTGACGTCATAGCGCTCGTCGCCGCCGTCCTTGACCAGTTCCCATGCCGCTGTCAAGCCGGCGGGCCCTCCGCCGATGACAACCACGGACTGTTTGCGCTCCATGCCAACCTCCTGAAAACCGTATGAAATCATCACCACTGTACCCGGCTCGTCCCCAGTCAGATGCTACCGAGCGACTTCCCACACGAATTCCCGCCATTGCGTGGAACAAACGTGATGATGCTCGCCCTCACGCGCTGTCTAGCCCAGCGAGTCAGGGATATCGATGTCCGTCTTCTGCACTTCCTCCACATTGACGTCTTTGAAAGTGACGATCCGGACGTTCTTGACGAACCGGCTGGACCGGTAGACATCCCAGACCCAAGCATCGGTCAGTCGGACGTCAAAGTAGACGTCCTGCCCAGCGGATCGGACGTTGAAGTCCACCTTGTTGGCCAGGTAGAACCGCCGTTCGGTCTCGACCACGTAGGTGAACAGCTTGATCACGTCACGGTACTCGCGATACAAGGCCAATTCGGCATTGGTCTCGTAGTTGTCGAGATCCTCAGCACTCATCGACTACCTCCATTCGCGCGATCACGGCCATGGCCAAGCGTACGCCACCAGGCGCGCTTGGATCGCTTGGCCTCAGCCGACCCGTAGGCCCAATCCGACGCTGTATGCTCCTCGCCAGACTGCTCGGCAACGGGTTCTTCGGAACCGGACTTCTTCCCCGCATCCTTGGCGTCCGTCTGACCAGGGCCCGCCGTCTTGTCAGTCCTGCTGTTGGAGCCTGCATGGTCCTCAGCAGGTTTCCCTGAATGTGAACTACTTTTCGGGGACGGATTGGCTTGGTCACCTGATGTCTGTGAATTCTGGGATGCCGGAGTGGACTCCCCGGACTCGGACCCGCTTATGTCGCCATCCTCATCCGCGGTGTACCCGTGTGCGACAAGGGCTTCGGCCACACCGGGATTTTCACGGATAACATGCATGCCGAAAGCATTCAAAGAACGGATGGGATCGTACTCGTCGACCAGGGCATCCATGACGATCTGATCCTGATACTTGCCGTTCTCGGCGTCCCAGAGCGCATCACGGGAGGTGCCCGAGATCATGAATCCCAGGGACTGATAGACGGAGATCGAGCGGGTGTTTTTCTCTGGCACAGCCACCCAGATCCGGTGCAGGCCCAGCCCTGTAGGAGCAGCCGCGTACCCGTAGGTCATGATTCTGGGCATGGCATCCCGGGAGTAGCCGCGTCCGCGGAAGTGCCTGCCCAGGACCACCTGGATCCTGGCCGAACGGGACCAGCCGTCCACGTCGATCAGGAAGATCATGCCGATGACCCCCTTGGTGGCATCAGCATCGGGAGAGCCGTCCTGGTCGGTGTCCGCGTCAGTGACCATGGCCCAGGCCAGGGTGCGGCGGGACTCGGGATCGCCCACACCCGAATCACGGGCAGCCAGGCCCTTGGACCAGGCCACCGACCGACGCACCCAGGCATTGACCACGGCTCGTTCGGCACTAGGCCCCTTACCGGTGATGCCGGTGGAATTGTAGAAAGCCTCCAACTGGTCCATTGCCGTCAGATCGGCGATGACGGCCGGCCGCAGGTGCAACATTTCGCCGCGGATGTAGGGAATCTCGATCCGGTCGGGCAGCTGTCTGTTCGCTGCGTCTTCGGATCCCTCGGATTGCGTTTGCGGTTGGTCATTGCCCCTGCCGCTCATAGACATCACGTCACCTCCATGATCGCCACCTTGCGATGGCAATCAATTGTAATCCCTCGCCCCTGGGAAAACCATGAGAAGCCAGGCAATCCGCCGGTCCGAACCCGATGGGACCGGGCCGGCGGACCGGGCGCGGTCAGGACTTGGCGATGCGCTCCATGACGATCTTGCTGACCGCCTTGGCATCGGCCTGACCCTTGGTGGCCCGCATGACCGCTCCGATAATAGCGCCCATGGGCTTCATATTGCCGCCCTTGAGCTTGGCCACGATGTCCGGGTTGTCCTTGAGGGCCTGATCGACGGCTGCATCCAGGGCCCCGTCATCCGAGACCACCTGGTAGCCGTGCTTCTTGACGACCTCGGCCGGCTTGCCCTCGCCTGCCAACACGCCGGAGACGGTCTGCTTGGCCAGCTTGTCATTGAGCTTGCCATCAGCGATCAGCTGCTCCACATCAGCGACATCCTGAGCCGAAATGGGCAGCTCCTGCAGGCTGACCCCACGGGCGTTAGCTTCGCGGGAGATCTCGCCCAGCCACCACTTACGGGCTCCGGCAGCTGTGGCGCCGGCCTTGACCGTATCCTCGATCAGATCCACGGCATCGGCGTTGACCGCGTCCTGCATCTGCCGGTCCGTGAAGTCCCACTCCTTCTTGAGACGGGCGCGACGTTCGCGCGGCATCTCAGGCATCTGGGCCCTGAGCTCTTCGATATGATCCTTGGTCACATGGACCATGACCAGGTCAGGGTCAGGGAAGTAGCGGTAATCGTTGGCATCGGTCTTGACCCGGCCGCCGGCAGTGGTCTGTGTGGACTCGTCCCAGTGGCGGGTTTCCTGCAGCACCTCCCCACCGGACTCCAGCAGGGCGGCCTGACGGCGGATCTCATAGGTCAGGGTCTTCTCGATGCCCTTGAAGGTGTTGACATTCTTGGTCTCCGACCGGGTCCCCAGAGGGGCATCCGGCCCGGCGTGCAGGGAGACGTTGACGTCGGCACGCATGTTGCCCTGCTCCATCCGGGCGTGGGAGATGCCCAGGGCCCGGACGATGTCTCTGATGGCCCGGACGTAGGCCCCGGCCACCTCGGGGGTACGCGCCCCGGCACCCTCGATGGGCTTGGTCACGATCTCGACCAGGGGGACACCGGCACGGTTGTAGTCCACCAGAGAGTGGTCGGCGCCTTCGATACGGCCATCGGCCCCGCCCACGTGCGTGTTCTTGCCGGCGTCGTCCTCCACATGGGCCCGCTCGATGGGCACACGGAAGATGCTGCCGTCGTCCAGCTCCACATCCAGGTAGCCCTCGCCATTCAGGGGCTTGTCATACTGGGAGATCTGGTAGTCGCGCGGCATGTCCGGGTAGAAGTAGTTCTTCCTGGCGAATTGGCTCCACTCGTTGACCTTGCAGTGCAGGGCCAGGCCCAGTTTGACCGCATAGTCGATGGCGGTCTTGTTGACCACGGGCAGGCTGCCGGGCAGGCCCAGGGAGACCGGGGTCAGCTGGGTGTTGGGTTCGCCGCCGAACTCGATATGGGCCGGGCAGAAGAGCTTGGTGTTGGTGCAGAGCTCGACATGGACCTCCAGGCCGAACACCGGGTCGTACTTGGCCACGGCATCGGCGTACTTCATAAGTTTTTCAGCCATTGTGATTCCGTTTCCTTCCGATGCCTACTTGGTCGAATCCTGAGCCAGGCCATCCAGCCAGGGGGTGGACAGCTTCTTGGAGATGGGCCCACCCCACTGCTCCTCCAGTGCCGCCTCAAGAGCTGCGGCAGGCCGGTACATGACCTCGTCGCGCATCTGGGGGGCGAAGAACTGGAAGCCGACAGGCAGCCCGTCGTCGCTGAGCCCGGCGGGGATCGACATGGCCGGAGTGCCGGCCAGATTAGCCGGAATGGTGGCCACGTCGTTCAGGTACATGGCCAGCGGGTCGTCCATCTTCTCGCCAAAGCGGAAGGCCGTGGTCGGCGAAGTCGGCGAGACCAGGACGTCGGCCTGTTCAAAGGCCTTCTCGAAGTCGCGGATGACCAGGGTGCGAACCTTCTGGGCCGAGCCGTACCAGGCGTCGTAGTACCCGGCGGACAGGGCGTAGATGCCCAGGATGATCCTGCGCTTGACCTCGTCGCCGAACCCGGCCTCACGGGTGGCGGCCATCATGTTGGCAGCCGTCTGGGGAACGCCTTCTGGGGGCATGACCCGCAGTCCGTAGCGCATGCCGTCGTAACGGGCCAGATTGGAGGAGACCTCGGAAGGCATGATGATGTAGTAGGCGGCCAGCGCATAGGGGAAGTGCGGGCAGGAGACCTGGACCACCTCGGCGCCCATGGACTCCAGCAACGAGACGGCCTCGTTGAAGCGGGCCTCGACGCCGGGCTGGTAGCCCTCGCCGCCCAACTCCTTGACCAGCCCCACCTTGAGGCCCTTCAAATCGCGCTTCTGGCCCTGACGAGCGGCCTGGGCCAGAGGGGGAACCGGCTTGGGAATGGAGGTGGAGTCTCGGCGGTCATAGCCACCGATGACCTCCTGCAGCAGGGCCGCATCCAGCACGGTCCTGGAGACCGGACCAATCTGATCCAGGGAGGAGGCCATGGCGATGGCCCCGAACCTGGAGACACCACCATAGGTAGGTTTGACGCCCACGGTGCCGGTCAGTGATCCGGGCTGGCGAATGGACCCGCCGGTGTCGGTACCCAGAGCCAGCGGGGCCTCAAAGGCGCCGACGGCCGAGGCCGAACCACCGCCCGAGCCGCCCGGAACCCGCTCGGTATCCCAGGGATTGTGTGTGGGCTTGAAGGCCGAGTGCTCAGTGGAGGATCCCTGGGCGAACTCATCCAGGTTGGTCTTGCCCAGAATGGGCATGCCTGCGGCCTTGAGCTTCTTGATGACGGTAGCGTCGTAAGGCGGCACCCATCCCTCGAGGATCTTGGAGGCTGCTGTGGTGGGAATGCCCTTGGTGACGATCATGTCCTTGATGGCAATGGGGACGCCGGCCAGTTCCGGCAGCCCCTCGGCGCCTTCATTGGCCAGGCGCTGGTCGAAGGCGTCAGCCTGTTCCAGGGCCTGATCGGCGCTGACCTGCAGAAACGCATCAATGCTGGGCTCGGCGGCTTCGATCACATCCAGATGAGCCTGAACCAGCTCGCGGCTGGAGACCTGCCCCGACCGCAGCTGTGCTGCCATGTCGGAGGCGGATTGCTTGACCAATTCTTCCTGTGCGCTCATCGTCTCACTCCTCACCCAGAATGCGCGGGGCCACGAACATGCCCGATTCAGTGACCGGCGCCCCCGAGAGGGCAGCCTCCTGGGTCAGCGGTTCCTCAGCCTCGTCGGGGCGCAGGTAGGCCTCCAGAGGAATGGGATTGGCAGTGGGGGGCACGTCGTCGCCGGCCACCTGCTGGACCTTGGTAATGGAATCGGCGATCACGTTGAGTTCGCCCTTGAGGCGGTCAGCCTCCTGATCGGTCAAGGCAATCCGGGCCAGATCGCCCAAGTGCTTGATCTCTTCACGTGTAAAAGTTGGCATACCACTTATCATATGGGTGCTCTATGACACGCAGAAGACAGGGTCAACCGATGTCTGCGCGCCGAAAGACCAGGGTTCCCGGAGCACAGCATAGGGCCGTCCAGACCATCATGATCAGGCCCGACTGCCACCAGGTGGGCCACCATCCGCTGCCTGCCCCTGCTGCCTGGCCCAGACCTGAAAGGAAGGTGCTCAGCAGGCTGGTTGGGGTCAGGCTGAAGGGAATCTGCAGCCAGTCGGCATGAGGGACCAAACCCGCCAGGAGTCCCAGAATCAATGGCAGAATCACGGTCAGCCCCAGGAACAGGCCGATCCCACCAGCCTTGGAGCGGCTCACGGCCCCCAGACCCAGGGCCATCAAAGCAAAGAGGACCACCATGAGCGGGCCACCCAGCAAATCAATCAGGACCAGCCCGGGCTTGTAGGCAGGCAAGGCCCCCGATCCGCCCGACAGAAGCAGTGTCGCCAAAATCCAGCTGAGCAGCAGGCCTATCTGTGCCGCCAACCAAGTCAATAAGGCCAAGGCAAGACCCTTGGCCATCAGGACCATGCCCCGACGAGGATTGGCCGTCAGCGTGCTCTCAATGTTGGCTCCGGAAAACTCGCGAGTAAGGACCAGAACACCCAGAATGCCCGCCACAATCATGGCCGGGAACAGGCCCGAAACGACGGCCGACCGGAAAACGTCACCGGAGGCAGGCAGCAGGTGATCCGGAAGGTGATTGGTCTGCCGACCCGGGCCAGCCAGGACCCGGGTCGCACAGGCCATCAGGCCGGCGCTCAATGGCTGTAACAGCATGACGATCAGGAGGAGGACCCAGGTAGATCGTAGGGAGAGCATCTTGCGCAGCTCCCCTCGGACCGCCCCGAAAAGGGTCAGCTGACCTGACGGACGACGCGAATCCAGGAAGGACAGCACCGAAGTCCGACGCAGCCGCGTGAAGGCGGAGCCATGCCGTGGGGTTGCATTATCAGGCCCTGCGGGTACCTCTCGCCGACTCCGGCGGACTCGGCGGCCGCTGTCGGCACTCATGGCCGCGCATCCCTTCTGCCGTGAATCATGTCCTTGTAGGCCTGCTCCAAGGAGGCTTTCTCCGGCTGGAAGTCGTAGAGCACCACGCCCTCCTGGGCCAGAATCGAGGCTGTCGAAGCCAGGGGCGCGCCCTGGATGCGGAAACGGGCGGCATCCGGCGGACAGCTCTCGTCTGGCGGCAGACGGGTGATGCTGATTCCGGCAGCCGTGGCCAGGGCGGCCCTTAACTGGTCGGGCTGCGGCGTTACCGCATAGATGGAGTCCCGGGAGTGCTCGCCGATGAATCGGGCCACTGTCGTTCTCTCCAGGACCCTTCCCTTGGCGATGATGACCAGATCGTCGGCGATTTGAGCCACCTCGTTTATCTTACGGGAGCTTAGGAGGACCGCCCTGCCCTGCGAGGCAAGGCCGCGCCAGATGTCCCTCACCCGGTCGGCTCCCTCCGGATCCAGACCGTCAAGGGGATCATCCAGAACCAGGTTGTGCGGTTCACCCAGCAGGGCAGCGGCCAGGGCCAGCCGCTGACTCATCCCCAGAGAAAGGGATCCCGTCGGCCTGTCGGCGACCGATTGCAGACCGACCATCTCAAGCACCTGGTCCACCCGACGATGATCAATGCCATTGACCACAGCCAAGGCCAGCAGGTGATCTCTGGCCTTGCAGGCAGGATGGGCGTTGCGTGGATTCAGTACCGCTCCCGCTGTCCGCATGGGCGATGAAAGCCGGACGAAGGGCTGGCCATCGAACAGGGCCTTGCCTGTGTCAGGGCGAACCAGCCCCAGAGCAATGCGCAGTGCTGTCGACTTGCCGGCCCCTTTGGGCCCCACAAACCCGGTCACCCGACCGTCCCTGGCCGTAAAGGAGACGCGGTTCAGCGCCTTGCGGGAGCCAAAGCGCTTGGTCAGCGAGTCGACGACAATCATGGCAGAGTCCCCCGGTCCGACTGACCCGCAACTCCGGCATGCTGGCAGATCCAGGAGTGCATGGCCACGGCAGCCGCAGCCCCCGCGTTGATGGAGCGCACCGATCCGAACTGGGAGATGTAAACCACATCGTCGGCCAGCTCCAAGGCCTTCTTGGACAGCCCCGGCCCCTCGGCGCCGAACATGAGCAGGCAGCGACGAGGAAAGCGGTAGGTCTCCATGGGGATAGCCCCGGGGACGTTGTCGATGGCGATTATGCGGGGGGCGGGCTCCCCCTGTCCGGCCGCCTCTTCTTGCAGGGTGGCCGTCATGGTTGCTATGTCGGGGTCGTGGACCACATGCTGATAGAGCTCGGTCATCAACGACCCCTTGCGATTCCATTTGTGAGGACCGACTATATGGACGCGGCGAGCTGCGAAGGCGTTGGCGGTTCGGACCATGGAGCCGATATTGAAATCGTGGGTCCAGTTCTCCACAGCCACCTCGAAATCATGGCGACCCCGGCGATCCAGGTCGTCCCGAATGGCCTCGACCCTCCAATAGCGGTACCGGTCCAGGACGTTGCGCCGATCCCCCTGCTCCAGCAGTTCAGGGTCATAGCACGGCTCCGTCGGCAGGGGCCGCTCGGGATGCTCCTCCCGCCAAGGGCCGACCCCCACCTCCCGGAAAACAGGCTCATCTGAGGCCATGGCTGCTCGGGTCACCGGGTCAGGCTCCCTCATGACCGCTCCGGAGAGTCATCGGCGGCACCGACGAATTGATCCTCCTGGTAGGCACAGATGAAAGGCAGCCTTTGCCGGGATTCGTCCACCGGATCGACCACCTGGATGCTGCCATCGGTCCGGCCACCCACCAGCGAGGCGATGGCCAGCGTCTTGGCACCCTGACGCTGGATAATCCCGCAGTCAAGATTGAGTTCGTTATTCTTGCCCAAGGTAACCAGGGACGAGGTCTGCACATAGGATTTCCGGCCCAGCCAGGCATCCAGCAGGATGACCCGCCTGCCCTCGATGGAGGGGCCTTTGATGGAGGGGTAGACGAAGTCCATAACGAAAGCGTCCAGATCCTGACCGCGTGAAGCCGCCGCATGGAGCATGGCATCAGCCAGTGGCACGGCAGCGGCGGTCAGGGCCCCGACCGCATCGAAATCGTCGACTGAATAGCCCGCATCCTCCAGGGTGTCCAGAAGCACATGACCGGCAAGTTCGGCCCCGCGGTGGTGGAAGGTAACCCCGCTCAGCTCGGTGAAGGGACGCCCGCCAATCTCCTGGGTCAGGAGTTCACGCAGCTGATCGACCGGCTCAGGCAGGTCCACGTCGGATTTGCGCCCGACCAGATCAGGCGACCCGGTGGGCCTGAAGGATGAACCCTCTTGTCTCTTCGTTGCCTCGTTCATGCTTATCAGACTAGCGCCGGAGGCCCCTAAGCGGCACTCACTGCCCTTGGTCAGGCAAAACTTCCGGAGCGGTCAGCTCCCTGATATTGCCCTTGTCTGAATCGATCATGTCGACCGAATCGATGACCTTGGAGGGATCCATCTGCTGCAGCTTGCGGGCGGTGACCAGAACGCGCGACTCCAAAGAGGAGGCGAACTTGTTGTAGGCGGTCACCGTGGCGGTGATGGAACGGCCCAGTTTGTTGGCCCGATCGCCCAGAACCACAAAACGGTCATAGAGCTCGTGGGTGAGCGTAAAGAGGGTGCGGGCGTCCTCGGACAGGTTCTGCTGCTGCCAGGCGTAGGCCACCGACTTGAGCACAGCCCAGAGGGTCACCGGCGAGGTCAGGGCCACTTTCTGTGCGAAAGCGTCGTCCATCAGGGTGGGATCCACCTCCAGGGCGGCTTGCAGAAGGGAGTCGTTGGGGATGAAGGCCACCACAAAGTCCGGGGCCGTATCGAAGGCGTTCCAATACTCCTTGTCGGCCAGGGCCTTGACGTGCTCGCGCAGGGCCCGGGCATGCGCCTTGAGCAGCTCGTCACGACGGTGCAGTTCGTCATCGGAAGCGGCGTCGGGGATCTCGCAGGCCCGCTGATAGTCGGAATAGGGAGCCTTTGCATCGATAGGAATGGTCTTGCCGCCGGGTAGATGAACCACCATGTCGGGACGCAGAACGCGGCCATCCGAGGCGGTGACCACAACCTGGGTGTCGAAGTCGACATGCTCCAAGAGCCCAGCAGACTCGACAATATTCCTGAGCTGAGCCTCGCCCCAGGCGCCGCGTACCTTGTTGTTGCGCAGGGCCGAAGCCAAAGAGCTGGTCTCCTTGTCCAGTCTCCCCTGCTGCTCGCCCAGACTCTTCAGCTGCTGCCCCAGGGAGCCCATCTCCTGCTTGCGGCCCTCCTCGATCTGGGCCACCTTGTGCTGGAGGGCGTCCAGATTCTTCTGCACTGGGGCCAGAGCCGAGAGCACCTTGCTCTCCTCCTCGAGATTCTGAGCCTGCCTGCGCCGCTTCTCCTCTTCCTGAGCCTGTGCACGGCGGCGCTCCTGCTCGATTCTGATCTGCTCGGCCTGCTGGGCTTGGGCCAGCTGGGACTTGACAAAGGAGAGCTCGCGGTTCAGGCCGTCCACCTTGGTCCGTGCCTCCACCAGAGCCGCATCGGATCCATGGAGCCGTTCCTGGGCCTGATCCAGCTGCGAGCGCAGCTCATCCACCTGGCCGTCGGACCCCATGCCGACGGCCCTTCGACCCTGGGCGCGACCCAGCACATATCCGGCCAGTCCTCCCAGGACTATACCGATCAGCAGGAGAAGCACCACCATGACCACCGATGACGTAGAATCGAACATATGTTCTAGTAAACCTCCTGCACTGGACCCGGAAACCAGATCGGCGCGGCAGGCTGCCGGTGATAATTGGAGAATTCGTTTTTTCCGCAAGGAATCGGCCTTAAGACCGGTGCCGGACCGCAATAAAGGGCAGAATAGGAAATATCAAGGGGTTGGAGCAAGACCGAAGGAGATCCGTGGGTATCGATATCTTCCTGGCGATAGCCGATCTGGTCGTGGCCTGTGCGGTCACCTGGCTGATCATCTGGTACTTCCTTATGCCGTCGGCCCACACCAGCGACCAGGATGCAGCCGCGGACTCCCCGACCAACCGCTCCTGGCGCGATCCCGAGGACTGGGGCAAATGGGGGGCCGATCTGGACTCCCGCAGCCACCGTCTGCTCAGGCCGACCATCGTAAGTGCCCTGCTGACCGCGCCCGTTCTGGTTCTGGATCTGTTCGACCGCTTCGGCCCCGATCTGATTCCCTCCTGGCTGACCAGCCCCTGGGTCCAGGCCATTCTGATAACCCCGGTCATCTTCTACTGCGGCCGCGGAATACTCATGGACGGGTGGACGGCCATGACCGAGCACCGCTGCAGCCCCGATCTTCTGGCCATGCTGGCCACAAGCCTGGCCTACCTGTACAGCCTTGCCACCTGCCTGGCCGGGTCCCTGCTGCCTGAGGGCTCCCGATCCCCCTACTTCGATCTGGTCGGCGTGGTCATCACCCTCCTCTTACTGGCCCGGGTCATCGGCACCAGAATGGAAGCCTCCCTGGTGGCCTCCTTGAACCACCTGACAGAGATCCGTCCAGCCTCAGGTCTGGTGGCCGATTCCGAACATCCGCAGACGGTTCCCGCCCAAATCCGTGCACGTGACCGGATCCGCCCAGGCGATCTGCTCCTGGTACGCACAGGAGAGCGTCCAGCCGCCGATGGGGTTGTGGAGTCAGGGTCGGCCCTGGTGGACGACAGCGAGCTGACCGGCGGTGAACGACCCCGGCCATGCGGACCCGGCGACCGAATCCTGGCCTCCAGCAAGGTCCTGGAGGGCCGACTGTCCATCCGCGTGGATGCCGCAGGCGACAACACCTATGCAGCCAGGCTCGTGAAAATCATCCCCCAGGCCCTGGTCGAGCGATCCCCCGCCATGCGCAGGTTGGATCGTATCGTCCATACAGCCATCGCCCTGATCATGATTCTGGCTGCTTGGACCTTCATGCTCTGGCTCATGCTGGGACCGCAACCTCACCTGGCCCACGCTGTAGGCAATGCCGTCTGTGTGCTGACCATCGCCTGCCCCGCCGTCGCAGCCATGACCATCCCCATGGCCTTCCGAACCAGCCTGGAGACGGGCCTGGCCCATGGTCTGCTCTTCACCTCGCCACGGGCCATGAACCACCTGGGCCGGGTACGCAGCCTGATCCTGGACGACTCCTCTCTGCTGGATCCCGGCGACTCGGAGGGCCAGGGGGTCAAGGCGGAATCCCTGACCCGGACCGCCACCCATCTACGTTCCCTGCGGGTACGCAGCCTGATCCTGGATGGGAGCCGACAGCCGGACGACAGGATTGAGCGGGCAGCCCGTCAGGCGGGTGTGGATATGCTGATCACCCGTCTGACCCCCGAGCGCAAGCGCGAGTGCATGGATCGGCTCAATCACGACCTGACCCGGACCAGCAGAGGCATCCCAGCGGATCGGACCGGTCAAGACACCGCCTCCGCCGCAAAGCAGGGGCGAACCAGCCTGGTGGCTCTGGCGGCTGGGACCACAGCGGATCCCGGGCTGACGGACAGAGCACAGGTGGGCATCACGTTGGGTCCAAAACTCCAGGCTGACACGGACGATGCCGCAGACGACATCGCCCTGCCGCAGCCGGACCTGATCCTGCACCAGGGCGACCTGGACGGGACCAGCAGGGCCATAGAACTGAGCCGAGCCACCACCCGGGTCATCAGGCAGAACCTGACCTGGTCCACCATCTACAACATCATCGCCCTGGTGATTGCCACCGGAATCTGCCAACCTTTCCTGGGCTGGATGCTCAACCCCATGATCGCAGCAGTAACAGGGGCCCTATCCACCATCCTGGCCATGCTCAACGTTCGTCGTCTGCACCGGCTGCGGCACCTGCGCCGCCGCTGGCTGCACCTCGCCCTGATCGACACGGACCAGCTTCCGACAGTCGCTGCACGGCGCCCTCAGATCATCGTCGACAGCCAGTGGGAGTCCATGCAAGAGGGCAAGGACCCGGCTGCAGCCATGGATTGAATCGGCAAAAACCATAGGATGCAAATTGGGGTCGGCATCCGGGAATGATCCCGGCGCCGACCCCCACTGATCTCAGCGAGGTTGGGTCTGATCCTGATCGTCGCCCCGCGCGGCATGACGGCCACGACCACCATCGTGTCCGCCATCGCCGGCATCGGCATCGCCATCAGCAGTCACATCGTCGACCGTGACCGAGTCATCGACCAGATTCTCAGTGGGCCAGGCGGTCAACTCCAGATGGTCGCCACCGGTCTGGTCCACCAGGACCGTGTCGCCGTCGTGGACCTTGCCAGCCAGCAGCATCCTGGCCAGCTGATCGCCCACCTCGGTCTGGACCAACCTACGCAGAGGACGAGCGCCGAAGGCCGGATCGTAGCCCATGTTGGCCAGCCACTCCCTAGCGGAGTCGGTGACATCAAGGGTGATGCGCCGGTCGGTCAACCGCTGGGCCACCTGCTTGACCTGGATGTCCACAATGGAACCCAGTTCGTCGCGGGTCAGCGGATGGAAGATGACAAGATCGTCCAGCCGGTTGATGAACTCGGGCTTGAAGTTGGCGTGCACCGCGTCCATAACGGCCTTGCGCTTGGCCTCCTCATCCAGGTCGTCCCGGACCAGGAACTGCGAGCCCAGGTTGGAGGTCATGATCAGGATGGTGTTCTTGAAGTCCACCGTCCTGCCCTGGCCATCGGTCAGCCTGCCGTCGTCCAGAACCTGCAGGAGCAGATCGAAGACCTCAGGGTTGGCCTTCTCCACCTCGTCGAAGAGGACCACCGAGTAGGGCCGCCGACGTACGGCCTCGGTCAGCTGGCCGCCCTCCTCATAGCCCACGTAGCCGGGAGCAGCACCGATCAGACGAGAGACCGAGGCCTTCTCCATGTACTCTGACATGTCGATGCGGACCATGGCCTTCTCGTCGTCGAAGAGGAAGTCGGCCAGGGCCTTGGCCAGCTCCGTCTTGCCTACTCCGGTGGGGCCCAGGAACATGAAGGATCCGGTGGGCCTGTCAGGGTCGGCGATGCCGGCACGCGAGCGCCGGACCGCGTCGGATACCGCATGGATGGCCTCCTGCTGGCCGACCACCCGCTTGCCCAGGTAGTCCTCCATATGCAGGAGCTTCTCGTTCTCGCCCTCCATGAGCCGTCCTACGGGAATCCCAGTCCAGTCAGAGACGATCTCAGCCACGGAATCCGCATCAACATGGTCGGGAACCATGGGCTCCTGCGCCGGACCGCCGGCGATGTCAGCCCCATCGGGACCAGCATCATTGGCGGTATTCTTGGCCTGCTCGGCGGCGTTCTCCGCCTGGGCCAGCTGCTTGCGAATGCCAGGAATCTCCCCGTAGAGGATGCGGGAGGCCTTCTCCAGATCACCCTCGCGGGTGGCCTTGTCGGCCTCGACCCGCTTGGCGTCCAGCTGGGCACGCAGGTCGCCGACCTTGTTGTGACCGGCCTTCTCATTCTCCCAACGGGCCTTGAGACCGCCCAGCTTCTCGCGGGAGTCCGCCAGTTCGGCCTGCAGCTTGCTCAGGCGGTCCTTGGAGGCCGGGTCATCGGCCTTCTTCAGCTGCATCTCCTCCATCTCCAGACGGGTGACGCGGCGTTGAAGCTCGTCGATCTCCTCAGGCTGGGAATCCAGCTCCATCCGCAGGTGGGCAGCGGCCTCATCAACCAGGTCGATGGCCTTGTCAGGCAGCTGACGACCCGAGATGTACCGGTTGGACAGGGTGGCCGCAGCCACCAGGGCATCATCCCCGATGGTCACCTTGTGGTGGGCCTCGTAACGCTGCTTGAGACCACGCAGGATGGCCACGGTATCCTCCACGGAGGGCTCACCCACGAAGACCTGCTGGAAGCGGCGCTCCAGAGCCGGGTCCTTCTCGATGTTCTCACGGTACTCGTCCAGGGTGGTGGCGCCGATCAGGCGCAGTTCGCCCCTGGCCAGCATGGGCTTGAGCATGTTGCCTGCGTCCATGGACCCTTCGGCGGCACCCGCCCCGACGATGGTGTGGATCTCATCGATGAAGGTGATGACCTGACCGTTGGCGCTCTTGATCTCGTTGAGGACGGCCTTGAGGCGCTCCTCGAATTCGCCACGGTACTTGCTGCCAGCCACCATGGAGCTCAGGTCCAGGGAGATCAGCCTCTTGCCTTGCAAAGTTGTGGGCACATCACCGGCCACGATGCGTTCGGCCAGACCCTCGACCACGGCTGTCTTGCCCACACCGGGCTCGCCGATAAGGACCGGGTTGTTCTTGGTCCGCCGGGACAGGATCTGCATGACACGACGAATCTCCTGGTCCCTGCCGATGACCGGGTCCAGCTTACCCTCCTTGGCCTGGGCGGTCAGATCGGTGGAGTACTTCTCCAGGGCCTTGTAGGTGCCCTCGGCATCCGGGCTGGTCACCTTGGCACCGCCGCGCACCTGGGGCACGGCCTTGCGCAGGGTGTCGGCCTGCAGGCCGTTCCGGTTCAGGATATCGGCGGCCTGCGAGGGACCCTGGGCGATGGCGATGAGCAGGTGCTCGGTGGAGACGTATTCGTCCCCCATGGCCTGCATTTCCTTCTCGGCCTGAGCCAGAGCCATGCTGAGCTGACGGCTGGCATCGGGCTGCGAAGCCGTGGATCCGCTGGCTGACGGCAGAGCCACCAGGGCCTGACGGACCTCGGCTCCGACCCGTTGACTGTCACCACCTGCTGCCTGAATCAGTCCGGGGACTACGCCAGACTGCTGACGCAGCAGGGAGTCCAGCAGGTGGAGCACATCCACCTGGGGGTTGCCGGCCGCCGAGGCCGACTGGATGGCATCGCCGATGGCCTGCTGAGCCATGGTGGTGAAGTTTTCGTTCATAGAGCATCCTCCAACATTCTTGGCGGGGCCAGCCAAATCACTCACCCGGCCTCGTCACGGTTTCATCTGTCTTCTACAACAGCGAAAGGAGGATACCTATTCCCAAACTTGAGCCTAAACGACTCAAGTTTTTACCTTGCTTTTTTCCTTATTATTTGCTACTCATCGATGACCACATTGCGCAGGTATCCGATTCCCTCCACCTGGACCGTGGCCTCATCACGGTTCTTCAACGAACCTGTGGCGTTAGGGGTACCGGTCATGATGACATCGCCAGGCAGCAGGGTGGCGAAGCTGGAGATGAAGGCGATCTGCTCAGGGATGGAGTGGATCAGGTTGGCGGTGGTACCGCTGGCCTCAGGCACATCTTCCCCGTTGAGCTTGAAGGAGATCTTCGCATCCCGATAGTCCAGGTCGGTCTCGATCCAAGGCCCGAGGGGGCAGGCGGTGTCAAAGCCCTTGCAACGGGTCCACATGGGGTCGTTCTTCTGCAGGTCGCGCAGGGTTACGTCATTGACACAGGTGTAGCCCAGCACATAGTCCATGGCCTCGTTGACGCTCACCTTCCGGGCCATCCTGCCTATGACAACGGCTACTTCGGGCTCGTAATTCATGTCCTTGCTGTAAGAGGGCTTGACGATGGGGTCGTCAGGACCGATGACCGAGGTGGAGGGCTTCATGAAGAGCATGAGCTTCTCCGGTGGCTCCGGGTTCGAGGACTGGCCATGCTCAGCCATGTAGGCGGCATGGGCGCGGTAGTTCTTGGCCGCCCCGTAGATCTTGGAGGGGATGACCGGGGCCAACAGCCGCACATCCTCGTCGTCCAGGGGGTAACGCTTGCCGGTGGGTTCGACCTGCTGACCGGTCAGGGGGTAGCCGCTCAGCTCGACCAGATAATCCTTGCCGTCCTGCTTGTCGGTTTGCACGAAGGCGTATCGTGGGGTGTCCTTGTAGGAAAAACGCGCGATTCTCATAGGGCACAGTCTAGCCCCAGACCGGGCCTCTTGACAGAATCGGGCTCCCAAACAGATGGTGGCTGGTCAGATAAAAGCCCTTGGGCCGAAAATAGCTGTGCCTACACGAACCTCGGTCGACCCCTCAGCCACCGCATACTCCATGTCTCCGGTCATTCCCATGGACAGCATGGCGCAGGTGTCGGTGCCCGGCTCTCCAGAATCCCTGATACGGTCGCGCAGACCGCGCAGATGGGCGAATCCGCTCCTGATGACAGCCTCGTCGTCCACATGTGCACCGACGGTCATCAGGCCCTTAAGCCGGATTCCCTCCATAGCAGCCAGTTCATAAGCCAGATCCAGGGCCTGGTCTGGAGCGCATCCCGACTTGGCCTGCTCGCCGGACTCATTGACCTCCAGGAGTATGCCCACCGTTCTGCCCACAGCCAGTGCCCGCGTGGCCAGCTTCCGGGCCAGCGAGAGCCCGTCGACCGACTCTACCGTGTCGACATATGGCAGGATCTTATTGATCTTGTTGGATTGGAGTTGCCCGATCAGATGGAAGCCCACGCTGGCGCTTAGTGAATCACTGTCTGCTGCATTGGCGCCAAGAGCCAGTTCCCTATCCCGACAGAGGTCCAACAATCCTTGGGCCTTGGCGGTGACCTCCTGGGGACGGTTCTCGCCGATCCGACGCACCCCTGCATCAATGGCTGCCATGATCTCGCCCACATCGCGGGTCTTGGTGGCCGCCAGCAGGGTTACCGAGCCCTCTTTTCGACCGGCGGAGTCCTCCGCTTTGGCGATCCTTTCAGCCACGCGCTTGACACCATCCGCAATCTGCCTGGCCCGTTCCTGGCTGACCTGCCGATTGCCCAGATCCTTGTGGTCCATATAGGCGACCATGACCGGCTACCTCCTTAAAAATCCGGAAGCCTTGACTGAGGCCATGGTAGCCAGTGGCTCATACCGGCAATCCCACAAGCCCGGAAGAAAGCAGAAGGAGGGAATCAACGACGAAATTCAGGTCGAAGAGCTTACAGACTCGGCTTTGCGGCAGCAACATTCAGTTTGCTCAGATCCAGCTGTCGGTCCCTGCGGTCAGCAGCCAGAGTGTTCCACGTGAAACCATCCAACAGTTCCTGCGCACTGGCAGGTCTGGGACGGTCCAGGAGTCCCAGAAGCCAGCCACAGACCCCCAACACCTGCCTGGACGACCAGCCGTCTCTTCTCAGTGATCCCAGGTCCGGTGAGCCGAAACGCTTGGACATCCTCCTGCCGTCCACGCCATCGATCAGCGGCAAATGGGCATACTGAACGCGAGAAGCCTGCGGCTGAAGATGATTCCGGATCCACATCTGAATGGCCGTGGACCTCAGCAGGTCCCTTCCCCGCACAATCTGGTTGACACCCATGGCCAGGTCATCCACCGTCACCGCCAGCTGGTAGGAAACCAAACCATCCGAACGTCTGACGACCACATCACCGACCTGCCTGGACAAATCGAAGGACTGGGGGCCAAAAACCAAATCGTCGAAACGACAGGTGGCATCCGATTCGTCGGGCTGATCAGGGACTGCGATTCGCAGGCTGTGCCTCTGCGCCCGAGCCAGCCTTTCACTGACCACCTGAGGGGAAAGTCCTCGGCAAGTGCCCGGATAGACGATGAATCCGTCGCCTTCATTCGGCGCCGATGCCGCACGGATGTCGGCACGGGAGCAGAAGCAGGGGTAAATCAGCGGCTGCCCGCCTACCAATTGCTGCGATTCCAGCTGATTCAATGCCTGAGTGTAGGCATCGGCGCGCTGGGACTGGTAGACCACCTCGCCATCCCAATCCAATCCCAGCCAGGCCAGGTCGTCCATGATCCAGCAATCGGCATCCTTGACCACCCGCGGCGTGTCTATGTCTTCAATACGAAGCCGCAGAACCCCGCCAGGCCCTTGTGACCTGACACCAAGCCAGGCCGCCAGACATGCATAGATATTGCCCAGATGCATTCGCCCGGTCGGCGAAGGCGCCAACCTTCCTACGACCTTGGCCTGGCCGGCCTGGTCCACTCTCGGTTCTCCCTTGTGCATACCGACATGCTTGCATACCATCCGGTCATCGGGAAACCATCAGGCAGCCAAACTGCCACGCGCCCCTGAATGGTCGCGCAAGGCAAATGATCAGAAGCTGTCGAGCAGGCGATCGATTTCCTCGAAGTGCTTGACCTCAGGACGCCAGACCGGCTTGCCACGAACGATGACCAGCTTGGGATCAGCCAGGGTCCGTATATTCTTGGCAGGGTCCTCGTCAAGGACGATCAGATCCGCATCCTTACCCGTGTCGACCGAGCCAGTGACATTGTCAAAGCCCAGGTTTCGGGCATTGACCTGGGTGGCGGCGTGGAAGGCCTGCGCCGGAGTGAAGTCAGCGTACCGCACCAGATAGTCGAGTTCCCGCCAAGTGCCGTACTGGGGCACGAAGGTCATGCCGGTGTCGGTGCCGACACCGACGGCAATACCGTTCTCATGAGCCTGCTTGGCGCTCTTGACCATGCCGTCGACGACCAGTTCGGAGTTGCCACGAACTATGTCGCTGATTCCCAGCTCCTGCTGGCTGATCTTGACCAGCGGCAGTCCGGCGGACAGCGTGGGGTCCAGGGCTGAGAAGCCGCGAAGCGAGCGCGGATTGTCAAGGAAGAGCCCGATCATCTCGTCGTCAAGAACACTGCCATGCTCGATGGTGTCCACGCCTGCCTTGAGAGCGGCCTTGACCCCCTCGGGGCTCTGAGCATGTGCTGCGACGAGCACGCCAAACTCATGGGCCTCATCGCAGACGGCAGCCATTTCCTCCTCGGTCATCTGCGGACTGCCGGCCTCACCAAGCTTGGTGGCATCGGTGACGCCTCCGGTCGCAGCCACCTTGATGGCATTGACCCCATGGTCCAGGTTCTCCCTGGTCCGACGCCTAGCCTCTTCTGGAGAGGAGCAGGACAGGGCGATGAAGGGATCGCCATGTCCTCCGGGAATCGCCAGGAGGGGGCCGGCGGCCAGCATGCGTGGACCGGTCAGCTCGTCGGCGTCAATCCTGTCACGCAGACGAACCGCCTCATAACCCACATCACCCAGGGTGCGAATGGTCGTCACTCCCGAGTTGAGCAACGTGGAAACGGTGCCTTTGATCCTGGCATCCATAAGGACTCTGCCGGCAGGGCTGTGCACCACTTTCAAGGCTGCGTCGACCACACGCGGCGACAGGTCCGTACCGCCAGACAGGGGCTTGCCGTCGGCAAAGAGATGGGTATGGGCATTGATGAGTCCAGGTGCCACAAACTTGCCCGTAGCGTTGATCCGGTGGTATCCGGAAGGCACGTAGGCCAGCGGGGTTGGGCAGACCTGCTCTATCCGGCCGTCCGCGGACACCAGAACAGACATATCCTTCTGGACCGTGCCTTTTTCATCACCGGTCGCGATACTGGCGTGCTCGAGCACAAACGGCTCGCGCTTTTTCCTGCCTTGAAGACGCCCCATGGTCGTACCTGCCTTCCCATCTCCGATGCACTCATTGCGAGGAATCGGGCATATATGGTCAATCATATCCATGCCAGTACGAACCATTCAAGCTTGACTACACACAGGCTTGACTACGCAATGAATAAGGTCCTGAGCCTCCAAAATGAAGCACGGGACCTTGTCACCAAACCGCTGATCAGGCGGCGAAAAGATTCTTGGAAATCATCGCTCCGACGATGGCACCGATGATGGGCGCCACCACCGGAATCCAAGCCTCGCCTCAGCGTGAGTCCCCCTTATTGGGCATGGGCAGAATCCAGTGCAGGAAGCGCAGCACCAAATCGCCTGTGTGGTTCAGACCGGGGACGGTGGGACCGCCCAGAGAGGTGCCCCCCCCCCCAGACGATCAAGCCGACGACGATGGAGGCGGCAGCCAACCCCTTAGATCCCCATGGCCCTGCAGACAGCAGAGGACTCCCAGGACCAGCACCGGGGGTGCCAAGCCAAAGAACTCATTGACAAAATAATCGACAGGCGATTCCGAGGCATCAGTGGTGCAGAAGGTGCCCGGAATCGGCGCAGGATCCTTGGTTACGCGGTAGTGCGGGAAGTAGCAGACGTAGACGACCAGCTACGCCAGAATATAAGGCAGAACCTGGCTCCATGGGAAGATGCCGATGATGGCTTGCCCCAAAGTCATGGCCGGATTGATGTGGGCTCCGGATATCCCACCGGGCATGAGCACGGGAAACATGACTCCGAAGCCATATCCCATGCCACGGCAATAGTGAGCCAACCGGAATGGTGGCCCTTGGCGCCCTCCAGATCCACGTCGGCGACCGCGTCGTTCCCGACACATTCAGCGGCCAACCTGGTCATGAGCGAATATTCCACTCGATCCTTCACACCAACCGGTCATACATGGGCCAAGGCATGGGCATCATTCAATAAAAACATGTGGTGACACCAGTCCGAGAAGCGCTCACGATCCCCATTGATCCGAATAATTCGTTGAATTCCACTCAACCAATCACTTGGACTGCGTAAACTGCAGGAACATTACCCCAGGGGGGGGGGGGGGCAGTGTCACCGATTCGTCAGTAACGATGTCTGCGGCAGGGCTGCCATGAAATCCTCGGAGGTGAGCACGTCATGGAAGCCCCAGGCCTGAGCTAGCTGCGCCAGGTAGGGACGGGCCAGATGGGCCTGTTCAAGCAGATCATCATCCCTGAAGATCCGAGCGATGGGCCCATCCATGAGGATCTGTCTGTCGGCCATGACGACGCCACGCTGGAAATGACGGGTAACAAACTCCATGTCATGGCTGATGGTGATGACAGTCTTACCCATTGCCGTCACCTGCTGGATTATCCCTGCCAGCAGGTCCGTAGCAGCCCTGTCCTGACCGGCGGTAGGCTCGTCCAGAATCAGCACCTGGGGATCCATGACCAAAGCCGATGCTATGGTGACGAACTTCCGCTGCGAGAACGGGAGGTCGTAGGGATGGGAATCCAGGCTGTCTTCCAAACCGCAGACTTCAGCGGCCCAAGCGACCCGCCCCCCGATACGTTCCCGGGCAACATGCTTTTTCACCAGCCCATAGGCTATTTCCCGGCGGATGCTGTCCTGGAAGATCTGATCGTCCGGATTCTGAAAGACATAGCCGACCTTGGCTGCCACATGGGCGGCATCCTCTTGATCCGTGGCGGTCCCGTCCACCATGACGCGACCATGAGTGGGCTTGAGCAGTCCATTCATGAGTTTGACCATGGTGGTCTTGCCGGCCCCATTGCGGCCTATGATGGCAACAGCTTCCCCAAGCTCGCATGACAGGCTGACCTCCCGCAAAGCCTGATATCCATTTGGATAGGTATAGCTGACCTTATCCAACTCAAGATAGGCCATCCTCAGGCCCCTTTCCGTCCGTAGCGTTCTATGGCATCCTCGACCGAGAGCGGCGCGGGATCATTCAACCCCAGCTTCTTGTTGCGCTCCAGAAAGAAGCGGGTGACCTCGGGCAACTGACCACCATGATCCAAGACCTGCGGATCGGTCAGCACACGACGCGCTGGCCCACTCATGGCCACCCGGCCGCCTTCCATGAGGATGACCAGGTCACTATAACGGGCCACCAGATCGATTTTGTGCTCAACCAGGATGACGGTCTTGCCCTGGCGCTTGAGCAGAGCGATGATGTTGAATACATCCTCGGTGCTCTGCGGATCCAGCTGGGAGGTGGGTTCATCCAAAACGACGATGGGCGGGTCCGTCACCAACACCGCAGCAATGGCCACGCGCTGCCGCTGCCCGCCGGAAAGCTCCAGCGGATTGGCATCGGCGATGTCGCCCAGGTGAAGCAGCTCTATCATGGCATCCACTCGTGCGGCCATCGCCTCCCTCTCTATGCCAAGGTTCTCCAGCGCATAGGCGATCTCCTCCCGCACATTGTCCTTGACACCGGACATCTGAGTAAAAGGGTTCTGAAAGGAGTAGCCGACGGTTTCGGTCAGTTCCGCGTCATCGTATTGCTCCACAGGCCTTCCGGCCAGCTGAACCAGACCCGTTGGCTCTCCCCGATAAAAGCGCGGTATGAAGCCGCGGATCAGATTGCAGATGGTGGTCTTCCCCGATCCGTTGGCACCCAGAAGCGCACAGACCTGCCCCTGCTCCACCTGGAAGGAGACATCACGCACGGCATCCTCACGGCCCAGAGGATAACGGTAACCCACATGTTCCAGACTGATGACACTCATTTCCAGACCCTCCATACGATGAACAGGATCAACAGCAGCAAGCAGATCACCTGAATCACCCGGTCGATCGTGTGTTTGTCCAGGCGATAGAGGGAGGTCTTGGGAACAGGCGCCAAGAAAGCACGGGATTGCAAGGCCAGAGCGTGTTCCTCGGTCTGCTGAATCAAGGAGAAAATCAATGGTCCCAGCATGGGCACGAAGGACTTCACCCGTGCCCAGGCGTTGCCCTCGGTCTCGATGCCGCGGGATTTCTGCGCATCCATAATGGTCCTGGAACGGTTGATCACCTGAGGGACCATGCCAATGGTCGACATGATCACGAACGTGACCTTCTTGGGCAGATGCGCTTGTTCCATGGCGTAGACCATGTCCTTGGGCGTGGTCACCTGGAAGTACCACATGATGGCCGAAGCGCTGGATACGATTCTGGAAGTGATTCCCAGGCTCTTGTCCAGACCCGTCGGAGACAAGGCAATGAATGCCCAGATATGCGCGCTGTCTGGATAGCGGACGATGAAGACCTGCACCAGGAAGATTACCAGAACGACAGTGCCCACGGATGAGAGGAAGGCCTTGAAGAACCTCATGCCGTTACCGGCCATAATCGCCAGCAACAAGAAAACCGGGAACATGGCATATTGCAGAATGTACCCAGGGGTGAAGATGCCGACAATAATGGCAAGCAGCACCAGGGCCGCCTTGGAGGACGGATACAGTCGGTCTATGAAACCAGTCATGATGCCGCGGCAACCTTCCTGACATAGGGGGATCCGTAATTGAACTTGATCAGGAACCTGTCCGGCAATTTGCGCAGAATCACCCAGCTGACCGAGACGTCGATGGCTGTGGAGGCCACTGCAGTAAAGATGCTGGTCGAAAAAACCGACTTGATCAGGCTGGTCCCCGTCACCAGCAAGGCTGCCGTGAGCAGATCGCTGCCGGCACCGGTGACTCCGCCGAAGACAGCTATGGTGACCGGCGCCTTGACCACGGCCGCCGCAATGCTGATCACGAAGCAGGCAGCCACTGCGCCGACGATGTTCGTATACCACCGCCAGCGGGAGAGCAGCCCGGCCACAAACCCTGTAGCCATGGCAACCAATGCGTAGGGGAAGGCCACAGGATTGAGCATGCCGTTGATCACATTGCCCATGAGCCCCGTCACCAAGCCCACCCAAGGGCCGCCGAGCATTGACACAAAGAGGGTGCCTATCTGGTCGATAAAGATAGGGAATTTCAGAATCGAGGACAGCTGATAGCCCACCACATTGACCGAGACGCCTACTGGTATGAGCAGAAGGGCCAACAGCGAGAAGTCATATCGCAAACCACGTTTCATCATGGTTCCTTCCCGCGCCAAGAGGTACACTCCCGGCGCTACGGGTCCATGCCAGGTTCCCCACCAGTCCAAGGGACAGCAGGGAACCGGTCATGGAAATGCCGATGAATTCGCAATATTCTCGTCAGGCCTGCTGCTTGTCCTCTTTCACGTTCCTGAAGACGAAGTAGTAGGACACCATGCCAATGACAATGACCACCGCAAAGATGAAGCAGACATTGGAATAGATGAATGACTTATCTGTGTGGCCCATGGCAGGAATGATCTTCTTGGCCAGACCAGAGCCCGACATGAGCACGCCTGCAACGGCTATCATGGCCGTGTTGATCAGTCGGTTGAGCAGATTGTTGACCGCCATGCACCGCCCTACAACATCATTGGGCAGAGAATTCGGCAGAATCGAATTATATGCCGGGTAGATAACCGTATATCCAACCCCGAAGAGAGCAAGGGCTATCCACATGAAGATGATGTTTCCGCCCAGGCAGAATCCGAACATCAACTGTGAGAGCAGGATGATCAGGCATCCCAACTGGAAGCCTTTCTTCGACCCGATCTTATTGGTGATGAATCCTGATGACATACCAGAGAGAAATGCACAGATGTTAGCGGGCAAATACATCATGCCGACTGTCGCGCTGCTCACATCGTAATTGGCCTTGATAAGGAAGGGGAAGACGAAGAAGAAAGACATCTGTACCCCATAGACGATGGCGCCGACCAGCGAACCCGACACCAACTTAGGTACCTTGAACAGGGTGATATCAATAATGGGGTTCTTGACCATCTTGGAGCAGATCACATAGACCACGACGGATGCAAGCGCCAAGCCCCACCACATAATCGTATTCTTGTTGATGGCCATAAGAATCAACGCAAAAGCGATCGAAAAGATCACAATGGAAACCACATTCATGCGTTCGGCAGGCTGCTTGCCGGTCTCCTTGGCCTTGTCAGGAAGATATTTGCGAACGGCCGGCAGGGCGATGAGCACTATAACAGGCACGATCATGGTCATCTGCCATGACAGGTATTTGCTGACGAATCCGCCGAACACAGCACCCAAGGCAGCTGACAGCTGATACATGGCTGTATTGAAACCAAGGTACTTGGCCTGCTTATCGGCAGACAGATACTTGCGCACGAAGACTACGAAACATCCAGGAATAACAGCAGCGCCGGCTACCTGCACCGATCTGGCGGCGATGATCAGCCAGAAAGAGAACTGGAAGGCAACCATCAGGATGGAGCCGATGCCGAACATAGCCGTTCCGACAGTGAATAGCTTACGCGGCGATACATCGTCCGACAGCGTGGAATAGATGGCGCCGCCCACGCCGAATACCAGGGATGCTATGGTCGTCAGCCAACCCACCTGAGCCGGGGAAAGAGCGAAAGTCCCGGCAATGTCAGGCGAAACAATGCCAAACATCTTATCGCTGAAGACCTGCATGAAGCAGATGAAGATCATGAAAGGCATAGCCTTGAGGATCAACGACTCCTCAAGCTCGTCGGTAGATTTCTCGTTCATTGCTCTCAATTGCCTTTCCTAGCGAAGTACCGCGTCCATGTGGGCGTAGAAGTCTTTCATGAACCGCTCGCCGTCCACGCTCAGGGCCACCTTGGTGGTAGGCTCTTCGGCCACCTTGTCGAGGTTCTCCACGGTATCGCCATCGGCTTCCCCAGAAGTCACGACGGTGATGTTCATCGGGATGGTAGTGACCAGATCAGGATGCATGGCTACACCAACAGCCAGAGGATCATGCAAAGCACAGCCCGCCAGATAGGGGTGGTGAACCCGGTAGGCCTCAAGATAAAACCCCACGGCCTTACTGAGAATCTTGGCGCTTTCACTGTCATAACCCTGCCAGACCTTCAATTCCTTCCCAGTAAGCAGAGTCTTCCTGGTGACATCCAAGCCAACCATGGTGATGGGGACTCCCGATTCGAAGCAGATCTTGGCCGCTTCTGGATCCACCATCACATTCGCCTCGGAATAAAGATTGCAGTTCCCCGGGGTTATAGCTGCACCAGCCATACTGACCATGCTGAAACCTGGAAGGGGACCGTCGGGGAATCGCAGCAACACCTTGGCCATGTCGGTCATGGGCCCAGTGGTGATGATCTGCAGGTCTTCCCCGTAACGTTTGATGCTGTCAACGATAAAGTCGACCGACTCTTCCGGAGTGGCATCGCCACTGATATCAGGAAGGTTTTGATTGCCCAGTCCATCCATGCCATGAAAAGTGCCCGAATATTCTCGATCACGCTGCAATGGCTTTTCAGATCCCATGTAAACCGGAATCTGGTCGCCCTTGCCAAGACTGTTCACAATGTGCTTGGTGTTGGAGTAGGTCTTGGGGACAGTAGCCATGCCATAGGAGGCACAGATCCCGATCAGGTCAAGATCCTCGTGAGACAGGGCATAGCAAAGTGCGAGGGCATCGTCCACACCCGTGTCAACGCATAGAATTGATTTCTTCCGGCTCTCCATTGATTTCCTCGTTTCCGTTCCTCTCGGAACTTCCGTCAACCGGAATCAGACGAGCTGCCACGCGACATTCTCGTCAGCATCGATTCCCGCATCCGCAGTCATCCACCGCCCGGTCGTCGTGACCGTGAGGCTTGATGGCCGGCATTACTCTCCCCCGCAATTCCACGGAAAGTCGACGCTTCGTCATCATCCGGTGTACAGCGTTCACGCCATTGGTTTAACGTTTTACCGCTGTCGTATGATTACGATAAAACGTTAAATCATCGCTGTCAACAGCGGCGCGTCAATACCGGATGTCCAATATCAGGTATGGTATATGGCCTTGCAATCAGTTCCGAAGCATCGGGCCGATCGAATCCCTGGCAATGAAGATGGTAGGAATAGCGACCATGTGCCGCTCCATGCTGTCGTTGGCCTCTTGTGGCGAAGCAACCTTCCCGTCATCGTCAGCGGCATCCTCACGGGCCCCGATCAGCTCCAGCACCTCCCGCACACCTCGGCGACCCATCTCCTGGGCCTGTTGGGATATGACCGACACCTGCGGGGTCATCAGCCGAAAGACCTCGATGTCATCGAAGGAAACCACCGAGATATCCGCCCCGATGACGAGCTGACGCTTCTGCATCAACCCGATCATGGTGATGGCGTCCGGCGAGTAGCCGAAGATGACAGCCGTGACATGGTGGGCCATCAGCACATCCAGACCCGCCACACGCGAGTCGTACTCCCCCTGGCAATCCACGACCGGGCAGTCACAGTCCGGCATCATCTCGGCAGTCAGCTCACGGAAGGCGCTCTCCCGCTCATAGAGGGTGGTCGAAGCCAGCGAGGAATGCGAGACGAAGCCGACGCGGCGATGGCCTTTCCGGTAAAGAGCCTGCAGGGCCTGACGTATACCCTGACCGGGGTCTGAAACGATGTAGGGCACCGAAGTCAGACCAGGCACCCGCCGGTCCACGAAGACCAGGGGCAGCCCCCACCTGACCACATCCTCAATGCCGTGGGTGGGCACCCCTTTGGGCACAACGATGGCCCCGTCGATCCGCTGTCCCATGATGTTGCGCAAAAAGGAATCCTGTCGGGCCGAATCCTCGCCGAAAGAACCAATCAGCGTCGAAATGCCACGGGCATAGAGCTCCTCCTCCATGGAGGCAACCATGTCTGCGAAATAGGCATTGCGCAAGTCCGGCACCAACAGCCCCACGGTCTTGACCGGATCAGAACGCATGGCCCGGGCCCGGGAATCAGGCACGTAGCCCATGGACTTGACCATGCTCAGCACAAAGTCTCTGGTCTTGCGCGAAAAGCGGCCTTTGCCGTGCAGGATCTGCGAGACGGTGGTGGGTGATACCCCCGCCCGTTCAGCCACATCGCGAATGGTCACATACGTCAACGCCAGCCCCCTTATGCCTACCCAAGAGAGCAGGCTCCCTACTCTTCTGCCATCATCAAGATACCTCACGACCACCGCCGTGCCCGTGAAGGATGCAGACAGGCGACGCGAGGAACACGCCACCCGATTCATCGTCAGACCCCAGTGTGTCCCGTTTCGGCAAGGTCTCGTTTTAGGCCGAGAGTGCCAGAATTCCCCTGATGCTATTTGGTATACATTTAGCATACATTTTGGATTCTTCGAATATTGCCAGGATATGAAGAAGCCCAGCAACCACTGCGATTGCTGGGCTTTGACTCTGTGCCCCCACGGGGGCTCGAACCCCGGACACGCTGATTAAGAGTCAGCTGCTCTAGCCAACTGAGCTATAGGGGCAGGGCACTTTCAAGAGCCAAGTAGATACTATACACGGTTTCGGCAGGCCCGCAACACGGCGCGTCACAGACCTGTCGAATCCATGCATAGGTTGCTCAGACGATCTTGGGCATGGGCGTGGTCAGGGAAGTAGTCAGGTTCACCTGCAGGAGGCCGGCGCCCGTATGGGCCTCGACCTTCTTCAGAGTGACCGTGCGCTTGTCCTGGTCGGCCCGGTCGTCGTCGGTCATGGTAGCCGGCGATTTGACCGCCACCACCACCAAATCGTCGAGGGAGATGCCTGCCTTGTTGCAGAGGTCGGAGGCCGCTTGGAGGCTGTCCTGGAAGCCCTCACGCTCAACGACCCGATCAGCCGGCACACCGTAGGCGCTCTGGGCGATCCAGCGAATCCGATCCGGCACGGACATATCATGCAGGCTGGCTGTATCCGCCTGGGCGTTCACGGGCTCCTGCAAGGCCTTGATCAGATCGTCCAGCTGAGGCTCGAGGGCCTTGCCCCCGTCACGGAAGAGATTGCCCGCGATGGGCCTGCGGAAGCCCAGGCCGTCGGCGGTCTGTCGCAGGGAATCCACCTGGTCGTCCTCACCCTCCCAGAGGTTGATCAGCGGGAAGGTGGGGATGCCCAGTCCCTCCAGACGGTGCACGTGGAAGGGGTAGCGCCAGCTCAGCTTGGGATCGTCCCGCCAGGTGGTGGCACGGGTGACGACCACGGCTGCGGCCGGCCACTGGGCCCCATACTCGCGGGCGGCGATGTCCAGCCACTTCTGGGCGCCGGCATCGGCTCCGTAGCCTGCCTCGACGACGACCACATCGTGCCTGGCGCAGGCCATCTCCACGGACACCAGGCTGGGGATGCCGATGGAAACGTTGGCGAATGGCCCGCCATGCACATAGACCGGAGAGCCCTCCAAGGTCTGAGTGAAGGCTGGCTTGACCGCGTCTGTCAGAATGCCGGTGATACGCCAAAGGTCCACAAATTCACCGAAGGTGACCGGACGGCCATCCAAGGTCCCTGCGATCATGGCGGCCACACGCCGTTCGATCTCCTCCATGCTCCGGGAGAGCACCACAATCTGCATGAGCTCACAGGTGGGAGTGAGCACGGTCCGCTCAGGCAGGTCGCCCTTGCCTCGGTCCACGGTGATCTGCCGCAAGGACCGTGAGGGCACCTCACTGACGCGGGGCACCAGGACGGTGTCCAACCGGCCCTCGTCCACAGCCTTCTCCGCAAAGGAGACCAAGAGGTTCTGGGCGGATTCGATGGCCGCCATCTCCCCGCACAGACCCCAGTCCACCAGCTCGGGATGAGTCAGGGAGGACTTGCCGCCACCGGAGGCGCCACCCTTGGACCCGGCAGCGGTAATGCCCATGCTGGGCTGACGCAGGACGGCTGCGGCGTCCACCCCCCGGGCGCGCAGAGCGTCGATCAGGGCGATGGTGGTCGTGGTCTTGCCCTCCCCTCGCGAAGCCTTGAGCGGGGTGTCTGCGGTAACCAGCAGCACCCGGCCATGCTTGCGCGGCATATCCGGATGATCCTGCAGATCCTTCAGGTAGCCGAAGGCGTCGATCTTGTCAAACAGGCCGTACGGCCTGACGTAATCGTCGAAGCCCGTCATGAGGCTCTCCTCCTTTATGATCCTTGTCAATCGGATGGCTCAGTTGTCGGACAGGTGGTAGCCGTTGCGCATGCCCATGCTGACCGTATAGAGCACCTGGCTCAGCAGGTCGTCGGTCTCCTTGCGCAGACGGTCGGCCATGTCCTGATTGGCAGCCTCCAGCACCTGGCGGACCTCGGGGTTATCCGTGCCCTTATCGGCGCCCTCCAGCCTGGCCACCTGTTCATCCGCAGCGGCGATCAGACGATGGCCCTCGCCTCCAACGCTCTGCTGGTAGCGTTCGACTGCAGCTGAAGTGCCAGCGAAAGCCGAGTCGCACAGTGCAGCAATTAACCGATCGGACCAGTAGAGGCTGTCGGTGGAGACACGATCCGTAGCGTTGGCGAGATAATCAGGCGTCCGTTCCACATTGGCATAGAAGGGAACCAAGGCATTGAAGGCGTTGGACCCGTAGGACATCCACTGGATGGCCCGGCAGGATTCAGGCCGGTAGGGGCGCAGCTGGATCAGGGCCAGCTGGTCGTTGCGGTTGATGCCGATAGGCCGGTAGAGCCCCTTGGTGTGCTCGTCGCCGGTCCGCCCATAAGGATCGTAGGGCGTGCCCTGATAGTGGGAGCTGAGCAAGTATTTGACATCCTCCACTGTAACCAGACGCTCGGGCTGGCGGCACCAGGGGATGTTGTCGCTGGTGGGAGCATGATCGGCGTCCGGCCCATCCCAAATCTCGTCATAGGGATTGAGGAAACGCTGCATGTACCAGGCGCGAGGCGTGTTGTATACATGGTCTGAATCACTATGGGAACCAAAGGCATCGCGGGGATTGAAGGGCGAAGCTGTCTCCACAGCCAGGTTCAGGTGGTTGTCGGCAATGAACTCCCGCATGTCGGCCGAGCAGAGGTGGTCGGTTTGATCCCCGAAAGCGTCGTCCAGATCGAACTCGTCGATGCCCAGCTGGTTGGGCATGGTCACATAGGAGTCATCGGGCACCCGCTTGGCTATCCAATGGTGGCCACCCACGGTTTCCATCCACCAGATCTCATCCACGTCGCTGAAGGCGATGCCATTCATCTCATAGGTGCCGTAGCGCTCCAGCAGGGAGCCCAACCGCTGGACACCCTCCCGTGCCGAGTGGATATAGGGCAGGACGATGGTGACCAGATCCTCCTCGCCGATGCCTCCGGGCACCTCGGCCAGGTAGCCCTCATCGCCGGGACGGCCCTGTGCAGGGGTGAGCTCCACCAGCGGATCGGCGCCCAGAACGCGCTCGTTGGTAGTGATGGTCTCGGTGGCCGACATGGCCACATTGTCGCTGTTGACGCCCGCCTCGGCCCAGAGCCCCTGATCGAGCACGGCGTTGGGCACCGAGGTGTAACGCATGGGATCCTTGGGCAGATCAATCTCCAGGTGGCTGATCACGCTGCGGTAGTGTCGGGGCTGCTGGTCGGGAGTGACCAGGACGAAACGCTTGGGACGGAACTCCCCGTTGGCTGAATCCTCATTCCGAGCGATGATGGTGGACCCGTCGTAACTGGCGTGCTTGCCTATCAGAAGCGTGGTGCAGGGCATGTAAACGTCTTCCTTTATCTGGTCGCGGTCAACTGTCATCACCAGCCCAAAGGTCGGGGGACCCCTGTCCCACCCGACTGCGTGTGCAGACAGGGATGACGGCCGTCTGCGCACTTGGGGCATGGCCTCACTCTAGTGCCAGACAACCCCAATATCAGTCCCAATATCAGAGGATGTGCGCTAAATCAAATTCTCATGCATCGGCAGGCAGCCAGGCACGAGCCGCTGCGGCCACAGGCTGGGCGGAATGGATGGCATGGGCCAGGGCATTCAGCCAGAACCCTTCCTCCAGACCCGGCAGAGCCTCTTGTGTAGCCCAGACCGACAGCACATAGTCATGAACCCGGTCCGGAGGCGTAGGACCGTTGTAACGCATAAGCACGGCGGGGTCGTCAGCGATCTCCTCCTCCATGACCAGGGGTGAGGCCGCCGAGGTACGTCCTTGGGGCACGCCGGGAATCAGATTAGACAGATTCCTGGAGAAGTCTTCGGGAATGGCCAAAACGGAGCTTCCGCCCACATCAGACTGCAGGGCAGCCAGAGCGTCTACGGGCAGGTTGGCCAGGGACCAGTGAATCCAGGGGAAGCCACACACGGGCACGGAGTCAGGGTCCACCAGCATCCAGTGCAGGTAGCGGGCCTCCCGAGGCACATCCTCGAGCCGAAAGGGGAAGGAGACTACAGGACGTCCCTTGCGCGTGAGGGACTGAGGGGCGCGCTTGGCGTACCGATCGGGAATAGTGCCGAAATCAGTGATAATCCTCATGATTCGATTCTCGCCCGCCCAGCCGACGAGGTCAAGTTCATCCTTGGCCGACAATTGCGGCAATTGTGTCATACTCAGACCAGCAGAGTGCAGAAGAGAGCCTCGAAGACCAGGAGCGGCGAACCGTTGGCAGCCAGTCTCCTGCGAGCCCGGGCAATCAGCTGGATGCGTTCAATGGCCCCCTGCCTGGAGAGCCTGACGGACAGATCAGCAATTGCCGCCCGATTCTCCAAATTGACCAGGCCAGCCTTCTCCTCAGCGCCGTTCTGCAGGACGCCCACATCCCGGTAGACGCTGGACAGGGTGCTTAAATTGCGATCCAGCACATCCCGGGTCAGTCTGGTGACCCTACGGCGAACCTGATCCTTGCCACCCAAGGCATGATAGGCCCCACGAAGCTGACGGGGAATACGTTCCTTGTCCCTAAGACCGTTGATCTGCCGAAACTCCCGCTCGTCCCTGGCCACCTCATCGTCCACGGTGGCAGTGGCCTGGTCCCGGGCCGCATCCACCACCCGGCCAGCCAGGATCACGGCATCCGAAGCGCGTCTAAGGCCCAGCAGGCCCACTACCAGCTCATCACGGTCTGCCAGGACCTGATCTTTGGTGGCGTAGAGACGGGCGATGCCGATGTGCCCCTGGGCCAGACGGGCGGCCTTGGTGGCCAGGGGCCGGTCCACCCCCACCTGGTCAGTCAGGAAATCGGCCACTGCGGTGTTGGACGGCACCGCCAGGTTGAGCACTCTGGTCCGTGATCGGATGGTGGGCAGCACGTCCTGGGCGCTGGGTGCGCACAGAAGCCAGATTGTATGCTCGGCAGGCTCCTCGATCTCCTTGAGCAGCACATTGGTGGTCCGCTCCAGCATCCGGTCCACGTCTTCGATGATGATGACCCGCCAAGGCGAGGTTGAAGGCATCTGCTCCGAGGTCATGATCAGCTCCCTGACCTCGTTGATGCCGATGGTGACCTTGTTGGTGGACAGTATGGTCACATCCGGATGGGTTCCGGCCAGGACCTGCTGGGTGACGCGGGTGGGTTGGTCGCTCAGTCCCTGATCCGGACTGATCAGGGCCGCCGCGAAAGCCCTGGCCAGATTGGATCGCCCTGATCCAGGCGGGCCGCAGATCAGCCAGGACTGCGCCACCTCGTCATGACCCTGCGCCTGAGCGGCCACCGTCCGCTTGAGCAGATCAACCGTGGGCTGCTGGCCCACAATGGCATCCCAGACGCTCATCGGGTCTTCCGCAGGAGTCGGGACCGGAGCAGCCGCCGAGCGCGGGAACCTACAGGAACCGAATCGTCGTCAGCATCCCCTCCGACTGTCGCTGCCTCCATGTCCTGGTCGTCCTGGTCGGCATCAGCCTCCGGTGCCTGATCGGGCGTATCCATAGCCTCGGTCCAATCCGACTCGGCATCCTGCTCATCGTCCTCATAGCCTGCCGTCGATTCATCCGCGTCGGCATCGTCATGGGTGTCAGCGTCGTCATTGTCATCATCGACATCCGGGAGTTCATCGTCGACCTGTGGCAGATCTGGCTCGCGCCCTTCGACCAACTTGTCCAAATCGTCCTGGATGATCTGCCAGACCTGGTCGATGGATTGGGTGGCATCGATAACCAGGAACCGGTCGGGCTCATTCTGAGCCAACTGCAGGAATGCCTGACGCACATGCTGCTGAAAGTCATCGCCAGCCGACTCCAGCCGATCGGGCTCATGATCCAGACGCGACTCGGACTGGGACGGATCCGCGTCCAGCAGGTAGGTGCGCTTGGGCATAAGGCCCTGACTGGCCCACAGGCTCAGCCGACGAATCACGTCCTCCGACAGATCACGGCCTCCGGCCTGATAGGCCACTGAGGAATCCAGATAACGGTCGCAGAGCACAATATCTCCGCGATCCAGAGCCGGACGCACCACCTGGGCCACATGCTCGGCCCGGTCCGCCGCGTAGAGCAGAGCCTCGGTCCTTGGGGCAAGATCGTCGGAGGCGTCAACCACGTCGGTGCCCCCGGTCACGGCCACCGAGGGAAAAGCGGCCAAGCCATGAAGGACGAGTTCCCGGATGGTCAAGCCGACAGGGGTGCCGCCCGGCTCGCGGGTAACCAGGGATCGCAGGCCACGTTCCTGCAGATAGTTGTGCGCTTGTTGGACCTGGGTGGTTTTGCCTGCACCATCCACGCCCTCGAAGGAAATGAACAAACCATCGCTCATGCCTGATGCTCCCTAGTCCTGGAAGTCTTGGTAGTTTTAGTCTTCTTTGTGGTTTTGCGGGCGCGGGTGGCCGACTTGCCAGCTGTAGATTTGCTGGACGCCGACTTCCGCGTTGTCGACTTGCGGGCAGTCGACTTGCGGGTGGTCCGGCCGCGCCGCTTGGTGGGTCCGGCCGCGCGCTTCTCTGCCAGCAGGCGGAAGGCCACCTCCGGCTCGATGGACTGGGCCGTGTACTGCTTGGGCAGGGTCCTGTTGGTCTGCCCGTCGGTGATGTAGACGCCGTAGAACCCGTCCTTGATGGTGACGGGTTTGCCGCTGTCAGGGTCCGTACCCAGCTCACGAAGAGGGGGCTTGGCCGCGCTTCGGGAACGCCGTCCGTACTTGGGCTGGTCGAAAAGGGCCTTGGCCCCGACCTGGTCGATAGTGAAGATCTGCCCCTCGTCTGTCAGCGAACGTGTTTCGGTGCCGCCGTCTGTCTTGGTGGCCGTCAGATAGGGGCCATAACGGCCGTTGCTGGCTGTGACGGTGGCCTGACTGGTTTCTCCCGTCTTGGCATCGGTCAGTTCGATGCTGCCCACCGTCCTGGGCAGGCTGAGCAGCTTCAGGGCATCCTCCAAGGTGACCGTATCCGGATCCATGGTCTTGAAGAGCGATGCCATTTTGGGCTTAGGACCAGTCTGCTTGGCTGTCCGTGCGGTCTTGCCGGTCGGCTTTTTCTGCTCAGAAGCTTCCTCCTCGGGACTGATCAGGGCCACATAGGGTCCGAATCTGCCCTTACGCACCTCGACCCGACCGCCGGTCTGCGGATCCTTGCCCAGCTGACGGGGACCGCCGGCGTTGGATGCAATCAGTTCATGGCCCGCCGCCACGGTCAGCTCGTCCGGAGCCATGGTGGGCGGCAGTGAGGCCCGCTTGGGGTTGCCGTCGGCATCCAGGTCGGCCGTATCCTCAAGATAGGGGCCATAGCGGCCGACCCTCACCTGCAGGCCATCGCCTATCTCGATGGTGTTGATCTTGCGGGCGTCGATGTCACCCAGCTGGGCCACCTGCTCCTGCAGACCCTGATGGGCCTGGTCGGCGTTCTGAGCGGCACCCAGGCCCGAACCGAAGTAGAACCGAGTCAGCCAGTCCTTGCCTCGCTCCTTGCCGTGGGCGATCATATCCAGACCGTTCTCCATCTGTGCCGTGAATTGGTAGTCCACGTACTTGGGGAAATTGGTCTCCAACAATCCGACTACCGAAAAGGCCAACCAGGAGGGAATCAGGGCACGGCCACGCTCGTAGACGTATCCGCGGTCGATGATGGTCGAAATGATGCTGGCGTAGGTGGAAGGCCTGCCGATCTCCTTGGCCTCCAGGGTCTTGACCAGAGAGGCCTCGGTGTAACGGGCCGGCGGCTGGGTTTCATGCCCCTCAGGTTCTACCGAGGCAGCACGAAGTACGTCCCCCTGCTGGACCGGAGGCAGGGATGAATCCTCATCGTTCTGCTCAGAGCCTGCGCCCATGGCCTTGAGGAAGCCAGGGAACTTGATGACGGTGCCTGAAGCCTGGAAGAGGGCCGTTCCCTCCTTGCCGGCCTTCGCCGCCAGGCGGATGGTGGCCGTGGACCCGGTGGCGTCGGCCATCTGCGAAGCCAGGGTGCGCCGCCAGATCAGGGTGTAGAGCTTGAGCTGGTCAGGAGCCAGACGGTCGGCCAAATCCTGGGGCCTATGAAAGGTGGAGCCGGCGGGCCGGATGCACTCGTGGGCCTCCTGGGCGCCGGCGGTCTTGGTCACATACTGCTTGGACTCAGCCGAAAGGTATTCAGCACCATACTCACGCTCGACCCCCTTGCGGGCAGCGGCAATGGCCTCCTGGGAGAGGGTGACCGAATCCGTACGCATGTAGGTGATGAACCCGTTCTCATAGAGCCCCTGGGCTGCGCGCATGGTGGCCCGTGAACTCATGCCCAGCCGGTTGCCAGCCGTCTGCTGCAGGGTAGACGTGGTGAATGGGGGCTGGGGACGCCGCCGATAGGGCTTGGTCTCCATACCCGTCACCGTGAAGTCCTGATCCTTCAGCGCCTCAGCCAGGTTCCGGGCATCCTGCTCATCCAACTGCAGGACCTGCTCCTTGGCAGCGGCCTGTGTCAGCTTGCCCTCGGAGGTGAAGTCCTTGGAGACCGCCAGCCGCTGCTCCCCCAGGCCGATCATCCGTGCCTGAAAACCGTTCGACGACGCCGATTCCCCGGCATCCTCCTGCATCAGACGCGCCAGTAAATCCCAGTAGGAGGCCTTGACGAAGGCCATGCGCTCACGTTCGCGCTCCACAATCAGCCGGGTCGCCACAGACTGGACACGCCCGGCGCTCAGCCCCGGTCCCACCTTGCGCCAGAGCACCGGAGAAAGCTCGTAGCCATAGAGCCTATCCAGCACCCTGCGGGTCTCCTGGGCATCGACCATGTGGGCATCCACGTCCCTGGTGTGCTTGAGCGAATTCTTGATGGCCTCCGGGGTGATCTCATGAAAGACCATGCGCTTTACCGGCACCTTGGGTTTGAGGGTCTGGACCAGGTGCCAGGCGATGGCCTCCCCCTCGCGATCCTCATCAGTGGCCAGATAGAGTTCGTCGGCGTTCTTCAGCGCCTTCTTGAGCTCGGACACCGTGTGCTTCTTCTTGTCGTCCACGATGTAGTAGGGCTTGAAACCATCGTTCACGTCTACGCCGAACTTGCCGTAAGCCTTCTTTTGGGAGGCCGGGATCTGCGATGGCTGGGCCAGGTCGCGGATATGGCCCACTGAGGCCATGACCGTATAGCCCTTGCCCAGGTACCCGCCGATCTTCTTTGCCTTGGTTGGCGACTCAACAATGACGAGCTTATTGCCGGATGCCATGGCCTCTCCTTATATTGTGGTCTTTCGCACGCCATCTTACTCACGAGATTCCGTCACCATGCAAATCAAGGGGTTATGTGCACGGCTGTGGATCCCTGAGTCCGATGGTGGATGAATCAGAGGTGCTCAGTACGCTCAGGGATTGGTTTCAGTCATTTTGAGGCGGAGCCGGAGGCCGACCGACAAGGCCCATCCTGGTCAGAGGCGAGGCCGTGATCTGCCTCATTGCCAGAACCAGTCCCAGGGTCAGCGACAGAACCGAGGCCATCATTATGACAGCCGAGCAGTGCACCCCATAGGCCGTCCACCGGGCTCCAATCTCCAGACCAGGACTGACCTGCCAGATGACATAGCAGGCGTAGAGAACTCCCAGGAACCCCGCAACCAACATCAGTGTGGAGACAATCTGGATCGAAGCCGATGACATTCTGGTCCCAGGGATATCCATCCCGCTTCCCCGGGTAACGGCCAAAGCAATAAGACAGAGGCCGGCCGGAATAAGAATGCCCATGATCACGTCTGAGGGTCGGTGCCAGCCACCCTGCACCAGCGAGCAGCCCACGGACAGATCAAAGGCGAACCCTATCAAGGCGACCGGGGCCCTCCAAACGCGCGGCACCACACAGAGCAGGGCCAGGACCACCGCCAGAGCCAGGATGGTGTGCCCCGAAGGAGCCGAATTGGCTGCGGAGGCCTGGGCATGAATCAGCACAGGGCGAGGCAGGAAGCGTTTGAGAATGCGTGCAGCCCCGTAAACCACCAGAGCATAAACCGCAACCTGGCCAAGCAGCCACCACCGGCGTCGGACCAGAAGTACCGCCAGGGCTGCAAGACCCAGCACCACGCAGATCACCACAGTCACATAAGGAATGGTGAACAGTCCCAGGTAGGCCTTGACCAGGGGCGCCTGGTCAAGGAAACCTCGGAAGTTGGTCAGGGCCATGTCGTCATAGGTCTGCCCGGGCACAGTCCAGACGGCCGCCCACCAAACCAAAACTGACAGACCCAGGCAGGCCAGGCCGGCGACCAGGCACAGGACCAGGGCTGAAATCCGGGGGCGAGACGTCAAGGGATCCCGGTCAATATGACTGCCATCCTCTTCGGTCTGCTCATTCGGGCTCCGGTACCAGGTCTGCTGCGCTTCGCCCTGCTTGTGCTTGTTGGTCATACCTCAAGACTCTATCCAACCCCTGGGTCGACAGCCGACACCCCGTCCGACTAACGCGTTGTTTTCACGACTCCAGCCAGCTCGGGCAGGACACACATGGAAAACTCCCACGCACCCGCCAGAGGCCACTTACCCTTGCTGCATTCCTGCCCTGGGGGGATTGGGTGACATAACGCCACGTGAGAGCAAGTCACTATGATAGCAGACGGGCTCCATTTGTCCACTGGAAAGCGCCGACCCATCCATGTCAGGTGCGTATTCGGTCGATATTGCCGCCCGCAGCTTCCCTGACCAGACCTGTTCGCTAACATGTAGGCAACAGGATCGCCGTAATCCAGCGGTCGATCACGGATCATGCCGGACGATGGCAATAGATAGTAAATAGCCCGGCATCACAGCGACAAGGGATGGATGGCTGAAGACGAATGGCTGATATGGATGCTGATTTGGTGATTGTGGGTGCTGGCCTGTTCGGTCTGACCGTGGCCCAGCAGGCCGTCGAGCACAGCGGAGCCCGGGTACGCATAATCGACGTGCGCGACCACATCGGCGGCAACGCCTACTCCTACATGGATGAGGAGACCGGAGCCGAAATCCACAAGTACGGTGCCCACCTCTTCCACACCTCCAACCGCAAGGTCTGGGAGTACGTCAACCGCTTCACCGAATTCACCGACTACACCCACCGGGTCTACACCACCCATAAGGGCGAGGTCTACCCCCTGCCCATCAACCTGGGCACCATCAACCAGTTCTTCCACGCCCACTACACCCCCCAGCAGGCCCGGGAACTGATCCGGGAGCAGGCTGGCGAGCTGGCAGGGACCGACCCGAGCAACCTGAATGACCAAGGCATCTCTCTGATCGGCCGGCCCCTGTACGAGGCCTTCATCAAGAATTACACGGCCAAGCAATGGCAGACCGACCCCTCCCAGCTGCCCGCCTCCATCATCAAGCGGCTTCCGGTGCGGTTCAACTACGACAACCACTACTTCAAGGACACCTGGGAGGGACTGCCCAAGGACGGCTACACGGCCTGGTTCGAGCGGATGATCGACGACCCCCGCATCCAGGTGAGTCTGCAAACCGACTTCTTCGACAACTCCCAGCCCTGGAATCGGGATGCTCTGGTGGGACAGGTCCCCGTGGTCTACACCGGCCCGGTCGACCGCTACTTCGACTATCGTCTGGGCGAGCTCAAGTGGCGGACCGTGGACTTCAAGGAGCGCCGCTACGACGAGGACGACCACTTCGGTTGCCCGGTCATGAACTTCTCCGATCCTGACGTGCCCTACACCCGCGCCATCGAGTTCAAGAACTTCAACCCCGAACGCTACGACCGGCAGAACCATGAGCGCACTGTGGTCTGGGAGGAATACAGCCGCTTCGCCGGCAAGGGCGACGAGCCCTACTACCCCATCAACACCAGCGACGACCGGGCCCTCTATACCCAGTACAAGCAGTTGGCGGCCCAACAGCCGAAGGTGGTATTCGGCGGCCGCCTGGGCACCTACGCCTACTATGACATGCACCAGGTCATCAACTCGGCCCTGGATGCCTGGGACAAGCGGATCGCTCCCCTGGTAGGCCCCGCCAAGGACTGAAACAGCACCCGATTCCTGTCGACCCTCTAGCGGCAATCATCCCACTGGGGTGACGGGAAGAGAATGGGTTCCGCCTTTGTCCACAGGGCGATCATGTCGTCGTCGGGATTGGTCAGTGCCTGGATCTGCACTCCATCCATGGTGCAATAAACGGTTCTAATCAACCGGTGGAAGGCCGACCGATCCCGATAGGGCTCAGGCAGCTTCCAACGGATCCCATCCATAAAGTCGATCATCCGGGCATGGCGATTACGGTAGTACTCGTGTGCGGGATGAGCCGGATCGTGAGCCTCTACAGCCAAATGCATGAAGAGCATGACCAGGACCATACGCTCGGCGTTCTCCTTGACCAGACGACGCAGATAACCCGGCAGCGAATAGAGGGGATGCCCCTCCCGGTCTCGACCAATGGCCAGCTCATCGCGCTCGCCGGGCTTGGACCCAAAGGTGAAGGAACCCTGGTCGTAGTAGACCTGGATGACCAGGGAGAGCAGCTCCTCGCGCGTGCGGACGTAATGACGCAGTCCCGGCAAGGTCAGACCGACGGCATCCGCAATGGCCTGCATGGAGACACCATAGGTGCCATAGTAGGCGATCATCTGGGCGGCGACCTGGGCTATCTGTCTGCGGCGTTCACCGGGGGCCATCCGCTGGCGGGCGCCAATCGGGCGGCCCGGAAGGCGTCCAACCTGATCTCCGCCCGCCCTACTGGTGGTCTTCCTATTCGCATCACTCATCAGAATCATCATACCGTTGGCCGACAGACCGTCCTAAGCCGTACATAGCCCCTTTCCCTAGACGCTCCCTTGACGGAACCGCCCACAATGACCTGCCCTCTTGCTTATTTCATATATTTAAGATATAAAACAATACAGGAAGCACGGCGCTTCCCCACTGTGCACAGACGCACCGAAAGAGAGGGAGTTGGATAATGACACAAGCCGATTCAGCAGGCAGGCAAGAGCTCGGCACCGCAGCTAAAAGCCGATACTGCATTGCCTTCTTCGTTTTCAATCTGTTCTGGATGATGGCCCTGTCCATCGTCGCCTCGGTCCTGCTGCCCCAACGCCTGACCGACATCGCTCCGGGGTCCAAGGTGGCCATATCCGGGGTCTTCAACGCCACCACGGCCCTGACCTCCCTGGTGTCCAACCTGATCGTGGGCAACCTGTCCGACAGGACCCGTTCCATCTTTGGCCGCAGAACCCCCTGGGTCGTTTCCGGCGGCCTTATAGCCGGCATCTCGCTCTTCCTCATGGGCATCATTGCCAACGTCTGGGCCATCGGCATCTTCTACTGCCTGGCCATGGTCGGCCTGAACATGATGATCTCGCCAGTGGTCGCATCCCTTTCCGACCGTGTTCCCGAGTCACAGCGGGCCACCATGTCGGCATTCATATCGGCAGGCAATCTGGTGGGCAACTCCCTGGGTACGCTGGTCGGCGCCCGTTTCATCACCATGCAGATCCCAGGCTGGATCATGTCCGGCATGGTCATGGGCGTGGCCGGACTGGTCACAGTGGTCATCTGGCCCAAGGAGCCCTCATCAAAGGACATGCCCGCCTTGAGCAGCAGCCTGCGCTCCATTCTGGAATCCTTCCGCCCGCCTCGCCATGCGCCCGACTTTTGGATGGCCTTCGTGGGACGTTCCCTGCTCCTGTTCAGTTACTACATGATCCTCAACTACCAGCTCTTCATCCTCCAGGACTACATGGGCCAGTCCGTCAAGGACTCGGCGGCCACCATGTCGACCATGTCCCTGGTGCTGATTGTGGTCTCCATGATCGCCGCCCTGGGTGCCGGCCCGGTCTCCGACAGGATCGGCCGTAGGAAGATGCCCGTGGTCATCGCCAGCCTGCTTCTGGCCCTGGGCTATGCCATGCCCTGGATCATCCACAGCCCCCTGGGCATGATCCTGTTCACCGCCATCGGCGGCTTCGGCTACGGCATGTATGGGTCGGTCGACCAGGCACTCAACGTGGATGTCCTGCCCAATGCCGAGGAGGCCGGCAAGGATCTGGGCATCCTCAACATCGCCACCACCCTGGGCCAGATGGTGGGGCCCATGGTGACATCGCTGATCGTCTCGGTGACCAAGTCCTACCAGCTGGTTTTCCCCACCGCCATCGTCCTGGTGCTGCTGGCCTGCATCTTCATCAGCCGCATCCGCACCATCAAGTAAGGAGTCCAAACAGTGAGCATCCACATCGACCCGCGCCTGACTACCGGCACCATCAGCCCCTACCTGCACGGCCAGTTCATCGAATTCCTCGGCGAGTGCATCGATCAGGGACTATGGGTGGGAACGGATTCCTCCATTCCCAACACCGACGGCATCCGCACGGACGCCCTCAAGGCCCTGAAAGCACTGAAGCCTCCCCTGTTGCGCTGGCCCGGCGGCTGCTATGCCGACACCTACCACTGGCGTCAGGGGGTCGGGCCACGCGATCAGCGTCCGGTGGGGTACAACGAGAACTTCGGCACCTACCAACCCGACGGACACGGCTTCGGCACCGACGAATTCCTCAGACTGTGCCAGGCCGTTGGCGCCGAACCCTGGATCAACGTGAACATGTTGAGCGGATCCGTGGCCGAGATGCGCGACTGGATGGAGTACTGCAACCGTCCATCGGGCACGGCCATGTCAGCCATGCGGGCCGCCAACGGCCACCCCTCCCCCTATGGCGTGAAGTTCTGGGGTCTGGGCAACGAGCCCTGGGCCGGCGGGGGGACGATGACCCCGTCCATGTACGCGGACCGCTATCGGATGTTCGCCTCGGCCATGCCCACCTTCGCCGAGAACGGGGACCAGCCCCCGATGATCCGGCCCATCGCCTGCGGCCCGGACGGCAACAAGCCCATGGAACGGGTGCGCTGGACCAGGGATTTCTTCCAGGCTTTGGCCCAGTACCGCCAGCCGCCCATCGCCGCCTACGACCTGCACTTCTACAACTGGAACATCGACCATCCCGACGACACTTCCACCCGGTTTGATCAGGACGGCTGGGATCGGGTGATTCAAGGCGCCCTCGAACTTGGTGAGGTGATCGACCAGCAGTGGAATCTGATGCAGGCCTGTCTGGCCACCATGCCCCACCCTGAGAGCACCATGGATTCCAGGCTGACAAAGGTCGATCTGGTCATGGGCGAATGGGGCAACTGGCATGGCGATGCCTTCACGGCTCGTCCGGCGCTCCGGCAGCAGGTGACCATGCGCGACGCGGTCACCTCGGCCCTGACGCTGGATATCCTCCAATCCAGGTGCGACAAGGTGTCCATGGCCTGCAATGCCCAGACCCTGAACGTCCTCAACTCGCTGATCCTGACCGAGGACGACGCCACCATCCTGACCCCCAACTACGACGTCTTCATGATGTACCGGTGCCACCAGGGGGCCCGCGCGATACAGAGCCTGCCGGAGGCCGACAACCCTTCCCTGCACGTCTTTGCCTCGGTCAAGGACGGACACATCATGGTGGATCTGGTCAACGCCGACATGGCCTCGGCCGCCGAAGCGACATTGACCCTGCCCGAGCCTGTGCGTCCTGCGGGCATGCAAAGCCTTTCAACGCAGGATCCACATGCCTGCAACACCCGATCCGACCCGAACCAGGTCAGGGCCCGCCAGGCCGATGTCTCGGACATCCCCGAAGGACGTGAAATTACAGTCCGCCTGGATCCGGCCTCAGTGAATGTGCTTGACCTGGCCATGGTCTGAGGGTCAACAGCAGCAATCGGCTGGGTTGGGCACCATGCCTGCAATCCGCCGATTCAAATCTACAAACCAACCATATAAACAGCATGTGGCCGGTCCCTCCTTCGGGGGATCGGCCACATGTCCATATCAGATGCCCGATGGCAACTGGCGGAGTTCTACTCAGGCGTGCCAGACGTCCTTGCCGTTCTCCTTGGCGGCCTTGACATCGGCATCCAGGGCGCTCTCGTCGCCCTCCACCTTGCCGGCGATGTAATCCTCGACCAGCTGACGGGCCTCGTTGTCCTCATGCTGGACAGCGGGGGACTTCATGAAGTAGGAGCTAGGTGCCAGCACCGGACCCGCCAGATGGCGGTCCAGGGCTATCTTGGCGGCGCGTAGGGCATCGATGACGATGCCGGCCGAGTTGGGCGAATCCCAGACCTCAAGCTTGTACTCCAGATTCAGCGGGACGTCACCGAAGGTGGTGCCCTCCAGACGCACGAAGGCGAACTTGCGGTCATCCAGCCAGGCCACGTAGTCGGAAGGACCGATGTGGACGTTGTGGGGATCCATGTCGTGAGGGACGATGGAGGTGACTGCACGGGTCTTGGAAACCTTCTTGGACTCCAGGCGAGTGCGCTGCAGCATGTTCATGAAGTCCATGTTGCCGCCCACGTTCAGCTGATAGGTGCGGTCCAGGCGCACGCCGCGGTCCTCGAAGAGGCGGGCCATGACCCTGTGGGTGATGGTTGCGCCAACCTGGCTCTTGATGTCATCACCTACGATGGGCAGACCTGCATCGCGGAACTTCTGGGCCCATTCGGGGTCGGAGGCGATGAAGACAGGCAGGCAGTTGACGAAGGCACACCCGGCCTCGATGGCGGCGGTGGCGTAGGCCTTGTCGGCCTGCTCAGAGCCGACGGGCAGGTAGGAGACCAGCACATCGACCTTCTTGTCGCGCAGGACCTGGGCCACATCCACGGGCTCGGCATCCGACTCGGTGATCATCTTCTTGTAGTACTCGCCCAGCCCGTCGCCGGTCGGCCCGCGCAGGACCTCCACGCCCTTGTTGGGAACGTCGCAGAACTTGTAGGTGTTGTTTTGCGAGGCGAAGATGGCCTCGCTCAGGTCCTTGCCGACCTTGAGTGAATCCACATCGAAGGCGGTCACGAACTCCACGTCACGAATGCGGTAGCCGCCGAAATTGGCGTGCATGATGCCCGGGATCTTGTCATCATCCTTGGCGTCCTTATAATATTCGACTCCCTGTACCAGCGAGGAAGCGCAGTTGCCCACGCCCGCTATAGCTACACGGATGCTCATACAAACTCCTCTGATTTACTGAGTTATTCCAACCTAAGCATACCTTCTCCCTGTAGATAGGATGGTGGAATGGGCAGTACAGACCGCCAAGGATGGCGCAAACGTACGAAAATGATGAACGTTCAGCCTTAGGTCGAACAGTTTTCAGCCCCGCCGGTTAGCGTGGTTGGCATGGCCAATCAGACTCGTTCAGTCAGTTCGACCTCGCCCACACGCAGGACCCGGTCCGAAGCGCGCGGCAGCAGGAATCGTGCCGACAGGCTCACCTCGCGGCATGCCGACCGGAATCCCCGGGGCGGCGGACCACGTCGCAGACGGCCCCACAAGTCGCATCGCGTGCTTAAGTGGACCCTGGCCCTGCTGGGACTGGTGCTGGTCGCCGGGGCGGCGGCCTTCGCATACCTGTATCTGACCACTGAAATCATCCCGCCTGAGAAGCAGGCCCTGGCACAGAAGACCACGGTCTACTATGCGGACGGCACCACCCCCATCGGAACCTATGCCAACCAGAACCGGGAGATCATCGACTGCTCGGTCCTGCCCAAGTATGTGGGCAACGCGGTCGTCGCCTCGGAGAACCGCACCTTCTACAAGGACAACGGCATCGACCTGAAAGGCATCAGCCGAGCGCTCTTCAACAACGTGACCAAAGGCACCCGTCAGGGCGGATCCACCATCACCCAGCAGTATGCCGAGCGCTACTATCTGGGCGAGACCACCACCTACAAGGGCAAGCTGCGCGAGGCCATTCTCTCCTTGAAGATTTCCAGGACAGAGGATAAGGACACCGTCCTGTGCAACTACCTGAACACCATCTACTTCGGCCGTGGCGCTTACGGGATCCAGGCCGCCGCCCAAAACTACTTCGGCAAGGACGCCAAGGACCTGACCATGCCTGAGTCAGCCATGCTGGCTGGCATCATCCCCGCCCCGGCCTCCTGGGACCCGGCGGTCAACCCCAAGCAGGCCGAGTCGCGCTTCCGCCGCGTGCTGGCCATCATGGAGGAGGACCACTACATCAGCCATCAGGACCGGGCCAGCGCCCAAATGCCGCAGACCATCAAATACATGCCGCAGAACGTCTACCAGGGACCCAACGGCTACCTGCTGCGCATGGTCCGCAACGAGCTGTCCTCCGGCAAAAAGGCCCCCTTCACTGCGGACGACCTGGATACAGGCGGCTACCGGATCATCACCACCATACAAAAGGACAAACAGGATCTGATGTTCCAGGTGGCCAGTCCGTCCACAGGCAACAAGCATCTGCCGCCCACCCTGCAGATCGGAGGGCTCTCGGTCGAACCCAAGACCGGGGCCATCATCTCCCTGTACGCCGGTGACGACTACCTGACCCACCAGCTCAACAACGTGGATCAGGCGACCTTCCAGGTGGGTTCGACCATGAAGGCCTACACACTCCTGGGCGCCATCCAGGACGGGGTCAGCCTGAACACGGTCTTCAACGGCAATTCACCGCGTACCTTCTCCAGCGTGGGCAAGTCCGTCGCCAACGCCGGTAATGTCAGCTACGGGTACATCAACCTCTACTCGGCATTCGCCAATTCGGTCAACACGGTCTTCATGGACTTGGGCGAGCACGTGACCTCGCAAAAGGTTGCCCAAGTGGCCCACACAGCCGGCATCACCGGGAAAATCGACGATACGACCACCTTCGACACCCTGGGTGTGGACGCTCTCTCGGTCTATGACGTGACCCAGGGTTACGCCACTCTGGCCAACGGGGGGCAACGACCCAAACTGCACCTGGTCGCTCAGGTCAAGGACGCCAAGGATCAGGAGCTCTACACGGCCGCAATCCAGTCTGATCAGGTCTTCAACGCCGATCAGGTGGCTCTGCTGCAGAAGGCCATGACCACCACGGTCCAGCGTGGCACTGCGTCCTATGCCCGTTCCCTGGGGAGGCCCATCGCCGGCAAGACCGGCACGGCCAATGACCAGACCGCCATCTCCTTCATCGGATTCACCCCCTCGCTCCTGACCACCTTCGCCGTCTGGAACCAGGGGCAGGACGGCGGGGCCCTGAAGGTGCCGGATCGCTATCACGACGACTTCTATGCGGTCCAGCTCTTCACCCAATACATGAAGTCGGCCCTGGGCAACAGTCCGGTGGAGCGTTTCCCGGATGCAGAGGACCACGGCAAGGTCGGTGGCCCGGAAGGCAATTGGGGCACCGGATCCAGGCAGAGCAGCTCGTCCACGCGCAACCGTGAATACTCATACGCCCCCCAGCAGCGCTCCCAGCGCCAGAACTCCGAGCAGGGGCAGTCCGGATCCGGCAGTGGTTCAGGCGCTGGCGCTGGAGGTGGAACGGAGAACGAAGACAACAGCGGCAGCAATGAGGGCGGCAACGAAGGCAGCACTCAGGGCAACTCAGGGACCGAGTCAACCCAGGAGTAAACCAGCCAGCGGTATACCAGTTCAGACAATGTGGTCCGACCCGGGCGTAGCTGTGCGTCCGGATCGGACCTGAATGACGGGTATTGGATTTTCTGGCCCTCAGCCGCGCTGGAAGCGGTTGAGCGCCGAGATGATGGCCTTGAGGGAGCTGGTGGAGATGGACGAGTCGATGCCCACACCCCAGATCACCCGGGACCTGGCCGGTTCGCCCACCTGGCATTCCACGTAGGAAGCCGCCAGAGCATCCGTGCCGGCGGTCATGGCGTGCTCGGCGTAATCCAGGACCGAGACGGTCTGGTCCAGGGACTTGAGTGCATCCAGGAAGGCCGCAATAGGACCGTTCCCATGTCCCTGAACACGACGACGCTCCTCGGGATCGCCCGGGGCAAGCCCACGGTCCAGCAGGGTGGCATCCAGGACTGTGTCGGAACCGTCCTCGCCGGAGGTGACTGCCACATTCAGCAGCTTGAAGCGGCCCCACTGCTGCAGGGTCTCGTCGCGCTGGTCGGCCATGGACTCGCCGCCGACCACGCTCCCGCCGGCCTCCACGGGCAGGTACTCGTCCTTGAAGAGCCGCCAGATGTCGGCATCCTTGACCTCGCGCTTGGTCCTGTCAGCATAGCTTTGGACCAGCCGCTCGAACTCCACCTGGAGGCGCTTGGGCAGATCCAGATGATGGTTGGCCTTGAGCAGGTAGGCCATGCCGCCCTTGCCCGACTGGGAGTTGACCCGGATGATGGCCTCGTAGTTGCCGCCCACATCCTTGGGATCGATGGGCAGGTAGGGCACCAGCCAGAGGAAGTCGTCGGGGTTGGCGTTGGCGCGCAGTGCCGCCTGCTGCCGGGCATCCAGGCCCTTCTTAATGGCATCCTGGTGGGAGCCGGAGAAGGCTGTGAAGACGAAGTTGCCGACGTAGGGGTGCCGCTCGGAGACGGCGATCTGATTGCAGTACTCCACCGTCCGACGGATGCCGGGCATGTCGGAGAAGTCCAGCTGGGGGTCGATCCCCTGGACCAGCAGGTTCAGCCCCACTGTGCAAATGTCGACGTTGCCGGTGCGCTCGCCATTGCCCAGCAGACAGCCCTCCACCCGGTCGGCCCCGGCCAGCAGGCTGAGCTCGGTGGCAGCCACAGCCATGCCCTCGTCGTTGTGGGGGTGCAGGGAGAGCACCACCGCATCCCGGTCCTTGAGATTGGTGGATATATACTCCACCTCGTCGGCGAAGACGTTGGGGGTGGTCATCTCCACGGTGTTGGGCAGGTTGATGATCATGGGGTGCTCCGGCGTGGGCCGGATCACGTCGATGACCGCGTTGCAGACCTCCAGGGAATACTCCGGCTCTGCGCCGGAGAAGGACTCGGGCGAATACTCATAGGAAAGATCAGTGCCCCCGGCATCAGCCTCCAGGGAGCGGCAGAGTTCGGCGGCGTCGGTGGCCAGCTTCTTGATCCCGGCCTTGTCCTTGTGGAAGACGACCTCCCGCTGCAGGACCGAGACCGAGTTGTAGAAGTGGACCACGGCCCGCTTGGCCCCACGCAGGGCTTCATAGGTGCGGCGAATCAGGTGCTCGCGGGCCTGGGTCAGGACCACGATGGTCACGTCGTCGGGAATCAGCTCGCGCTCGATCAGGAGGCGGATGAAGTCGTAATCGGTCTCGGAGGCCGAGGGGAAGCCCACTTCGATCTCCTTGAAGCCCATGGAGATCAGCAGATTCCAGAATCTCAGCTTACGCTCGGAATCCATGGGGTCGACCAGGGCCTGGTTGCCGTCGCGAAGATCGACCGAACACCAACGGGGCGCCCGCTTCAGGGTCTTGCCCGGCCAGGTGCGCTGCGGATAGTCAAAGGGGACCTGCTTGTTGTAGGCCACATATTTGTTGTAGGGCATGGCACTGGGCTTCTGCGGCGAACCCACGAACCTGGGGGGAGGCAGCAGCAGGTCGTTGTTCCCTCCATTGGATGCCGCGGCCTGGGCCGCAAGATCAAACACGGATGCACGATCCTGATCCATCTCTCCTCCTTCTTTCGTTCGTCGGAAACCACAATGTCACCCGGCCATGGGTGTTCGGGCAGACCAAAACCGTGCCGGGGGTGCCATTATTTTACCGGAGGAGAGCCGGGACATGCGGTCCGGGTCCGCATTCCGACGCAGGGGAAGGCGAGCGCACAGAGCCTGGCATAATTCGCAAGGTTGCCAAGGGTGCGAACACTACACAATGCAAGCACTGACAGAGTGCTCACTGCATAGGATTCATAAGATTCGGTGGAAGAGATTCACTGGAAGAGGGAGACGCCGCGACGGCCCTCGCAGTAGGCGTTGCCCAGCCAGGTGTGGCGCGAGTTGGGCCAGACCGAACCCAGACGGGGTGCGTTCTGGCTCATCCAGATGCTGGGCACGCGCCCATCGGCGCTGTGGGAACCCAGCAGGTTGAAGCCGTTCTTGACCGCCAGCCAATCGGGATGCTGGGTGGCGATGGCCAGACCCTCCTCCAAGGTCAGGGGAAGACGATCATCGGAGTCGATCAGCTTGCGGGCCACATCAGGCTCACGGTTGGTGTAGCAGGTGCCGGTATGTGGCTCCAGAACGAGGTAGAAGGGCCCCTCCGGCGGCTCGAACCCGTTCTGGGGCAGGAAGCTGGCGATGTCGCGCGGCGGCATAGTGGTAAAGCCGGCCATGCGATTGATGCTGGTCCGGGCGATCAGCGACTCGGGTGAGACCAGCTCCCTGGTAGGGATGAGCAGGATCTGCTCGCCCAGCTCAGTGGACTCCAGCGCGGAGATCAGGGGCTGGGCCAAGGCTCTGAACGCGGCGGCGCTGATGTCCGCCACATCCGGATAGCCCAGGGCCACGATCCGATCCAGTTGCCGCTGCACTTCTTGGGAAGATCTGGTCATGGTCTCCAGTCTAATCGGTGCCCGCAAGCGAACCGGGCATCTCAGATCCTGTCGGCGAAGTGCTTACGGACGATCAGCTCGGCGATCTGCACTGCGTTGAGGGCCGCCCCCTTGCGCAGGTTGTCGTTGGCCACGAACATGGACAATCCCCTCTTGCCTTCCACGGCCTGGTCCTGGCGGATGCGGCCCACGAAGCTGGGGTCCTTGCCGGCTGCGTCCAGAGGAGTGGGTATTTCCGCCAGGTTCACTCCGGGGGCCTTGGACAGCAGGTCGCGGGCCTGGTCAGGGGTGACGTCGTGCTCGAACTCGGCATTGATGCTCATGCCGTGGGCTGTGAAGACCCCTACCCGCACACAGGTGCAGGAGGCGGCCAGATCGGGCAGGTGCAGGATCTTGCGGCTCTCATTGCGCAGCTTCTGCTCCTCGTCGGTCTCCCCGCTGCCGTCATCGACCAAGTCGCCTATAAAAGGAACAGCGTTGAAGGCGATGGTGCGCACCACCTTGGTGGGCGGGGGGAACTCGATGGCCGATCCGTCAAAGACCAGCCGGTCAGCACCTTGCTCCACGGCCGTTTTGGCTTCGTCGCGCAGCTGGAGTACGCCGGCACGACCAGCCCCCGACACAGCCTGGTAGGAGGAGACGATCAGGCGGCGCAGACCGTATGCCTTGGCCAGGGGGCTCAGCACCGGCATGCAGGCCATTGTGGTGCAGTTGGGATTGGCCACGATCCGCCTGGGGATAAGGTCCAGATCCTCGGGGTTGACCTCAGACACCACCAGGGGGACCTCGGGATCCATCCGCCAATGGGAGGAGTTGTCGACCACGTAGGCTCCGGCCTCAGCGAAACGAGGAGCCCAGGTTCCTGAGGTCGAACCGCCGGCGGAGAAGATGGCCAGATCGATACCGCTCAGGTCGGCCTGCTCCACGTCCTCGACCGTGATGGTCCTGTCACGCCATCGCAACTGTTCGCCGGCAGACCGGGAGGAGGCCATGAATCGCAGGTCGGCCACGGGGAAGTCCCGTTCGTCCAGCATGCGGCGCATGACCATGCCTACCTGGCCGGTGGCGCCCAGAACGGCAACATTGATGCCACGGCGACCATTGTTCGCCAAATCAGCCTTATCCGTCATTGCTCTCTCTCCTCTCAGCGACCCGTGCCGCCATAAACGACCGCCTCTACCTGATCGGCATCCAAGTGGAAGGCCGTATGGATGGCCCGTACCGCCTCGTCCAAGTCCTGGATGGGCACCAGGGCGGAGATGCGGATCTCGGAGGTCGAGATCATGAGCACGTTGATATGCCGGTCGCTCAAGGCCCGGAAGAAGGTGGCGGTGATGCCTGAGTGGGTCTTCATGCCCACCCCTACCAGGGTCACCTTGCCCACCTCGGGATTGATGTCGACCGAGCGGAACCCCAGTTGCTCACGGGAGTCATCCAGCATGGGAACCACCTGATCAGCCTGGGCGGACGGCAGGGTGAAGGAGATGTCCACGGTTCCGGTGGCCGCCCCAGCCTGGACGATCATGTCAATGTTGATGCCGCCCTCGGCAAGGATGGTGAAGAGCTGTGCGGCCACGCCGGGTCGGTCGGGCACAGCCCGCAGGCTGACCTGGGTCTCGCTGCGGTCGTGGGCAACCCCTGAGATGATAGGTGACTCGGGGCCGTTCAGGTCCGGGAACAAGTCGCCCATGGATTCGCCGTTGGTCATGACCTTCCTTCCGTCAAATCCCGCTGCCTGTCGGTGTGCGCAGCGGGGCGATCCGGCAGCTGGCCGGTCTCCAGATTGGGAATCTTGTCGACATCGACATCGTCGGGCATGATCAGCGTGCCCGGACGATGGGAAAAGGAGCTGCGCACATGGATGGGCATACGGAAGCGCTGGGCATACTCCACGCAGCGCAGAGCCAGCACCTTGGATCCGCCGGCCGCCATCTCCAGCATCTCCTCGTATGAGATGCGAGCGATTCTTCTGGCGGTGGGCACAATGCGCGGGTCGGCGGTAAAGACGCCGTCCACATCGGTATAGATCTCGCAGACATCCGCCTTGAGTGCCACAGCCAGGGCCACAGCCGAGGTGTCCGATCCGCCACGGCCCAGGGTGGTCGCATCGCCGTCGGCGTTGACCCCCTGGAAGCCTGCCACAATCCCCACCTCGCCTCGGTCCAAAGCCTTCATGACCCGCTGGGGGCGGACATGGCGGATGTGTGCTGCACCGTAACGTGCATCAGTCATGAACCCCGCTTGCGAACCTGTGAAGGAATGGGCATGCTCGCCTTGTGCATGGATACTCATGGCCAGCAGACTCATGGAGATGCGCTCCCCCGCCGTCATGAGCATGTCCATCTCGCGGGCCGGAGGATTGGAATCCACATCCATGGCCTGATCGATCAGATCGTCAGTGGTGTCCCCCATGGCGGAAACCACCACTGCGATGTCATTACCAGCGCGCTTGGTATCAATGATGCGCTTGGCCACACGCTTGATGGAGTCCGAGTCCGCCACTGAGGACCCGCCATATTTCTGAACGATAAGTGCCACTGCTGTTCCATCCCGCGACGGTTAAGCCACTAGACCATCATCTGCAACATGTTGATTATATGGATTATACGAACGACACCGTTCTATCAGACCCTCTCCACCAACATGCGAAACAATAACTGCAGGCCTTACAGATCGCGACGGCCAGATATTGCCCGGCCGAGGGTGATCTCGTCAGCGTATTCCAGATCACTACCGACAGGCAGACCGCTGGCCAACCTGGTGACCCGCAGATCCAGCGGACCCAGCAGCCGTCCCAGGTAGGTGGTGGTGGCCTCACCTTCGATGTTGGGATCCAGGGCCAGCATGACCTCCTTGACCTGATCGGTGCCCAACCGCTTCAAGAGCTCGGGAATGCGCAGATCTCCCGGCCCGACGTTGGACATAGGGTCGATGGCCCCGCCCAACACATGATAAAGACCCCGGTATTCTCCGGTACGCTCGATGCTCATGACGTCCTTGGGCTCCTCGACTACGCAGATAATGCTGCGGTCACGTCGCGGATCCTGACAGATGGGGCATGGGCTGGTCTCGCAAACATTGCCGCAGATCTCGCAAAACCGAACCTTCTCCTTGGCCGCGACGATGGCATCGGCCAGATCCTGAGCGCTGCGCCGATCGGCTCCCAGAATGTAGAAGGCGATGCGCTGTGCGCCCTTGGGACCAATGCCCGGCAGCTGGGCAAAGGCATCAATCAGCTCTTGAATGGCCCCATCATAGGTAGCAGCCATCATTCACCTCCCTGTCGCTGCGCCTGTTCCTGCCGGCGCTTTTGGACGTTGATCGGATTCTGGGGATCGTCAGCAGCAAAATCCTCCACCTTGGTCACATCGAACATTTTGGTCAGTTCATCCTGGTTCATGGCATTGTCCGCCCCGAGCCTGGCATCGTCCATGGAATAGACATCGTCCTCGGGATCCACGGAAGGCCTCGAAATCTGGGAGGAGATTGAGGCAGACGACGCTCCATCCTGGCCAGAACCGCCAGAGGCTGCACTAGCGAAGCCTGCTGGCATCTTCCTGTCATCAGATCCGGATGCATCTGCCATTGCCTGAGGACCATCCGGGCCACCGACAGCATCGGAACTGTGTTCGTCGCTCTGCAGGTCCGGCGAAATTGATACGCCAGTCGCCATGGCCCCTTCATCGGAAACCGATTCGGTCCCCAATACCGGAGCCGAGGCTACACCCGTAGCGCTTCCCTGACCGGACGAATCAACCGACTTCGAAACTTCAAGCCCCTGATCCGAAGCTTCATGGCCCTGACTGTCGGAGGACTCTGCAAAGGCTGCGGCGTTGGTCCCGGAACCGGGCACGGCCCAAGGATCCGTGTCATCGCTCATGTCCGGCAGAGCTACCTTTTTGGACTCATGGTCTTTCCGTCCATCGGATCCGTCGTTGCCCTCACCGGGCTGCCAAGTCTTTTGCGGCGCATGAGTCGCTGGCATGGGGTGGGCCCAGGGATCATCGTCAGGCAACACGGTAGAAGCCGTTGAGCCAAAGCCTGCCGCCGGCAGCGGTTCCGGAGACGATTGGACCGGACCGCCGACCGGGTGGTGGGCGTCGTCGGAATTCCCGTCGCCTGCAGCTTCCCCAGGGGTGGACCTTCCCTCCGGCGCTGATGCCGATGTTCCGGTCTCACCCTGATGACCAGCCGAGGCCGTCATCTCCCTAGGGGCATGCCCCTGCTCCGTGGCTGCATGAGGCATGACCGCCGCTCCAAGGTTCATGGTGGCCAAGCCGGCCCGCGCCAGAGCCACCTCCTTCTTGACCTCTGCCCGACGCTGCGGAGACATCCTGTTGACGGACTCCACCGTCTCGCCGTTGGCAGCCGTCCCTGATGGGGCGATCATGGTGGCCTGTCCAAACTCCTGGCGAGCGCGGACCATGACGATACGCGGCACCTTGGTCTCCCCGTCAACCGACTGCGCAGCCACGGCCATGGCGAAGGCATGCTGGCTGAGTGGACGGTCGAAGGTCATAGACAGTCGCTTGCGACCGGAGGGGTCTGCTTGCATGGCTACGGTAGGCACCCGGTCCCGCACCACATACTGGCGTACCTCATCGGGTAGGGCAGCCACCAGGGCATCCCAGCGCTTATCCAGTTCCGTACCGGTCGGCACCTCGTTTGTCTGCCCTTGCGTAGCCTCCTGTTGGGCCGACCGAGGCTGTTCAACAGATCGGGCGGGCCGGACAGGATTGGGTGATCCGGCCTGCCCCGCCGGCCGTCGAGTCGCCGAGGAGGGGGCTTCCTTGCGCTCGGATTGGGCAGACCCTGAGCCGGAATGGGTGGGCCGTCCTTCGCCCTCTTGCTGTCCTTGAGCAGAGGAATCGGAATGGGAACCGGCCATGTTCTGCGGCCCGGCAAGGGTCGTGGGTGCTGCAGCAGACGGCGAGCCTGCCCTGTCAGGCTGTTCGGGGCGTTCAGCCCCGTCAGTACGACCAGATTGGGATGCTCTGGACGGCCGACCATTCTGCTGAGACCTGCTGGCGCCAATGAACCCGCCGCGGGCGGGCGACGGGGCTGCACCAGCGCTGGAAGCTGCCGCTTCGGCCGGTGCCTGCTCCATAGGTTCGCAGCCAATTGCCAGCAGCCTGGCGGCCAGCAGCTCCAAGCGCATCCTGGGCGAGGTGGCCCCGTTCATTCCCGCCAGCGCATCATTGATGATGTCGGCCATTCTGGTCAGGACCTGCAAATCCAAAGCATTCGCCTGACGATGCAGATCGGCCACCTGGTCGTCGTCAGCATCCTCGCTAAGCACGCTTTCAGCCCGTTCTCCAGCCAGTTTGAGAACCAGCAGGTCGCGGACATGGGCCAGCAGATCCTCAACGAAGCGCTGGGGTTCAAACCCGCCGACGACCACCTTTTGAATGACCCCGTAGAGGCCAGCTCCATCGTGGGCGATCAGTGCATCCACAGCTTCGCCGATGAGCGCGGCAGGAGTGAACCCCAGCAAAGCAACCGCAGCATCATAGGTGATGGTGTGCTCGTCAGCGCCTACCATGAGCTGATCCAGCACGGAAAGGGTGTCACGCACCGATCCGCCTCCGGCCCGCATGGCCAGCTTGAGTACACCGGGCTCGGCCTTAATGCCCTCCTTATCGCAAATGCCCTCCAAGTAAGGCCCCATGACTTCCTGAGGCACCAGACGGAAGGGGTAATGGTGGGTACGGGAGCGGATGGTGCCAATCACCTTTTCCGGCTCTGTGGTGGCGAAGATGAACATGACATGTTCCGGCGGCTCCTCGACGATCTTCAGCAGGGCATTGAATCCTTGCTGGGTGACCATATGAGCCTCGTCCAGAATGAAGATCTTGTAGCGGTCACGCACGGGGGCGAAGCCTGCTCGCTCCCTGAGTTCCCTAGCATCGTCAACTCCATTGTGGCTGGCGGCGTCAATCTCCACCACATCGATGGAACCAGGGCCTCCTGTGGCCAGATCCCTGCAGCTGTCGCATTCGCCGCAGGGATGGCTGGTCGGCCCCTTGGCGCAGTTGACGCAGCGGGCAAAAATCCTGGCACTGCTGGTCTTGCCGCATCCCCTGGGGCCGGAGAAGAGGTAGGCATGGGTCAGCCGGTTCTCATCCAGAGCTCGGGTAAGGGGCACCGTGACCTGCTTCTGACCGATGATTCCGTCAAAAGTGTCAGGCCGATACCGCCGATAGAGTGCTAGTGCCATGGTTCAAGGCTATCCATTTCTTTAGACACGTTCACTTTCCTTCCTAGGGCTTTCGCCCCGCTTCCTCCTCTCATCCACAGGGCTCGGGGCCTGCCCGGGCAGACTGGACCAGACGGGGTATCATCGGGACTCCGGTGTCTACACTCACCGAGACCCTCACATCGCCGCCATCCACCTGACAGTCCGTCATGACCCCACGGTTGAGATGGGCGACCCGGGAAGCCAGAGTACAGGGCTTCGTCTGTCCTTCATCCAGGGCAGAAGCTGCAGCCAGAGCCGAAATATCGGCGCCGGTGCGTGCACGCGTCCGACAGATCATGAGATTGCCCAGCAGCGCCGCCAGAACCAGACCCAGGCCAACCAGGGCCATCAGCATGATGCCCAGAACCGTGCCGGAGCCCGGATCCGAACCCCTAATCCATGAACCTGCACGCTCGACTCGCGTCTTTCTGGCATGTTCGGGCATGACTCATTCCTCCAATATGGCTACGGCGTCGCCATGGACCTGTGCAGGCAGCACGCCCATGGGGCCGGAAACCACTGGGCATGACACCCTGACTGCCGTCTGTCCGGCTGATGGACTCAACCTCACCTGGGCATGTGGCCCAGCCATCCTGTTCACCAGCTCCTGGGAATCGCCCTTGCCCTGGGTGACGATCAGGTCTCTGGCAGCCGCGTTGGCTGCATCCTGACAGACCATGCCGACCCTGATTGTCTGGGTCAGCGTCAGCAGTATGAGAGCCAGAACCATGACAGCGGGAAGAACGATGGCGAACTCGGCTGTCACCGTACCGTTATCGGATCGCCACCGTCGTCTCCGCTCGGACCGTCTTTCAGCCGACGGCACTGAGTGCCTTCTTCACCAGTCCCATCAGCAAAGTGCGTGTGGAAGAGGATTTGACGATGGCCAGCAGTACACCGGCCAGCGTGGCGGCCACCACCATGATCACGGCATATTCAGCAGTGATAGCCCCCGATTCAGGCCTGGCCAGCACCACGCTCAGCCGCGCATGCAGGGTGCGCACTCCAGAATCCACAGCCTGGCTGATGCGAACATACAAAGCCGTCATGTACCGGTTAGAACGCTGCCTTATTCTTTGCAACAACCCGGATCCAGCACCTGCAGCAGGCCATGTCGCAGCCGGCACCAACTGACCTCCTGCCTGCCTGTTCTGCAGATGGAAGACCGTCGCAACCTCCTGTGAATATGTCATCGTTCTCACCTTTGCCTTTCCTTGTCTTCCCCGCCCCGGCGAATGGCCGTTCCTCAGGGAATCGGCATCCGGTACCTTTCACTGTGCCCGTTCCTGTCCGCTTCGGTCGACTTGTCAGATACATGTGGACGAGCGGAGCTTTGACCGCCAGCCTGTGGACAACTGTGCCCGCAAGAGCTCCATACCCTCAGGACATCCCACCCGCAAAAGCCGCAATACAGGGAATGACTCCGATCAGCACGAAGGCCGGCAGAATGCACAGCCCTGTCGGCACCAGAAGCCTGACGGTGATCGTCGCCGTGGCCCGGGCCAGCACGCTGCGGGCACGGTGATCCAGCTGGCGCATGGTCGTCTCGATACGTGTTAAAGGCGATGATCCCAAACGCCAGGAGGGCTCCAGACAGTCAGCCAGGACCTGCATGGACCGCCCGTAATCAGGATCGCCAATCGCTCCTGACCAGGACAGATCCCATCCGTTGCCACCTGCGAGCAGGTGAGCCACGCGAACCATTCGAAACCCATAAGGTCCTGGCAGCAGACTGCCAACCACACCCAGGGCCCTGGGCAGGGAGGCCCCCTGACGAACAGCGACTCCCAGCAGGGCCAGCACCAGGCTCAAGGGCGGCGGGGAGACCTGCTCATCGACTAATCGCTCACTCGAGCCGTCGAATTCCATAAGCAGAAGGGCCATTATGGTCGACAGAGCAACAATCAGCGGTTTCAGATCCATAGATCCTCCCTGTCCAGATCATTCATCAGCAGATGCATCCAAACCAGACCAAGAACATAGAAGGCCGCACCAAGGATCAGGCAGATGGTTCCCGGGCCTGGGCGACATAGGAAGGCCAGTGGTCGCGCACCCATAAACTCTCCCATGATGATTGTCAACGCTGGCAGGGTCGACAGGAGACGAATCGTGGCCTTGGGCACAGCAAAGGCTTTTTCCCGGGCCTCATCCAGTGCCGCCCGCCGCCTCTGCATGGCTGCCACGGTCCGCAGCCCATCCGAAGCCCGGCAACCCAGGATGGCGCTGAGCCCATAGCAGGCCATCAGAGCCTGGGCCATAATCGTCAGAGTCGGCCCCCGTTCCTGGGGCAGGCATCGGTTCTCCAACATGGCCATGACATGTTCCGGCGTGACCTCCCGGGTGGCGAAACGTCGCCCGGATGCCTCCTCGAAAGCCTCTACCAGACCTCCTCCATTGTCGACATAGGCAAGCAGGGAAGTGATCAGCACCGCCATACCAGGCCGGTCCGACTGTGCGGAGGGCCTGACAGACATGGCCTTCAGTCTTGTAGCTGCATCGCCGCTATGCGCAAGCAGGGCCAGACAGGCAATAGTCGTCATCATCGCAGCCAGCCAGGCTGCAATCTCGTCATTCATAATCCACCTCAACTAGGGATCGCTCGCCGAGGCGCTGGTCACAATGCCCCACCGCCTGGCAAACTTCGACCAAGCCGTTCCGTAAGTAGCGGTCCCTCGGCCCGTCCAGGTACAGACGGCCTCCCCGATAAGCCGACCGTCGGCGGCAGTTGTCAGTCGGCCAATCTGAGCGATATGTCTATGGCCGCCGGAACGTTCCAGATGGACAACAACGTCAAACGCCCCTTGGGCCAGAGCCGCCAGTGCCTTCGGCTGCAGCCCCGCCAGCAACCCCAGGGTTGCCAGTCTCGCGGGAACACGTTCCACGTTGTCGGCATGCAGAGTCGCCATGCCGCCCCGATGACCAGAATTGAAAGCCCGCAACAAATCAGCTATCTCCTCACCCCGGCACTCACCCAGGATTATCCGATCGGGCCGCATGCGCAGTGTGGCCTTGACCAGGTCGACCAGCCCCACGCCCCCTGCCCCTTCAACGTTGGGCTCTCTTACAGCCAGGGAAACCGTATTCCTGTGGCCGGCGATACGACCAAGCTCACGGACTTCCTCCACAACGACCAGCCGCTGCTCCTGTGGACACATGCCCAGCAAGGCCCGCAGGAGCGTGGTCTTGCCGGCACCCGTGCCACCGGTCACCAGAATGCTGGCCCGATTGACCACCAGCGCCCGAAGGATGAAGAGCCAGCTGGCGGGACACAGTCCGGCAGCAGCCAGCTCCTCCAGGCCGGGCGGGTGCCTGTTGGGCAGTCTGATGGAAATGGCGGCACCCTCGGGGACAAGCGGGGCCAGCACGGCGTGGACTCTGATCCCCTCCCTGCTGGAAGCATCAGCCATGGGGCGAGCATCGTCCAGGCGACGCCCCAGCTGAGCACATAACTGCACAGCGAAGTCCCTTACAGCTCGAGGTCCAGTAAACCCGGGCCGAATCAGAACCTCCTCCATGCCCGAACCCCGGTCGATCCAGACATCGCCCTGCCCGGTCACCGCGATATCAGTCACCGCAGAATCGCTCACCAGCCCATCCAAGTAGCCGAACGTAGGCGGCTGAACCGAATCTTCATCGGGGAATGAACCTTCAAGGATTTCCCCACCTCCCCTGCTCATTTGACAGCCTCAGACCGAGTCAATCCGCGAGAAGAGACCGGCTCTTCCTTTCTTTCGCCGACGACGACCATCCCCGCGATCCGCTCCACCAGGGGTTGAAGGGCCCGAGCGTAAGCACGAGGGACCCGTTCCAGGCCACGACCATCCAGAACGGATGCCGACAGCTTCGGCTGTGGCTTGAGGACCACGTCCACCGATCGGCCCAGAAACTCCTCCGCCTGTTCCGGGTCGACGCCATGGCTGACCCGATGCTGAGTGGGCATCATCCCAATCAGAGCCATGGGAGGTCTACAGGAGACCAATTGACTGTCCTGGTCTCGATCACCAGCACCTCTGCGGCCGTTCAGAGCATGGAGAAGCGCCTTCGCCCGCGCAAGGCCCAGCACGGTCATGTCCACCATCAACAACGAAGGAAGTCCCTTCAGCGAGCGCAGATTACCCAGGCCCTGGCCCCGACCGGCATCAATCAGCAGGAGATCAGCAAATCCAGCCATAGCGCTCACGGCTGCGTCCACGTCCCACCAGCCCTGTGGCAGAGCACTCCAGGGATCGTTGCTGAGCAGCGGGATGCCATCCCAGACCGGCAGCTCTTCACGGAGGGCCTGAGGATCCACCCGGCCCAGGGGAGCGCGGATCCGTCCCAGCCGCATTCCAGGCGCCCCCTCGATGCCGACCAGGACATCCATCCCTCCGCCATCCAGGTCCAGATCCACCAGAGCGCATGACAGGGCCATGTCCCGAAGCTGTTTGGCCATCAGGGCCGTCATGGTCGTCAGCCCAATGCCTCCCGAGGCTGAGAGAAAGACCAGCCCCGTCATAGCGGACCCATATTCTGCTTCTGAGCCACTCCGTCCGATGCGGGCATCTCCGCCCGCCGCCCTCTCTGGCCGGTGTTCCAAAGACGACCCGACTGCATTAAAAGAGCGAGGAGTCCATTCAGGCTCCCGCCCTTTCATGTGGCCTTTTATCATCGTCGGCGGTCTGTCTATGCTCATTCCAGTCATGGCTACCAGTACACCCGCCTCCTGGCATAAGCACCAGTCCACGGAGCCGATGTGGTCGAACGACCGTATGCTTCCACATTGCTGCTCCCTCTCTGTGCACAAATGCATCAACACCGCGACACGCCTCGAATTGCAGCATTTTTGAGACCATACCCATGAAAGGCCACAGATGCTCACATGGAAGCGACAGATTCCTCCAAAACCGGCGTATTCGACCTGCCTGAATGCACGCAATCGCACAAAAGACCAAGCCTGTAGCCTTCTGCGCTCCAACGGGATGAACATGCTTGCCATCGGCCTCGAACCTGGCATAATAGCTTATACAAGGACGGTTCGAGAGCACGGAAGCCCACAAAGTGTATGGCCACTAGGACCGATACGTTGGACGGGTGTATAAGACTTGACCGTTGCAACGATGATGTTGTGCAGAGATTCCATCTGGACCGACCTTGTGGGAACGGCCTCCTGCGGGGGGCCGTTCCTATTTATCCACAAGCTTTATCAACGATTGCAGAGGACGGCACCTGCGAATAGAGTGCTATGGTATGGTTCAGAAATTTGACGCACCCTCCAAGGCCTTGCTACGCAGCCAGATCGCGGAGCATATTGCCGAGACCGACGGCCAGGCACGACATGTATCCAGGCACTCGGATCACCCGGTCTCGCCCTTGCCTGAGGACCGCTATTTCGACCGGGAGCTGAGCTGGCTCAAGTTCAACAAACGCGTGCTTGAACTGGCCGAAGACGAGAGCGTGCCACTGTTGGAGCGTGCCAACTTCGCCGCCATCTTCGCCAGCAATCTCGATGAGTTCTTCATGGTCCGCGTGGCGGGTCTGAAGCGTCGCGTAGACACCGGCATCGCTGTGACGGCAGCCAGCGGAATGAGCCCTCGCCAGCAACTGAGGGCCATCTCCGAGCAGGCGCACAAGCTTCAGGACGAGCATGCCCACTATGTCATCGACCACATCCTGCCGGATCTGGCCACCGAAAGCATCATTCTGCTGAGCTGGACACAACTGAGCAGCCAGGAGCAGGAACGGCTCACCAACTTCTTCCGCAACCAGGTCTTTCCGGTGCTGACCCCGCTGGCTGTCGACCCGGCCCATCCCTTCCCCTATATCTCAGGCAACTCCCTGAATCTGGCGGTCCTGGTGGAGAACCCGACCTCGGGCAAGACCCACTTCGCCCGCGTCAAGATTCCTGACAACCTCTCCCGTCTGGTTCCTGTGGACGATCTGACCGATGAGGAGGGCCGGGAAGAACGCTACGGATTCATCACCATGGAGAACCTGATCATCGCCCACTTGGAATACCTCTTCCCAGGCATGATCATCAAGGAGGCCCGCTCCTTCCGCGTCACCCGCAACGAAGACATTGATGTGGAGGAGGACGACGCCGAAAACCTGCTCAACGCCATGGAGAAGGAACTGCTGCAGCGGCGGTTCGGACCGCCCATCCGCCTGGAGATTTCCGACTCCGCTTCTCCCTTCCTCTCCCAGCTGCTGGCCAGCAAGCTCCGGGTCAACCAGGAAGAGGTCTATCGGCTTCCAGCCCCCTTGGACTGCACGGTCCTGTTCGAGCTGCAGTCCATCGACCGGGCGGATCTCAAATTCCGTCCCTTCATTCCCACCACCAACCGACAGATAGCCGAGGTGGAATCCAGCCAGGCCCAGGACATCTTCGCGGCCATCCGCGAGCATGACATCCTCCTTCACCACCCCTATGACTCCTTCTCCACCTCGGTCCAGGCCTTCCTGGAGCAGGCGGCGGCCGATCCGCGAGTGCTGGCCATCAAGCAGACCCTCTACCGGACCTCGGGCAACTCGCCCATCATCAATGCCCTGGTGGATGCCGCGCACGCCGGCAAGCAGGTCCTGGCCCTGGTCGAGATCAAGGCCCGGTTCGATGAGGAGGCCAATATCGCCTGGGCCCGTCAGCTGGAACGGGCCGGCGTCCATGTGGTCTATGGAATCGTGGGGCTCAAGACCCACTGCAAGCTCTCCCTGGTGGTCCGTCAGGAGCAGGACGGCCTGCGTCGTTACTGCCACGTGGGCACCGGCAACTACAACCCAAAGACCGCCCGCCAGTACACCGACCTGGGCCTGCTCACCTGCGACCCGGTGGTGGGGCAGGACCTGACCCGGCTCTTCAACCAGCTGTCAGGCTATGCGCCCAAGTCCTCCTTCCACCGTCTGCTGGTAGCTCCACGCACGGTACGCTCGGGGCTGCTGCAGCGAATCGCCCGCGAGGAAGAGACCGCTCTGAGCGGCAAGCCTGCGTGGATACGGATCAAGGTCAACTCCCTGGTGGATGAAAAGATCATCGACGCCCTTTACCGGGCCAGCCAGGCGGGGGTCCGCATCGACATCGTGGAGCGGGGCATCTGCGCCCTGAAGCCAGGTGTGCCCGGGCTGAGCGAGAATATCCGAGTCCACTCCATCCTGGGACGGTTCCTGGAGCACAGCCGTATCTTCGCCTTCGCCAACTCCCAGGGTCCCCAGATTGGCGAGGGCCCCCTGGCCGGGCCGGAGGTCTGGATAGGTTCTGCCGACCTGATGCACCGCAACCTGGACCGCCGTGTAGAGGCGCTGGTCCGCATCACTGCGCCCGAGCAGGTGCAGGGACTGATCGACTACGTGGATCTGCAGATGGCCGACAGCACCAGCTCCTGGCACATGCAGCCTGACGGCACCTACGTACGACACAGCCGGGATGATCAGGGTCGGCCTCTGGTCGATTCGCAGGAGTATCTGATCGACCGTCACGCCCGAACACCCAGGGCCAGGCGATGATGATGCGCCTCCAGGCCGGCAGGTCCGCCGCCAAGGTGGACAATAGGAATGGCACCCAACCATGAGCAGGACGGTCGAGGCAGCCGGAGCCATCCTCTACCGGTGGCGCACAAACTTCCAGGGATGGATGAAATTCAGCGACGACGGCCGGGCAGCCCCTGGAGCCAGCCCCCGATCCGACCTCGATGAGCTGGAGCTCTGCCTGGTCCATCGTCCCAAGTACGACGACTGGAGCTGGCCAAAGGGCAAACTGGAAAATCGTGAGACCCACATGCGGGCGGCCGTGCGCGAGGTCGGTGAGGAGACAGGCTGTCTTGTCCGGCTTGGGCCCTATCTGGGGGATGCCGAATATCCGCTGAACAACGAGGGCCGGCGCAGGGGCGGCAAAGGCGGCAGGCTCAAACATATCTGCTACTGGATGGCCACACCGACCGACCCGGAACATGCCGCCGGTCAGAGCGCATTGCTGGGGCCCATCCACCGGCCTGATTCCAGGGAAGTCGACCAGATACGATGGGTCGGAGCCTCCGAAGCCCGCAAACTGTTGACCCACCCCAGCGACAGAACCATACTGGACGCCTTCGTGGACCGGGTGGAGCAGGGCGGCATCCGGGCTCGTCAGCTGATCATTGTCCGCCACGGCAAGGCAGTTGCCCGGAAGGAGTGGACAGGCAAGGATGCAAATCGTCCTCTGACCCCCAAGGGCGCTGGCACCTCCTACGCCCTGGCTCGGGAACTGGCCTGCTTCGCGCCCGACCGCCTCCTGTCCTCCCCCTGGATCCGCTGTGTGCAGACATTGCGACCCTACGCCGACGAAGTAGGCTTGCCCATGGAGATGGTGGCCTGCCTGACGGAGACCTCCTACCACCGACGCCCGGACCAGGCCCACAGCTGGCTGGACAGGCAGATGGCCGACCTGCTGACAGGCAACCGGACCACCATGATCTGCATGCATCGCCCGGTCCTGGGAGGTATCTTTGAAAAGCTGCGCGGGCTCTGCTCCAGCGGATCGCTGTCCAAACGGCTGCCCGACGACTCCCCTTTCATGCCCACCGGCAACGCCATCGTCCTCAGTCTGACCGGCAATCCCAATCATCCGACCATCATCGACATACAGAAGGTGACTCCCATTGTCTACTGACAGCAACTCCAGAATCGGCTCATCCTCAATCCGCTCCTCCCGCACAGGATTCGTGGCCTCCGGCACCGGAGCATCCCGGCCCTCACGCCCAGGCCAGCTGGACCCGGCCATCGCCGATCAGCTCTCCGGAGGCATGGACCCCCAGCAGATCAGCGAAATGAGCCATGTTTCGGCGGCCTCCCTCTTGGACCGGGTCCACCACAGCACCGATCCAGCCATCGTCAAACGGGTTCTGACCCTGGTAGACCGTGAGGGCGTGGATGTCGTAGCCGAGCTCTGGAGCGACAGCGACCCCGACTCTCTGCCCGGCATTCTTTGGCGACTCTACATGCTTCGCAGCTGGATGCGTAAGGACGCTGATGGAATCAGTCGTCTGTGGAGGCTGGGCGAACCCACCGACACCGCCGCATCAGCTATAGCCGGGGTGGATCAGGCCCCGGAGGCCGACGACATCATCCGAACCGCCGACTCCATCCTCTCCGGAGCCTTCACCGGCGACTTCGCCATAGCCCTGGAACGGGCCGGAGCCTTTTGCGACGTGATCGCCCGCGGCATCAAGACCACCATCCGGGATGCCCAGAGCCGGCAGCTGGACGGTCAGGAGGCCAAGGAGGTGGACGCGGCCCAGCGCACCGTCAACTCCCTCAACCAGACGGCCCGTGACTTCATGCGGGGCGCATCGCTCTGGCGGCGGGGACGGCTGGAGTAGAATCCGCCACCCTTTCATGCCGGAAGCGTAAGCGCGCCGTGAACACGGATCAGACCCCGGCATGCCCTACAATGAGGACTGCGTCGGACCATGGCTAAGCCCCGGGCTCCGTTTGTTGCCGCTGCGAGCGGCGTTTGCGCCGACAGGCGCTTGCATGGTTCGGCGTTTTCATTTTCATTCCCAAATCGAAGCCAGCATGGCTTGCCGGTCGCTACCAGAAGCCGACCCGCTGAGCTACGCTGAGAGGTATGGAACTTCACGTACTGGAACACCCGCTGATCGAGCACAAGCTGACCGTACTGCGGGACAAAAACACCCCTTCCAACACCTTCCGCGAGCTGATCAGCGAACTGGTCATGCTTGAGGCCTACGAGGCCACCCGCAATCTGGACATCGAGGACCACCCCATCGAGACCCCGGTCGCTCCCATGGTGGGCAAGAAGCTCTGCTCCCCGCGCCCCATGGTGGTCCCCATCCTGCGCGCCGGACTGGGCATGCTTGACGGCATGACCCGTCTGCTGCCTACCGCTGAGGTCGGATTCCTCGGTCTCAAGCGCGACGAGAACACCCTGGACATCATCACCTACGCCAACCGCCTGCCTGAGGACCTCTCCGGCCGTCAGTGCTTCCTGCTGGATCCCATGCTGGCAACCGGTGGCACCCTGATCGCCGCCACCAAGTACCTGGCCGAGCGCGGCGCCAAGGATGTGACCTCCATCAACATTCTGGCCGCTCCCGAAGGCCTGAACCGCCTCAAAGAGGAGATGGACCCCTCCATCAACCTCAAGGTGGTGGTCTGCGCAGTCGATCAGAAACTGAACGAGCACGCCTACATCGTGCCCGGCCTGGGCGATGCCGGCGACCGCCTCTATGGCGTCATCGACTGAATCAACGAATTGATGGGGGCACGAATCCCATCCCTGACAAGGACCTGAATCCTGCGCGATTCGGGTCCTTTTTTCAGCGGTATTCGATGGCCCTCCCGGCGGACGCTGCGCAAGATGGACCAGGCTTTCCTCCCCTACCCCGTCAGCGAGGATAGGCTGGCTATGAAACGTCGCTATAGAAACTGCTGACTCTGCGATGCCATAGAGCTTGGCGGACCGATCCCCATGGTCTGTAATCCTCCCGACCTCTATCCTCCCGACCTCTATCCTCTTGCCCCGCCTCTTGCACAAGGGCGCCTAATCGCTCGTCGCCACCCTGGTTCTCCCCTGGTCTGACCCTGAAAACACCCTGAGTGGGCTATCTCCCGGTGTTGCAATAAGAACAGCAGCATTCAAGGGTGAGAAAGGAGCACACCATGGAGGGCAAGTCCCTTTCCCTGGGTAGATCACTGGCAGGAACCGGGGCCGCAGGACCGACAGGCGGGGGTGGCTCGCAAACCGCAGGTCGAGCCAAGGCACGCACTCCTGGCCTGGCCTCCCTGGTGCGATCCTTTCTGCATGAGCATCGGTCCTCCTACACGGTCATGGTCCTGGCGGTCATGGCCGCCTCGGTCCTTACCAGCGCCTGGGCCCAGGTAGCCATTGCCGCCCGGAAGGGCGACGGGATGCCAGATACTCGCGCAATGAATTCCTACGACCGCGCTATGACCCTGTCCTTACAAGACGGCGCTACACTAATATCCATAATGTACGCCTGCATATGCGGGTTCGTCTCCATCTTCCTCGTCATCACCTCTGTGGGGTTCCTGATCGAGCGCCGTCGTCGCGAGTACGCCATGATGCGGCTTTCAGGCGCTTCTCCCCGCACGGTGAGACTCATCTCCCTGTTGGAATTCATGATTCCGGTAGGTTTGGCCGCCCTCGTGGGCAGTTTGGCGGGATGCCTGCTGGTGCCCGCATTCGCCAAGTCTCTGATTAACTCAGGCTTTGAAGCGCTGGAAATGACCGCGCATCCCCACCCCATGGGGATTGTCCTCGCCTTCGCCGGGATACTCCTGGCAGGCCTCTTAGGAACCTGGTTCGCTGCCAGAAGGATTACCGCCATCTCTCCCATCGAGGCCCTGCAGGACTCGGGAAATCGGTCAGGAACCAAGTCAATCGGCCCTCTTCGCCTGATAATCGCCCTGGCCGGCCTAGCTGGAGGACTGGCCATGGTCTATCACCGCTTCAAGGGCATGGACATTGAAATCCAGATCATGGCCTCGACCGGCTGTCTGCTCGTCATCATCGGCGCCCTGGCCCCTGTCCTGGTTCCGGCCTGTGCCAACCTGATCGGCATCCCCTTCCAACTGGCCTTCCGAGGCGCCGGTCTTCTGGCACGGCAAAGGGCGCGGAAGGAAAACCGGAGCTCCACCGCCGTCGCGGTGCCGATCATCCTGATGCTGGTCATCGTGACCGGAGTGATAGCCCTGGGACGGTCCAGCTGGGCGCAAGAAGCCATAAGCCGGTATAAGCCGGTCGCTGCCGAAATCATGATCACAACAGATACCAAAGACACCAGGGATCTGGACCGGCAACTTCGCTCGTCCGCAGATGTAGGATCCGCCGTCACCTACAGCAAAGAATCTTGGAGAAGAGCGGGCAACACAGACAGCAAAAGCGATGCACCTTTCATCAGTGCCATGCACATCAACAAAAGCGGCAAGGCGCTTGACACGATCAGTCCTGCTTTCATCACAGGCTCGGCTGCAGACCTGGGACCAGGTAAGGTCGCCATATCGAAAGGCCACAGTCAGGAAAAGAATCCCCTCGGACGCACGCTGACCTTAATCGACAAAAACGAAAAGCGCCACACGCTGACCATCACCGCCATTGTTGACATGACACCGACAGGGCAGACAGGCGAGTACCTGATCATGGATGACAGCCTGTCACAACTGGCTCCCGACAACCGTGGGTTGACTACCTTAGTCAGGACCGCTCCCCGAGTCCAGACAAACGATTTGATCAGTAAGCTCAACGCTTCATGGGACAGCAAGGGCATCAAGGCCTGCACCAAGAAGGAGTACATTCGTTCCGACATCCAAAGGTCACAGAAAGTGCAGCGGGCCATGCCCCAGATAGCGAACGGGGCCATCGTCCTGACGGCCATATTTCTGATCCAGGCATGCGCCATCGCGGTCAATGAGCGTCGCCAGGAGAATCGTAGAATGCAGGCTGCCGGTGTTTCACGTGGAACATTGGTCTGCTCCTCGATTTGGGAGTCAGTAATCGATGCTCTTTCGGCCATCCTTCTTTCAGCCCTGGCCATGGCGGGGGTGCTGGCCGTCATCTTCCATCAGTTGTCCGACCAGGTAGACATGAGCGTCGTGCCTCTCCCCTACGGCTACTTCCTGACCATGGCCCTCTGGGCGATAGGCCTGGCTGCTGCGGCCTCAGGCCTGTACAGCTGGTTCAGCTCTCGGGCAGATACGATTCGAAGATGATGCCGTCGAAGTCCGGGCTGGCCGCCTCCTGCGCGCGCTCGGAACGGACGGTCCAGGCGATGGGCGTCCCACCCAGGAATCGATAGAGCCGCATGGGCATTGAGTGCCCGCTGTGCCACTCGCAGGCCACGAAGTCCGGCCGCCCCAGCCAATTGAAGAGGAGGGACCCGGCCATCCAGCGCACAGCCGAGGAACATGTGTCTACGCGACCGTGGTAGGGGGCGACCAGTTGTCCCCTAGTGACGCCTGGGTGGTGAACCCGATACCAGGCAAGGGCCAGGACATTGAAGGACTCAATCACATAAGGACCCTGGTATTGAGACAGGAGGGCATCGGTGCGGTGCATAAGCTCCCGATCCAAGCCCCGGTCCATCTTGATCTCGACGACCAGGGGCACCCGGCCATCCACCAGAGCGAGCACATCAGACAGAAGAGGCACATGCTGCACTTCAGAATCGTCGAGACTCTCGTCCTCTCCCTCCGTTTCGGGACCGCCATCGTGGTCGGCAGAACCCGGAATCTCTTCCACGGACTCAAAAGCCTGGGCTGGGCTTGGGCACAGGGGAATCCTCCGCAGCTGATCGTAGGTCAGGTCCGCAACTGCTCGATTGACACCAGCCACCCGCCGCAGATCTCCATCGTGGATGACCACCACCTGGCCATCACGGCTGAGATGGACATCCAACTCAATCCCGTAGCCGGCCCTGCAGGCCGCTTCGAAGGCAGCCAGCGAATTTTCGGGCGCCACCACCCGATGGGGATTGGCCGGAGCCGAAGCGTGCCTACCTAGGGGTTTAACAGACGCAACCTTCAGGCAATCATGAATACGGTGCAAGTAGGCGGTCTGTTCAGCGTCGGGATTGGTCGTCTCCATCCCCGAGCCAGCATCGTGCAGACCCCTATGAGCATATGGATGCAGCGACAGTCCAGCAGGCTTTCTTCGGCCCGCAACCACCGAAAGGCCAGGAGCCAGGGCCCAGCACCAGGCTCCAAAAACCCCGAATCCCAGACCCAGTGCGACCTTGCCGGCCAATCGTGCTTTGGACCCCATCATCGCCTCCAGCCATCAGCTACTTCACTACCCACGCTAGCATCGCAGGAGGCCGGACGCGCTTTGCCGGCTTGACTTCAAGCTGCTTCAAGGCCTTATCCTTGAACAAGCAGATTAGAGAGGCATGCCCCGCCTTTAACCAACTCCGTCAAGCAATCTGCCAAGAAAGAAGCACAATACCATGCAGAACGATTCATCCACTGCCGTCCCGTCCGTCAAGCTCAACAACGGCGTCCTCATGCCCATGGAGGGCTTCGGCGTCTACCAGATCGCCGACCTGGACGAGTGCCGCCGCTCGGTTCTGGATGCTCTGGAAACCGGGTACCGGGCCATCGACACGGCCCAGGCCTATGGAAACGAGCAGGCCGTCGGAGATGCCCTGGCCCAGAGCGGCCTCGACCGCGACCAGGTCTTCCTGACCACCAAGGTCTGGATCACCAACTACGGGTACGACAAGACCAAGGCCTCGATCGAGGAGTCCTTGAAGAAGCTGGGGACTGACCACCTGGACCTGGTCCTCCTTCACCAGCCCTTCAACGACTACTACGCAGCCTGGCACGCCCTTGAGGATCTCTATGACCAGGGGGTCCTGCGCGCCATCGGAGTCTCGAACTTCTATGCCGACCGCTATGTGGACCTGGTCAAGTTCAACAGAATCGTCCCGGCCGTCAACCAGCTGGAGACCCACGTCTTCCACCAGCGCCCCCAGGAACGCACCTACATGGACAAGTACGGCACCCGGATCGAATCCTGGGGACCCTTCGCCGAGGGCCGCCAGGGTATGTTCACCAACCCGACCCTGACCGAAATCGGACAAGCGCACGGCCGGACCGCAGCCCAGGTGGCCCTGCGCTTCCTGGTCCAGGACGGGGTCATCATCATCCCGAAGACCACCCACCGCGAGCGCATGCGCGAGAACCTCGACATCTGGGACTTCCAGCTCAGCGACCAGGAGATGGACCGGCTGCGTGCCATGGACACCGGCAAATCCGCTTTCATGAACCATGAGGATCCTGAAACCGTTGAGGACTTCGCCGGCTGATTCAGCATCAGAGAGTATCTGTATCTATCCAGGATGGATGGGCTCTCAGCCTAGGCTTCGCCGTTGCGTCGCCGACGCTTGAGGGCCCGGTGCTTAATCAGGATGTCCAGAACTATCCAGACCGAAAGAATGAAGGCCACTACGTATCCCAGCATGCTGACCACCGGGATACCGAAGACCACCGGCTTGATGCGGGCGAAGTAGACGATTGAAGAGCCCACATAGAGGCCGACGACAATGAGGGCCATGGTCAGCCTGTTGACCATGTCAGACAGCTGCTGCAGGGGTTCCTCAGAGCCTACAAGCTGCACATTGGCGCGCAGCTGGCCGCGGGTCAGCATCTTGGTTGCGGTCTGGGACTCAGCCAGGGCACCCAAAAGCCCATGCAAAGCCAGGTCGCCCTGGATTCCAAGCTTCCGGGTCTCCTCCTTGAGGATGGATCCTGTGCCCTGGCTGTAGGCGACATGATCGGTGATGATCTGCACGATGTTGGCCTCGGGCAGGAACTCATCCAGGAGTCCTTCAAGGGTGACCAGGCAGCGTGCCACCATGGTGACCGACCCCGGCACCTTGATGCCATGCCGGGCGGCCAGCTTCATAACGGCATTGACGTATTCGGCGATGTCCAGATCGGCCAGATCCAGCTTGCCGAAACGCTGGACGACCGCATCCAGGTCGGCCAAAAGATAGGGGTAGTCCTCGGCCCTGGCCTCGCCCGTGCCGGCGAAGCGGAGCAATCCCTGGGCAAGGGCCGGTGAATCCTCGCGGCCTACTGCAAAAATCATGTCCTTCAAGGCCGATTTGGTCACCTTGTCCAGGCGGCCGACCATTCCAAGGTCTATCAGCACTATGCAGCCATCGCGGATGATGATGTTGCCGGGGTGCGGATCGGCGTGGAAGAAGCCCCGGTCCATGATCTGGGTGGCATAGTTGTCGACCAGCTTGGTGCCTATCTCCTTCAGGTCATAGCCCTGAGCCACCAGTTGGGCAGGCCGTGAGAGGGATATCCCGTCGATGTATTCCATCACCACCACATGCTTGGTGCACAGTTCGGGATAGGGCTTCGGGCAGTCGATGTAGGCGTAAGCGTCGCAGAAATCCTTGAACTCCGCCAGATTCGCGGCCTCCTGCTGGAAGTCGACCTCGGACTGGAAGGTCTCCCAGAGTTCCTCGACCACCCCGCGGATGTCAATCACCTGGGTACTGCGAACGAACCGGGAGGCCCACTTGACCATGCTGCGCAGAATGTCGATGTCCTGGGCCATGGTCTCTTGTATCCCTGGGCGCTGGACCTTGACGGCCACATCCTCACCACTGACCAGGCGGGCACGATGCACCTGCGCCAGGGAGGCCGACCCCAAGGGGACAGGGTCTATGGAGGAGAAGATCTGGTCGAGCGGACGGCCATACTCGGTGGCCAGGGTGCTGGTCACCACGGAATACGGGATGGGATCCGCGTCGGCGCGTAGCTTGGAGAGCTCGCGGCAGAAAGCCTCCGGCAGAATCTCCGAACGCATGGAAAGAATCTGGCCCACCTTGACGAAAGTGGGCCCGAGCGCTTCGAACAATCGACGCATGGTGACCGGGGTCAGACCGTGGATGATGTCGAACCGGTTGGCGATGCGGATCATCTCGGCCAGTCGACGGGCCCTGCCACGCCTGTGCCGAATCCTTCCTGCCGCCCCCTGCCGCTCTCCCGTGCCGACCCCGAAGAGGCCGATGGTCTGCACCGGGGCATCATGTCCGTTCATGGCATCCATACTCACCACTCACCTGCGTCCTTTATCCGCATGGCCGACCAGCGGCAGGCATTCCGGCGCAGACGACCGACGCTGACAGTAAATTGACTGCTTTCAGCCCTGCTGACCCGCGATGGGATCATTGGAGGTGATGGGAATGGACCCTGACCGACGATTCGGCATTGGCGCCAGGGGCTCGTGGTCGGGACGGCGGGAATCAGGAGCAACATGAGTCGCAGGCCTGGGCGCGCCAGCAGCCGGTGCAGGTGCGCTGTCAGCAGGAGCGGGAGCAGGTGCAGGAGCGGGAGGGTTCTGTCTGTTCCGCTTGAGCTCAGTGTTGAGAATCTTTCCCTGCTCGACCGTCAGCTCACCCTTCTTGACCAGGTTGTCAATGACCTCCTGGCCCTTCTCCACGCCTGTGGCCAAGGCTCCGATGCCAGCCAGAAGCACCTTGTGCAATCCGTCACCGATATGCAAATCCGACATGATATGCCTCCCAGCATTCATACGCCCTTGAAGTACCGGGCTCTTTTGACCGCCAAGAGACGAGCGGCCGTCTCTCTTTACAGTCTAGCCGGTTATCATTGACCGATCCGATTCGACACCATGGCAAGAGGGACCGCAACGTCTCTCCCCTGGCACTGTCCCCGACCGCTGATCAGAATCTGCGCAGGACCCGCAGGCGGAACTGCAGGCTCCCCTTCATCTGGGCCTGGAGGCTGCGATACGGCTGGCCTGATCTGCCAGGGAGTCCAGGCGCTCCAGCTCGCTCCGGCTCTTCTGGTCCATGGCAGTCTTCATCTGGGCGAAGGTGCCCTGGCCGTACCGCCTTTCGGCTGCCCCCTCGATAAGGAAGTCCGTGATGGCCGGGTTCTTCGGCAGCAGCGACCCGTGCATATAGGTGCCGATGACCTTCTTCCATCGGGCCCCCTCGGTGTGGTCCTTGCCGTTGTTGCCGCGTCCATCCTCGGTCACCATGCCCAGGGGTTGGGCCCCCTCACCCAGGTAGGTCAGGCCCGAATGGTTCTCGTAGCCGACCACCCTGCCGAAGTCCTCTGCCTGCTCCACCAGGTTGCCGATCATCCGCTCGGGCTTGGCAATGGTGTGCACGTCAAGAATGCCGACCCCCTCCAGGCGCTCATGGTCGGAGGTCTCGAAATAATGGCCGAAGAGCTGATAGAGCCCGCAGATCATCAGCATGGGCACATCCTGGTCGGCCAGATCGTGCAGAAGACCGCCCCGCTCCCGCAGGTCGTCGATGATCCGTTCCTGGCCATGGTCCTGGCCGCCGCCGCCCAGAATCATATCGATCCGCTCCGGCCAGGCATCGCCGGGATCGTAATAGCGGACCGTGGGACGGAATCCGTACAGCTCAGCCCTGCGGGTCACGCTGAGAATGTTGCCCGAATCCCCGTAGATGTTCATGTCGCGGTGGTAGAGGGAGAGGATCTGCAGCGGCGGATGGTTTCCCACGGCCTCGGCCTTATCCTGCGTCTGCGGCATTCCTGTGCTCCTTTTGGCTCGCTCGCTCATGCGCCCACCCCGGCATCGTCCACGCTCGTGATCCTGCCGAGGGCGGACCGAAGCCGGAGCATCGACGTGTAAGTGCAGTAGATTCGCTTGGGTCGGCCTGGGTGCACCTCAAGGAAGGCTGTCAGCGCCCGATCCAGGTCGGTCTCGATCGCCTCCGTAGGCACCTGGTCATAGGCCAGGCGCAGGGCCATGTCGTAGGCCCGGGTGCCGGAGACCATGGCCACACCGGTATCCCTGAGCGAGGTGAAGTCCACATCCCAGAGCCAGCTCATGTCACGCCCGTCCGCATACTCGTCGCGGATGGCGATCATGGTGTCCTGCCCGGCAGGGTCGAAGGAGGACAGGGCCAGACGGAAGCCCATGGGGTTCTTGACCAGGACCAGCTCAACCGGCGCGCCCTGGTAGGTGATGACCTCCCCGCGGCCGAAGGCGGGCGTGACCTTGGACAGGGCATCCATGAGCGCTGCATCATCAGGCTCCCCGTCCTCCAGAACGACCCTCACCAACGCCAAGGCAGCGGCCGCATTGTAGAGGTTGTAGACGCCCTCCAGACGCAGGTCGGTCTCCAGAAGCCGCCCATCCAGGCGGAAGGCGGCCCGGTGGTCCATGACCCTTTCCAGGGTCACCTCGGCCGGTAGCCGGTGACCGGGGCGAATCGGGCGGGAGGTGCTGGCCGCACCGGCACCATGGGCACCCCGATCCGAGGCATGCATGTCGTCATCAGTGGGGAAATAGCTCAGCAGATCGTCTGACAGACCGAAGTAGGCCACGCCGGTCTGGGCCGGCGTCTGGGCGGCCAACCTGGCGATGCGCGGATCCTCACGGTTGAGGACCACCGTGCCCGTAGTGGCCTGAGCCACCTGACCCAGCAGCCGGGCAGTGGTATCGATTTCCCCAAACCGGTCCAGTTGGTCACGCATGACATTGAGCAGGAGGGCGTAGCGGGGCTTGACCTGCCGCACAAAGTGGACCGCATAGGCCTCGTCCAACTCCAGGACGGCAATATCGGCATGCAGCCGGCCGGAGAGCCCCAGAGTGGAAACCAAGGCCGAGACCACGCCACGGGTGAAGTTGGACCCGGTCGGATTGGTGAAGACCTTGAGGCCCAGGGATTCCAGCATGGAGGCGACCATTCGGGTGGTGGTGGTCTTGCCGTTGGTCCCCGAGACCAGGACCACACCACGGGGCAGCCCCGACAGGGTCCTGGCCAGGAAGCCCGGGTCGATCCGCTCCACCACCTTGCCAGGCAGGGCCGAACCGCCGTGATGGGACAGACGCGAAACGAGGCGCACCACCTTGCCGACCAGAAGGGCCAGGAGCGAGCGCCAAGACCGACGGGGACGACCGGGCTGATCGGCAGGCTGCGCCTTGGAAGTCTTGGACCGCATGATCAGACCCCTCCCTGCTGGTAGTCCTGGGGCATGTCCTTGAACTTGGACTTCTCGCCCAGGAAGGCCAGCTTGAAGGTGTCGGTGGGGCCGTTGCGGTGCTTGGCCAGAATGATGTCGGCCTCGCCCGGGCGGTCCTCCTTGTCGTAGAAGTCCGGTCGGTGGACCAGGAAGACCACGTCGGCGTCCTGCTCGATGGATCCCGACTCGCGCAGGTCGGAGAGCATGGGCTTTTTGTCATTGCGCATCTCGGGACCGCGGTTGAGCTGGCTCAGCGCCACCACCGGAACCTCCAGCTCCTTGGCCAGCAGCTTCAGGGCGCGCGAGAAGTCGGAGACCTCCTGCTGGCGGGATTCGACCCGCTTGCCCGAGGTCATCAGCTGCAGGTAGTCGATGACCACCAGTTTCAGGTCGTTGGTCTGCTTGAGCCGACGGCACTTGGCCCGGATCTCCATCAGACTCATGTTGGGCGAATCGTCCAGGAAGAGCGGGGCATCCTGGAGTCTGCTCCAGAAGGTGTTCAGGGTGTTCCAACGTTCGGGGGTGATGTCGTCCGCCCGGCGCAGGGCCACCAAGGGGATGTCGGTCTCGGCCGAGATGATGCGCTGGGCCAGCTCGGTCTTGCTCATCTCCAGGGAGAAGACCACCGTGGTCATGTTGTTATGGAGGGCCGCGGCGCGGGCGAAGTCGATGCCCAGGGTGGACTTACCCATGGCAGGGCGGCCGGCCACCACGATCATCTGCCCGGGCTGCAGGCCCTGGGTCACGTCGTCGATGCTCTTGAAGCCGGTGGGCACGCCCCGCTCCATGTCGCCGTTCTGCAGCTTGTCCAGCTGGTCCAGGGTGTCATGGACGACCGGCCCGATGGCCTCGTAATCCTGGCGGACCCTGCCCACGCTCATCTCGTAGACCTCGGCCTGGGCCAGGTTGACGATGTCCTCGGCCTGGGAGCCCTCGGCCGAGTAGCCCAGCTGGGCGATCTTGGTGCCGGCCGCGATCACATTGCGCAGGATGGCCCGCTGGTGGACGATTTCCGCATAGTAGGTGGCGTTGGCGGCTGTTGGGACCGAGGCCACCAGGGAGTGCAGATAGTCGGTGCCCCCTACCTTCTCCAGGTCGCCGGACTTGAGCAGCTCGTTGGCCACCAGGACCGCATCCACCGGCTGGGAGGCCGAGAAGAGGGTGACGATGGCCTCGTAGATGGTCTGGTGCTTGGGCTGGTAGAAGTCGGATATTTCAATCATCTGGCTGACTTCGCCGATGGCATCCTTGCTCATGAGCATGCCGCCCAGCACGGCCATCTCCGCATCGTCGTCATGCGGGGGCACCCGGTCGAAGAGCATGTCACGGCCGGTCTGGGCACGATCGGTGGGACGCTGTTCGGGATGGGTGTAGTCGGTGTAGTCATCGGAAGCCATAGCCACGATTCTACGAAGAGGACCGTCCCTGACAGCCCTAAGATGAGGATTTCACCCAAGGCATTCACCAGGGCGCGCCGATGGAACTGGATGGGCACGGGGCCGGTCCTGCATGTGTACAGAAAAATAAGTTATCCACATTCAAGGCGTGTCCTAGAGGACATGTGTGCAACTTATCCACCTCATGGGTACAACTCTGTGCAAAACTTGGGGACAGTCTTCCACATCACCAATCCAGCTTGCGCTCAGGGCTGTTTGGTGATACTGCACCTACCGGCAGGGCGTCCACGGACTGGCTTTCAGGGGTTGTGTCTTCAGCCCAGAGCATTAGCATGGCGTCCATGCGCAGCCACAGGGACATCCCCGAAACCAAGACCGGATCAATCACGCCGGAAGAGCGGCGGGCGACCTACCGGACCATTGCTGGACTGGCCATACCCACCTTCGGCCAGCTGATCGCCTCCCCACTCTTCGTCATGATCGACACCGCCATCGTGGGCCACATCAGCGACTCGGCCCTGGCCGGGCTCTCCATCGGATCCACTGTGGTGCTGACCACCGTGGGCCTGTGCATCTTTCTGGCCTACGGGACCACCTCCCAGGTGGCCCGGCTCATGGGTGCCGGCCGCCGCCGGGAGGGCATGCAAGCCGGCGTGGACGGCATGTGGCTGGCCTTCGTCATCGGCCTGGTCGTCTGCGCTGTTCTCCTGGCTCTGAGCCGGCCCATCTGCAGCCTGATGGGAGCTCGGGGGCCGGTCCTGCAGGCGGCACGGACCTATCTGGATGCCTTGGTCTTCGGCCTTCCGGCCATGCTTATGGTCTACGCGGCCAACGGCATCTTCCGCGGACTGCAGAAGGTAAAGATCACCCTGGTGGCCGCCGTGTCGGGCGCCATCCTCAACACCGCCCTGGAGGTCCTTCTGGTCTTCGGCCTGCACATGGACATTCTGGGCTCGGGCCTGGCCACCCTGATTGCCGAGTGGGCCATGGGGCTCTTCCTGACCATCCCCGCCCTGGTATGGGCCCGTCGGGAAGGCGCCCAGCTGCGGCCCCGGCTCTCAGGCATGGCGGCCAGCATGGGCGACGGTTTCCCGCTCTTCCTACGGACACTGGCCCTGCGGGTCTGCCTCTTTATGACCGTGGTGGCTGCGGCCCATCTGGGCGAGCAGGTGCTTGCAGCCTACCAAGGAGTCAACTCGGCCTGGAACTTCGGACTGAACATGCTGGATGCCGTGGGCATCGCCGGCCAGTCACTGGTAGCCACCGAGCTGGGCGCCGGACGGCGGTCACGGGCACGGGTCATGACCGACCTGTCAGCCAAGGCCGGCATGGCCATGGGAGTGCTGGTCGGACTGGTCATGATCGCCTTGGGCCTCTTCGCCGCTCCCCTGTTCAGCCCCACGCCGGCCATCAGATCGCTGATCACCGTGGGCATGATCGTCCAGGGAGTCTTCATGCCCGTCGCCGGATGGATGTGGGCCCTGGACGGGATCCTGATCGGGGCCGGGGACTATCGCTACCTGGCGGCCACCTGCTCCCTCACGGCTGTGATCTACCTGATCGGCCTGCTGGGTATGACGGCTCTGGCCATGAACTGGACGCCCACCTGGCGGATAGCCATGCTCTGGGCCGTACTCAATGTCCTCTTCATCGGCGTCAGAGCCATATGCAATGGCTTGAGAACGCGCACCGATGTCTGGATGGGGACGATAAGCCAAGCCAAGGAAGCCTGAAAAGACATAGAAAAAGCAGGACCCCGACCGCTAGACCATGAAATCGGCCACAGCGGCGGGATCCTGCCGAAACTGGTCAGCAGGCGGCTGCCTCAGATGGCGTCTACGCCGGTCTCCCCGGTACGAACCCTGACCACCGAGTCCAGGGTCTGCACCCAGACCTTGCCGTCGCCCACGGTGTTGGTGGCGGCAGCCTGGACGATGGTGTCGACCAGCTCGTCAACCCGGCGATCCTCGGTCAGCACCTCCAGACGCACCTTGGGAACCAGGTCCACCTTGACAGTGCTGCCCCGGTAGACCTCCTTATGGCCGCCCTGCCGACCATAGCCCTGGGCTGACGAGACGGTCATGCCGTGCACGCCGACCTCGGTCAGGGCCTGCTTAATCTGATCCAGCCGCCCGGGCTGAACGATGGCGGTAATGAGTTTCATGCTGCCTTCCTTTCTGATCAGTTCAGAATGGACCCGAAGTCATAGGCGCTCTCACCCTGATCGCTCTGATCGACGCCGATGACCTCCTGATCCTTGCTGACTCGCCAACCAATGGTCTTCTCCAGCGCAAAGGCGATCACACCGGTTACTGCAGCTGCGTAGATGATCGCAATCAACGCCACCAGGAACTGAACCAGCAGCTGCCGGAAATTGCCGCCGGCCAGGAAGCCCGTGCCGGTACCGAAGAAGCCTATCAGCAGTGTGCCCAATAAACCACCCACTCCGTGGATGCCCACCACATCAAGGGAGTCGTCGTAGGCGAAACGGAACTTGAGCCCGCAGGCCAGGCAGCAGACGAAACCAGCCAAGAGGCCGATGACCATGGCCCAGAGCGGCGAAACCACGTCAGCCGCTGGAGTGATGGCCACCAGGCCGGCGACCATGCCGGATGCTGCACCCATGGCGGTGTAATGCCCGGTGCGGACCCGCTCAGTAAAGAGCCAGCCCAGGGTGGCGCCGCTGGCGGCTATGGTCGTGGAAACCCAGGCATATCCAGCCGTGCCGTTGGCGGCGAAGGCGGAACCGGCATTGAAACCGAACCAGCCGAACCAGAGCAGGAAGGCGCCCAGCATGACCATGGGCACATTGTGGGGGCGTATGGACTCCTTGGGGAAGCCGATTCGTCTGCCGATGATGAGCACAATGACCAGGGCTGCCACTGCCGCGTTGATGTGGATGACCGTACCGCCTGCGAAGTCATGCGCCTGAGCCCCGATGGCGTTGGAGATGGGTCCATCGGCAGCCAGCAGTCCGTGATTCCAGACCATGTGGGCCATGGGTGCGTAATCCAAGGTGACCCAGAGGGCCACGAAGATCATCCAGGTGCTGATTCTGACTCGCTCTGCCAGGGCTCCCGAAATCAGAGCCACGCAGATCATGGCGAAGGCGGCCTGGAAGGCGATGTCCACCGTGTGCGGGTAGGCGGCGTTTGCGGAATCAAGCGAGGTGAAGACCCCGTCCTTGGCCGTGACCGTGTCCTTGAGCAGGAAGCCGGTGATGGGGTCGCCAAAGACGCCGCCGATGTCCTTGCCTGCAAAGGAAATCGACCATCCCCAGAAGGCCCAGATAACCCCGGTCACGGCAATGGCCAGCGTGGACATCATCATCATGTTGAGCACGGCCTTGGCTCGGACCATACCCCCATAGAAGAAAGCCACCGCCGGAGTCATCAGGAAAACCATGGATGCCGCTACCAGCATCCAGGCAGCATTTCCAGAATCCATGCCTACACCTCTCTTTTCCCCATCCGGGCGGGCAGTCCCCAATAAAGAGGACTTTCCTCCGGACAGCCTACGTCAGATTCTCTTCCACTTCCCGATTCATCAAACAGGAAGAGGATGACGGTCAGGTCACCGCCGCATTACCTCCGGGTGACTATTGGATGACCACCTTATGACCAACCACCGGCAGGACTACTCGTCTCCCAGGATGCCGTCGACAAAGGACTCCGGATCGAAAACGGCCAGATCGTCGGGCCCCTCGCCCAGTCCGACCAGCTTGACGGGCACGCCCAGCTCCCGCTGAACAGATATGACAATGCCGCCCTTGGCCGAGCCGTCCAGCTTGGTCAGGACGATGCCCGTGACCCCGATGGCCTGGGCGAAGACCTGGGCCTGGATCATCCCGTTCTGCCCGGTGGTGGCATCCAGGACCAGCAGAACCTCGTCCACGGGCAGGTTCTTCTCGATCACCCGCCGGATCTTGCCCAGCTGATCCATGAGGTTGGCCTTGTTCTGGAGGCGCCCGGCGGTGTCCACAATGAGGACATCTGACTGATCGTTTTTGGCCCGTTCCGCGGCTTCGAAGGCCACCGAGGCCGGATCGGCACCGTCGCGGTCGCTGCGGACCACGGGCACGCCCACCTTGCCACCCCAGGTCTCCAGCTGGTCAGCGGCGGCGGCACGGAAGGTGTCGGCGGCCCCCATGACCACCGACTTGCCATCGGCCACGAAGAGCCTGGCCAGCTTGCCCGCCGTGGTGGTCTTGCCTGTGCCGTTGACGCCCACCATGATGATGACCGACGGCCTGTTGGCCTGAGGTCGGGCAGCCACCAGAGTCCGGTCCATATCGGGGTCGACCAGATCGATCAGGCGCTGACGAAGGCCACGACGCACTGCTGCTGGGTCCTTCTGCCCGGTAATCCGGGCATCGTCACGCAACTGTTTCACCAGCTGTTCGCTGGCCTCAGCGCCCACATCCGCCATGAGCAGGGTGTCTTCCACATCCTCCCAGTCGGACTCGCTCAGATGGTCCTTGGTCAGAATGGCAAAGAGGGCCTTGCCGAAGGGGTTGGGGCTCTTGGCCAGCCTGGCCTTGAGCCTGGTCATACGGGATGCAGAGGTCTCCGGATGAGCTAGCTCCTCCTGCGCCGACGATGCCACTTGCTCGGCCGAGGACGACTGGGCGGACGCCGCTGAACCCGTAGAAGCGTCCGGATTGGGGGATGCGCCCGATGCAGGAGAGGCAGATTGGACACTTTGGTCAGCCGATGAAGCTGCTGGGGAGGCACCAGGTTGGCCTTCAGCTCGACCCTTTGCTGCGGCCGCCGCCGACTCCGGGGACAGAGAAGAGCGGCCATCATCAGACTCTTGCACCCTGCCTGGGCGCGTGGAATCCCCCTGGGACCGGCGCTTACGGACCGTCACCAGAATACCGACCACCGCCAGCACCAGGACGATCAGCGCCGCGATAAAAATAAGGAGCTGCTGTGTTGTCATAGGTACCAGCCTAAAGGCGAAAAGGGACACGGATGGTCATCATGAGCGGTCACTTTCCGCTCGGGTGACCCTTGTCCGTCTGCGAACCGCTCTTGACCGAAGGCATGACGTCGGAGGTGATGGGTTGAGGCTCCCGCCGCTGCGGATGCGAGTGCTCAGGGCTGGATGATCGCAAGGTGACGTTTCTGGGGGCTGGAGGCCCAGAGGCCGCAGAAACCGATGGCACGGCATTCCTCCGTTGCCTCGGGCTAGCCGACGATGCAGAATCAGTGCTGGGCGGCCTGGGCAGATTTATCTCGTCCTTGGAATCGGAGGCGAGCATGCCTCGAACCTCCACCACGGAGGAGGAGTTGACATAAACCGGATAGGGATGTGCAAGGTCTTCAGCGGTTGGTGCATCCTCGCCCGAGCCAGGGGCAAAAGACAGATGCCCTCCTGCAATCCGCGGCAGCTTATTCTCTCGCTCCTGCTGACGGCGGGCGGCCCGGCGTACACGCTCATCCAGAGACTGGGAAAAAGCACGGTCCTGGGACTCGCCAAGCGCCAAGCGCATGACAAATACGATGAATGCCACCACCACCAGCACCCATACCAGGACAATCATCCAGACCATACCTGCCATTCTCTCAGAAGAACCCCATAGACGCGCTAAGACACGAGGAATCTATCGGTCTCTTTCACACTGGTTCATGCTGACGCGTTCTTTGGCCTTTTTACTCGGTAGACAAATCAACCCAATATCGTTCTACTGGCTGACCAGATCTGCTGGGGAGCACATTCTCCAGTTGCCCGCCACGCGAAAGGATGGTCCGGCGGCTGGCCAGATTAGACGGGGAACAAGTAATCAGGACCCTACTCATGCCCAGAGTGGCAGCTTGTCGAAGACATTCATCCAGCATCAGCCCGGCATAGCCCAGCCGGCGACAATCCGGACGAACTGAATAGCCGATGTTGCCGCCCACTCGCAGAAGCGCCTGCGTAAGCTGCAACCTCAGCTGAATCATCCCCACCAGTTTGCCGCTGGGGTCCATGGCGGCGAACTGCAGAGCTGGCACAAACCCCGGCGGCAGATCATCACCACGCGCCTGACCAGCCACCTCCGGCAGACCAAACCGACGAACCTCATCCAGGCTGTGGCAGCCCTCCAAGGGGCCGAGACCAGCCGCTTCATCCTGAGGCTGAGAACGGCAGGCCTGCAGATATTCCCAAATCGCTTTGGCATCCACCGCACCCGGCTGATCCACCCTCACCAGACGGATTCCCATGGTCCACCTCCTCTGCCCAGTCCAAGGCCTGTCCCTTTATCTGCTGCGACCTTACTGTTCCCCCGAATAGCCTCCAAGACCCCCGTCTGGGCGATCCTGCGGCTGCCCTCATTGGTGGAGGAACAGGGAATTAATACACAGTCCAGGCCATACCCGTGGGCCTATCTGAGACAGTCGGCGATCCAGAAACCAACGCCGGCCAGCTCATCGCCCGCATCCCTCGCGAATCAGGCAGGTGTCCAAGGCCACGGGGCCACGCGACCTGGTCACGCTGACCTCCAGGTGGCTGGTGGTCAGTGGACCGACCTGTGCAAAGTGCTGATACCCAATGGCCCCCACTTCTGCCACTTGGCGGAGTTCACCGTCAAGTTCGGCACTGATGACGACCTGCTCCACCCGCTGGCCGACCTCGATGTGCTCACGAAGGATGAGCCCATCCACCTGTCGGGGACGGTCGAAATCAATGGTAACAGTGGGATGCTCATCATCCGCAGCGGCCAGCCACCAGCCGGAGTCCACACCAGTGGACAGGAGGGCCTGTGGGTCACTCCCGCAGGCGTTGGAGGAGACGGACACCTTGGCACCCTCGGTGACGGCCCCCTGCCAGAATTCACGGATCCTGCGACCCAGACCGGTCAGGGAATCCACATCGGGCTGGCTGATCTTCCCCTGGGCGTTCGACGGCACATTGAGCACAAGATTGGCGTTCCCGCCGACAGTGGTGGACCAGATGTCGAAAAGTTCGTCAGCCGTGCGCACCTTGTCGTCCTCGCTGGCATGGTGGAACCAACCGGGCCGGATGGAGGTGTCGACCTCGGCCGGGTACCAGACCAGGGGGCCGCCGTACTGTTCAAGAACCTTGCGACTGCCCAGGTCCTCATCTTCAGAACGCACAGCCCAATCGGGGTTGGCGGGGTGGTCCAGTTCTCCCTTGCCCATCTTCCACTCTGCATGGCTGAGGGATGCTGGAACCACGCTCCACTCGTTTTCGCGTGCCTTGCCGGCCTCGTTGCCGCACCAACGGACATCAGGTCCGCATATGCTGATGACCGCTTCCGGCTGAAGGGCCCTGATCACGTTGAAATAGCGTTGCCAGTCATAGGCCTGGGTCTTGCCGTTGGGTCCCTCGCCATTGGCCCCGTCCATCCAAACACTGAAGATAGGTCCGTAGTGGGTAAGAAGCTCTATCAGCTGGTTGACATAGTAGTCGTCATAGGCCTTGCCCTGCCCGTAAGTGGCCTCGGTCCTGTCCCAGGGGGACAGGTAGACACCGAACTTGAGGCCGTGACGGTGGGCGGCCTGGGAGACCTCGCGGACCACATCGCCCTTTCCTCCCCTCCAGGGAGAGCTGGCCACGCTGTGCTCGGTGTAGGCACTGGGCCAGAGGCAGAAGCCGTCGTGGTGCTTGCAGGTGAGGATCACCCCCGTCATGCCAGCGGCTTTAAAGGTCTCCATCCACTGGTCGCAGTCCAGGTCCGCCGGATTGAAGAGGGCGGGATCTTCGTGGCCCAGGCCCCATTCGCGGCCGGTCATCGTGTTCATGCCAAAGTGCATGAAGGCATACATCTCCATGCGCTGCCAATCGAGTTGACGGCGGGACGGCTTGATATTGGCGAGATAATCCAGATTCATCGGAATCCTTCCTTGGAATTCGTCTTGTCGATGGGTTGCCTGGGTCTGCGGTCTCATGGCTGGTCTTTGCACTTCTTTGTCCGAATCTGCTCATACACCAGCGGGCAGCCGAGACCTAATTAATTAACTTACCTCACAATTACCACGAAAGGAATTGACACGCATGAGACATGAGTGAGGACTGTCAGTTCGGCAGCCAGAGGGAAGATGGAAAGGTGCTGTTCAGACAGACACCGACCGCTCCGGCCCAAGTAGGAACCGGAAGGGATGCCCTTTCGCCTTCCCCTCGAAAGGATGCTCACAACGTCTGACACTGCAAATCGTTGGCTGTCCGCAGGACCCTGGGGGCAAAAAGGGCTCAGGAACGTCCACAGGAGCCGAGGCGATATGCCAGACGACCGACTCCCGGGCAGGAGGGTGGCCATGCCGCTGTCGATTGAGGCGGCAGGATCCACCTTGTCCGCCATGCAGAAGACGTCACGGGCATATGTCCGAGCGGTCAGGGTCCAGTCGGTAGCCGTAGTCCTCGGCCCCGATAGGGGCTTCAAGAGGGTCGGGCCGGAGGGCCTGGTCGACGACCTCAGCCGGATTGTAAATGACCCTAGCAAATCCGGACGGTCGGTACTGGCCACGAGGATCTCCTGGGCAGGGCCGCCGTAGGTAGCCACGGTGGCCTCCAAAACCCTGGGCCTGTCCCCCTGCCGGTATGGAGACCCGGGTGATTTGATCGGCCAGGACGGTTCCATCCAGGCGGCGACGCTCCACCCGCCACTGGCCCTCCCAGGCCTGACGGGTGTCGTTGACCATGACCAGGGCTAGCTGGTCGGGGGTGACAGGCATGCCAGCCCAACTGTGCTCGGCCCGGTAGGCCTCTGAGACCTCGGGCTGAATGGAGGCTAGGCGAGGAGCGAAGACATCGCGCGAGGCGAACCAGAGGGCTTGCGATGCCCGTCATGGTCCACGCCGCCCATGAGATCACCAGCCAGTCATTGAGCTGCCAGAACAGGGTGCCGGCATTCACCGGCTCCAGGGAACGCATGTACTCCACCCCGAATCGGATGGCCTGGGCCTGCTGCAGCTGACAGGCCCAGTGCCAGTCCTCAATGTCTTCCCAGCGGTCACTGGGAATCAACCAGGAGTGTGGCCCATCCGAACGATGGCCGTTGACCACACCGCCGTAACTGATGTCATAGAAGTCACCCGGAGTCAGGTGGAAACGCATGCCCCGGGAGAGCTTGATGGTGCCATCGACAGCCTTCTGATGGACCAACATCTGGGTGTCGAGAAGGGGTCCAAGGGACTGTCATGCACCACGCGAGTCAGGGTGCCCCAGGCAAGAGGCGCCTGGTATCCGAACTCGTCGGCGAAGCGGGGTTTGTAATCCCTGTAGGCCCTGCAGTCCTTGTTGTTCCACACATTCCAGATGTGCACTGTCCCGTCTTTGTCCTTATTGGGTGTGGTGTACTTGGTGAAACTCATCGGGGAACTCGGCAGGTAGATCCTGGTCGGATCCAGCTGTGCGAACAGACGGGGGAAAGGATCGGAATAGTATCCATCACCCCAAGGGCGTTCCCCGTAGCCCAAGGGCCACCAGAGCCGATCCCCCTGAGGACCAGGCGGACCGTGTCCGCGCCGGCTTTGAGGCAGGAGCATGCGCCGTTGCCACCTAGATGGACCCGCACGGGTATCCCCCGGACTGGGTGCCGGGCCGGGCCGTCTCATCGATGCCGGACCCACAACAACCACCGGCGCGTTCCAAATCCACATCCACGGTGAGCAGGCCCTCACCTTGGTCGTCGACACCCACCGCGGGCGGACCCGGGAAATTCTGACACCGGACCAGGAATCGATGCCTATGGGTTGCCGGTTCCAGCATTGGCCACGTCGATTCCCCGGTCCCCTCCGAAGGACGATGCCGCTTTCCGGAGCGGATTGAAGGGGTGGTTGTCATGAGGGTAGTAACCCAGAATTGACTGTCGCCTCTCCCCCCTCGCGGACGGGGGAGGTGGAGGAAACGACCAGCGTGCCCCCCACCCTCCCTTGAGGAGATCGCGCACCTCCCACCGGTGGGAGCGGTAGGCATTCTGGGTGCTGCCGACCGGTCAGCCGTTGAGTTCCAGTGCGGCAACCGTGCCCAGCCCGTAGGACACCAGGTCGTGACGCTGCGACCCGTCGTCATGCCAACTGAACCACCAGTCCACATCGCCGATCCACTGCTGGGCCTGTTCGTCGTCCCCGTCATAGGGGTCACCGATAAAGCCGGCGCGAAGGAGGTCCATGGTCGCCTCCCCCGGCACTCGGGCCTCGACTCCATTGGCCACGCGATTGCGGAGATCCTCCGGCGCCTCTTGGGGGTTGAGGGCTGTCATGGCCCAAGTCCCGTCAAGAGGGGGTGAATGTGGATGGGTGATGTGTAAGCATGGTGCTTGTCTTCCTTGTCTTGCGCTCCGTCGGCAGAGGCTTCAAGCTTTCCCCAAAGTCCCGTGATAATCGTTCAACTCGGTGTACTCCTGCACGACACTAGCAAAGGCCGAGCCGAGCATCAGGCAGCGATGGGTTCGGCAATCGGAAGGGTCGGCCGGCGGGGACCCGGCCCGATGGACCATCCAGTGGACAGGCCGCCGCGATGTGCCGTCGACCAAGTATGAGGTATACTATGCCATGTTGCCCCTCTGGCTCAATGGTTAGAGCAGCGTCCTTTTAAGTCGTGGGTTGTGGGTTCGAATCCCACGGGGGGCACTTTGGATTCATCACTCAACATATAACGGATCAAACTTCACTCCCTAGTTTATTCACACCGTCACAGCTGAGCGTGAGTCGTTGTATTTTGAGATTCATGAAGATATTAAAGAGTTCGCCGAATTGACCTTCAATATGAGCACCCTTTTGCACATAGAACTTATCAAAGAACACCAGTTGATGATTTTGGCACAAAGAATCGTCAAGGTTCATTACACCGCTTGTGACTGTCCCTAATTACTGCCAAATAGTCGCCCCCGTTAGAGCATTGCTTAATCGCATTCCGTGTTCCTGACCGCAATCTTCGCCTCAAAGAAAGCGAGCCCTCAACTGATGTGTTCCAGTTCTGTCCTGAGAAGAATGACCAGGATCGCTCCCATATAGAATCCTGCAGGAGCTTGCCAGGTTCAACAAGCAGGTCAGCGCGTTTAATCTGATACCCATAGTGTTTGTGGTTAGAGCACCTAGAACGCCCACCGGAACACAGAGAAATATGGGTGGACGAAGTCGTGACTGTTGCACGTATTCAACAGACTGAGCCGGAAGTCCCGCTTCATGCGGCATATGCTGCTTTTCGGGCAACACTCGTAAACTTAGGTTTTCTCGCCCTATACCTGGTATGTGCAAGCACACCTGGACCCAACACCAAATTTCTGCAGACACAAATCACTCGTGCAAACACCCCTGCCCTGCGTCACCTAACCTCTCCTTTCCACCTGTATTAGAGATTGGTCAGGGAACAGCACACGGACGACAATGCCGACGGCACAGACAGACGCTATAACAAAAAGTGGTGTCCAAACCTCCGTCAATAAGTTCTACCAAAGAGAGTTCGTTGACTATTGTCTCGCATTCACAGAGCTGCAGTTAAACAGCTCATGCAGAATCGAAGGTCCAAAGTCTATTTCGAGGTCCCCGACATGAATCTTGCTGGTGACAACTGAATCGATGCTGAACACCGTAAGGTTCACCGCAGAAACCTACAAGGCGGAACCATCAGAGACCCATATGCCATGACCCTTACCGAGAGACATACCTTCCTAAGACATATTGAATGTATAGAAGCTGCTCAACATCTCCGAACTGGTAGCACAGTTCGATATGCCTTGGGAGTCTCTACTGAGACCGCGGAATGAGCATCAATCATGATTTATGCAAGGTAAACGACAGAATAAGAATTTGTGCCAATACCTGCAAGCATTTCTAACTGTAAACATTGATCTCAGAGTTTGATGGCGCGAGTCATTTGATATTTTGATATTAAGGGAGCGCAAAAGTCAACGTGATGTAATTGCGTTACACATCATACGGGAGTATTGAACAATGAACGATACAGAACACCAGGACGTGCCAACGGAGTCGAGATTATCACAAATACTCGCTCATACCGCTGAACAAATGCTGTCTGAATTCAAAAAAATTCGCATCTCTTTTGATCACAATGGTATGGCTGGTGAAGGCGGGGAAACCGTTGTCGCAGAATTCCTTCGCAGCCAACTGCCGCAGTCTATTGGAATCTGCACCGGAGAAATCCTCGATGTCACAGGACAGACCAGTAAGCAGGAGGATGTAATCCTCTACGACGCAGAACACACTCCTATGCTGTTTGCAGATCAGAATAAAAGGTTAGCTCGAGTACCAGCAGAAGGGGTACTCGGCGTCGTAGAGGTTAAAACACATCTTCGCAGCAGTGATATTGAGACATGCTTAGCTAACTGTAGAAGTGTCAAGCAACTGGTACGCACTGCATACTTTCCACAAGCTATTCAAACCACACACACGATATACGGCAAACAATATGTCAATCCTCCAATTTATTACACCGTATTCGCAGCAACTTCGGATAACCTATATGCAGGCAAACTCAATAAAATCCAAGAAGACGTTCCGATTGATCAACGCATTGACTCAGTATGCTGTCTGGATAGAGGCGTCAATGTCAATTTAGGACTCGATCTATCCAACGGTATTGAACATGTACACAACGTAATGTCAGCAAGGAGTCTTCCCAAAGGGGCAATGGCAAATTCGACAACTAAAAATCCCCTGCTTATATGGTATGCAATGCTAGCTTCATCTGTAATGCAGTTTCCTGTTCGTCCAATTGATGTCACTAAGTATATGGAAAAAGAACTCATAATCTCCGCCTGTATCCCCGATGAGCGGTCGGTAAAATCTGTGACTGAAGATGCCATCAATGCTCTTGCACATAGTCAAGGATTGGATCCCGACCTGTTACGAAAATCTGTTACCCCTGGGGCGAATCTCTCTGCAAGAGAATACTACCAAGTGCTTCGTGCACCAGGGTTTACATTTTCCAGCGATCTGAGTGCGCAAGCTCTGAACACGTTTGAAAAGATGCGACAACTTGCCCAAAATCTGCCATTCGATCAGTGGATTACATTCCTCTCGAGCAGCTTATCCGATGAGGAACATTCGTAGAGCCCCTGCAAAACGGTAATCGTGATAAATCGATAGTTCCCTACATGCCGAACTAATTTGGCTGGATGAAGCGAGCCGAACATCTGTCGGAAGTATTAGAACCTAATCATTTAGGCATTACTGCTTAATTGACTATTTGGAGCCATTCCTCATCTAGAGTATTCATATCAATCCAAGGACGTCGGACACATTCGAATAAGGAATTGCAATGGATGATATTGCTGTTGGTGACGAGCTTATCTATCGGGTGCGGGAGTATGCGTCGTCGGAACGTGTTCGTATCGCTGAGATTGATAACCGTAAAAAGACCCCGCGCTATGTGGTGGAGTTTCTGGATGGCGAGAAGAAAGGCACACGAGAGAATATCCCGGGAAGTCGTCTGCGTGGACGATGGACGGATGTTGACCGGTATGATGCGCTGATGGCGCATTGGAAGAGCCTTGAGGGCTATGAGCTTTCCGACATTGAAGAATACGCAATTGAACGTGTGTTTATATTGTTGATTCCCAAAGAGATTGCGGAACCGGAGTGGTCACCCGTGCATTGGACGACCCGGATTCATAATTCCACCGGGTTGGAGAAGCTGATTGGGGTATCGGCTGAGGACATGCTCGCCCAGGCTCCCGGTTTCAAACTTGAGGGAGATACCATCCTGTCACCTTATGGTACGCTTCGCGTGGCCCAGTACGCATGCCGGGTGAATCCCATACCCGTACTTGACTGGGTAGAGCAGGAAGAGAAAGAATACCAAGAGAAGTGCCGCAAGGGCAGTCCTGCGGTCACCTTGGACAACAAACCCTATACAACGAGTCCTGACTGGGAGTATGAACGGTATCTCGAAGATGGCCGTCCCTTGCATGAATTGTTACGTGCATGGTGTGGTCAGCGGGCCGTCACCTTGATGGAGCGCGCCGAGGCGGCTGAGGCTGAAGTACACCGGCTCAACATATTGATTGAGGAGCTGTTCAATCAGATGAAGAAAAATGGCTTTGAACAAGCAGTTGAGTACATCGAACAGTCCTATGTCAAAGAACGCATTACCGCGTATAACTATCGCACGATTGTAGAGCGTCCACTTGATCCGTCGGAGAGGCCTGTACTTGTCGAATACCGACGTGCTCCACGGTGGTGGGGCTACTAATCCTCTTTCATTAATTGATCAATCAGAGGCTTGAGCTCGGTCTCGGTAGGTTCAGGGACGTTGGGACGTATTGCCCTTAATGGTAGAGGATCGTCTCTGTCGGCCTGGGCATTGATTTGCTTGGCCCAAGCAAGCATTCGTACTTTCTGCTTGTTTGGTTTGGATGCGGCGGCGGATTCAATAGCTTGCGCATAGCGACGCAGCAGCAAGGAACCCTGCCATTGTCGGGACTGCTGATACATCGTCTCAACGATGAAGTGATCGTGATAGTTTCTCTTTGCCTGTCTAGTGGCAGCAGCAAGACGTCGTTTACGTCTCTCTGCTTGCACTTTTAACTGCTCCTGTTCCCGCTCGTACTCCTCCTGCTTACGTTTGCGCTCAGCCTCCTCATCACGCCGTCGTTCGTCCATGGCGTCATGGCGCAGCTGCATCTCCTCAAGGATCTGCGCAAGATCATCCTCAAGATAATGATCGTCCGTATCATCCCAGCGGTCAGCCCAGAACTTGCCGCCCTCGCCGCGCAGGACCAGACTCAGATGTGTGTCAGGAATCTCATCCTCATCAGGAAACAGGCGGCCACGCCACGCCCAGTTAATCTCGCTTCTGGTCGGCTCATGATGCTTGTGCAGCGTCTTCTGTTCAAACCATAAGCGATACTCATCCTGACCGAACACGAACATAACCTCATCATGCTTCGGGCCGTCATACCTATACTGGTTAGGGAACAATGGCTCGCCCAATTTCGCCTCGACCGTTACGCCACGTCGTCTAGCCTCAGTGACAAGTGCCTCAATCAGAAGCAGCGCACGATGTTTAGGTTCGCCCTTGACTTGGAACGCATCACTGTTCTTGAGTAGTGTGGTCACATCATTGGGATTACGTAATTGTGCAGACACCGGGATTGGCTTCAGCTTCTTCAACTGCCAAGCAGGCAACGGCTCAAGTCTGACGGCGGCACCACTTTGTCCCCAACTTCTCTTAACCGTAATCTGCATCCCTTCAGGAATCTTCCCCGACCTTTTGGCGAAGGAGGCAAGCCTCTTGTAGTGGCTTATCTTGTCATAGGGAATCGTAATATCATGGGATTTAGCATCCACCAAGGTGATCATCATCTGCTCTGTCGCACTATGCTTGCGAGCTTTTTGTAAGTGCACCTGCTGAGTTTGCTTACGAGAAGACTTCATGGGCAGTCCTTAATTGTTTCGTCCAAGTTCAGTTTTTGGGGGCTCAGGAGAATTAGATATAACCTGTCAATCACATGGTTAATTCTCGATCGGTTTCATCTCTTCTTACTACCAGCTACGCTCCACATACAAGAAAGTAGACGCCAGTTTGAGTAAGCTGCACACACCACTGCAAATTGTACCCATCAACTATCGCTAACCCATGATTCGACAGCACACGCACCTAGTTTCATTGCCATTAATCATGATTAAAAGCGTTAGGACGACCAATAGCGTTCCAGAGCAGCACCCTAAGCTGAACATCGCCTAACGATTCATCGCGAAAATTCGCCGCGCTTATTGTCCTACCAGGAGGAGTGGGATAATTTCAATTCCAACACTACGCGCATATCGTCTTCGATTTAAGGTAGAAAGAACTGCAAAAAGCTAAAAGTTAGGCGTTGATTACATTCCGAAGTTGGCTCATATCAGAAATCTGTCCATTAGAATCTCGGCATCTGATTAGCTGCCCAAGTACCACCGCACCAATCCAATATGTAACCATACTATCCACTTACGCAACGATGGGCTAGGTACCTGACATAGCCTTGATCTATTTACCGAATCTCAGTATCTACCGCGCCTACCCAACACCTGATCGTGGGAACCTAGTCGCAAAATATAGGCCGCATCGCCCTCCCTATGCCACACCAGCAGCAGATCTCCAGCATTGCCCACATGGCACTCATAAATAGCCGCATAACCTTGCAGCATATGCATCCGATGATGCGCCTTCAATGCCTGGAGCGACGCTTCAGAATTCTCTGCTATCAGATCAAGCACCTCCTCGACCGGCTCAAATGAGACGTGCCTGCGAACCATGCGCTTCAGGTCTCTCGTAAAAGCACCAGTGGAAACCAGCGCAAGCCTCATCGGTCCGCGCCAGCAGCTGCTAGCACGCCATCCACCAGGTCCTTTCCTGTGGCGTACCCCTTAGTCTTCCCCCTCATGGCCAGACGGCGCGATTCCTCCAAGGCCTCCTCAGTTTCGGCAGGTAGATCCAAGCTGAAGTCCAAGGGGATCCGCTGCTCCCGAATGATCTGCTTGTAAAAGGCTCTGGTGACCGTAGTCATATCCAGACCAAGCTCCTTCACGATATGATCCACCTGTTGCTTGTCCGCATCGGATATACGCACCGTAACCTGAGACATCTTCTCCATCGGAGCCCACCTTCCTTGTTGTCTGTAATTTTGCATTAAAGTGCAAAATTACAGCTGATTTCTTACTTTAATACAAAATTGCAGTGCATGGTAAGGCATCAATGTGCATAGCTGACAGCAATAGCATGCATCCATTGCTTCATGCTGCGCTGGGCGATTCCGACTACTCATGTTTCCAAGCCAACATTGACGAAGCGGATCTCTACGAAAGCGATAGCCAACCGGTCTTCTACTACAACCAAACCGCCCGAACGAGAAAGACACTGAACTCAGCTACGCTCGCCTCTTAAGGGCAACAGCCTTGGAACCAGGCAGCTGATTAATCAGAGCCACGCTACGTCAGAGGTTTTACGCCCATTGCCATTCCGGCCCTATTATGAATGCAGTCAAGCGAGAATAAATAGGCAGCCAAAGCGCAAGGCAAAGTCACTAATAACCCTGCCCTACTTTTTAATCTGCAGCATAACTAATTGGTCTTACAGACCAGGGATGACGTGCTGTATCTAAAGGAATTCTGGCCGCATCTTCACGCTCCACTCAGTTTTCTACGCTTGCCTCCACCGGTAGGTCCTTTGCAATCCTGGACGTATAGGTTCCATTCTTCCAATCAGCGAGATTGCCGACCACGTAGACACGACGCTTGGCTCGCGACACGGCGACGTTGAGCAGGTTGGGCGACCCGTTAACCCATGAACGAGAGCCTTCTCCACGCTTGCCGGCTCTGCTGCCAAGAACGATGAAGACCACATCGGCTTCCCGCCCCTGGGAGGTGTGGACGGTTCCGGCCTGGCTTGATGCCAGCCGGCTCGCTTCGCTGTCATTGCAACCAGTGCATTGCCGCAAGGCATCCGCGAAGGTGTCACGCACCTGGTTGGCCACAGCTCTGAACGTAGCGATGACCAGAATATTGGTGGGGTCGATCCCGCCTTGGAAGAGCCCGCATAGACGCTTGTGTAGTTCGTAGCCTTCCTGCGGCCTCCATTGCGTTCTCCCCGTTTCGCTGGAATTCGGCGGCACATCGTACCAGCAGGAGGTCGGCAGCTCATCTCCCGCGCAGGGCCCAGACGGATAGGCACAGGGCTGATGCTCCGGCCCTACACGCACCATCCTGCCGGAGTAGGCCATATCGTTGCATATGGAAAACATGGGTTCACCACAGCGCCGATGGACCACCAGAGGCATCCCCAGCCAGTGGTCATCCGTCTCGTCCAGCAGACCGCAAGGCGTCTGGTAATCAACCAAGGCCTGCATGTTTTCGGACTCCAGTCCTAGGTGCTGCAGGTGATGGGTGCTCGCCAGGAGTTCACGCTTCGGCTTGGGCATGGTATCCACGGGCTGGAGCTGCATAGGGTCTCCAACTGCAACCGCATGTTTCACGCGCTGCAACAGACCAGCAGCGGCCTGGGGCAGGGCCTGTCCGGCCTCATCCACAATCGCCCAGCCGAGCGCCTCCTTGCCTATCCCCGAAAACATTCTGGATATTGAAGCAAAGGACGAGGAGACGACTGGGATCTCCAAGAAGAAAGTCTGCCAAGCCACCAACCTCTCGTCATCCGTAAAGCCATTCGACTGCATCACGGCGCAAGCCAGGGACAGATTGCACATGAACTGGTGCGCAGCACCCATGACGGCCTGCTGATGAAGAGCCAGCGCCTTGATATAGACCTCCGTCCGCGCCTTGCTCCATTCCTGGTCCATCCACGCAACATGGTCATCGCCAATGTCGGGCCTGGGCCACTGAATCTGTTCGGCTTCAGCAATTTGCTGTTCAAGAGCAGTAAGTTGCCTGGTCAAGGTCGCAATCTGTTTTTGGCATCGACCTAACTCCTGATCACCGACTTCCAACCCTCCATAGAAGGACTGCAACCGCTGATGGACCGTGCTGGCCTGCTCATCAAAATGCTGCTTCGCGCGACGCGCCTGCTCCAGATCAGTACGTACCTTAAGCTCGTCCTGCTGCCTTTCGCGGCTGTGGAAAAACGACCTTAGCGGATGCGCCTTCCAGTAAGACAAGTGAGCCTGACAAATGCCATCAGCCTGTTCCCAAGCAGCTTGCGCATTATTGGCAGCCTGGCCAGCATCCGACATCTGCCGTTCCATTGATTGAACCTGTCCGACATACCTTGAGCGGCTTGCCTTCATGCCAAGGAGTTGTTCATTGAGGGTTTTCAGCTCGGCTGACAGATCAGTTCGCTGATTGCACAGACCTGAATAAGAACGCGCAAGATTGTACTGGGCAATTTTCCTGGTGCGGATGCTCTCTTCCTTCTTCAGCGCAGCATTAAAGTCGTTCCTGGCCTTTGCCCAATTGGTCCTGCTGCCTCTTTCACCTGGCATGTATTTCAATGACTTATAGATAAATTCGTTTTTGAAGGGCCACAGGAATCGGTTTTTATTGCTCATATTCCCCAAGACCGCCGATATAAGAGCCCAGGCAGAGGAGGTATTTGAAGGACCACTCTCCTTATCCTGGCTCCTGCGATCGGCAATCTGCCCGGCAAAGTCTCGAAAAGCGAATCCACAGGGAACCTGCTTGAATTCACTGTCAATATAGGATTCCCACTCGGTGTCTATAGCATCGGCACTGGGCAGATCCTGGCTGACGTTTTCAACAGCCTCGTTGTTGCTGGAAGCAACGACAATCTCAAAGCCGGTCACCGACGGATCAAGCGTCCAGTAGACGTAGTCCTTGTCCTCGTCCGAGGTTGCTCTGGCCAGCCTCCGGGATGTGAAAATATCCTGAGGACGGGAGAATCCTGCCAACCGCCGAGCCCTGGCCACAATAATCTCGGCTACCACATCCTTGAGCAGGGTGGTCTTGCCGGTCCCAGGAGGGCCATTGACACCTAGAAGCGATGAGCTGCCATATCCTTCCAAGGCCGCCCGTATTTGATTGATCGCCAGCTGTTGGCCTGTCGACTGGAATTGATTGGAAGCACTCGGCCATCGCCCGAACGGCATGCTGGCAGGTTCCGTGAAGTCGCCGACCAGATGCCCTTCGGGGTCCTTCTGCAGATTGAACCGTCGAGGATGACCAACCGATAGATATTGCCTGACCGGTTCAGAAAATATTTCAGGCCCATTTTGATAAAGGTCCTCAAGATCTTCGAGGAAGAAGGAGTCCATCATTTCGCCATTCAACGATTCTGAACTGGCTTCCAGATGGCAATTGACATAATCCCTGATCAGAGGAGAGCCGTCAGCGCGGGCGAAAAGAGGAGAGCTACTCACCGCGCGGTCATCCAGTCCCATCCGTTTTGCTACCTGCTCAACGAGGCTTTCGATCTCGTATCTGCCGACCGGACCTGCCTGGTCCTCAGAGTCTTCCCCAGCCAGACGATTGAATTCGGATTTGAGTTTGCTTTCCGTATCGTCAAATACTTCGATATGTGGCCACCCAGCCGGGCAATCGGGCCAGCCCTCATGATTGAACAGGCAGGAAACCGCTTTGGCATATTGCGAGAGCATCAACGATCTTGGAACCAGACAGCCATCATCCCCTACGCAGAACTCCATGAGGGAAGCCACGGCAGAAGGACCGCCAGCGCGCTTGCTCTGCCGATGGGCAAGCTCCTGCAACACCTCATCCTGAGCAGTCTCCTCGGCTGGCGAGAGCTCTCGAACAAGCTTGGCTGCCTTCAACAGCGCATTCGTGACTACACGCTGGGAGAGCCCAACTGCTATTCGAAAACGTTCATGCCTAAGCCATCGATTTTGTCGTCCTACCCCTTCTTGCTGCTCCGAGCTCTCGCCAGGTTTTACTGCCTGGTGGACGGGGCGACGTGCGAATCGACGGTCATAGTCCTTGCGGTAAACGGCACAGGCTGAGCCAGGTCGATTGGCCTTTGCTGACAGCTTTTCCACCACCTGTAGCAGGCGCGAAACCATGGAATCCGTCAGTTCAGTACCTGCCGGCAGAGGGCCGGGCTGCTCAGCCACCTCTAGCCATAACCGGTTCGTCTCCCTAAGCAGACCGGTTATAGTCTGTTCGTCGAGCCCTGATTTTGCCGCCTGCGCGCGCAACCAATTCTCGGTATCCTCCGCAAACGAGAAAGGTTTGGTCAGCCGAGCGTACATGTCTGTCTGCAGCCGGTATATTTTCCTGCTCTGCAGGTCGTTATAGAGGTTTGTATAGGAACGACGCTCATTGTCAACCGGCCCGATGAGAAGATCAGCATGAATGCCATCCCATGGAAGTCGCTCCTGCTCAGCAACGCTTACCCTGTGGTCGTCGTTGCGGGAGGAGGATAAAGCAATGAGCTGGTTATCCCTCCAAGTTTGTGGCGAGAACAGTTCAACCGCGCACCAATATGACAAAACATCCATTGCATGCTGTTGCTCATCGTTCCCCATATTTGCCAGTATGCGGATAAGCGGGGACAGGCACGAGAATCAGGATCCATGCTCCAGGAGTCAAACTGTTAGACGGAAGCATAAGGTTATGGACGCGCACAAGTCGCAAGCCAGGGCAGGGACACCGAATCTAACCGAATCCCGTATCAACCTTAAAACCGTCAAGCCCAAAAGGAATTGGAATAAGTAGGCTCCCAGCACGTTACGGCATCTGGCTAAGTGCTCCGTCATTCATGTGGAAAAATTCATCTGCGATTTGCTTAAGCTCACCCTGGTGGTGACTGGCGATGATTATAGTCCTGCCCTGATTGCGCTGCCTGATCATCTCGTCCAGGAAGATCCCCACAGAATGCTCATCCAGACCATTCGTAGGCTCATCCAACAGAATCAGACGCTGGTGTTCCATTAGGGCCTGCACAATAGCGAGCTTCTGCCGCATGCCCAGCGAATAGGATTTAACCTTCTCATCCACATGGCCATCAAGGCTGAATTCAGTCAGTAGCCGTTCAGTTTCATCAGCATCAAAAGTGTGGTTGATGTTCCCCAGATAACGGAGGTTCTGCATGGCAGTTTCACTGAGCACAAACCCCGGGTTCTCGATGATCAGGCCGATGGGCTCAGGAAGTCGACGATTGAAAACCACAGGCTGACCTCCAATGGTAACCTTGCCGGAATCCGGCCGTATAAAGCCGCATATGGCTCGCAGCAGCATTGTCTTGCCCGATCCGTTGGGACCGACTATGCCATAAATCCGTCCTGAATCAAATTCAGCTTCAACTTGATTGAGCACCCGCTTGCCTTTGTAGGTCTTGCTCAGGCTGTCAACATGAACGAACATGGGGAGTTCTCCTTATCAAATGGGCGTTAATTGTGCTATGAGGCGGCTTCATGACACTCACGCGATTCGGGGATGATCGCAGGCCACAGCGTTCGCGGCAATCAGCGCGACCGTAAGGGCAAGCAGCGATGGAAGCCATAAGGGTAGAGGACCTGCATGCGCCGTGGAAAACCACCGCGCAGCCGGCCAAAAAGACAGCAGTGACGCATAAATAACGAGAGCAACAATGTAGCCAGCCGCCCGGTTTGCCAGAAGATAGGAACAGTTAACCATAAGAAGCATGCAGAACAGGGTCAGGCCAGCGCAAATAGCGGTTGACAGCAGTTGACCGGGAACCAGATCAGGTATCACCACAAAAGAGATGCATGCCTGAATCCCTGTAAAGACCAGGCAGTAAAGGGCTAAAAGTGCCAGGTAACTGGCGAAATGTCGAATCCCCCGATCCTGACGGATGTAGACCAGCGGATTCGGTATAGCCAGGTATTCCGAAAGCTGCTCAAGAGGAAGGGCCATTCCAGTAATCATGAAAACCAGGGCGTGCATGTTAGTCAAGAGATTTGACTCCTGGGGATTTTCACTGAGACGGTACATACCCATAAATATGCTGCTTGGTTTCCTACTGAGATAGTAGTTGGTCACCAGAACGGCAAATGCCAGCAGAATAAGGGCCCGCAGACCGTTACGTGGTCCAAGTTGCTGCATTGCTCTTCGTAGCGCGTGCATTTCAATCACCCAGTCGATCAGTATTACCGAAAGCTGATGAGTTAGCCAGAGCCATAACCGGGCAATAGACAATGAAAGGGACAATCTGTTGTATAACCACAAATTTCCAATAAGGAGCAACAGGGTACCAAAAGTAAAATACAAACCTAGTAGCGTTACCCGCCAGTGGACTCAACAACCAATCTGCAATAGCGAAAAAACCAATGATAATAGGCAGGAATCGTCCCCAGGATATTCCAAGGTTGTTCAGCAGCAGGCAGACCAGACCCACAGAGATAATCATCATGAATATTTGCACAGGGACCATCAGGGAAACAGACAAGGCCATAGGTGTTATCTGCTGGCCCTGCAATGGGAACTCAATCAAGAAAAACAACAGCCACGTGTATAAAGCTCCGACGATACCGACAAGTGCGCACCACAGCAAGTTGGTTTTCAACTGCAAACGCGGATCGCGCCTGACCATTTCGAAGGTCGAATACCTAGCACTTCCAGCGTATAACAGCATCAGGAATACGGGCAATACTCCGATAGTAGGGCAGTTGAGCATGAACCCCGCATAGTCCATCACTGGATCCTTCTCCATGTTGAGAAATAACTGGGTCGTGCAATAGATAAAGCCAAATAGGAAGAGTCCGGTAAGAACCATTTTGGAACCGAAGGAGGAACGACGCAGGTAGATCAGATGATTAATCATGAAACATCTCGGCTTCGTTTGAATGCAACAAGCGAGGCCGATATGACAACCGGCAGGCATACCGAAAGGGCCATTCCTACGAAGATCTGCACAAGTTGTCGAGAATCTGCGCCCCCAGGAGCAGGGAAGAGAAATATCATATGGCTCCATTGGTCGGGCACAAGAAAATTGGTCATTCCTGGGAGCATCCACCAGAGCATGCTAAGGACGAAGGGGATGAGAACTTCAACATACCTATGGGTAGTAAAGAACGATGCAGCGACGGCAATATCTGCGAACAGGCCCGAAAGAATGAATACCATTAGCATAACCGTGAGGATAGCCAATGGCTGATTGAAGCGGTACAACGGATACAGCCACGAATCTGAATAAATGAGCACATATTTGGATCCGTCAACCAAACCCGTGGCATCCACGACATCACCATTGATGAAATTCATGTGTGGGTTCATGATTGCTGCAACAACCAAGTTTATCAAAAGCGGGCTCAACCCCCCTATGCCTCCCAAAACAAATCCGGATGCCAGCGAGGTGTTCATGATTTTGCCGCGTCCCTCGCGTCCCAGCATTCCACTCATACGTCGACTATGCCGCTCGATTGCAGCTACACTGCCGCCTACAAGAGCAGCAAGAAAAGGAAGAATGAATAGATAAAGTCCCGATCCAGTCCCATGGCAACTGAATAACATCACGTCGCTGAGGAAAGTCAGTTCATGACCAGGAGCTAACCGAAAGCCAGCATAATGCGTCGTCGAATACTGGATTAGGAAAAGTGCAATCGACATCGCAATTACCGAAACCATTCGAAGACTAGTCAAGCTGCGAGAGATTTGAGCCTTAGCCAGGGATGTATTAATCAAAATACTCCTCCGTTGAACATAAGAGTTGACAAGTCCCTTCATCCATCTAATGGTCGAAGGAACTTGCCGTTGTCTCAGGCTGAGTCAGGACTCCACACACCATAGGCCTGTGTGGTCCCGGAATAGGCATATGCGTGCTGCAACCTCATATGGACCTGTTTTCTCCCAAACTTCTGATATGCATAGTTGTGTACATATTGGTACTGGCCAGATTTCAGATTCACAGTTGCCGAATTGACATCTTCGTTGGAATAACCTAGCATCCAGCTGCAAATTGTACGGCCATTGGATACACTGGTTGCCTTGATGTATCCTGAACTGGCATCCTGCTTTTGACGATTTGGAGTATCACTAGTTTGCCAGCTCGAGAGATAGGCGCTCCATCCAGTATCCGCGTGATTGTTAGCAAATGCAGCTGGTGCAAAGCTAAGTGATGCAGCAAGCGCTAAAGCTACAGCCATGCCTTTCTTTTTTAGATTTTTTAACAACATTATGACCTCCTTAGTACTGCCATAGTAACTAGAGTCAAATTTATTATACTGATAAATAAGTCTCACTGTCAAATTAGCTTTTCGTCATCTTTTGTTTTCAGCTTCAACACAGCCGAATTTCCTTCAAAACTCTACGATTATGCCCCTGGATGCTCTGTCTTCCCTTGTCTCGCAAACAGCTGCCAGTCATGCAGAAGAGCTGAAAAATAGGTCAAACAGCAGATGAAACCGACAGTGTCAATGTTGATAATTTTGTTCAACACTACCTCTGTATGGAAAAGAGTGATGAAGTGGCACACAGTTGATCCATAATGGCTTTGCGGAAGATGAAGTAGGGCGCAAACTGTGCCCTTATCTGGTGCAGCGAGAGCAAGTGCAGTCACCGCACCGGGAAAGGGCGATCATGCCCGCAGTCGTCTGACTGCCCAGTTGAACAGCTTGCGCAGTTCCGAAGCCACTAGAACCAGGGAGGCCAGGGCGATGCACTCCAGCCACGCCTGGGGCTGGAGGGGGACGGTGCCGAAAGCCTCGCCCAGGAAGGGCACATAGATCACCAGAAGCTGGAGCAGTATGGAGATTCCTATGGCACCCCAGAGCCAGAGGTTGCTGAAGAGCCCCAGGAAGGCCGACTTGCGGGAGGAGCGGGAGGCCAGGGCGTTGAAGAGCTGGGCGAAGACCAGGATGGTGAAGCCCATAGTCCGCGCCTCCCTGATCTGTGCCTCGTGACCGATCGCTTGGACGGACCTGTCGGTGAAGAGGCCGCCGCTCAGGTGCATGTCCATGCCGATTAGGGTGACCACGGCCATGATCAGGCCTATGTAGATGATGTCAACCCACATGTCCCGGTCGATCACCCGGTCGTTGATGGATCGGGGCGGGCGATCCATCAGATCATCGGTCTGCGGGTCCACACCCATGGCCAGCGCGGGGGCCGCATCGGTCAGGAGGTTGATCCAGAGCAGCTGGGTGGCCAGCAGCGGCACGGTCACGCCCGCCATGCCGGGCTGCGATATGCCCAGAAGCCCCGCAAAGACCACGCCGCCGAAGACCGTGAAAACCTCTCCCATGTTGGAGCTGAGCAGGTAGCGCAGGAACTTGCGGATGTTGTCGAATATGCCCCGGCCCTCTCTCACGGCCTGGACGATGGTGGCGAAATTGTCGTCCGCCAGGATCATCTTGGCTGACTCCTTGGTGACCTCGGTTCCGGTGATGCCCATGGCCACGCCGATGTCCGCGGTCTTGACAGCAGGGGCGTCATTGACGCCGTCGCCGGTCATGGCCACGACCTTGCCCTGGTCCTGGAGCGATTCGACGATCCTCAGCTTGTGCTCGGGGGCCACGCGGGCGTAGACGGAGACCTTGGAGGTGGTCTCACGAAGCTGGTCCGAATCCATGGCATCCAGCTGCTCGCCGGTGCAGGCGGGCTGTCCAGGCTTGATGATGCCCAGGTCCCCTGCGATTCTGGCTGCGGTGAGTGGATGGTCGCCAGTGATCATGATCGTTCTGATACCGGCCTTGTGAGCCTGGTCCACCGCCTGGCGGACCTCGGTGCGGGGCGGGTCGATGATGCCGACCATGCCCGTCCAGATCAGACTGCTCTCCAGTCGAGTCCTTTCCTGGATCACCTTATCCGCGGACAGACGGACCGCTGGAGCATGCTGAGACATCCGAGACAACTGGTCTGTCTGGTCTGTCTGGTCTGTCCGAATCGTGCTTGACAGTCTCTCCCCTTCGTCAGCTTCGGTTAGGGACAATAGCTCATGGTCAGATATAGGCCGGAAAGCCTGCCCCAGAGTCCTATAGGCATCCGACGAGAGGCTGCTGACTTGGGCGAGTATCCTCTCCCGGTCAGCGCTAGTCATAGGCCTGACCTGGCTGTCTTCGAGAATCCGGTCGCACCGGCCGAGCAGCACATCGGGAGCACCCTTGCAGAAGAGGCGCGATTGCCCTTCGCTGCCGTCACGCGGAGCGGCCAGGACCGACATGAGCTTGCGCTCGGACGTGAAAGGAATCTCAGCCAGACGACGGTAGCCGTCAGCCTTGGCATCAGCGCCGACTTTGCGAGCGGCGACAATCAGAGAGACCTCCGTGGGATCGCCGACGCTCTGCCAGTGACCCTGCCCGGATCCAGACTGGGTCTGGGAATCAGGTTCGGCCTCGACCGGCTGCCAATGCAGGTCTCCGTCGTTGGCGATGGCCCCGACCATCAGGGTCTCTTCCACTGCCTCAGCCAGAGATGAACCAATGGTATCTGTCAGTTGTTGATCATCTGACCCACTGGCCTCGACCGGCTGCATGGTTCCCTCCGGAGCGTACCCGGTGCCAGTGAGCCTGACCTGCCCCGAGGGGACGACCACCCGTTCAACGGTCATTTCATTGCGTGTAAGAGTCCCTGTCTTGTCGGAGCAGATGACTGATGCCGATCCCAGGGTCTCCACCGAGCTGAGCTTCTTGACGATGGCATGATGCTTGGCCATGCGCTGCACGCCCAGGGCGAGAACCACAGTCAGGATGGCCGTCAGCCCCTCCGGCACAGCAGCTACGGCCAGGGATACGGCCATGAGCAGGGAATCAATCAGATCCTGGGTTGTCTGAAAGCCTTCCATCAGGGCCAAAGCAGCCAAAACCAGGGCGGCAATCAAGCAGACGGCCAGTCCGAGGAGCTTGGAGACGCGGGCCATCTCCTTCTGTAGGGGCGTGGGTTCCTCCTGGGTATCAGCCAGCATGTCGGCGATCTTCCCGACCTGGGTGTCCATACCAGTAGAGGTGACGATCATGCGCCCGTTCCCCTGGGTCACTGCGGTGCCGTTGAAGACCATGTTGGTTCTGTCACCCAGAGCCTTGGGCTGGTCAAGCCGACCGGGCCGCTTGCCCACCGGCAGCGACTCGCCGGTCAGCGATGCCTCGGCCACGCGCAGACCCGCGGCCTGGAACAGTCTTCCGTCGGCGCCGACCGAATCGCCTTCAGCCAGGACTACTACATCACCAGGCACGATCCTGCTGGTCTCCAGGCTGACCACCCGGCCGCCTCGCAGCACCGAGGCGTGCGGGGCCGTCATGCTCGCCAGAGCATCCACAGCCCGCTCGGCCTTAGCCTCCTGAGCGTACCCCAGGGCGGCATTAAGGATGAGGATGATCATGATGACGATGGCATCAAAGGGCAGGGGCTCCCCGCCTCCTGATGCCGGATGTGAGCGTTCCACCACCCAGGCCACCAACGAAATGGCCGTGGCTGCCAGAAGCAGATAGACCAAGGGGTCCTTGAACTGTTGAAGGAATTTCCTCCATGCAGGAACGGGAGGCGCTCCAGCCAGCTCATTAGGACCGAACCTGTCCAGCCGACGCGCCGCCTCGGCCTCATCCAGGCCCCGGTCGGGGTCCACATTCAGGGCAAGGGCAACCTGATCGACACCTACTATAGAAGGGTCCTTGAGGACGGGGCCATTCACTCTGCGCCTCTGCTCATGGCCCTGCCCTGCAGTCGGGATCACGCCGGTATCTGTCGATTGCTCATGCTTGGGATCGCTGGTCAACCCAGTCATGCCACTCTCCTGCTTATGCCACGGAGTAGTCAACGCTTCAGAGGCCCGTTGGAAGAAATCAGAGGCGGCCAGACCAAAACGCTGCGTGGATGCTTGCCAAGTTGAACCAATAATATACATAAACACGGCCGAAGTCGTCAAGGCCTTTGCTTCAGTATGCATTCTCAGGCCTGTCTCATGACAGAGACGGTATCTTTGCTGCACTTAACTTGGCAGCGCCCTAGTTGCCGAATCCCCCCCCCCCCCCAAAAATACTAGATCTTCATTAGAAAAGCTTTAATCAATTTGGGCTCATCTGGCATAAAAACCCTTATCTGCCCTGAGAATCCTATTTAAGACCCTCTTGTGATTATTCGACAGGCTCAGCTGGCGTTATCTGAGCAGTAAATAGTCTTATAGGCCAACCATGGTAGTTCTTGCCAGCCGTCTGCCCTAACGATCCTTTCAGTGGAGACACCATTGGAAATAGCACTAAACACGAGAAAGAGAGGAGAGAGACGGACAAAATGCACAACATTATCGATCTGCAGAATAGTAATATCGCCATGAATGATGAAGCCGCTCATCATAGCGGCGTCAGCATATTTGCATGCCACGGCGGTGGGCATGATAATATCTGGAGTTGATGGACCTGCAGCTAATCCACAAAAATATGCCACTGCGATGACGTATTCACCAAAATGGCATGGGCTGTCATTTTTGCCTTGATGATGGCAAGGACAACAGTCATGTAAGTCTATGGGTGCCATCCTTGTATGGCATCCATAGCATTATTCTGATGAAGATTTATAAGTCGCGAGAACGGCGATGATGGGAGAACGGTGATGAGTGGTGCTTCAGTGAGTTCAAATGGATTGACGATGACGGTGACTCCGAGGAAGGATGATTCGATCACCATCCTCGACCATGTCGACTTCCATGCTGAGCCCGGAAGAATCACGGGGATTGTCGGCCCCTCAGGCAGCGGAAAGTCCACCTTGCTGTACTGCCTTTCGGGATTGGAACGTGCGACATCCGGAAGCATCTCCCTTCTAGGGCATGACATCACGCATATGCGAGCGTCCGCGCTCACTCGGTTTCGGCGTCGGCATCTGGGATTCGTGTTTCAGTCCTACAACCTGATCACGAGCATGACGGTGGAGGAGAACCTCGCGCTGCCATTCACCCTGCGCGGCCGTCGACTCCCCAAGCAAAAAGCGGATGAGATGTTGCGGTACTTCGGATTGGCAAACGAGAAAAAAAGGAGCGTGACGATGCTCTCAGGCGGAGAGCAGCAACGTGTCGCGCTTGCACGAGTGCTACTCTCCGATGCAGATATCATTTTCGCCGACGAGCCGACTGGAGCCTTGGATCAGGAATCTGGCGCCAAGGTCATGCAGGTGTTCAAAAGTCTGGCTATGGATGCGGGCAGGACCGTAGTAATAGTGACCCACAGTGGAGAGGTAGCCGGACAGTGCGACCAGATCGTTGAGGTCCGTGATGGCCACGTGCTGAACGCCGATGCGGAGAGCGGGGCCGGTATATGAGGGGCGCACTCTCTGATCTGAAAGCAGCCCCGGCCGTATGGGCAGGCGTATGGCTGTCACTAATCGTTTCCCAGACCGCTGTGTGCACTATTGTCGCCGCGCGCAGGGCTATTGATGCCGCTTACCACGGACCGGATGCCGGGCTAGGCGCCAACCTTTCCGGCCCAGCAATGCTGTTCAGCGTGGTCATAGCCGTGTTCGTAATGCTGTGGGTCGTGACCGCCGCTCTGAACCAGCGTCGGCACCAACTAGCATTGCTGGTCCTTCAAGGCGCCACGCCTTGGCAGCTGCTCTTCGGGAATCTGGCTATCATCATCGTCCTATTCATCTTGGCAGCAGTAGCGTCATCCCTCCTGACGCCGCTGGCAGCACCATATCTGTTCGACCTCCTGGCCAGAGCATTCGAGCTGAAACTGACGTATCAAGCAACCCAGCTGCTGGCATCCATCGGCACTGGGTTGGCCATTGCCGGAGTCGCCGTCCTTGCAGGCACAGTGCTGACCGTGCGCACACTATCCAAGATCAGGCCGATAGAGGCGCTTCGGCAGTCACAAAACCCGCCGAGACAAGTGAACGCATTCCGTGTTCTGCTAGGCGCATCGTTGCTCGTGGGAGCGATATGCGCGCTCATCATCCCGGGGACAGCTACACGCAAGATAGACTCTGGCGAGCTCGCCACGCACATTTCCGGCAGGAATCCCATAGAGTCCAGAGTGACAGGATTCATTGGGTTCTCCATGGGAGGCATGTTCCTCCTGATCTTCGCATTGGCTGTTCTGGCTCCCTATGTCATGCACTGGTTCACCAAAGGATGGACGCATCTTCTCCCCCTGCCGTTCAGCACCTGGAAACTCGCTAGGCAGCAGGCCGTTGGGAGGATCCAACGACAGAACGCGACCATCATTCCCATGACGGCCGGCTTGTCGTTGCTCATGACTTTCTCTGGTGTGTTGCATACGCTGACCGACAGCCTCAAGAATTTCGCCAGTAACGGCCATTCCATGAACGTGAACCCACACATGCTGACGAACCTGATGGCCATGCTCGGCCCTGCGCTCATCATCGCTTTGGTGGGCGCAATCTCCGGACTGATGATCACCGCACGAGGGCGACGCCTGGATCTGGCGCTGACATACGTATCCGGTGCCAGTACCGGACAGTTGCGCATTTTGGGAGCCCTCGATGGTCTCATTTCGATGGTCACCTCGGTGCTGCTCGCCTTCGTCATCACACTGCTCAGCACCTGCGGCACCGCCTTCATGCTGCAACGATATCTGGGAAGCGCAAAGATAAGCGTTCAATGGGGATATTGGGCGGTCATCGCACTCCTCGCTATTGTCGTAGGCGCCCTCGTCACAGGCGTGCAGGCGCTGTGCGCGCGTTCCGAGGATTCTGTGAGGGTCATATCACGTGCAGTCGGTGAGTAACCACCCCCAACAAAGGACGAAAATGTCGCCACACAAGCGGAATAGTAATGAGAAAACCGCATCTTTGATAGACGTGCCCCGCCTTTTGAAATCCATAAGGGTGTTTTATTCACGGTTAGTCTGCTAAGTATAGCGAGCGCCCTCTTAAATCTGGCTCAGCCACAGCTTGTCAATGTCATTCTTGGACGCGTGCAGCATAACATGCGATCCGCAGTGCCCCTCTAATAGCGTTGGCAGGAGTGTTTCTGTCCGGCGCAGCAATCACTTCTTTTGACGCTTACCTGCTGTTGAACGATATGAGACGGTCTCTAGTAATGCATATTCTGCATTTGCCGTTCAAAGATCTGGACCAGTCGCATACAGGCAACGTAATTTCTATTATTTCATCTGATACAAATGAGCTGAAGCGCTTGCTGACCGATGGATTACCAGAAGTGTTTGGCACTTTACTGGTGTTCATAGGCGCGTGTGTGGGAATGGTCATAATCAGTCCCGTCATGTTCGTTATCTCTCTTTCGACCTGTCTTGTTACCGTCGGTTTACTGGTAGTCTTATCCGGAAAATTACAAGACTTCTCCAGAGGGGCTCAAACGGCCATAGGAGATATGACGTCTGCAGCCACTGATGCTTTGATGGGTTTAAAAACGATCAGGGCCTTCAACGCTACAGAGCAGGAGACCGACATAATCAGCGAAAAGGCCAAACAAGCGTACACATTTGGTCGTCTAATTTCCAAGAAGCAATCACTAATACAGCCATCAGGAATGGCCTTAATGCAGTTGTGCCTAATGATTGTATTGGGGATCGGCGCTTTCCAAGTGGTCAAAGGGGTGATGACTGTTCAGCAACTGGTAACTTTCTCTATGTACTTAGAAATGATGTTTACACCTATGGCGACACTTTCGTCGGCATTTAGCAGCCTGTTCAGAGCGTTGGGCGCATACTCCAGAATTCAAGCAATAATGGGAATGTCGACCGAAGATGCAACGTCAGCAGGAGCAGTGTCCTGTAAGCTCCAAAGGAAGATCCCCAACCCCGATCGGATTGACATCGATTTTGACCATGTTGATTTTTCTTATGATGACACACAAGAAAATCGTGGCAAGCTCCAATTGAATGATGTAAGTGTACATATGAAAGGCGGTGACGTCTACGCGATAGTCGGACCATCCGGAGCAGGGAAATCAACCATGCTGGCCCTCATAGAGGCATTCTATAAGCCGAATCATGGCCACATTCTCTTTAATGGTGTTGACATTTCAACGCTTAGCTCCTCTTATGTACATTCTCTGATCGGCTATGTTGAACAAGATGCCCCTATCTATTCTGGTTCTTTCAGAACGAATTTGGCGATGAACAAGAACGACGTATCTGATGAAGACTGCTGGGATGCCTTGAATAAGGTGAACCTCGCGCAAAAAGTGAGAGGCACCTCCGATGGATTGGATACCTTGGTAGGCGAACGCGGTGTGTTGCTGAGTGGTGGTGAACGTCAACGCTTGGCCCTGGCAAGGTTGTTGCTCATAAAGCGGCCAATTATCTTGCTTGACGAAACAACCTCTAATTTAGACGCTAAAAACGAGGAGTTGGTCACACAAGTTATTCATGCCAATTTTCCCGAGCAGACAATTGTTATGGTAGCTCATAGATTAGAATCGATCGCTTCGTCAGATAGAATCATAGTTTTGGCCAGTGGAACCATCAACGGAGTTGGGACACATGCTGATCTGAGCATGAACAATCCTTTGTACCAACAATTGTGTAGGAATACAGGGATGGATGACATTGATTTAAGTCACATGCAGGAAAGATGCATCAATGGACAATAGCAAGCCGTTTCGCATTGGCGATTGGTGGTATTCAGAAACAAGCAATTCCAATAACGATTTCATTCTTGAAAGGCTTTCATGCGGGGACAAGTCAAAGGAACGCCACCCAAAAATCGCCTGCAAATTAAGCGCTTCCGTCATTAACCGATTTTATGGATTGCAAATCGGCTTCAACGGGAAGATCGCCGTCTCCATCCTCCACTCTGAATTGGATTCGTCGTACGAGTTGAATCTAATAGCACTAGAAACAGCCACTTTACTGACGACTGTCAATACCGCAGGTAGTGATGTCTGCTTATCGCCTGATGATTCGTGGTTGTACTATCTATCGCTCGATAGAGATGGAAGTCCCAAAGAACTCAGGAAGAGACGTACAGCATTCCCATTTCTAGATGTTAACCTTAAGACTTTGTCAGTAGGGAAATGGGCCACGATAGATGTGTTACCTTCGCGCAGATTTCTTTTTCTGCATGAGGGAGACAGCACCTTCCTTATACACACTGATGGTCATCTCGCTGATTCCCCTCAATTATGCTCGCGAAACGTCAATGGCCTGAGAAAAGTTCAAGATGTAAGTGCTAAAGGGAACACGTACTTCATTGGGTACGGAAATGATGGAGAAGACCAGCAATACATCATCGTTGTTAACGGAGAAAAGAGCTTATTGAGACCACAAGCTTGGAAATATGTCCATGTAAGCGTCAAGGGCATCATCACTGACTATGCGATTTTCAACGACGAGATTCTTCTGGTTATCCGCACAGGCGGTGATGAAAATATCATATGGACAACCTGGATGAGCGTCATCAATGAACCAGGCGAAGTGAAATGGAAGATGGTAGCAACGGAACCAAGCGTGCATCATACTTCGCTTTTTCTGGTACAGGCGTTTAGTCCTCAGCATTGCCAAATGATGGTGGATGTTTGTTGTCCGGCTTGCAAAGTCTCTTCATATGCCTATATAGGAAAGGGCATTGTTGATTGGCACAAGGGGCTAGACCGTCATCACCAAATGATTGAACCAAATCATTATATTAGATTTCTTACTCCCCTATCATACGATAACGCAAAAATCCCTGTTACATTGATTTGTCCTAAAAACACGAGAGAAACTCCGCTTAATAACACAGTAGTGGTTCTTTTGGTATATGGCGCTTACGGGAAAAATCTTGATCCTACATACGATTCATCCATCCAATATCTGGTGAGCAGAGGCATGCATATAGCCTATGCGCATGTCAGGGGAGGAGGCGAGCTTGGGACTGAATGGCATCACGCCGGCCAGAGGGGTAACAAACAAAACGCCATAAATGATTATATATCGGTGTCTATATCCATAAAACATGAATGTGCTGGGGATGATGTGCACATCATTGCTGCGGGAGCAAGTGCGGGAGGAGCGATAGCGGCTGCAGCATTAAACCAACGCCCTGATCTATATGATGCCGCATACTTAGTGGCACCATTTATTTCGCCGCTAAAAGCAGTTCTTAATGACAGAAACCCTAGGCTTGCTATAGACCAAGAGGAATTTGGAAGAACCCAATATCCTCGAGAAATTGAATATCTTAGATCTTGGTCTCCTCTGGAAAATGTTGCCCACCAATCTTATCCTCCCATATGCATTGCTGTTAATAAACTTGATACTAATGTGAATAATTCGGATATATATCTATATGCGAGGAAAATACGAGCCGCTGGCGGCAGGATTTTCATTTCAACTAGAGAACAGGCGACTCACACTTTCGTCTTGCCTTCTAAAGATATCTTTGATGAAATTAATTGGTTGCTTAATTTTCAGCATGATACGTAGTCACTGCTGAACTGATCGTTGAGTATCTAACGGCAAGGTTTAGCTGAAGAAGTTGCACGCGAATTTCCATAGGTCGTACAGGAACAAATCTCGGAATTGCTCATTCTCAAAACATAACCCATGCTGTTCCGAACAACCAATCAGCTATCTTTTTTATGATTATCTGATCTCAATGATGATGATTTCCTATAGACCTAAGAGACTGAACCTGACTTCAGCCACTCAATAATAATCTAAACGGGTATGCGTAAGTTAATAGATGCCGTGCGCTCCGGTCTTCCCTAAGCCATGATGGGATGATACGAAAGCGCTTGGAAGGAGGAAAAAGAGGGTACAGCCAGTGCATTATGTCGGTCGTGTCCTTTCGGCATTTTTGCATCTCGGGCCATGGCGACGGTCTTAGAGCTCCTCCGGTCGTCCTCTTCCCACTTCTCGTTCCTGATCTGCGCATAATTCTGTCCCTTTTTCTTTATTAGTGCATTGTGCTAGGAGGAAGGAAGTAGATGTAGGCGGTCACGTAGACTCAATAAACAATGGCAGTTTCAAAACCAGCAGTTCACACTATTAACGGTCGCGCAGACTGCAACACGATCACATCCCCGTTGTTTTTGCAGGCCCTGCCCTTGACTATGCCGCCTGATCATGCATTATGTCCATCTATTGAATTTGATCTGATTGCGTGTTCTTTGGATATGATTGCCTCTGCACTAGATGGTGCACTCCGTTGAGCGCGGCTTATGAAAATACGGCGTCTTTCAGGGCTCAACATATTGGCATCGGTCTGAGGATCTACCGAAACATTATCGCATCGGAAGTCCCGAAAACCTCAGTTTCTTTTAGCTGTGTAGGCTTCATGCGGCATCGGCATCCTGGATCCGGGCATGACCGCCTGTGCTGGTGCTTGTTGTTTTGTGGTAGATTAGTCTTTCATCCATGCATCTGCCGCTAACAGAAACCAAAATCACCGTTTTGCCGTCAATCAGGCCTTCGCTATAATCGGCTTGACCTTGTGGGACTCATCTCTTCCCCCTGTACCATTATTGCCTTCTCCAGCTCCTGTACGTCACGGACACCGACAACCTAGACTAAGATTCTCGTCAAGCCCACACACAGCGATGCCGCCCTCATCCTGGCCGAACAGCGACGACAACCAGTCATACACCGTCGGAGGCCCTTGGCTGGCGGCTTTGGCTTCTATCGATTGGCTTTCACAACCCTTGTGCTGAATCGAACGCACAACCTCCTCCAGCGACCGATCGCTCTGTTCAGCGTCATCTGATTTTTACATGCAGGTCCCTACAGTCCCTACAAATTTATAATTCCTGTTATCTGTAACATACAGATCTACTAAAGAATGGCAAACCTCTGTAATCAATTACTAAATAATTGATGTTTTTATAATTAATAGCCCACGACTAACACTATTTCCTAATCTTTACCACTGCGCAATTCTTAACTGGACACCGAGTTTGCTGTGACCGGTATCAGCTCCGCTGAATTCACTGCACTGGCAAAGATACAGTGACTGCTGCGCCATCGCCACTGGCTGCATTGGCCAGGATTAGGCGGCCTCCTGCACTTTCCACAGTCGACCGCGCTGCAGCCAGGCCGATGCCATGGTGACCGCTGGAGCCGTGCCGACTGCTGTCAGCCTGATAGAGCCATTCCGTGGCATGGGCCAGAGCCCGGCTGCTGAAACCTGGACCCCGGTCACGCACGGTCACCACTAAGGCTCGCCCGCCCTCCTGACCACCCTCCAGCCTCCAGGTCAACGTCACTAGGCCATGGTCCGGCGAGTAGTCAGCCGCGTTCGCAACGATGTTCATGATCGCTCGGACAAGGTCAGCGGCATCACCGGAAATGTGACCAGCGGCGGAATCCAGACGGCCATCGCTCTCAAGCCGCAGCCCCCGGGCTTTCGCATAGCCTTGGGCTTGATTGTCGACCATATCCCTCAGGACAGCTGTGGCGACCCCAGATCGTCCGGAGGCCGCACCCATGGAGCCCTGGCTGATGGCCTGGGCATAGTCAGCCATTTCACGGATGGCACCCTCGATATAACCCAGGTAGGTCTGCTGCTCCTGGCTGAGCTCGGTCTCGCTTAACAGTTCTGCATTGCCTCGCATGACGGTCAAAGGCGTTTTCAAATCGTGAGCCAGGGCTGCCACCTGCCGCCGCTGGGCCTCCTGTGCCGTCCAGGTCGCCTCCAGGGACTTCCTGAGCGTGACGCGCATCCGGTCGAAGGAGTCCAGCACCCGGTTGATCTCCAGGATGTTGGTGCGGGGCAGCCCGACCTCCAGATCCTGGCGCCCTATATCGGCAGCCACCTGGTTGAAAACCTTGAGCTTGGAAGATATGACATGAGCTGCCCTCAGCCCGACCGCCAGCAGAGTAATCGGCAGGGCCGCCGCAAATGCCGCCAGCAGGAAGTCCTGAGGGTTGGGGTACCGGTCACGGGCCTGCTTCGAAACCCACTGCGGCATGATCTGATAAGCCAGAACGCACCGGCTTCCATCAGCCGTGGCATAGATGGCATACGTCGCTTCCTTGCCCACGCGGGTGCCCAGCGGCTGGCCGGTCTTCCTTCCCTGCTCCTCCACCAGCGTGGATGCCCCGCGCTCAGGATGATCGGCCGCCAACAGGTCCGCATCAGCCGCCATGCCAGGGCCCATGTCGCCCTCCAAGGGACGTCCTCGATGGTCATAGGTCCGGTACCAGTAGGCTGCGGGAATCATGGCGTCGTCCACAGTGGCCGAACTGCTGATGGTGCGCCCCACCTCCTCCAGGTGCCGTTCGCCGTAGTTGGCCCAAAGGAAGTCGCCCCTGGCGCCCAGACCCGTCCAGACCGCGTCGATGCCGGCGAAGAGCAGGACCAGTGCTAGGAGCACATAAAGAAAGTATCTGATAATCAGCAGAACAATGGGGATCCCTTTGCGGCCGGACGCACCCTTCCCCTCGCTGCTCCGCCTCTGTGGCGATCCGGGCCCGCCGCCGGTCAGGCCGCCCACTGGTACCCCACCGACCAGATGGTTCTGATGGGATCCGCTCCCAGGGCTTTGAACTTGCGCCGGACATTGCTCAGGTGCACCCTGACCGCTGCAGTGGCATCGCCGTTTGGACTATTGGCGGCCGAGTCGTCCGCCGTGGCCAGGCAGGCCTCCCATATCTGCGGAGGCGTATATGCCCGCCCAGGATGTTGGGCCAAGAGGGCGCATATGCGGTATTCCGCATCCGTCAGATTGGCTTTGTGCCCATTCACTCTGATTTGACGCGTCTGAAGATCCATGTCCAAGGAGCCGAAACGCAGAAGCGGGCGTCTGGACCGGCTGCCCTGGGACAGCCGCGCCCTGACCTTGGCGCGGAGTTCGGCTACGCCGAAGGGCTTGCGTATGTAATCGTCGGCACCTAGGCCATAGGCCAGCACAGCGCTGTCCTCGTCGGTCTTGGCCGTCAGGAAGATGATCGGGCAGGACGCTCGGTCCCTGATGGATGCCAGGAGGGCGAAGCCGTCCATGTGAGGCATCATGACATCGCACAGGATCAGGTCGACCGAGGACAGATCCATCTTCGTAACCTTTCGGGAATCGTTGATCACGGTCACCGCGTGGCCGTCCTTGGACAGGGCCGCCATCAGCAGCGCAGTGATCCTGGGATCGTCGTCCACCACCAGGATGGTGGCCTGATGCCGATCGCCCCCATGGGAAAGGTCGGCCTGCGTGTCAACCATGATCGGCTCCTTCTCTGCGCTTGGCCTCCCCCGGCTCAGCCGGCATACATGCCTGTCAGGCGTTTCTCAGCCCAGTCTAATCGCTGGCCTTGTGCCGGTCTTCGAACCAGCCGATCCACAGCATGAGCGCCACGGCCAAGGCCAGGGTAAAGTCCAGGCAGGGAACCAGATTATCCAAGGCAGTTACGCCGATGGAGACCCGTAGGCCGTCCCCTCCCGGCATGGTCAGGGCCAAGGCCTGCTCAATGCCCAGGGAGCCGAAGCGGGCGGGCCAGGTGAAGGGGATCCACCGGCTGACCCCAGTGGGGCCGGCCCCGGCCAGGGTGTGACTGTACAGGCCGTTGAGCAGGCCTCCCAGGGAGCCGATGGCGGTCCCAGTGCCGACGACCCCGACGGCAATGGTCAGGTTCCTGCCGAAACGCATGGCCAGGGCTATGGCCAAGAGGTAGAGGCAGAGGGAACCCCCGGCAATGCCCAGGATGGCGAGCGCGAGGGCGGAGACCGGCGTCCCCGCCCGGCCTGCCAGAGCCATGGGCAGGCGGAAGGCCAGGGCGGCCAGGACCAGAGCCAGCAGGCCCAAGATCCAGAGCACCATGATCTTGGCTGTCAGGCCCAGGCGGCGGCTGGGAATCCCCAGGAGGTTGGCCATGTCGCCAGCCTCGCGCTCGGTTTCGATGTTCAAGGCGACGATGATGGCGACCATCAGGGGCATGAAGGCACCCAGAATCTGGAAGAAGGCATCGGTCCCGAACCCGGGGTCGTAAGGGGCTGCAACGAAGTAGGCGCCGCAGGCGATCCCGGCCGCCAGCCCGCAGACGGCGTGGATGGGGATGAGCGCTGATCCGCGCAGCCGTCCGGCCTCCGAGACTATGGCCCGGCAGATGGTTGTCCTGGGTTGCCTGGTCGGAACGGTCTGTCTGGCGGCGCGTCTGTAGTGCACGGTCATGTCAGTCGGCCTCCTTATGCGAGAACCAGATTCCCGTCAGGAGGGACAGGAGCAGGAACCAGACCAGACAGACCGCCAGCGCCGTCAGGCTCTGACCGCCGAAGACGGACAGTGCGGTCTTGATCGGACTACTGCTCTCGATTTTCAGGGGCACGCCATCGGGCATGACCGTCATGAAAGGCACTGGCAGGCTGATCATGGCGGAGGGCGGCAGGAAGGGCCATAGCCGTTGGTTTCCCCAGAAGGTTGTCGAGACCAGCAGGTCCGCCATATAAGGCAGGCCGAATCCGATCAGGATGCCGAATCTGGCGGTCAGCGCCAATCCCGCCGGTATCATCCAGGAGCAGGCCAGGACCAGCATCAGGGCGCTGATGACAAAATCAGCCGGAGAGGGCCCCTCGACTCCAGAGATGGCGATCATGAGCGCCGGCAGGCCCAGAGCCAGCAGGGTGGCGACGCCGACCAGGAACAGGCAGTAGACGATCTTGGCCCACCAAACCAGAATGGGCGCGGCGGGCAGGGCCAGGGTCGTCCTCCACTGCTGCCTTGCGTCGATGCTGGCCACGGCGGCGCTCATCAGGGCAGCCATGGCTGGAAGGAGCAGGACATACCAGTAGTTGACCGAAGAGGGCGACCAGACATGCAGTCCGAACACGAGGACAGCCATGATGATAATGAGCACCAGAGGAAAGGCCAGGGCCATACGCCTCGGCGCGGCCGACCGACCTTTCATGATCTCTACTGCCAGGATCCTGCCGAAGGGGATGCCTCCGGCCCTGACCCGCGTCCCGATCTGGTCGCCTGATGCAGCCACATTATCTTGGGTCAGTTCTTCAAGGTTCCTGCTGCTCATCGCGACCTCCTGAGCACATCCATGAACAGCCCCTCCAGGTCCTCCCCGGCATGCAGCTCATTCTCGTAGGCCAGGCGGCCGTCGGCGATGATGCCGATGTGATCCGCCAGGACCGACACCTCGGAGAGGATATGGCTGGAGACGATCACGCTCATCCCCTGCTGGGGGAAACTGCGGATCATCCCTCTCAGCTCCTCGATGCCCAGCGGATCCAGCCCGTTGGTGGGCTCATCCAGGATCAGCAGCCGAGGTTTGGTCAGGATGGCGTTGGCTATCCCCAGGCGCTGCTTCATGCCCAGGGAGAACTGCCCAGCCTTCTTGGAGCCCGTATCGACAAGTCCGGCAATGGAGAGCGCCTGGTCGATCCGCTCATCAGGCAGGCCAAACAGGGTGGTGCGCACCTTGAGGTTCTGGCGGGCCGTCAGGTTGGGGTAGACGGGCGGCTGCTCAATCAGAGCACCGATGTCGTAAAGGTCCCGGCGCGACCAAGGGTGTCCATCCAGGATCATGGACCCGCCGCTAGGGCGCAGCATGCCTGTGACCATCTTCAGAGTGGTGGATTTGCCAGCCCCATTGGGGCCCAGAAGCCCGTAGACTCCGCCCTCGGGTACATGCAGGGACACCTGGTCGACGGCCCGCTGCCCATGGCCGAAGACCTTGGTCAGCCCCTCGGTCCGTAATATGTAATGCATGATCGGCTCCTCTCCGTTTCCGTATGGCAGGAGCCAGACTAAAGACCGAAAATAAAGAAAGATAAAGGTAAACGTGCCTGAACATAGTCTTATACCATCAACCAGTTGATGCGGTCGCCCTATGCCTGCGGACTTTACCCGACTGGTTAATTTGGCTGTTCTCTGTCCTGATCGATAACCATATACTGAGACTATAAATATGTGCGGTCCGTCCAGCAGCATGATCTGCCTGTTTGATATCGCACATGCAGGAGCACAAGGAGCACATGGAATGGCAGATACCAGGGAAATCCAACGAGCGGAATTACACAAGACTATCTGGAAAATGGCAAATGAATTACGGGGCTCTGTGGACGGCTGGGACTTCAAATCCTATGTCCTTGGGCTGCTCTTCTACCGCTTCATATCCGAAAATCTGACAGACTATCTTAATGCAGCTGAACACGCAGCGGGCAATAGCGATTTCGATTATGCACAGCTATCCGACGAACAGGCAGAACTTGGACGCGACGACACGGTCGCAGAAAAGGGTTTTTACATCCTCCCTTCTGATCTGTTTGTCAACGTGCAAGCCAATGCTACTCAAGACGAGAATCTGAATGAGACTCTGGAGAGCGTATTTAAGAATATTGAAAAATCGGCCCTAGGAACGGCTAGCGAGGATAACTTCAGGGGGCTTTTTGATGACTTGGACGTCAATAGCAACAAGCTGGGTCCTACTGTGGCTGAGCGTAACAAAAAGCTCAGCAGACTGCTGACAGCTATTGGTGACATGCAGCTGGGGTTTGACGACGATACTCAGATAGACACCTTTGGTGATGCTTATGAATTTCTGATGAATATGTATGCTTCTCAAGCAGGAAAATCCGGCGGTGAATTCTTTACCCCCCAAGAGGTCTCGGAACTGCTGGCCAGAATCACAGTAGTCGGCAAAACCCATGTCAACAAGGTATATGACCCAGCCTGCGGATCCGGCTCCCTTCTGCTTCAGTTCAATAAAGTACTAGGTGAAGGTAACGTGCAGCAGGGGTTCTTCGGCCAGGAAATTAACCCCACCACATATAACTTGGCAAGAATCAACATGTTCCTGCACAATGTGAACTATATGAAGTTTCACATAGCTCATGGGGACACTCTGACATCACCTGCATACGATAATGAAGAGCCCTTCGAGGCCATAGTATCCAATCCACCTTATTCCACTAAATGGGATGGCAAAAACAACCCGACTCTCATTAATGACGCGCGGTTTTCACCAGCGGGCGTGCTAGCACCAGTATCCAAAGCGGATCTGGCATTCACCATGCACATTCTTTCCTGGCTGGCTGAAGATGGCACAGCAGCCATTGTCGAATTCCCAGGAGTACTTTATCGAGGTGGCGCCGAGCGAAAGATCAGAAAATACTTAATAACTAATAATTATATAGATGCCATAATCCAACTCCCACCGAATCTATTCTTCGGCACCACGATCGCAACTTGCATAATAGTACTGAAGAAGTCCAAAACAGATAACAACATTCTGTTTATAGATGCCTCAGATCAATTCGTGCACTCAGGCAACAAAAATAAACTTGCTAAAGCTAACCGTCAAAAAATTTTGAACTGGTATAGACAACGCAAAGATGCTGATCACCGAGCTAGATTGGTTGCAAATTCAGACGTTAGCGAAAATGAATATAATTTCTCAGTTTCCAGCTATGTACAACCCGCATCCGCTGATGAAGCAGTTGACATTCATAAAATCAACAGACTGATTGACGATACAGTAAGACGTCAACAAGAGTTAAGAACACAAATCGACGCTATTGTAAACAACCTAGAGGACAGGAATGGGAAAGATAGCTACTCCTCTCCCATGAAAGCAAATTCATTGAAATCACAAAGCGTCCCATCACATGCTACCCACGCAAGAGCAACTGCTTAATTAGTGAATTACTAGTCATGGCATTAAAACAAGCTTCAAAATTTGCGCACTTAGACAAGCAGCAAGGTTTAAATATGACTACAGATACGCAATTGATTCAAGAAAAACGCTCCGAGGAAGTACCCTTTTATTCAATTGATGAAATCTTTACCCTTCGCAATGGGTATACCCCTTCGAAGTCAAATCCTGACTATTGGAATGGAACCGATACAGTCCCATGGTTTCGCATGGAAGACATCCGGAAAAACGGAGGAGTATTGGACCATGCGATCCAATCTGTTTCCCGAACAGCAATAAAAGGCGGGACGGTATTCCCTGCTAATTCTCTAATTGTCGCAACCAGCGCGACAATAGGAGCACACGCGCTGATTACTGTACCGTATCTTTCAAATCAGCGATTTACCTCTTTAACTTTGAAACCAAAATTCCGAAAAATGATCGACATGAAATTTGCTTATTACTACGGGTTCATACTTGATAAATGGTGCATGAAGAATACAACGACATCCAGCTTTTCTAGTGTGATTATGTCTAAATTTAGGCAATTCCGTTTTCCTATTCCTCCGATGCCTGTGCAAAAAGCTATTGTACGGATTCTAGAATCATTCACTTCCCTTGAAAATGAGCTAGAGAATGAATTAGAAAAGGAACTTGATGCACGATTACTCCAATATGCACATTACAAAGATTCAATATTCATCAGAGAATCTAAATTGGTGGGAACCATTCCTTTAGGAAAGGTTGGTACGTTTATCCGTGGTCAGGGATTGCAAAAAAAAGACTTCACTACCACCGGACACAGTTGCATCCACTACGGGCAAATCTATACAGATTATGACATTGAAACCACAACAACCAAATCATTTATATCGGACTCACTTGCAATGAAATTACGTCAAGCAAAGCCCGGCGATCTTGTGATAGCTACAACAAGTGAAAATGATCAGGATGTTTGCAAGGCCATAGCTTGGATGGGCCAGGAGAGCGCCGCGGTCAGTGGAGATGCTTATATATTCAGACATCGACTTAATCCGTTATATGCTGCCTTTCTTTTCTCAAGTTCCATATTCCAAAAGCAGAAAGTTCCTTTTATTACCGGCACCAAAGTGCGCCGCGTCTCGGGCAAAAATATGGCCAGAATATTAGTTCCCGTTCCGTCGCTTGAAAGACAAGCAGCCATCGCATCAACACTTGAACAGTTTCATTCCCTGATTAATCGATCAACCACATCACTTCTAGACGAAATCGAAGCTCGCCATAAACAGTATGAGTATTACCGTAATCAACTTTTGACTTTTAGGGAGTTACACGCATGAGTAACTTAGACGCATCTGCATACAGTCCTATCGCTATGTCCGAGGAAAGCACAGTCATCGCAAGATACGAGGCACCAAACTCTGACAAAGCCGGATACCAGTCTGAAGCGGATCTTGAACGAGATTTTATTCAACTCCTTGAATCCCAGGCATACGAATATGTACAAATACATACTGAACGGGATCTTATTGAAAATCTCCGATCCAGACTTGAAGATCTGAATCACATCAAATTCACCGACCAGGAATGGGATCAGTTCTTCACAACCTCCATCTCCAACAGCAACGATGGTATCGCCGAGAAAACATACCGTATACAGAAAGATTATGTCCAGGCACTTCGCCGTGACGACGGTAGTACTAAGAACATCGCTTTGATTGACAAAAAGGATATTCACAACAACGTGCTCCAGGTGATCAACCAATATGCAGTCCCCAGTGAGGCCCAGGGCGGCAGTACCACATATTCGAACAGGTACGACGTGACTATTTTAGTTAATGGCCTGCCACTGGTCCACATAGAGCTCAAACGCCGAGGTGTTAGTATCCGTGAAGCCTTCAATCAAATAAACCGATATCAGCGCGAATCTTTTTGGGCTGATTCCGGCTTGTTCGAGTATGTGCAGCTGTTTGTCATCAGCAATGGAACTTTAACTAAGTACTATTCCAATACCACACGTCAGAGACACATTGCCCAGATAGGGTATCAAAGCAAGAAGAGAAGGACCAGGCGCCAGACCTCGAACAGCTATGAGTTTACTAGCTTTTGGGCTGATGCCACCAACGAACCGATATTGGATCTAAGAGCATTCACCCGCACATTCTTTGCCAAGCACACTATTCTAAATATCCTGACACGCTACTGTGTTCTTACAGTAGATGGAACATTGATGGTGATGAGGCCCTACCAAATTGCGGCTACGGAACAAATCCTGCGAAGGATATTAGTCTCGACCAATGCTCATACGCTGGGAACGGTCAGAGCCGGTGGATACATATGGCATACCACCGGCTCCGGCAAGACCCTCACGAGCTTCAAAACCGCCCAGTTAGCCACACAGATGGAAGATGTGGACAAGGTGCTTTTCGTAGTTGATCGCAAGGATCTTGATTACCAGACCATGAGGGAATATGACAACTTCGAGAAGGGCGCAGCTAATTCGAATACTTCCACCAAAATCCTAAAACGACAGCTGGAGGACCCTGATGCCCGCATCATCATCACCACCATCCAAAAGCTGTCAAACTTTGTCCAGAATAATCCTGGACATCCTGTTTATCAGCAGCATGTCGTTATTATTTTTGACGAATGTCATCGGTCCCAATTCGGCGGCATGCACAGCCTCATTACGGACTCCTTCAAGAAATACAATCTTTTTGGCTTCACCGGAACCCCAATCTTCGCAGCGAATACGCAATCCGAAGGTAACTCGCAGTTGAGAACTACCGAACAAGTCTTCGGCGATAGATTGCATACTTATACCATCGTTGACGCTATCCGAGACAAGAATGTCCTGCCCTTCCGGATCGATTATCTAAACAGTGTAGAGGTCGGTAATGTAACCGACGATAAGGTCTCAGGAATCGATACTGAACGAGCCTTGCTGGATAATCGCCGTATCTATCAGATAGTCAAATACACACTTGAACACTTCGCACAGAAAACACGCCGACAAGACAGCTATCAGCATACGACGGTAACCAATGTTGCCGAAGTAGTGAAATCCCCTCGCGGAACTGAAGAAATCAAGAAGCCACGGCGAGTGAAAGGATTCAACGCTCTCTTTGCCACAGCGTCCATAGAAGCCGCCAAGCGTTACTACATCGAATTCCAGCACCAACAAGCTGATCTGGCGCCTGACCAACGACTCAAGATTGGGATGATTTATTCATATTCGCCCAATAGAGCTCAATCCGATGGGATATTAGATGATGAAGATTTCACAACGGATTACTTGGACAACGAAGATAGAGACTTTTTAGAAGACGTGATCGCTGATTACAACGACATGTTCCATACGAGCTACGACACCAGTGCTGACAAGTTCCAAAACTACTATAAGGACCTATCCATGCGGCTGAAAAACCGCGAGATTGACATGGTCATTGTAGTGAACATGTTTTTGACAGGCTTCGATGCCACTACACTTAACACTCTCTTTGTCGACAAAGATCTGAGAATGCACGGGCTGATTCAGGCCTTCTCGCGCACAAACAGAATACTAAACTCCATAAAAACCTATGGCAACATCGTCTCTTTCAGAAATCTGGAACAGCAGACCAACGAAGCTCTGGAATTATATGGCAACAAAGATGTTCAGGGCACCGCAGTACTAAAACCATATCGTTACTATTATGACCAGTATCAGGTCAAAGTCACGCAACTGCTTGAATCCTATCCAACAGGCAGACAAATAACTGGTGAAGAAGCACAGAAGGATTTTATTATCCTGTTTGGCGACATTCTAAGCCGTAAGAACATACTCGATAGCTTCGATGAATTCGAGGGCCACGAAATACTCTCGGCCATGCAATACCAGGACTACCTAGACATTTACCTGGATCTATATGCCGATTATCGGAGCAAGAAGAAAGCTGACAGAGAGACCATTAATGATGATCTGAACTTTGAAATCGAACTGGTCAAGCAAGTTGAAATCAATGTCGATTACATCCTTATGCTGGTCGACAAGTACCGCAAGAATCACAGCAGCGGCGAAGACAAAGAACTACGCACCACTATAACTAAAGCGGTAAGCGCCAGCCCCACCTTGCGCGACAAGCGCGATCTGATTGAGCGGTTTGTGGACACCGTCTCCATAACCGGAACAGTGGAGGAACAATGGCAACAGTTCATTTCTCAGCAGCAGCAAAAGGAGCTCACCAGCATTATTGACGAAGAGCATCTGAAACCTGAATCCACAGAGCGGTTCATGCATCAAGCCTTCGAAAACGGGGACCTACAGACAGGCGGCACCGCCATCACTCAGATCATGCCGCCCACCTCCAGGTTCACACCAACCGGCGGATACCAGGAGCAGAAACAGCGAGTGATAGATAAGCTTGTATCCTTCTTTGAACGCTTTGTGGACCTGGGACACAGTTAAAGTTCAACCTTCCTGAAAGACCTTGATATTCGACGGTGCTCGGCGGCATATCCTTCCCGCCGAGCACCGTTCCCATTGATTTTCCACCTGGAATCTCTGTAGGATCCGTCAGCATTTCTCTAAGTCACACTGAAGTGATTGGAAATCATATACGGAGTAACGAAGAGCCCCACGTTCATTAGAATATCCATGCTCTTGATCACAGATATATTCGGTCGGTATTCGCCTATTGTCTTTGCGAATGATTCATTTAACACAAGCAACCAAGGAAATCAACTCTTTTCTTCCCATCGTGCCGATGCTACATCTGGTACCTGGCTCTGGTGCACCATGCCAATTAGACAGCACGATCAAAGGAACCACATGCACATTCGACCACTCCTCTCCCTCACTCTATTCAAGCGCACTATCGCAGTCATCCTGGTGCTGGCAAGCGCCCTGTTCTTCCTGGGTGCCTGCGGATCGGACTCGCAGGCAGGTCCGTCCAGCGAGTCAAAGGCCACGGAAGGGCAAGGCTCCTTCCCCGTCAAGATCGATCACGTCTACGGCACCACCTCCATACCCTCCAAGCCCAAGCGCATCGCCACCGTCGGATGGGCCACTCCCGACAATCTCCTGGCCCTGGGAGTTGTGCCGGTCAGTATCCAGAAGAACGCCTTCGGCAAGACCGTGGATGGCGGATACCTGACCTGGACCAAGGATGCCTTGGACGAAATGCATGTGGACAAGGCGGATATGCCCAAGCTGCATGACGAATCAGACAGTATCGATGTCGAGGCCATCGCCGCATCCAAGCCCGATCTGATCATCGGCCTGCTCTCCGGCATGACCAAGAAGCAGTACGACACCTTGAGCAGGATCGCGCCCACCATCGCATACCAGAAGGTTGCCTGGGGCGACCCCTGGCGCAAGGTCATCACCGCCACCGCCCAGGCCATCGGAGAACCCGAAAAGGGCAAGAATCTGATAGCCGACCTGGAGGAGCGCATCGCAAAGGCAGCCGAGGCCAACTCGGCCATCAAGGGGAAGACCGCGGCAGTCATGTACTTCGATGCCTCCAAGCTCTCCAAGTTCAGCGTCTACACCACCTCCGACGCCCGGCCGCAATTCCTGAACGACCTGGGCCTGGAGACTCCGGAATCCATTAAGGAGGATACCAAGAGCACCAAGGACTTCTACAAGGAGATCTCCTCCGAGCACGCCGACAGATACAAGGACGTCGACATCATCGTCACCTACGGCACCCCCGACCTGCTTGAAGCGATGCGCAAGGACCCCCTTCTTTCCAAGATTCCCGCAGTTGAGCGCGGGTCCGTCGTGGTCATCGACAATGACAGCGAGATGGCCAATGCCCTCGACCCCTCTGCCCTGTCCATCCAGAAGACGACCGACACCTACGCCGGACTTCTGGGCGAGGCTGCCTCCAAGGTCTGATTCAGGCATCAGGTGAGGGGATGAAAGAGGGATAAGGGGTGCCGATATGCAACCAGCAATGACACCGCGCCCTGACACTCGGCAGGCCGTCATGCATGGCAAGGGAACCGGATCCATGGTCTTGCCCGAGCTGATCCTGGCGGCCTGCCTGGTCATGGTCTGCGCCCTGTCCCTGGTCTTCGGCTCCCGTTCCGTCAGTCCTTCCGACATCCTCCATGCCCTGTCCGCCTCCTCGGATGACATCGCGGTCTCGGCCATCCGCCTGAGAATCCCCCGCACCGTCCTCGGCCTCCTGGTCGGTGCCGGGCTCGGGGTGGCCGGGACCCTGATGCAGGGCATATCTCGCAATCCACTGGCGGACCCGTCGATCCTGGGGTTCAATACGGGGGCGGCCCTGGCGATCGTCTGCTACATGGCCTTCTTCTCCCTATCGACCCCGGCCCAGTATGTCTGGGTGGGACTGCTGGGCAGTGCAACAACCGCGCTGGTCGTCTGGGCCATAGGCTCCCTGGGCCCATCCGGCCCCTCTCCACTGCGGCTGACCCTGGCCGGTGTCGTGATCAGCTCGGTACTGGGGTCCCTTACCTCCGCCATCCTCCTGCCGCGTGTCAATGTCATCAGCTCATATCGCTTCTGGCAGGTGGGCGGAATCTCGGGCGCCCGGTTCGACCTCATGATGCCGGTCATCCCTCTTCTTGCTCTTGGACTGATACTCGCCTTCTGCCTGACACCCGGAATCAACGCCTTGACCCTGGGGGACCAGATGGCTGAGGGACTGGGCATGCACGTCGGACGTGTCCGCAGCCTGGCCTGGCTTGCGGCGATACTCCTCTGCGCCTCCTGTACGGCACTGGCGGGTCCAATCGGCTTCGTCGGGTTGGTGGTCCCCCATGTGGCACGACTGCTCATAGGCCCCGACTACAGGCGAATCATGGCCCTGAGCATCCTCATCGGCCCCCTCCTGGTGGTTGGCGCCGACGTGGTGGGCAGGATAATCACCCGTCCATCCGATGTGGAGGTCGGCATCGTCACGGCACTGATTGGGGCTCCCGTGTTCGTGATTCTGGCCTGGCGCAGAAGAACCGCAGAGGTATAGGCATGGATGCTTGCCTCCTGCATGATTCGGGTAAACCCGATGCGATGACCGACCTGCAACGGATACGACGGACCCATACCGTTCGTTCACTGGCAGTCACCATTCTGCTTGTGCTGCTCCTGGTTGCTCTCGCGCTGTCCGACCTGGTTCTGGGGCACCGCGCATACTCCATGAACGACCTGATTGGAGCGGTTTGGGGGCGGTCAGACGAAGGCACCAGATTCGTGATTCTCCAGCTGCGCATGCCCCGGACGCTGATCGGCTGTGTCGCCGGCATGGCGTTCGGCATGGCCGGGACTGGTTTTCAGCATCTCCTGCGCAACATGATGGCCAGTCCGGACATCATCGGCATTACGGACGGAGCCAACACGGCCGCGATCTTCGGCATTGTCATATTGGGTCTGTCGGGCATGCCACTGGCCTGCCTGGCGGTCATGGGAGGTCTCCTGACAGCCCTCCTGGTCATGGCACTTGCCTGGCGCGGTTCGTTTGATCCGACCCGGCTGATACTGATCGGCATCGGAGTGGCCGCAGGGTTCAACGCGCTGGGCTCCTGGCTGATGATCCGCAGCGACCAATGGGACATCCAGACAGCAACCCGATGGCTGACGGGCAGCCTGGCCGATGCCCAGTGGACCGATCTGCCGATACTGGCAGCAGCAACCCTGGTCGGCACCATGCTCTTGTTGGCACTCGACAGGAATGTCAGCACCCTACAGCTGGGACCTGAGATGGCCGCCGGACTGGGAGTCAGGGTAAGCCGTGTCCAGTTCGAGGTGATCATCGTGGGTGTGCTGCTCCTGGCCGTCGCAACGGCGACCACTGGTCCCATCTCCTTCGTTTCGTTCCTCTCCGGCCCCATCGCCACGGTCCTGGTCGGTCGGGGAGCATCGGCCCTTATCCAGTCGGGTCTGGTGGGAGGTTGCCTGGTTCTTGGGTCGGACATCGTCGCCCAGCATCTGCCCACGACCCAGGTGCCGGTCGGCATCGTCACCAGCATTGTGGGCGGACCCGTCCTCATCGCGATCATGGTCCTCATGACCCGCAGACAGGAGCTCTGAACATCATGGCATCACCCCCAGCAGGCGACTCCTGGAGCAGCTCACATAGGCTGACCGCCTCGCACCTTCGCCTCACCTATGGCGGGCGTACGGTCATCGAGGACCTGAGTCTGGATATACCCCCACACACGATGGGGTCCATCATCGGACCCAACGGGTGCGGAAAATCAACCTTCCTCAAGGCCATGGCCAGGATACTGAAACCTGCCTCGGGGGCCGTCATGCTGGACGGAGAGCCCATCACCAACATGCCCACCCGCAAGGTTGCAACGATTCTGGGGTTACTGCCGCAGAACCCGTCAGCACCCGCAGGCATCACCATCGCCGATCTGGTCGCTCGCGGCCGATACCCCCACCACCACTTCGTCGAGCGGTGGACGACCAAGGATGAAAAGGCGGTGGAACGGGCCCTTGCCCTGACCGGACTGACCGATATGGCTGGATGCCCAATCGACCGTCTGTCCGGAGGCCAACGCCAGCGCGCCTGGATCGCCTTGACCCTGGCCCAGCAGACCGACATACTCCTTCTTGACGAACCGACCACTTATCTCGACATCGCCTACCAGCTTGAGGTACTTGACCTGCTGAGCACCCTGAACAGGCAGGAGGGAGTCACAGTGGTCATGGTTCTCCACGACCTGAACATGGCCGCCAGATATTCAGATTGGATCCTGGCCATCAAGGATGGCAGGAGGGTCGCTTTGGGCGCTCCCGATGAGGTCATGACCGAGAACCTGGTCAGCAAGGTATTCGACATCGCATCCACCGTGGTGACCGATGGGACCACCGGCGCCCCCTTGATGACCCCGGCACCCCTCCATAGTCTCCAAGCCCACTCTGGCGGGGCTTGTAATGCACACGTACACTGGGATGACTCGGCAGGATGACACCAGATAGTCCAATGATGTAAAACCTCTCGTCCCGCTCCCCACATCGCTTACCCCAACGTCCCCAACCCCGACCTCCCGAACCGCAAAACCTCAAACCACAAAGTCTCAAACCACCACAACCCGAGCGCCTACAGCCCGACACCACGGTCAACCCATAAACCCCAACCGAAAGAGAGCCAGCCATGGAACAACAAGCCACCAATCATCCTGTACCCTTGATTCCCTTCCGTGTCTCCGTAGCCAGAGCGGAAACGCTCTCGCCCCACTTCAAGCGGATCGTCTTCCAGGGACCGGATCTGAGGATTTTTGCAGACGCGGGCTACGATGAGCGAATCAAAATCCTCTTGCCTCTCCCCGACGGATCCGTGCCGCCCCCTTCCTTCTTCGAGGCGACCCCTGAAGATCCGCTTGCCTGGTACCAACAGTGGAGGACCCTGCCCGCAGAGAGCCGCAATCCTCTGCGCACCTATACGGTTCGCAAGGTCAGACCCGAGAGCGAGCAAATAGATGTGGACTTCGTCATCCACGATCATGCCGGACCTGCAGGAGCCTTCGCAGAGGCTGCCAGACCTGGCGACCAAGCCATCATCATCGGTCCCAACGCACAGGCAGGAGGTCCGGTCGCGGGGATGGACTTTTACCCAGGCCAATCCAGGCATCTTCTCCTGGTGGGCGACGAAACGGCGGTACCGGCCATCGCCGCCATAATGGACAGCCTGATCCGGGACCACTGGCAGGGCGACGGGGCGGCGGTGATCGAGATCCCGACCGAAGAGGATCGTCTTCCGCTGCCCGAGCACGAAGGAATCCGCGTCATATGGACTACCTGCGACGAATCCGGGCATGGACATGCCCTTATCAAAGCCATGCGCAGCCTCTTGGAGGACCTGCCAATCCATTCGTCTATATCGGCTACGGCCGCTAAATCTTCCAAGGAATTCACAGAGATCGATATCGACAAAGAGCTGCTCTGGGAGACTGCCAATGCCGCCCAGGCGGATGCCTCCATTCATTCCGACGACCTATACGCCTGGATTGCGGGGGAGGCAGCCACCGTCCGCGAACTGAGGCGCATGCTGGTCAGAGACCGGGGAATGGACCGGCGCAACGTCTCTTTCATGGGGTATTGGCGTCAGGGACGCAGCGAGATGTCCTGACCGGCTACGATGACGGGGTCGCTGTGGAGCAGCAGAAACTCAATCCGCGATGTCGCGAAAGTCCTGCTCGCAGTTCCATCCCATACTTTCATATCAAAAGAACCGGGCCAGGGGCAAACCCGGGACCCGGTTCTCTCAATTAGCAGCTTAGAAGATCAGTCCTCATCCTCAGCCACGCGGGAGTGGCTGTAGATCATCTTCATGGAGCAGATGAAGAGCACCAAGCCCAGCAGGATGATCACGCCGCCGATCATGAAGACATTGGCGTAGGTCGAAGCCAGGCCCTGCGCAGTGCCGGCCAGGCTGCCCGAACCCATGGATCCGTTGGCCATGAGCTGGCCGAAGAGGGCAACGCCGATGGAGCCGGTGATGGCCTGCAGGAGGTCGTTGAAGCCGAGCACGCGCCCGGACTCCTCAGGAGCCACGGTCAGGGTCGCGGTGTCAACGATGGGCTGGTAGAAGAAGGAGGTGCCGAAGTAGTAGATGCAGGGCGCCACAGCCAGGGCCCAGATCTTACCGGCAGGAATCAGGAAGGCGATGGCGATCAGACCGCCGCCCATGCAGGCCAGAGCCAGGATGACCGAAGCCTTGCGCCCGATCTTCTGGATGATCGGCCCGGCAGCGAATCCCATGATGCCGGCCAGGATGATGGACCAGACCAGCAGGTTGGAGACCTTGGAGGAGTCGATGCCGTAGACGTTCAGGCCAATGGCGTTGACGCCGGCGTTCAGGGTATAGCTGAAGAAGTAGCCGACGAAGATGACGGTCATGGTCATGGCGAAGGCCGGGTTGGTCAGCATCTTCGGAGTGATGAAGGGGTTGCTGGCCTTGTTGACATAGACCAGGAAGGCCACCAGGGTCACGATGCAGGCGATGCCCCAACCCCAGTTGATATCAGTGAAGAACATGGTCACCGAAGCGGCGAACAGTCCGATCAGCGTGAAGCCGATTCCGTCGATCTTGACGCCAGCGGCATGCTGGTCGGGCAGGTTCTTGGCCAGGACGGGAATGAAGAAGACGGCCAGGATACCCACGCCGAAGAGCCAGCGCCAGTCAAGCAGGGTCATGTAGCCGGCCAGGAAGACGCCCAGGGCGGCGGCGAAGCGGAAGACCGCGACGAAGACGCCGTACCAGAGCACGCGCTTCTTCTTCTCCACATACTTGGAGACCAGAACCAGGAAGATGGATCCGGAAACCTGCCAGCCGGCCGACTGCACCACGCGGGCCGCGATGACGATCCAGATGCTGAAAGTGCCGAAGCACCCCAGAATCGACCCCAGCACGAAGACGATCGTGCCCAGGATCATCATCTTCTTCAGGGAGACGAAATCGCCCAGGGAGCCGTAGATGACGCAGACGATTCCCAGGATGATGCCCGGCAGGGAGGTGATCAGCGGAGCCAGATTGGCCTGGTTGAGCTGCTTGCCGATGTTCACGTAGATCATGCCAAAGGCCTGCTGCTGGAGCACGCCCAGGGTGAAGATGATCAGGACCACCGGGATGGCCACGCGGGCCATCTTGTTCATTTTCGCGAACTCGGGAGTCCCCTCCTCGGGAACGGGTATGCCGTTCTTCTGCTCCTCGGAGACAGTTGACTCACTCATTTTTTCCTTAGTTTCCTTTCGGTTCTTCTCAATGCGGAAGCTACTGGCGGCTGACCCGGCCGACCCTGTCGACAAAGGCGGAGCGGAATCCGTCCACATCCACGTCCACGCAGACACTGGCGTTGGCCTTGCCCCCCAGGATGCCGTCGTAATCGACCACCGTGGCGCCCAAGGTGAGCGGGCTGGAGATCTCGACATCCACAAAGGCCTCGCGCATGGTGAACAGGTCGGGCTGGAGCAGGATCATGGCGGCAGAGGGATCATACATCTTGATCCCCTCCTCGATGTGTCCGCCATCGTAGGACCGGAAGAGGGAGGCGACCATACCGCCCACTTCGCCGGCTGCGTCCAGATCGTCCAGGTCGCCGGCCACCAGATGGGCCTTGCGGCCGATGTCCAAGCCGACCATGGTCACAGGCAGCCCACTGCGGAAGACCATCTTGGCAGCCTCAGGATCGACGGAAATGTTGAACTCGCCATAAACCCCGATGTTGCCGCGTCCGGTGGAGCCTCCCATCATGACGATCCGATCAATGTGGTCCTTGACCTCCGGGAAGGTGGCCAACAGCAGGGCGATGTTGGTCAGAGGACCCAGGGTCAGGATAGTGACTGGCTCATCGCTCTCCAGGAGCACCCGCCGCTCCTCCAGGACCGCATTGTTCTCGGTCAACAGGCTGTCGTCCGGATCGGGAAAGACGAATGACCCCATCCCCGACTTGCCGTGGGCTTCGGTGGCGAACCTGTTGTCTCGCATGAGCGGGGCCGCAGCGCCTCGGGCCACGGGAATACGCCTGCCCAGGAAGGTCAGCAGCTTCAGGGCATTGTTGGTGGTGTGCCCGATGCCCACATTGCCTGACACCGAAGCTATCAGTCTGATGTCGAAGCCGGGCTCGTCGACCAGCATCGTGATGGCCGCAGCATCATCGATGCCGGGGTCTGTGTCGATGATCAGAGGTTTGGTCATTGCTTCACTCCTTTTCCTCGTGTCGTATCCAAACTCAAATTCCTGCCCCTGCTCTGGCCCGCCGGGCTGCATCAACAAAGGCAGAGACGGTGAAGACCGGGCCATGCAGGCCGACCTGCCGGGCCACACGGGTGATGGGCGGAGGTGTCACATAGGCCTGCTTGAGCACATCCTCCCGGGCGAAGACCTCCTCGCGACTGCCATCCAACAGGACCCGGCCATGCTGCATGAGCACAACCCTGGGGAAGTTGCGGGTGACGAACTTCATGTCATGGGAAATCGTGATGCAGAGCTTGCCTTGATCCCGCAGACGGGCGATGATGGCAGCCAGCCGATCATTGCCGAACTTGTCCTGTCCGCATGTGGGCTCATCGAAAACCACAGCACCCGTATCCATCATCAGGACGGAGCCGATGGCACAGAACTTCTTCTCGGTGGGGCTCAGGTCGAAAGGATGATCGTCCAGCCGGTCCGCCAGGCCCACCAACCCAGCCACCTGCTCCATGCGTCGCTCTATCAGATCCTGGTCGAACCCAAGCTGCCGGGGACCGAACTCGAATTCCTTGCGCACGCTGTCCAGAAAGAGCTGATCGTCGGGGTTCTGAAAGACGTACCCCACCTTCCGGGCCCACTGGGCCGTGTCCGCCGTGGCCAGATCGACGCCGTCAATCAAAACCCGTCCGCCGGTCGGTCTAATGATGCCGTTCAGATGCTTGGCCAGGGTGGTCTTGCCAGCACCGTTCTGACCGATCAGCGCCACGGGCCGATCACCTTCGAGGGTCAGGTTCACTCCGTCCAGGGCACGATGGCCATGCGGGTAGACGTACTCCAGATGCTCCAGGTCAATCCTCATCGCAGCGCCTCCCGAATCATGCGTACCGCCTGGTCCTCGCGTACGGGCAGACCTGCCAGATCGAATCCTGCGTCCTCCAGACCCCTGGCAAGCTTGACATAATCCGGAATGTCAATCCCCCACTTCTCCACCTCGGGATCAGTGAAGACCTCCTCGGGTGTACCCAAAGCGCGGACCCGGCCTGCCCCCAGGACCATGACCTGATCAGCGCATCTGGCGACCCGCTCCATATCGTGATCGACCATGACTACGGTGATCCCCTCCTGGTTGAGCCGCTTGACAATGTCGAAGATTTCCTCGCTGCCAAGCGGGTCCAGCTGGGCCGTGCATTCGTCCAGAACCAGGATGTCCGGTTCCATGATCAAGGTCGAGCCCAGGGCTACCCTCTGCACCTGTCCACCGGAAAGCTCCAGAGGGTTCTTGTCGAGCAGGTCCTCGATATGCATAAGAGCAGCCATCCGGGCCACCTTGGCATGCATGGTTTCACGTGAAACCCCATGATTGCCCAGTCCGAAGGCCAGTTCCTCGGCCACGGTCCCTGCCGTATAAGAGAGCTGATTGAAGGGATTCTGAAAGACCAGGCCCACCTGTCTGGACAGATCGGCGATGGTCGAAGTGGCTACGTCCTTGTCTTCGATGCTGACGCTTCCCTTGGATTTGCCTACGAAATAGTGCGGAATCAGACCGACCAGGGCGTTGCACAGGGTCGATTTGCCCGACCCGTTGGCTCCGACGATACAGAAGAAGCTGCCCTGCTCAACGCTGAAACTCACCCGCTTCAAGGTGGTCCGATCGGCGTCACGGTATCTGAAGGAGAAGTCGTCCACTCGTATGACCTCGGTCATGCCCGACCTCCCCACTGGATAGCCAGGGCGATCAGCCCAGTGCGCGAGAGGCAACCGAGCACCAGGGCCAGTACCAAAAACACGGTGAACAGGATGGTCACCACGGTGTCACTGCGCCGCCAGACCACCTCAAGGTAGCTGGTCTGCCGCACCCCCCGGATGCCGAATCCCCGGGTCTCCAGGGTCATCCCGCGCTCCTGCGAATCCGTCAGGGAAGAAAGGACAACCGGCCCAAGCAAGGGCAGGAAGGCCCGCACCCGGGAAATCAGGCTGCCGCCGGTCTCCAGGCCACGTGCATGCTGGGACTGCTCAATGACCGCAATCCTGCGCTGCATCTGCGGGACCACATTGAGGCTGGCCAGAATCAGGTAGCCGATCTTGGATGGAACGCCAATCTGTGTCAGAGCCGCAACCAGACGACCCATGTACGTAGTTTTATTGGTCAGGTAGAAGGACCCCAGGAAGACTAAAAGCGTCACTACGATTTTGGCCGCATAGAGACTGCCTTCGAGGCCCAGTTGCGCGAATCCCAGGTCAAGAACGACCCTGGTATTCCTCGGGCTGTAGCACCCCTGGATGAACAGCAGCATGAGCGTAACGGGAATGCCGAACCCCAGCATGACGCCGGAGAAGGGCCGAAGCACCCGAGCCAGAGCCGCTGCGATAAAGAGCATGACGATGATCCCCAGGCCTAGGGTGAAGTCCGGCCAGACCAAGGTCGCCAGGCCCAAGGAGCACACGCCGGCGATCTTGGCCATGGGATGCATACGGGCCAGCGGGGAATCAGGAATGCCGTTCGACGCGGGACCAGGCATCAGCGTTCAGACCTTTGGGTACGTTCACAGTCCAAGTCCGCTGGGTCGCCTGTCGATGGGTCCCGCTCAGATTCCATCGCGCCGTCGATCTTCCCCGGCCGTGCCGAACTCTCCCGACTGGACGCCCCAGTCGCTTCGCGTTCGTCCTCGTCTTCGTCCTCATCCAGGTCATCCAAATCGTCCAGATCGGCCTGGTCCTCGCTGCCATCCAGAGCGTACTGGCTCAGGAAGCGTTTGGGGATTCGTCGCACGATCACATAAGCGATCAGGACGGTGATTCCCTTGTCGATCAGATTCTCCAGCATGGAGGAGGACAGCACCGAGATGACGATGTTCTTGACAGCCACCACCAGTGCAGCTGTGAGGACCGAGGTGCCGTTGACTCCGGTGGCGCCCCCGTAGACGAAGACGGTGATCAGAGAGGCGGTGACCGTGTTGACCAGTGCGCAGGCAAGCCAGACCAGAACGACTCCCCATATCCGTCTGAAGAGCCCGGCCTTGACCATGTAGCCGATCACCAGGCCGCACAGAACACTGGAGAGCGCATAGGGCAGATAGACCGGATTGGCCACCAAGGCGAGGAAGACGTTGGTCAGCAGTCCGCACAGGGCAGCCACCCAGGGGCCGGACAGGCAGGCGATGACCGTGGTGCCGATCATATCCAGGAAGAGCGGCAACTTGAGGGTGGAGCTCAGGGTCCCGCCGATGAGGTTGATGCCCACCGCGATGGGTATCAGCACCAAGGATTTTGTCGAGAACTGCGCAGTGATCCCTCTCCACAACGATCGCGCGCTCATAATCCGTACCGCCTTTGGTCCTTGAATGTCGATTTCTGCAGATGACCGTCGCTCACAGCCAGATCCGCATCACCGCTTTGAGAAACCACTTTAGTAAACAACTTTCATTGACAGAGACTATCAACAGCCGCATGGGGTGTCAAATGCGAAACCTCCGACGACGATCCCTCAGGTAAGCTTGATTCGCTAGATCCAGCAGGTCGACAAAGCCGTTCGCCGGAGCTTCAGAGATGAGGAGGACAGGAAACCCCATGAACATCAAGGACATTGCTCAGCTTGCCGGCGTATCCACATCGACGGTCTCCAAGATTGTGAATCACAAGGACGCGAGCATCACAGCCGCCACGCGCGACAGGGTCCTCGAACTGGTCAGGAAGTACCACTACACGCCCTACGGATCCTCCAAGCCCAGCACCACCACCTGGAGAATCGGGGTCCTGTTGAGGTCATCCATCTCCATGGACTCCACCTTGGACGGGATCATCCAGCAGGCACAGAAGTCGGGGTATGGCACCCTGGTCTTCAACAGTTACGGCGATCATGACCAGGAGGAGCGCAACATCCTGGCCGCTCTGGAGCATCGGGTGGATGGCATGGTCTGGGAGCCGATCGACCAGACAAGCCTGGCCTTGAAAAGCAGGATCGAGGCAGGAGGGATCCCCGAACTCACCATTGGGCCCCTGGGAGACGACCGGACCGCGCTCATGCCCTACGAGGAGGCTGCTTACAGTCTCACCGAAGAGCTGATCAAGCGCCACCACACCAGCATCGCCTGCCTGCTCTCACCGGGCAGACGGACCCAGAGCTTCCTGCACGGTTATCGTCGCTGCTTGTTCGACCACAACCTCCAGTACCACACCGACATGGTCCTGGAAACCATCGGTGAGGACCTGACCCGGGTCCTGGAGAACCGGCAGGTCACCGGAGTCGTGGCATCCCACTACCACCACGCCCTGGAATTCCTTCAATTCGCCGAATCCATGCATTACCGCCTGCCCCAGGACCTCTCCCTGGTCTCCCTGATGAACGATACCAACGTGCATCTGCGCTACCCGGGCAGCCCGGAGATATCGTCCTACGTGATGCGCAATGCCGATTTCGGCGCCTACCTGTGCCGACGAATCATCCGCTCCATCGAGCATGGGTCCGATCCAAGCGAGACCTTCGAGCACGTCTTCACCCTGGACGGCGAGAAGACCGTCGGCCGGCCCCCGGACCAGCAATGGAAGAAAATCGTGGTGGTCGGCAGCATCAACGTGGACACCTACCTGACCGCCCCCAGCCTGCCCAAGGCGGGTATGACCACCACGACCAGGAACTTCGCCTCCACGCCGGGGGGCAAGGCCACCAACCAGGCGGTGGGCGTGGCCAGGCTGCAACATCAGGTTTCCCTGATCGGCAATGTCGGCAGCGATCCGGCCGCGGACTACATTTACAAAACGATGAGGCAAGCCCATGTGGATGCCACTGGCGTGCGCAGGGTCACCGGAGCGGACACAGGCAAAGCCTATATCTTCGTCGACAGCAAGGGCGAATCGATGATCTCCCTGGTGGCGGGCGCCAACGAGTCCCTGACACCGGACGACATCACCCAGCGCGACCAGATCTTCAGAAACACCGGCTACTGCCTGATCCAGACAGAAATCCCCATGGACACCGTCGCCGAGGCCTGCAGAACGGCCAAGCGCCACCAGGCCGCCACCATCGTTAAACCGTCATCCTGCGACCACCTGCCTGAAGACCTGCTGGCTTCGATCGACATCCTGATCCCGAATCTCAACGAGCTGAACACCCTGATACCAGGACCAGAATCCGTGATAGACAAGGCGAAACGGTTCATCAACGGCGGGGTGGGCAAGGTCATCATCACCCTGGACGAGCACGGCTGCACCCTGGTCACCGCCAGCGGACACAAGGACTTCCCGGCCCACGAGACTCGAGCAATCGATGACACCGGTGCCAGCGATGCCTTCATCAGCGCCCTGGCCGCCTATCTGTGCAGCGGATGTCCCCTGGACAAAGCCGCTCACATCGCCAATCTGGCCGCGGGCTTCAGCGTCGCCCACGAAGGCGTCATCCCCTCCCTGATCAACCGCCGCCAGCTGGAAGGCCTGATCGACTGAGCGGCCCAGGCACGAGACCGGTAGGAAGGCTGTGATTGTCCTAGGCCTTGCTCTGGCTCAAGCCGAACGTCCCCAGGTCCTCCGATTGCCGTGCCAATCATCAAGGTCTGCGGTCATGGCCCCGTCTCGGCCTTTTGGCGTGCATCGCCGGTCCAATCACTGCGGATTCCACAGCAGCTGTACCATTCGCCGTTACGCTGCTTCACATTGGCATATATTCACAACCATCGTGACGACCTCGCTGTTCTCATTGTTTGGCATGGTCTGACTTCATGATTTCGTCAACGCTGGATTCCGACGGGTCCGCATGCGTCCCATCACGATGGTCCCTATAATTTCATAGGGCACAGAATCCGGAATGGGGCCATTGATGGCTGCAACTGTTCTGACTTCGGTGCCAACCGCAATACTGCTCATGGCCGCACAGAAACGTATCGTTGCGGAAGTTACAGCAGGTGCGATAAAGGACTGATCTCAAAGGTGAATCAACCAAGTGAAAGGGTACCGAATCAATGCAACATTCAACATTTACCACCGACGGCCAAACCCTGAAGTGGACAGGCAACGGTGAATACCTTCGCATCGAGCCCTGGGGATCAGATTCGATACGCGTCCGATCCTCGCAGATGCACGAACCCGAAGACCCGGACTGGGCGCTTTTACGAGACCACCACGAGCCTGCCGATGCGGTGAACATAAGCATCGATGACCAGCGGGGACAAGCCACCATAATCAACGGATCTCTCATGGTCAAGGCGCAGGCTTCGGGCGGCATTGACACAGGCAACGGTTATACCGACAAGTGCCTGCTCAGCTTTTGGCGCACCGACGGCAAGCTGCTCTTCAGCGAGATGAGCGATGGCGGCTCCCTGAATTTAAGAGCGCGTTCTTTCACTCCCATCGTGGGAGGCGACCACCAGGTCAAGGTGACATTCGTGCCTCCGGAAAACGAACGTCTGTACGGCATGGGTGAATATCAACAGAACATCATGAATCTGAAAGGCTGCACGCTCGAACTGGCCCATAGGAACTCGCAAATCTCCATACCCTTCGTCGTCTCCAGCTGTGGATACGGATTCCTCTGGAACAATCCAGCCGTCGGTTCCGTCAGTTTTGGGAAAAACAAGACCCAATGGTCGGCGGACAGCACTCGACAGATTGATTACTGGGTTACAGCCGGTGCCGATTACCGCTCTATCATGGCCCATTACGCAGACGCTACCGGCCATGCTCCTCAGATGCCTGAATGGGGTCTTGGATTTTGGCAGAGCAAGCTTCGCTATTGGAACCAGGATCAATTGCTGGAGGTTGCCAGAGAGTTCAAAAAGCGCAACATCCCTCTGGACCTCATTGTCATCGACTTCTTCCATTGGCCTCACATGGGTGATTTCAGGTTCGAGGACGAATTCTGGCCAGATCCCGTCAGCATGAGCAACGAATTGCACAAGATGGGGATCCGACTCATGGTGTCAGTCTGGCCGCAGATAGCACTGACTTCTGAAAACTATCCAGAGATGAAGGCCAAGAATCTGCTGGTGCGAGCAGACCACGGCGAAGACCTCGGCATGATGTTCGAGGGGCCCAGCCAGTTCTACGACGCTACCAACCCTAGAGCCCGCCAATATGTATGGGAGAAATGCCGTGAGCACTACGCCGATGTCGGCGTCGATGCCTTCTGGCTGGATGAAGCCGAACCAGAGTACGGCACTTACGATTTCAGCAATTACCGCTACTGGGCTGGACCTGCTCAGCAGACAGCCAATCTGTATCCACGGGAATACAACAAGGGGTTCTACGAGGGGCAGCTGGCCTACGGACGCCAGGGGCAGATCGTTAACCTCACCAGATGCGCATGGGCCGGCTCCCAGCAATATGGGGCTCTTGTATGGTCGGGCGATGTAGCATCCACCTTCGAGGCGTTCAGAGCACAAATCACCTGCGCTATCCATATGGGCATGGCCGGCATTCCTTGGTTCACCACCGACCTGGGTGGCTTCCACGATGGCGATATCGACGATCCCACCTTCCGTGAACTGTTGTTGAGATGGGCGCAATTCTCCTGCTTCTCGCCCGTCATGCGCAATCACGGTGACCGTAGCCAGCATCACCGCGACGGGACCACCAAGACCGCCATCACTACAGCGCAAGGCGAACGGCGACTACCGTCCGGAGCGAGCAATGAACCATGGAGCTACGGAAAGTCCGTCGAAGACATCTATGTCAAGTTCATCAAGATCCGAGAGCATCTTCGCCCTTATCTGCGTGAGCTATTTGCCCAAGCGCATGAAGATGGGCAGCCGCTCATCAGGGGGCTGTTCTACGAATTCCCCCATGACGACGCTGCCTCTGACATCGCCGACGAGTATATGCTCGGACCTGATCTGCTGGTAGCCCCTGTGGTGGAGGAAGGAGCCAGATCTCGACAGGTCTACCTGCCTGGGGATGCGACTACACAGTGGCAGGATCTTCGCGACGGGGCCATGTACAACGGAGGCCAGACGATCACTGCAGAAGCCCCGTTGGATACCCTGCCGGTATTCGCCAGGGACAGCAGGAACCACGAGCTGCTGGGCATACTCTGACACATCCGTCATTCGCATCGGGTCAGGACCGCTCGTCCTGACCCGACTTCTTATTCAATCAAGACATGATTCAACCGGTTCCCAGTTCCGTTGAACCTCCAAGCAGAGCGATGTAGGCTTCTGAAAATTCAAACTACGAAGTTGGTTGCTCTTTTTATCTCACTCCATCTTCAGGTGCACCACAGCCTAGAGTAGATGTAAGGAAGCATCGCAACATAAGGGCACCAAAGGAGCGGCCATCATGAGACCAATGTCGGACTATGCCAAGGATCTGCAGCACTCGGGCATGGTCGCCCGCGATCTGGACGAGACCATCGACTTCTACACCAACAAACTCGGGTTCGAGCTGGTCGGCATCTACCCCAACGGGGAGAATCGCTGCGCCTTTCTGCGTCTGGGCCATCTGACCATCGAAACCTGGGAGGGCGAGCCTGCGCCCATGGGCACCGGAGCCATCAACCACTGGGCGCTGGACACACCGGACATCGATGCTGCTTACGAGCATGCCTTGGAGATGGGGTTGAACATCAGAGAGGACTCGATCCAATCCATTCCCACCTTCTGGCAGCGCGGAATCCGCTATTTCAACGTAATCGGACCAAACCAGGAGACCATCGAGTTCTGCCAGATTCTCTGAACGCCATCCGCTCGGGCAGGACCGCTCCATACGGGTAATCCCATGTGAGTAATGAGACACATTTATCTGTAACCGGCAAAGAACTGAATCCACCCGATTTGTCTTGGAAAATAGCCGTTCCTGGCACAAAACCCCTCTCCATCCGACCCGTATTTCTCCACTAAAATGAGCATTGCGTCCAATGTGGGGCGCCCGATAACGAAAGAAGTTTCTCATGACGAACATTGAGCATGTCACGGTGGCCGGCGGCGGGGTGCTGGGCAGCCAGATCGCCTTCCAATCAGCCTTCAAAGGCAAGAAAGTCACAATCTACGATATCAATGATGAGGCCATTGCAGCGGCGGAGCAGCGGATCAAGAACCGTCGCGACCTCTACAAGCATGACATCAATGCTACCGACGAGCAGTTCGATGCTGGCCTGAATAACCTGAGCTACAGCGCAGACCTGGCCGAAGCCGTCAAGGACGCCGACCTGGTCATCGAAGCCGTCCCCGAGAAGCCCTCCATCAAGCACAACTTCTACCAGAGCCTGGCCAAGGTAGCCCCTGAGAAGACCATCTTTGCCAGCAACTCCTCCACCTACGTGCCCAGCACCTATGCTGCAGACACCGGCCGTCCGGCTAAGTTCCTCTGCCTTCACTTCGCCAATCACGTATGGCGCATGAACACCGCCGAGATTATGGGTTCCGACCAGACCGACCCCGACATCTTTAACGAGATCGTGGACTACGCCAAGGAAATCGGCATGGTCCCCATCCCGCTCCACAAAGAACAGCCCGGGTACATCCTCAACAGCCTGCTGGTCCCCTTCCTGGAGGATGCCGGCTACCTCTGGGGCAACGACATAGCAGACCCTGAAACCATCGACAAGACCTGGATGATCGGCACTGGCTCGCCCGTCGGCCCCTTCGGCGCCTATGATGCGGTCGGCCTGCGGACCATCTACAACATCATCGAGGAACAGAAAGGCGACGACCCTGACTTCAAGCCCTTCCTGGAGAAGGTCAAGAAGATGCTCGACGAAGGGAAGACCGGCAGTGACGCAGGCCACGGATTCTATGATTATCCGAATCCGCGTTACAAGGATGAGGACTTCCTCAAGGCCTGATCGTCTGTCTGCTACATCTGTGAGTCAGGTCCCGTCCAAGACCTGGCTCTACTATGGAAGAGCGTATCCAAGGATGGATACCACGAATGAAAGAGGTTTCTATGACGAACATTCATAATGTCACGGTTGCCGGCGGTGGGGTGCTTGGCAGCCAGATCGCCTATCAATCAGCCTTCAAAGGCAAGAAAGTGACGATCTACGACATCAACGATCAGGCGGTGGCGGCCGCAGAGGAGCGTGTCAAGAGCCTGCGCGATTCTTACAAGCATGACATCAACGCCACTGATGAGCAGTTCGATGCCGGACTGAACAACATGTCCTTTACCGCCGACATGGCCGAGGCTGTCAAGAACGCTGACCTGGTCATCGAAGCTGTCCCCGAGAAGCCCTCCATCAAGCACGACTTCTACCAGAGCCTGGCCAAGCTGGCACCCGAGGACACCATCTTCACCAGCAACTCCTCCACCTACGTGCCCAGCACCTTCGCACCCGACACGGGCAGGCCGGACAAGTTCCTGAACATGCACTTCGCCAACCAGGTCTGGCTGAACAACACCGCAGAGATCATGGGCTCCGAGCAGACCGACCCCAAGGTCTTCAACGAGATCGTGGACTATGCCAAGGAAATCGGCATGGTCCCCATCGTCCTGAAGAAGGAGCAGCCGGGATACGTCCTGAACACCCTTCTCATCCCCCTGCTCAACGCCGCCGCCCACCTCTGGGGACACGACATCGCAGACCCGGAGACGGTGGACAAGACTTGGATGATCGGCACGGGCGCCCCGATGGGGCCCTTTGCCATCTTCGACGTTGTGGGGCTGCGGACGGCCTTCAACATCACCAAGGAGCAGCAGGGCGACAACCCTGACTTCAAGCCCTTCATGGATAAGATCCAGAAGATGATGGATGAGGGCAAGACCGGCAAGGATTCGGGAGAAGGGTTCTACACCTATCCCAACCCCGCCTTTGCTGATCCTGACTTCCTGAAGGCCTGACAGGACAGCTTTTCTATCAATAGAGCCCGCCCATTAGGGGACCACGTCGCGAGGCCCCCTAATGGGCGGGTTCGCTTTGCCGATCTTCAAGCTGCTCAGGAAGCGATCCGACTACATACCCAACACAATCCTGATACCAATCATGGGCGCACAATGTGGACGACCCACTATCGGCGCAGCATTCTCTACCAGTGCCAGGACGGCAACCCTCAAGCCAGGCCCCTCCTCGACAGACTTCTATTACCACCCTGATCCCAACTACCGGTACCCCGAATTTTCAAGGTTAGAGTCGAATCCTGCTGAGTGGGCCACGAGGCTGGAGCATGGCCTTTCACGGCTTACAACAGGGGGCGTGGTAGGCTGTATATTTATGGCATTTTTGTGAAAACCGCTAAAGGAAGAGGCAGACAGGGAAATCACAAAGGCGGAAAAGACGAACAACGGCCTAGTGGCCGGAGAAGGAATAATGGCAGAGGACGATAAAATTTCGGCTGCAGCTAGCGGCCAGCACGAGCAGAAACAGCGTGATCGACAGACAGCCAAGCAGCTGAAGAAGCAGCAGGCCGCGGAAAAACGCAAGGCCCGCAAGCAGAATCCCAGACCGCATCGCGGATGGAGCGAGCGCCTGCATCTGACCGACATCAACGTGGTGGACAGGTCCACCCTCAAGAGGGCCATCGCAGGCACCGTGGTCGGCAACTTCATGGAATGGTACGACGTGGGGGTCTACGGCTACCTGGCGGTGACCATTGGCCGCGTCTTCCTGTCCGACGCATCCGATGCCGTACAGCGGCTCTTCTCCCTGGGTGTTTTCGCTGTGACTTTCGTTGCCCGACCGCTGGGCGGCGTGGTCCTGGGCCAGCTGGGCGACAAGGTCGGCCGCCAGCGCATTCTGGCCTTCACCCTGCTGAGCATGTCCGCAGCCACCCTGCTGATCGGCCTTCTGCCCAGCTATGCGGCCGTCGGCCCGCTGGCGCCCATCCTGCTTATCCTGCTCAAGCTGATCCAGGGCTTTTCCACAGGCGGCGAGTACGCAGGCGCTTCGACCATGGTCACCGAATATTCCCCGGACCGGCATCGCGGCTTCTTCGCCTCCCTGCTGGATGTGGGATCCTACCTCGGCTACGCCTTCGGAGCAGCCTTGGTCTCCTTGCTGGAGTTCTCCATCTCCCCGAAAGCCATGCTGGCCTGGGGCTGGCGTATCCCCTTCATCATCGCCCTGCCGCTGGCTGCCATCGCGGTCTACTTCCGGGCCAAGGTCCAGGACACCCCTGCCTTCCGTCAGGCCCAGGATGCCAGCGCCGAAAAGACCAAGAGCCAACACAAGAGCCTGCTGGACCTGATCCGCGGCTACTGGCGGGAGCTGCTCATGGCCTTCATCCTGGTGGCCGCGGCCAACACCCTGAGCTACACGCTGACCGCCTACATGCCCACCTACCTGTCAGGCACCCTGCACTACAACACGGCCCAGGCCAACCTGCTCTCCCTGCCGGTCCTGCTCATGGTGGCCTGCTGCATCCCCATTACCGGAGCCCTCTCCGACCGCTTCGGACGCAAGAAGGTGCTGTTCATGGGAGCATTCACCGGATTGTGCCTGTCCCTGCCGGCCTTCCGGCTGCTGGAGCATGAGACCACGGGTGCCGTCTTCGGCGGACTGGTCCTGCTGGCCATCCCGGTCATCTTCTTCGTGGCCAACCTGGCCTCCACCCTGCCGGCCCTCTTCCCCACTGCCTCCCGTTACGGCGGCATGGGACTGTCATACAACCTGGCCGTAGCCGTCTTCGGCGGCACCGCGCCTGTCATCATGGAAGGGTTGGTAACAGCGACCGGCAAGTCCCTGGCACCCGCCTACTGGATCATGTTCACCTCGACCTGCGGTCTGATCACCGTGCTCTTCCTGGCGGAGACCGCCCGGCGCCCCATGCCCGGCACCCTGCCCACCGTGCTCAACCGGCAGGAGGCACGCGACCTGGTGGCCACCCAGGACCGTAATCCCGACCTGGATGTGAAGACCATCATCAAGGATGCCGAAGAGAGTGGCGTGCGCAAGACACCGAAAAAGCTGGCTGCCGAGACACGCAAGCTTCTGGGCCTTTCCCACACAGGCACCAGGAACAAGAAGTAGCAGGCGCTGTCAGGCCGAACGGACCGGGTGATTCACCAAATCCCGCTCGATCCAGGCCATGACCAGCCTGGCCAGGGCATCAATCTCTGCATCGGTCAGAGCCCGGCCTCGCGGAATATGATGCCAGCGTTCGATGCACCCCCGGCAGCAGGTGGCTGTGGCGTGCTGGGCCGTAAAGACCGGATGCCCACGATAGGGGGTCTGTTTACCGTCCTTGAAAGGATGAGCAGGCCCCACACGCTTGGCCAGCATCTCATGAGCGTGGCGGTCGATGGTTTCCTTGCCCTTGGCGCGGGCGTAGGCGCGGTCCTTGGCCGACAGGGAGAAACCGGCCCGGAAGCGTGAATGCCCCAATCTGGCAAGAGTGCCCTGGGTCCAGGCCTCATCCGCCCCGGCCGCCGCTGATCCGCTGCTGGTCATTCCCTGCTCGCCTCCATGTTTAGCCTTACCAAAGAGTCTGTACCCAGGCAAGGTTTCCCATGCGGAATAATTCACCAAACATGACACCGTTAGGGACCAGTGTCAGGGGTAGGGTGAAGACAGTACTTGTATCCACTAACTACCAGACCCGCCATGTTCGGTCATGTCCGGGTCACACAAGGGGGCTTCATGGCCAAAAGCAAGATGACTGTAGCCGAGATGATCGGGCTCTTCCTCACCCCTGACGCGCCTGTGCAGGTGACCGCCTTCGATGGGTCGGTCTTCGGGCAGGACCAAGCGCCGCTGCATCTGGAAGTCAAGAATTCCCGTGCCATGTACTACATCACGGAAAATCCCAACGACCTGGGTCTGGCCCGCGCCTACCTGCAGGGCGATCTGGATTCTCCCGAGCTGCTGCCAGGCAACCCCTACCAGGTCCTCAAGGAACTGATGGGCCTCAAGCACTTCGTCAAGCACCCCAGCAAGATGGAGCTGGCCCGGGCGGCCGGAGCCGTCTTCTCGCACGGAGTGCGCGTGCCCGAGCCGCCGGCCATCGAAGGGCCCTCCCTGGCCAAGCGACTGACCGAAGGCATCCGCCCCCACACACGTCGGGGCGACGCAGCCACCGTCAGCTACCATTACGACCAGTCCAACGACTTCTACAGACTCTTCCTGGGCTCCTCCATGACCTACACCTGCGCCGTCTTCGAGAAGGCAGACGACAGTCTGGAGGACGCTCAGTGGCACAAGCTCAACATGGTCCTGGACAAGATGCACCTGAACAAGGGCGACCGTCTGCTGGACGTGGGCTGCGGCTGGGGCTCCATGGAAATCGCGGCCGCCCGCCGCGGCATCCACGTCATCGGTGTGACCCTGGCGGAGGAGCAGGTCGAGTGGGCCCAGAACTGGATCCGCCAGGAAGGCCTGCAGGATCTGGCCGAGGTCAGGCTGATGGACTACCGCGACGTGCCCGAGTCCGGCTTCGATGGAATCTGCTCCATCGGCATGATGGAGCATGTCGGCTACAAGCAGTACCCCTCCTACTTCAAGGAGATGATGGACAAGCTGCGTCCGGGCGGCATCCTGCTCAACCACCAGATCACCCGCACCAACTCCCATGACCACAAGCGGGCCGGCGGCTTCATCGACCGCTACATCTTCCCCGACGGCGAGCTGGCCAGCCCGGCCGAGATCGAACTGGCCATCCAGGACACCGGCTTCGAGGTCATCACCCAGGAGAACCTGCGTCAGCACTATGCGCTGACCCTCAAGCACTGGACCGAGAACCTCCAGGAGCATTGGGGCCAGGCCAAGCCCATGGTGGGCGAGCCCAAGGCGCGGCTCTGGGGCCTATACATGGCCGGCGCGCGGCTCAACTTCGAACTCGACAACATTCAGATACACCAGTTCCAGTGCATCAAACCTGATCCAGAGACCGGCACGGACACCTATCCGCTGCGGCCCTGGTGGGACCGGTAGCCTAAAGGCCCGAAAAGGGGCGGGGAGTCAAATCCTCGCCCCTTTTTTGTTTCCGCCACCCGTAAAGCCTGCTACTCTTACGGCCCGGTTCTCAGGACGACCTGTCCGCCGAAGCCTCCAGCCGGGCCAAATCCAGGGCCTTGTTGAAGGCGTCCGAGGTCCAGCTGGCCCCAGCCACCTTGTCCACCTTGAGGTCCTTGAGCGGGCGTCCCTGGACTACTCCGGGCACAGCCCGAGCGAAACGTTCCATGTGGCCGCGCGAGATGGGCGAATCCGAATGCCCCTGGACCTGGACCCTGGTCACCTGGCCTCCCGACAGGTCCAGGTCCACATCGATTCTGTCAGCCCCGTCATGCCCGTATTTGCCCGTCAGGGCGTAGGTACCATCGTGATAGTTGCCCGTGTCAGCCGGTGCGGTCGGCAGTCCATCACGGGAGACGGCCGCAGGCTTGCCCTCGCCCGCAGAGCCGGCTCCCGACTCTGGTGCAGAGCTGGACTCTGCGCCCGATCCGGCGAACTCGTCGTCCATGGGCTTGGCCTCCTGGCTTCCGCAGCCGCCCAGGAGGGAGCCGACCGCCACCAGGGTCGCCAGGGTTGCCGAGGCCGTGGCCAGTCCCCGGGATTTGCTTTTGGCCATTTCAGCGCCCTCCTTTTCCATCAATGGCCGATCCCGGCAGGGAGCCGCCGGTCTTGGCCGTCTTGGTGGGGTCATGGAAGCCCACCGGAATATCCTGGTCCCCTGAATCGACAGGAGCCCCGCTGAAGGCCGGACGGCCTCCGGCTGCCAGGTAGGCCCGCTTGGCCTCCTCATCATTCCACTGCTCGCCGGCCAGCACACCGTGGTTGAGCATGATCTCCCGCTGGGCGCAGGAGGCCACCAGGGCATCATGCGTGACCACAATCAGGGAGGTTCCCTGGTCATGCAATTGCCGGAAGAGATCCAGCACGATCCGCTCGTTGGCCTCATCCAGGTTGCCAGTGGGCTCGTCAGCCAGAATCAGCTTGGGCTCGTTGATCAGCGCCCGGGCCACGCAGACCCGCTGCTGCTCGCCGCCCGAAAGCTGACTGGGCAGATGGCGGGCCCGATCCGCCAGACCCACACGGTCCAGGGCCTTCATGGCCTGGTCCTCGTCCACCACCGAGTGGTAGTACTGGGCAACCATGACATTCTCCAGGGCGGTCAGATGCGGGACCAGATAGAACTTCTGGAAAACCAGACCGATTACGTTCTTACGCACATCGGCCAGCTGGGACTGGCTCAGATCCTCCAGCGGCCGCCCCTGCAGTCGGACCGAGCCCCGGCTGGGGGTGTCCATGCAACCCAGAATGTTCATCAGCGTGGTCTTGCCTGAGCCGGAGGACCCCACCACGGCCAGCCACTGGCCCTGCGGGACGCTCAGATTCAGGTCGTCCAGGGCGTGCAGATCGCCGTAAATCTTGGAAACATGGTCCAGGTCCAGCAGCATGCCGCCGCCCGACTGGAACTCGCTCGCCTTTGCCTGCGTCATTGTCATTCCTCCCTCAAAACCAGGGCCGGGTCGATACGCGAAGCCCGGAGGACCGGCCGAATGGATGCGATCATGGATATGGCCACGCTCAACAGGACCGTGCCCAGGGCCAGCCACCAGTTGAAGCCCAGCGGCCGCTGGAAGACGGATAGGCAGAGCAGCCGGGCGAAGCCATAACCCAGGGCGGTGCCGATCAGACCTCCAGCCAATCCGTAGCAGGCCGACTCCGCCAGAAACTCCATGGCTATCCCCCGCGAGGAGGCACCCAGAGCCTTGCGCAGGCCGATCTCGCTGCGCCGTTGGGAGACGATGGAGGCCATGGTGGTCCCCACGCCCACAAAGGTCAGGACCAGTACCACCACCGAAACCAGCCAGAAGAGCGACTGGAGCATGGCGATGGTATGGCTGTCGCCCGCCGTAATCCTCGTGACCGGCCGGGCCTTGACCCCCATGGAGGTCATGTCGTTGATGCTGGCAGCGATGGTCTTCAGCCCCGAGGTCATGGTGTTGACCGAGTATTCGATGACATCGGTGCCCCGCTTGGCCCCGGTCAGGAGCTCCAGATCGGCCAGGTCGGCGTAGATTATCCGATCCTCGGGACCTCCGGTATCGACGATGCCTCCCACACGAAAGTCTCGCCCCTGGCCTCCGCCTTTGCCTGTGCCGGTGACCTGGCTGGCCGGGTAGCCGATGGTCATCCGCTTGCCGGTGGTCAGCCCCAGCGAATCCGCCAGATCCCGCCCCACCATGACCGAACCCGGCCGGGGCCAGGAACCCTCCACACTCCAGTGACGATTGAGCTGACGCACCTGGTCGGGGTGGATGCCGGCCATTACGCGGGCGCCGGCATTGACCTGCACCGTCTCATATCGATAGGTGGCGTACCGCGCCGGGGCCTTGGCGGTCACCATGTGGGTGGTATGGTCCACCATGCCCTGTTCGATGCCGGCGGACCGGTTGTCCCCCTGGATGGGCGAAACGACCAGGTTGGCCCCGTAGGAACGCATCTCCTGGTTGATCTGCCTGGGAGCCTCGATGCAGACCGCCGCCAGGCAGAAGAGGGTGGCGGCACCCACCAGGGAGGCCACCACGGCCATCAGGGCCCGGCCCCGACGACGGAAGACGGCCCCGAAGAGCATGGTCAGGAACATGCGGGTGTTGGTCATATGGCTCTTATGGCGATCAGCGGCCATGAAGCACCTCCGCCGGCCGAAGCCGCAGAATCGATCTGATGGACGAGATGGACGCCAGCAGCACAGTCAGGGCCAGCAGCACGAAGACCAGCACGAAGACCATGGGGCGCATGGTGATGCCCGATCCGAAGACCACCCTGCCCACAATCTGAGCCACCCCGGAGCCCAGCAAGGCACCGACCAGAGCCCCGGCCAGGGCGATCAGGGCCGTCTCGGCCAGCACCAATCGGGATACAGCCCCGTCGGTGGCGCCCAAGGCCTTGAGCAGGGCGAACTCCGAGGACCGCTCGGATATGGAGGACGCCATCAAATTAGCCACGGCGATGGCTGCAGCCAGCAGGCTGAGCACGGTCATCAGGATCATGACCGCCTGGGTCTTTTGCAGAACATCGCCCTGCAGGGCTGCCACCTGTCTGACCTGCTTGGCCATGGACCCGGGGATGGCCTCCTCGATCTGGTAAGCGATGGATGAGGGGTAGGCCGTGCAGTACCAGGTCTCCCACTCGTCCTGGGAGAGGGCAGCTGGGTTTCGTGCGGCCTTGCGGGCCAGGTCGTTCTCGGGCGTGGTCAGAGCCTTGACCTCCACCTGGTCGATCTGATTGGTCAGGCCGGACATCTCCTGCAACGGCCTGGTAGGCAGGTAGAGGGAGGAGGCGTCAGAATCACCGGAGTCGAAGATGCCCACAATGGTGACGGTCCGCTGTTGATCACCCAGACCGACCTTGACCTGGTCACCAACCTGACGGCCGCCCAGTCGTGCAGCCAGCTCTTTGCCCATCATGGCCTCGGTTCGGCCACCGGATCCAGCCTTGTCCCTGGGCCAGCGTCCTTGAACCTTCCACCAGGGCCTAAGACCTTTGAGACCTGCAGTACTGCTCTCGCCGCTGTCTACCTTGACGGTCCGGCCGAACCAGGTACCTACCAGGGGGGCACCGACCTGGTCCACAGTGCCACGAAGATCCAGGCGGGGAGCGAAGTCGGTGATGTTGTAGGCCCAGAAGATGGTCTTGATCCTGGGCACCTGGGACTCCTTGAGGAAGGCGGTTGGCGTTGACTCATCGCCTGAGGGGCTGCCCTCCTGGTCGCCGTAGAGGTCGGAGACCACGGCATCAGCCTTGGCTTGGACCGTGATGTTGGACCCGTAGGTGGACAGTTCCGCGTTGAGCTTGTCGCCGACGTCAAAGACCACCCCCAGCATGGCCGTAGCCACGCAGGCCGACAGGCAGACTGTGACGGCGATGAGCATTCTTCGCCCGAACTGGCGGCTGAATGACCGCAGCATCATTCGCATGAAGAACATACCAACCGCTCCTTCCCTTTTTTCAGCTCTTGAAGTGTGAAGACAGAGCATCCAGGTCGGCGGTGCTGATCAGTATGGCGCCCCGGCCGGTCTTATAGGGCAGAGGGACGGGATTGCAGCCGCCCTTGAACCCGATGGTGGCCAGGTTGATGGCTACGTCGCACTTCTTGCAGATGATCTTGCCGTCTTTTTCGTAATAGCCTGCATCCCCGCAGTTATCGCAGGCATCCAGCCCGACTCCGTAGGCTGCGCCATTCTTGCGGATGATGATAAAGCGCATCTCGGTGCCGTCCTTGGCCCGGTAGCTGAATCGATGCAGGTGGCCATCCTCCACCTGGGAGAAGCGGATGGTGGCCGTATCGGCAGTCAGGGAATACCGCTCCGGAGGTGAGAGCACGGGAACCTTGTGGGCCTGGGCCGTGCCCACCGTCAGGACCAGGGTGACGCCGATCATGGCCACCAGGCTCCAGACCGCCGATGCCAGGGCCCTTCGGCGGAAGGCCCGGTGGCTACGGTCTTCCGCTGTGGAGGCTCCGGTCACCGGCATGCGCCAGCCTGCAACCAGACAGGCCAGGACTGGAATGATGAAGACCAGCACCTGGGCAAGAACCAAGGTCAGGTCGGCGTTGTAACCCAGGGCCATGACCCGGAAGGCCCAGCCGTGCAGAAGAACCAGGCCGGTGGTCTGCATCAGGGCCACCAGGGCCACGATGTGCCGGACCAGCAGCAGGACCACCATGAGCAGGGCGGCCAGGCGGAAGGCTATCCGGGGGCAGGAGGTATGCATGGTCCTCAGAATGGCGGCCACCGTCACAGCGGCGGCAAGGCCGAGCAGGAAGCCCAGGGCCCGCAGGAGCATGGCCGAGGTCAGCACAGGCTCCCCCGGCTCCACAAAGGCCGTAAGCTGCAGGATGACATCAGGCAGGGCACGGAAGGTGGTCAGGGCTATGGCCAGGGCCGCCAGGGCGTTGGCCAGATCCATGACCCAGGGGTGCCGATGCCAGTCCGAGACCAGCCGGTCGGCGGCCAGCACCACCGCAATGGCCGCCAGATCGGTCAGAACGCAGGCTACCAGGGTCGGGTAGTTGACCATGGTCCGGCGGTTGATGATCACGGTGGCGCGCAGGAGGGCGAAGACCAGCGCCCCCAGCACGCCGACCCCCAGGCCAATCAGTCGCCATGAGGAGGAACGAGGCCGATCGCGGCCCTCGCCAATCCCCAGAAGCACGCTGAAAACCATGACCAGGAGGGCCGGGGCCAGCGTCCCCGGCAAGACCGTGACAAATTGCTCAAGCATGGTGCATAGCAGCTTACCACTGGTGGGGCGTGTAGTCCCAGTCCCAGCTGACCACGATGGGCTCGGTCCAGAAGTGTCCCTTCACGCCGGTCTCCGGGTCGACGTGCAGCATCCAACCCTTCTTCTCCGGGGAGTCGATGGAATAGGTCAGCTTGTAGGATCCGGCCTTCTCCATTTTGATGTTGGCTCCGTAATGCGGACCATCCGAGGCGTTCATCTGCATGAAGGTGCCGGACTGCTTGTCATTGGGGTCATCCTTGTTCTGGATGGTGTAGTTGACGGTCAGATCCGGAACGAACTCACCCTTGGCATAGCCCAGGTTGTTGTTGGGCAGGGCGTGGATATCGGCCTCCAGGTGCAGGCTGGCATCCGCCGCCTTCAACCCCATGGATGCAGGCTCCATGTCGATGGGCTGGAAGAAGACCGTGCCGATGCTCAGGGGGCCCTTCTGCTGGTCGTCGGGCGGGATGGGAATCTCCTCGAACCCGGCTCCCTTGCCCGCCGAGGACTGGGAGGCGCCGGAAGCCTCAGGCGCGGGGGCCTCACGGGTACCCGATCCGCCGGAGCCGCACCCCGCCAGGGCCAGGGTGCCTGAGAGCACCAGCGCGACCAGGGCGGTCAATTGTCTCTTCTTCATGATTGTCCTTCGCTCTTTGGTGTTTGCATGGATGCCGTGACCTCAGAGGGCACAGCCCCTTCGGCGGCCTTCTCGGTTTCCGTCCGATGGACGGTTGCCGACGGCGACCCGCCGGAGTCCTGATTCGACCGCGACCGCTCCTGCTTGTGCAGGCGGTGGGTCGACACAATCGCCAGCACGACCACGACCAGGGCCGCCAGGATCTGGGCGCCGATGGTCTGCGTGTAGGGATACAGCCCGATCCAGTCGCTGGTGGGCACACCGGGCAGGTAGGTGGCCGGCACCAGGTCGCCCTCGATCAGGGCATGGACGCCGCCCCCGGCGAAGATGACCACCATGACCGCCATGAGCAGGCTGGTGATGATGAAGAAGGGCCGGATGGGAATCTTGACCGAGGTGAAGCGGATGAGCACGAAAACGATGACCAGGACCACGGCGGCAGCCGCAAAACCGGTCCAGATCTCCCGTCTGCCACCAGGGGCCATGGCGAAGATGGCCTGGTAGAACATGACCGTCTCAGCCCCCTCCCTGAAGACCGCCAGGAAGGAGAGCAGAGCCAGGGAGATCACGCTGCCCTTCGAGATGGCCGCCACCGTCCGGCTTTGAATGTAGTGGTTCCAGGATTCCACAGAGGACTTGGACAACATCCAGTTGCTGGTGTAGAGCAGCATGAGCATGGCTACCAGGGCCACCACGCCCTCCAGGATCTCCTGCTGGGGACCGTTCCCGTTGAAGAGCAGGGTGAAGAGCAGGGCCACCAGCCCGCTGGCCACCAGACCTGCCGCAATGCCCCAGTAGATGTGCCGAACCTTGTCTTTATGGCCGGCCTTGACCAGGTAGGCGATGATGGCCGCCACCACCAGGATGGCCTCCAGTCCCTCCCTCAGCAGGACCACAAAGGCCTGGCCGAAGGCTGAGGTCAGGAAGGTCGTCCACCCGTTGACCTGGTCCGCGGCGCCCCCATCCAGAATGGCTGCGTCCTCGACCAGCATGCTCTTCAGGTCGTTCACCAGGGTCTTGGCCGGCTTGCCTGCCACCATGGCCATCCGGGTCTCCTTGAACTGGTATTCGACCTGGGAGACCCTGTTGCCGCTGATGGCGTTCATGACGTTCTTCTCGAAGCCCAGCTTTTCGTAATACTGGTAATAGGCCTTGTTGACCAGATCGGATCCCGCCTGGCCCTGCCCCTTGGATGCCTGGGCGAGCGCCTGATCCAGAATGGGCGTCATCTCGTGGGCCACCTGGGTCCAGGTCCGGTCGCCCTTGCCGTTGTTCCGATGCTTCTTGGCCGCGTCCAGCCTTCGACGGTCCGCCTTGATCTGCTCCCGCTGATCCTTGGCATACGCACGGGGATTGGCCAGCCCCTGGGTGGCATCCAGCTGGGTGGCCGCAGCGGACAGATCGGCCTTGAGCTTTTCGCTGCCCTGGGTCAGGGCCTGCCCGGCATCCGGGGCATAGGCCTGGCTCTGCAGGGCCTGGAACTGCCCGTCCAGGGCGTTGCGCCTGTCCTGCCCCAGGGTCGACCCCACCACCGAAACGAATCCGGAGCCCACGTAACCCACGTTGTAGGCCCCCATGAATTCCGAGGCCGCCCCGGCGCGATCCCCGCGGGCATAATCCTCACACCCTCGATCCAGCTGACGGGATACGGAACCAGCCACCTGGGTCCAGCTGTCATAATCCGTGGCTCCGCTCGCCGCCATGGCCGACTGCGGGGTCTGCAGGACCAGGAATATCAGGGTCAGCAGCAGGCATGAGAGCAGGGAGCCAGCGGTCCTGGCCACTCGTGTCCTGCCGACCTGTGCAACCATGGGTGATGATCTCCTTCGTCAGTCCCTCGTAATCGAACCTGCGAGAAACGAAGGCCGATTTGACAATTACTGAAAATCAATCTAGCTCAGGCACAAGTGGAAAAACAGACTTGTTTATACCGTTTTGAAGCCATATAATGCGCCCGCGCCCGCAGATGGTCAGTCGACCGCCAACGGCTCACCCTTATGCTTCCACAGGCAGATGCCGCCGAATACCAGCAGCCAGACCAATCCCAGTATGGCTGGATACCGGGTGTCGGAAGCCAGGAAGAGCGAGAGATAAATCAGGACGAAGAAGGCGATGGCAACGGTTCCGGTCACCCGGTAGGCCGGCATGATGAACCCATCGGGCATGAAATCCTTGCTGGTCCGGTAGCGACGGTGGGCGAGCAGGGTCAGGATGTAGATGAAGATGATGACCGCGCTGGAGCAGGAGGTGAACAGGACGAAGGTGTCTTCGAAGCCTGGCAGCAGATGTAACACCGGGGATAAGAGGATCAGCACTCCGGACAGGACGATGGCCCGGGCGGGCACCTTGCCGCGGCGTGAGATTGTATGCAGGCTGCGCATCACAGGAGAGCGGCCGGCGGCGGCCAGCTGGAAGAGGTTGCGGCCGGCGGAGTAGAGCAGGGAGTTCAGGGAGGAGCTGGCTGCCGTGATGACCACGAAGAAGACCAGAGCGGCCGCCCAGTCGACACCGGCGTAACGGAAGACCATGACGAATGGCGAGGTGAAGCTGCCGTCGGCGTTGGGGCGGAAGGAGCGCCAGGGCACGATCAGCATGATGGCGACCAGGGCTCCCACATAGAAGATCAGCACCCTCAGGATGATCTGGTTGATGGCCTTGGGCAGGACCTTGCGGGGATTCTGGGTCTCGGAGACGGTCACCCCCACGAATTCGATCATCTCGTAGGCGAAGAAGACCATCTGGAAGCTCATGAAGAAGGCCATCCACCCGTTGGGCGCCAGGCTCAGGCCGGTGGTGATGTTGTCCAGACCTGCGTGGCCGGCCGGGCTGATCCGATCCTGTCCCGGCATGTGGACGGCCGGATAGTGGAAGCCCGTGATGACCATGACCACAGCCGTGACGATCATGGCCAGAATCAGGGTGATCTTGATCATGGAGAACCAGAACTCGGTCTCCCCGAAGACCCTCACGGCAATCAGGTTGATGCACACCATGGCCGTCAGGAAGCAGAGCTCGATCAGACCCCGCCAGGCGCTCAGATCGATGCCGAAGGTGCCGAAGAAGGTGACGAAGTAGGTGCCCACGGCGGTCAGCTCGGACATGCCGATCAGAATGAGCACGATCCAGTAGGACCAACCGGCGAAGGACCCCCACCCCTGGCCCAGGTAGTGGCTGATGAAAGCGATGAAGGTGTGCTGGACGGGGCTGCGATACATGAGCTCGCCAATGGCCCGCATGAGCAGGTACATGATCACGCCGACGCCGATGTAGACCAGGATTATGGAGGGCCCGGTCAGGGCAATGGACTTGCCCGACCCCAGGAAAAGCCCGGTGCCGATGGTGCCGCCGATGGCGATGAACTGTACATGACGATTGCTCAGACCGCGTTCCATGCCGTCGCCTGCCGAGGTGCCGTCACCTTGATTCTGCTGCGCCAAAGGGCCATTGCCCATACGGTTCATGCGACTGCACCTCCTTGTCTTCACAACCCATTAATCATCGCCGCCCAGGAAGGGATGCCCATCGAGGCCGGTAGGTCAGCAATACCACAGAGGTGTCGATAACCGGGAACGGACGGCAGGCACCGACGCCCATGGTAGGGCCCGGCGGTCATCATTCGGTGAATTGATCGTCTCACATTTCGGACGCCTTTATTCCACAATGTAAAGGCATGGTCATCCGGCTCGGGTCGGCTCCTATAGTGTTGGCCCTGTCAGCCGGCAACATTCAGCTGGCCACTACCACCACCTAAGGAATGACATCCCCATGGATCAACCCAAGGAGTCGCAGGGCAAGAACCTGCGCAAGACCCTGAAGAACAGGCATATCCAGCTCATCTCGCTGGGCGGCGCCATCGGAACGGGACTCTTCTACGGGTCCGGGGAATCCATCTCATTGGCTGGGCCGGCCATCATCATCGCCTATCTGATAGGCGGTCTGGCCATCTTCATGATCGTCAGGGCCATGAGCGAAATGAGCGTGGAAGACCCCAAGTCCGGCGCTTTCAGCTACTACGCCACCCGCTACTGGTCCAAGCGGGCAGGGTTCGTTTCGGGGTGGAACTACTGGATGAACTACGTGCTGGTATCCATGGTCGAACTGTCCGTGGTGGGCACCTTCGTCAACTTCTGGTTCCCGGCAATCCCCGCCTGGGTCTCCGCGGCCTTCTTCCTGGTGGTCATCACGGCGGCCAATCTGATGGGAGTCAGCAAGTTCGGCGAGTTCGAGTTCTGGTTCGCCATCATCAAAATCGCAGCCATCGTCGCCATGATCATCGGCGGACTGGCCGTCGTGGTCATGGCCCTGCCCACGGCCAACGGACTGCGGGCCTCCTTCGCCAATTGGTTCACCGTGGGCGGCGGGTTCCTGCCCAACGGACTCATGCGTCACGGGGCCAATGGCCAGTGGACCGGTCTGCTCATGTCGCTGGCGGTGGTCATGTTCAGCTTCGGCGGCACGGAACTCATCGGCATCACCGCCGGGGAGGCCTCCGATCCCCGTCGGACCATCCCCAAGGCCACCAACGCCATCATCTGGAGGATCCTGGTCTTCTACATCCTGACACTTGGGGTGATCATGGCCGTGGTTCCCTGGAATGCCATCGGCAAGCCCAATGCGCAAGGCATGGTCGTTAGCCCCTTCGTCCAGATCTTCGACTCGGTTGGAGTCCACGCGGCCGCAGGCATCCTCAACTTCGTCTGCCTGACTGCGGTCATGAGCGTCTACAATTCGGCCCTCTACTCCAACTCCCGCATGCTCTTCTCCCTGGCCCGGCAGGGCAATGCCCCCAAGTATCTGGGAAGGCTTTCCAAGGGAGGGGTGCCCTACGCAGGAGTGCTGACCTCGGCCTGCATCATCGCCCTGGCCGTGGTCGTGGTCTTCCTCTGGCCCCAGTTCGCCTTCAACTACCTGATGAGCATCGCCACGATCTCGGCCATCATCAACTGGTCCATGATCATGGTGACCGAGATGCTCTTCCGGCGAGCCGTTGCCCGCGGTAAAGGCCCCGGCGACCTGGCGGACAAGACCGGCGAAAGCGCTCTGAACGCCCTGCACTTCAAGCTGCCCTTTGCCCGGGTGACCCCCTGGGCGGTCCTGGCATTCCTGGCCATGATCGTCGTGCTCATGTGCTTCTCGTCCAGCTATCGGGTGGCCGTCATCGCCGGGCCCATCTGGTTGATCGTCCTCCTGGTGGCCTACCAGCTGACCCAGCGGCGAGCGCGGCAGTGATATAAGGGGAACCCGCCAACCGCCATCGAAGGCAGGGAAGCCGCGTTGCCTTGTCTGAGAATCCCTCTATGCTGGCCCATAATTGCAAAACCACTGATGAGGTCGCCGAACCTATCAGTAACCGGGAGCAGACAGTGCGGTGTCGTCCATTCCCGGCGAAAGGAGGTCCGGCCGAAACGGCGCGGATCCGCCCATCCGTCCCGTTGGGCCCGGGTCGAACAGGTCCGGGACTGTCGCAACCCGATGTTGCGGAGCGCTATGTGCAGTGTCACGGACAGGCAATACGTCTGGATTCCGCCTGAGCGGAACCGGCCGGAACCGTTGTCATAGGGCTCTCAGGTCAGTTCGAGGAGAAGAGCAGTCATGGCGACCAGGCAGGGCGGAAAGGCCAGTCCCTCCGCATCCACCGACCGGGTTCAACGCAACCTCAAGACCCGCCACGTCACCATGATTGCCCTGGGTGGCTGCATCGGCACCGGACTGTTCATGACCTCCGGCTCCACCATCGCCAAGGCCGGACCGGGAGGCGCGCTGGTGGCCTACGCGGCCATGGGCCTCATGGTCTACTTCCTGATGACCAGCCTGGGCGAGCTGGCCACCCACCTACCCACCTCCGGCTCCTTTGCCGCCTACAACGCCCGCTATGTGGATCCGGCCCTGGGATTTGCCATGGGTTGGAACTACTGGCTGAACTGGGCCATCACCGTGGCTGTGGACATCTCCACCGCAGCCCTGCTGATCCAGTACTGGCTGCCCCACACCCCAGGCTGGGTCTGGAGCCTCCTGGTCCTGGTGGTCATCTTCCTGATCAACGCCCTGACCGTGTCCACCTTTGGCGAGACCGAGTTCTGGCTCTCCCTGATCAAGGTGGTGACGGTGATCGTCTTCCTGGTCATCGGTCTGGCCATGATCTGCGGAATCATGTTCCGTCCGGCCGTGGGCCTGGGCAACTTCACCTACAAGGACGCTCCCTTCGTGGGCGGATTCCCCGCCATTCTCAACGTCTTTCTGATTGCAGGCTTCTCCTTCCAGGGCACCGAGCTGATCGGGGTCACGGCAGGCGAGTCCGAAAACCCCGGCAAGGCGGTCCCCAAGGCCATCAACGACGTCTTCTGGCGAATCCTGCTCTTCTATATTCTGTCCATCTTCGTCATCGCCGCGCTGATCCCCTACACCAGCCCCAACCTGCTCAGCTCCGCCCAGGGGGACATCGCCATGTCGCCCTTCACCCTGGTCTTCCAGCGGGCGGGCCTGGCCTCGGCGGCCAGCGTCATGAACGCCATCATCCTGACCTCGGTCCTCTCATCCGCCAACTCAGGGGTCTACGCCTCAACCCGAATGCTCTACGCCCTTGCCAAGGACCATTACGCCCCGGCCTTCTTCGGACACACCACCCGTCACGGCATCCCCATGGCCTCGCTGGTCGCCACTCTGGTGGTCTCCCTGGCCACCTTCGCCGCCAGCATCTTCGGCCAGCGCATCTACATGTGGCTGGTGGCCGCCTCAGGACTGACCGGATTCATCGTCTGGATCGGCATCGCCCTGAGCCACTATCGCTTCCGCCGCGCCTGGGTGGTCCAGGGCCACCGGGTTGAGGAGCTGCGCTACCATGCCAAGCTCTTCCCCCTGGGGCCCATCCTGGCTCTGGTCCTATGCGTCATCGTCATCGGCGGGCAGAACTTCGAGGCCTTCGTCAACTGGAACTGGCAGGAGATCGGCGTCACCTACATCAGCGTGCCCCTGGTACTTGCGCTCTATCTGGGCTACAAGATCCACTACCATACCCGGATCGTGCCCTTGGAGGCCATGGATTTGAGCGGGGACCCGGAATCGCCATGAAAGATTTGCCAGCTAACATGACACATTGTGACCACGGGAGCCGAAAGGCCATATCAATGGCATAGACTCCCTAAGCGTTCGAGGACCGGCTCAAGGACCCGGCCATATGAATCTATTCCGGCATCCAGCCGGCATATCAGGAATCGCAATATCAGTACGACCCCGGATTCCCCGGTGCGTCGCCCAGCCAAAAGGAGGAGGATCATGACGCAGAACACCAGCTATACAGCGTCGAACACCAATCAATCCGACCGGGCCGGGCAAGAGCATCATGGCTACGGCAGCGTCAAGCGCAACCTCAAGACCCGCCACATTTCCATGATCGCCCTGGGCGGCTGCATCGGCACCGGACTGTTCATGACCTCCGGTTCCACCATCTCCACAGCCGGCCCCGGCGGAGGACTCCTGGCCTACATCGCCATGGGCGTCATGGTCTACTTTCTGATGACCAGTCTGGGCGAGCTGGCCACCCACCTTCCGGTGTCGGGATCCTTCGCCGCCTACAGCGCCCGCTACGTGGATCCGGCCCTGGGCTTCGCCATGGGCTGGGACTACTGGCTGAACTGGACCATCTCGGGTGCCGTGGACATCTCCACCGCCGCACTGCTGATCCAGTACTGGCTGCCCCATACCCCAGGATGGATCTGGAGCCTGCTGGTCCTGGTCATCGTCTTCCTGATCAACGCCCTGACGGTCTCCGCATTCGGCGAGACGGAATTCTGGCTCTCCCTGATTAAGGTGGCCACCATCATCGTCTTCCTGGTCATCGGTATGGCCATGATCTGCGGAATCATGTTCCAGCCGGCGGTCGGCCTGAAGAACTTCACCTACAAGGACGCCCCCTTCGTGGGAGGTTTCCCGGCCATCATGAGCGTCTTTCTGATCGCCGGCTACTCCTTCCAAGGCACCGAGGTGGTGGGCGTGACCGCCGGCGAGTCCGAAAACCCCGGCAAGGCGGTCCCCAAGGCCATCAACGACGTCTTCTGGCGGATCCTGCTCTTCTATGTGCTCTCCATCTTCGTCATCGCCGCCCTGATCCCCTACACCAGCCCCAACCTCCTGGGAGCTTCTGACGGGAACATCGCCATGTCGCCCTTCACCCTGGTATTCCAGCGGGCCGGCCTGGCCTCGGCAGCCAGCGTCATGAATGCGGTGGTGCTGACATCCATCCTCTCGGCCGTCAACACCGGGGCCTACGCCTCCAGCCGCATGCTCTACGGATTGGCCAAGGACCACTATGCCCCGGCCATCTTCGCCAGGACCACCAAGAGGGGCATCCCCCTGGCGGCCCTGGTGGCCACGGTCTGCATGTCCCTGGCCACTTTCGCCTCCAGCATCTTCGGCCAATCCTTCTACATGTGGCTGGTGACCGCCACCGGGCTGACCGGGTTCATCGCCTGGATCGGCATCGCCCTGAGCCACTTCCGCTTCCGGAGGGCCTTCAAGCTCCAGGGACACGACCTGAGCGAGCTCAAGTACCACTCCAAGCTCTACCCGTTCGGCCCGGTCCTGGCCATGGTGCTCTGCGTCATCGTCATTGCCGGACAGGACATCCCCTCCCTGCTCAGCCTGAACTGGTCGCACATGGCCATGACCTACTTCAGCGTGGTTCTGGTCCTGGTCCTCTACCTGGGCTTCAAGTTCGTCAACCACACCAAGATCGTGCGCCTCAAGGATATGGACGTGTCCGGCGCCGAATCCGCCCGCTGAAGCTGTAGGTTCAGCGGACACCCTTGCAGAAAGGCCAGTCCTCTATAACAAACGGTGCCCCCATCCAGGTGGAATTGACCATCTGGATGGGGGCACCACTAAATATCCTCCGGCACTTGAAAATTTCACACATCCACGTAATCGATCCGTTCGGTGAAACAATCTGATCGCATGATTGAAACATGGATGTCAGGTCACGATAACAAAATGGCCGTTCCCTCATCGGCATTGCATCCGGATGAGGGAACGGCCATTTGCTGAATGGTCAGTCTGACTATGCAGGGTCCTCCCGACAGACCCTAGAGGTCACTGCACCTGGGAGCGGGCGATCTTGCCGGTGAAGGACTGGGCCTCGTCGGCATCCTTGACATCCTTGTTCCAAGAGAACATGGCGCGCAGCTTGGGGCCGACCTCCTCGATCTTCTCGTGGGAGTACTTCTCCTGGAGCTCCTTGAACTTGGGGGCGCCGGCATCCTGGTCGTCAATGAACTCCTTGGCGAAGGAGCCGTCCTGAATGCGCTGCAGCTGATGACGCATCCTGTCCTTGGTGGACTCGTCCACCACTGTCGAGGTGAAATCGCCGTACTGGGCGGTGTCGGAGCAGGACCAGCGGGCCTTGTTCAGGCCGCCCTCGTTCATCAGGTCGACCAACATCTTGAGCTCGTGGCACACCTCGAAGTATGCGATCTCGGGCTGATAGCCAGCCTCGGTCAGCACCTCGAAGCCGGCCTCGACCAGGTGGTTGACGCCACCCATGAGCACATCCTGCTCGCCGAAGAGGTCGGTCTCGGTCTCTTCCTTGAAGGTGGTCTTGATGGCGCCGGCGCGCAGGGCGCCCAGAGCCTTGGCGTAGGCCAGGGTGATGTCCCATGCGTCGCCACGCGGATCCTGCTCCACGGCCACGACCACGGGCACGCCACGGCCAGCGACATACTCACGACGGACGATATGGCCCGGGCCCTTGGGGGCGACCATGAAGACCGGGTGGTCGGCGCTGGGCTTGATGTAGCCATAATGGATGTTGAATCCGTGGGCGAAGGCGACTGCCGCGCCCTCCTTGATATTGGGCTCGATGTCGTCCCGCCAGATGTTGCGCTGGTACTGGTCGGGGGCCAGGATCATGACGATGTCGGCCTCTTTGGTGGCCTCGGGTACGGTCTTGACCTCCAGGCCCTGCTCCTTGGCGAAGGGCACCGACTTGGAGTTGGCGCGCAGGCCGACCACAACGTCCACACCGGAATCACGCAGGTTCAGCGCATGAGCATGTCCCTGGGAACCGTAGCCGATGATGGCCACCTTCTTGCCATCCAGAACCGAAAGGTCCCCATCCTTCTCATACCAGATCTGTGCTGCCATTATCTACACTCCTTTATGTGCGGTCCAACCGGACCGGCTCTATCCAGGCCGGGGAACGCAAAATACTGTGAATTCCTGTCGTTGTTCCAGGCGGACGATGCTCTTTCGACCGGGGCGACGGATTTTGTCCTTGACCCCAATCCGTACCCTCTGGATACGGTATGCCTCCAACCATACTCGTGATATGGCCAGATGGACTGTCCGCAATTCGTTGTTTGGACATCGGCGCGATTCGAGGAACCGGCCGGTGGGATGCATCCAGGGCTTACTTGGTGAAGTCCACATCCTTGGTTTCGTGGCAAGTCAGCACTGCCACCAGGCAGCAGACCGCCATAACGGCCAGGTAGAGCCCGACCGAACGCACTCCCCAGTGGGAGGAGAGCCAGGTGGCGATGGTAGGCACGAAGGCCGCGCCCACGATGGCCGCCAAGTTGTAGCCGATGCCGGAACCCGAGTAGCGCACGTTGGCGTCGAAGAGCTCCGGCAGGAAGGCGCCGATGGGCCCGAAGGCGATGCCCATCAGGGCGAATCCGACGCAGAGGAAGACCATGACCTGGAAGGTGTTGTGGTGGGCCATGAGCAGGTAGGGGAAGACCAGGCTGAAGACCACCAGCATGACGGAGCTGCCGATCAGCACCCGGCGACGGCCGATGCGGTCCGCGTAGACGCAGGCCAGCACGATGAAGAGGGCGAAGACCAGGATGGAGACCATGAGCATGAGCAGGTACTCCTGGTTGGTGAAGCCCAGTCCGCCGCCGCCCTGGGACTTGGGCTTGGTGCCGTAGGCCAGGGACCAGGTGGCCAGGGTGTAGAAGAGGGTGTAGGTGACCGCGACCAGGAAGGTGGCCTGGAGCACCTGGCGCCAGCTCTTGCGGAAGACCTCCAACAGCGGGGTCTTGACGACCTTCTGCTGATCCAGGGCCATCTGGAAGATGGGAGTCTCCTGCATGGAGACACGCACGGCCAGCCCCACGACCACCAGGATGGCGGAGAGCAGGAAGGGCACGCGCCATCCCCAGCTCAGCATCTGCTCTGGGGTGCAGAACATCTCCAGCAGGAAGTAGGTTCCGTTGGCCAGGAAGAAGCCGATGGGGGCGCCCAGCTCAGGGAAGGAGCCGTAGAGGGCCCTCTTGCCTTCCGGAGCGTTCTCGGTGGCCACCAGGGCCGCGCCGGACCACTCGCCGCCCAGGCCGATACCTTGCACGAACCGGCACAGGCAGAGGACCACCACGGCCCAGAGACCCCAGGTGGCGTAGGTGGGCAGGACGCCGATCAGGACCGTGGAGCAGCCCATGGTCAGCAGGGAGACCACCAGTGTGGTCTTGCGTCCCTGACGGTCCCCGAAGTGTCCGAAGATCAAGGACCCCAGCGGCCGCGCGATGAAAGCGATGGCGAAGGTCAGCAGGGAGGCCAGGAGGGCCACGGTCGGATCGGTCTTGGGGAAGAAGAGCTTGGGGAAATAGTTGGCCGAAGCCGTCCCGTAAGCGTAGAAATCGTAGAACTCGATGGCCGTGCCGACCATGGAGGCCCCGATGACCGTGCGGACCGAGCTGCGGGTCACACGGGTGCTGCCGGACGCGGAGGCTGCCGAGGCCGGGGAAGCAACACTGACGTCGTTTGCCGTCACTTCATCTCATCTCCTTATAGAAAAACCCCGCTGTCGGCAGGGTCTGATGCGATGAAGCCTATGCGTCCAGCCCCGCCTTCCGACGGGGTCGAACAATGAAGATTGTCGAGTCAGTCCGCCGGTGAGGACGGGCTAATAATTCGTGCGGACACGGTGCCGAATCGGCGGGTGTCTGTCAAGCTGGTCATCACGGCGAACCTCCCTTCATCATTCACGAATCGGATGCGTTCTCTGCACATCCGCATTGGTGCCGACCATAGGCCTGGCACCGGCTTGTCCAACGAGACAGGTCCACTATGTGGACGGATGGATATTGGAGTCAGTGAAGAACCGACCTGGGAATTCGTCAGAGATCACGGCCTGGCGGTCGGCATACATCAGTGCACAGGAGAAGGAGAATCGGGTGGCCAGCGCATCCGGCGGCGTCAGGAAGAGGGCGGTGGCCAGACCGTCGGCCAGACCCGTGGGGTGTTCGTTGTTCTTCTCGTCAGTCACTACCCAGGAGGCCAGCACGCGGTCGACCGGACGGCCGTTGATGGCATCCAGGATGTGATGAAGGGCTGTCAGTCCGGCCGCCGCAGTCTCCTCGGACCGGTCGGCCCAATGGCGGCGACTGGGCGCCGAGGCGCACAGGGACCCATGGGACAGCCCGACCCGGCCCACGCCTGCAGACAGGTCAGCGGGATCCTCCATAGCGATGGAGACCGGGTGAGAGGTCCGCATACGCATGTCGCCACCGGCATCGATTAGATACTCTTCCACCCGAGGTTCGAGCAGGTCGGCAATCAGGTCTACCAGATAGCCCTTGCCGACCGCCCCGAAATCAAGGCTGACCGGTCCGGCAGTCATAAGGACAGCACCCTGACGTCTGAGGTCATCACCCCAGGTCGGTCGCCCATGAATCCGTCCCAGACGCCCGGCGGCGTCGGCCTGCAGCCGGAAAGTGGGCTGCCTGCCGTAGCCCAGACGAGTCAGGTCCTCGCCCACCATGGGGTCCAGGGCCCCTTCGGTGGCGCAATACAGCCTGTCATACAGATCAAAGAGCCCCTGACAATAGTCGGGAAAGACGAACCTGCCCCCATGAGTAGCCCGGGCCATTTGCGCAGGTATGGCATCCTGCCTGAACCGTGACAGGGCACGCTCGTAACCCTCGATCAGATCGGCGATGGCGCCGTGAAGCCGTTCTCCCAGAGGCTCGTCCGTGGAGATGATGATTCCCGTACCGACCGCCCCGGGGAAGGCGGCCAGGCAGGGCAGACCCATGGAGATTCCTCAGCCGATCAGGGAGTGGATCTGCACAATCTGGTCACGGCCCGGGCCCGAGCCCACAGCCGAAATGCGGCAGCCGGACAGGTCCTCCAGGCGGTGGATGTAGTCCTTGGCCTTGGTCGGGAACTCCTCGAAGCTCTTGGCGCCGGAGATGTCCTCGCGCCAGCCCGGCAGCTCCTCGTATACCGGCTGGGCGGATTGGAACTCGGCCTGGTCCACGGGCATCTGATCCACCCTGACACGGGAGCCATCGGACCGGGTGATGTCGTAGCCCACGCAGACCGGGATGGTCTCCAGACCGGAGAGAACATCCAGCTTGGTCAGCACGATGTCGGTCAGGCCGTTGATCTGCACCGCATAGCGGCTGACCAGCGCGTCGAACCAGCCGCAGCGGCGGGAGCGGCCGGTGGTCACCCCGTACTCGTGGCCCTGACGGCGGAGCCATTCGCCCTGCTCGTTGTCCAGCTCGGTGGGGAAGGGCCCTTCGCCAACGCGGGTCACATAGGCCTTGGCCACGCCGACCACCCGGTCTATCTTGGTCGGTCCCACGCCGGTGCCGGTGCAGGCACCCCCGGCCGTGCAGTTGGATGAGGTGACGAAGGGGTAGGTGCCGTGGTCCACGTCCAGCATAGTGGCCTGTCCGCCCTCGAAAAGCACGTTCTTGCCCTGTTCCAGGGCTTGGTTGAGCATCAGTGAGGTATTGGCCACGTAGGGCTTGAGCCGTTCGGCGTATCCCGCCAGCTCTTCAACGGTGGCTTCCACCTCGATGGCCCTACGGTTGTAGAGCTTGACCAGCATCTGGTTCTTCTGGTGCAGGCTGGCCTCCACCTTGTCGCGCAGGTGGTCGACATTGAACAGGTCGTGCACACGGATGCCCACACGGTTGATCTTGTCGGCGTAGGCCGGGCCGATCCCACGGCCTGTCGTGCCGATCTTATGCTTGCCCAGGAAACGCTCGGTCACCTTGTCCAGCGTCCGATGATAGGGGGCGATGATGTGCGCGGACTCGCTGATCCTCAACCGGCTGCAATCCACGCCGCGGGACTGGAGCCCATCGATCTCCTCGAAGAGGGCAGCCGGGTCGACCACGACGCCGTTGCCGATGACCGGGGTGATGGCCGGGTGAATAATCCCCGAGGGCAGAAGGTGGAGGGCGTACTCCTGGTCACCCACAACCACGGTATGGCCGGCATTGTTGCCCCCGTTGAACCTGGCGACGTAGTCCATGTGCTCGCCGATCAGATCCGTTGCCTTGCCCTTGCCCTCGTCGCCCCACTGGGCCCCGACGATCACGATTCCAGGCATACGATGCTCCTTATCCACTGGTCGCCATCCAAGGAAACAACGGCAGACCATCCATAGACGAGCCTAACCCTACGTATGGAGCGGAAGGCGAACCGACCCAGGCACCGACCCAGGCATCAGAAGGTCCGGACAGGCTCAGCAGCCGATCGCGGCTCCCCCGCCCGCAGGACCCTATTCGGACAGGGGATTTCCAGTCATCTCATGGCCCGTCCCGCGCTGCCCAGCTGCTGGCAGGCCTCGACTACGCGCGCCGCCATCCCGTCCTCGGCCTGGCGCCCCCAGGAACGGGGGTCGTACTCACTCTTTTCGCCGACCTCCCCGTCCACCTTGAGGACCTTGTCGTAGTTGGCGAACATGTGCCCGGCCACGGCCCTGGTGAATGCGTACTGGGTGTCGGTGTCCACATTCATCTTGACCACGCCATGAGCGACGGCCGAGGCGATCTCCTCCGGCTGCGAGCCGGAGCCCCCGTGGAAGACCAGGAGGAAGGGCTTGTCGGCAGGGGCGCCCGGGGCGGGGATGCCGCCGACCTCTCCATTAGATATGGCTCTGGCGGTCCTGGCCTGGATCTGCCCCAGCAGGTCGGGCCTCAACTTGACTACACCAGGCTTGTAGGACCCGTGCACGTTGCCGAAGGTGAAGGCCACCATGTAGCGGCCGCGCTCGCCCAGACCCAGGGCATCGACCACCCTGGGGCCGTCCTCGGGCGAGGAATAGAGCCGCTGATCGATAGCAGCCGAGTGACCGTCCTCCTCGCCGCCGACAACGCCTACCTCGATTTCGAGAACGGTGTGGGCGGCACGGGACAACTCCAGCAGCTCCGCCGCCGTAGCCAGATTTTCCCGCAGGGGCAGACCGGAACCGTCCCACATATGCGACTGGAAGAGTGGATCCTGACCGTGGGCCACCTGATCCTTCTCGTAGGCCAGCAGGGGACGCACCCACTCGTCCAGGTATTGCGGGGCGCAGTGGTCCGTATGCAGGGCCACGGTGATACTCGGATAACGGGCGATCACCTCGTGGGCGAACTTGGCAAAGGCGATGGAACCAGCCACCCGGTCGGCCAGGCGCTGTCCGGACAGGTAGGCGGCACCTCCCACGGAGACCTGGATGATCCCGTCGGACTGGGCCTCGTCCAGCCCCTGCAGAGCCGCGTTCAGGGTCTGGGTGCTGGTCACATTGATGGCGGGAAAGGCGTAGGACCCCCGTCTGGCCGCATCGAGCATCGCCACATACCGTTCAGGAGTCGCTAAAGTCATACCCTCATTATCGTCGGTTGCGAGGAAAAGCGGCCGACCACCCGCAGCTGCGGACATCACCGATGGATTTGCAGGTCTCTGCTCTTATGGCGAACACCCCACGACGCGTTTTGACAAGCCTCCAAGCCACAGGTAGTTTAGCTCCGTACAGTTTGATGAAACGTTACATCAAACAGGTTGTTTGTTTCACGGCAGTAACGAATCAGCCTAGGGAAGGCACGACATAGGTAAGCAGAAGGTTGGGGCCGCCCATCCTTCTGGGAAGGAGACCAACGTGTCAGCAAGCAAGGGAACCGTCCGCAAGATCATCCTGGATCTGGACACTGGCATCGATGACACGCTGGCCCTGTCCTACGTTCTGGGCTCCCCGGACGCCGAACTGATCGGAATCACCGGCACCTACGGCAACGTTGTGCTCGACCAAGGCGTCGACAACGATCTGCGGCTGCTGGCCATGTATGGCAGGGAGGACATTCCGGTCTTCAAGGGGATCGATCACCCCAGCACGGCCGACTCCTTCAGCGTTCCGCCGGACTCCGAGATCTTCCATGGGGCCAACGGCACCGGCAACATCGAAATCCCCGCACAGACCGACCGGCAGGCCAGCCAGCAGAGCTCTGTGGACTTCATCATCGACGCGGTCCGCCGTTATCCCAAGGGCGAGCTGGTCGTGGTGCCCACCGGCGCCCTGACCACCATCGCCGCCGCCCTGGAAAAGGCCCCCGACATCGTCGACCGCATCAGCATCGTCATGATGGGCGGCACGCTGACCCAGCCGGGCAACGTGGGACCCTTCGCGGAAGCCAACATCAACCAGGATCCCGAGGCCGCCAACCGGGTCTTCGCCACCACCGCAGACATCACCATGGTCGGTCTGGACGTGACCACCCAGGCCCTGATGAGCCGCGAGGACACCGAAGCCCTGCGCGCCACAGGCACCAGCGCCGGACGCTTCCTGGCGGACATGACCGACTACTACATCGACATCAGCGAAAAGGAGAGCGGGGCCTACCTGGGCGGCTGCAACCTGCACGACCCCTTGGCCGCCGCCGTGGCCATCGACCCCAGCCTGGTCACCACCTTCGCCACCAACCTGATGGTCGAGACCGAGGGACCGCAGCGGGCCCGTACCATCGGCGACCCCAACAGGCTTCTGGACACGGTCAAGAACACCAAGGTGGCCCTGTCGGTCGACACCGAGCGATTCACCCGGCGCTTCATGGACAGGCTCCTGACCCTGGTGCGCAAGACCGAGAGCGAACAATAGAAGGACGGCAGTCATGAGCGAATCAATCACCACAACGGCTACCGAAGCGACCGTGGACGAGAACCGCCGCAGCACCAAGCGGGCCCTGCCGGCCCTGCTGGCCATCTTCCTGCTGGGCACACTGATGATCCAGGCCTTCAACCTGGTCTTCCAGAACGTGGGCGACTCCCTGGGGATGTCCGCCAACGCCTCGCTGATCAGCACCCTGCCCGGCATCGTCCTGGGCGTGGTCTGCATGCTCTACGGAACCCTCTGCGACTACATCTCCCCAAGGAAGATGACCCTGTTCGGCGTGGGCGCCCTGATCGTCGGCAGCCTTCTGGGCTTCTTCGGCGCATCGAACTTCTGGGCCGTGGTCCTGGCCCGCATGATCCAGACCGCGGGCGGCCAGGTGGCCGGCTCGGTCTTCCTGGTCATGGCCATGAAGTACCTGAGCGACAAGGAGCGCGCCTTCTATCTGGGTATCTTCAACGCCGTCTACTACGCATCCTCGGCTGTAGGCATCTTCGCCGGCGGGCTGATCACCTCCATCGACTGGCGCTACCTCTTCCTGGTGCCGCTGGTCTCCGTCCTGCTCATCCCCCCAGTGCTCAAGTACACGCCTGACACCGGCATCAAGGGCGAGCGCATCGACGTCTTCGGCATCGCCCTGTTCGCGCTGATCGCCGGATTCGTGGCCGTCTACTTCTCCTTCCCGGCCACCTGGATGCTTGGGGTGCTAGCCGTTCTGATCCTGATCTTCGCCGGCTACGTCTGGAAGGGAGCCAATCCCTTCCTGAGCCGCGGGTTCGTGACCAACGGCGCCTACATGGCTGTCCTGCTGGCCCTCTTCGTCTTCTACTTCTTCAACTTCGCCTGCGTGCCCATCTACAACGTAATCGGCGACCGAATCTACGGGATCTCCCTGAGCCAGGTCTCCCTCTGCCTGACCATCGTCTACATCGTGGCCACCCTGGTGGGCTGCCTGTCCGGAGTCATCATGAACGCCATGGGACGCCTGCCCATGCTGATCCTGTCCGCCCTGCTCATGATCGCCGGAGCCGCCGGTTCGGCCCTGATGCTCACCTCGGGCTTCTGGGTCCTGACCGCGCTGGCCTCGGTCTTCATCGCCGGCATCACCATGTCCTACACGCCCCTCTACGACTCCTTCTCGGCCACTCTGCCGGTGGACCAGAACGGACGCGGCATCGGCATCGGGGATCTGATGATGAACACCTCGGCCTCCATCGGCATGGCTGTCTACAGCGGGCTCATGGCCAATCCCCGATTCGGGTCGCTTGCTCTGGCGGGCGTCAAGACCGGCATTCAGGCCCAGGTGGCCAACATGTTCTGGGTCATGGCGCTGGCCTCCCTGCTGGCCCTGATCATCGTGGCCATCTTCCACAAGGCCATGTCAGCCAAGGCTCCACAGGAGTAAAGCTGGTGTGACCCATACATACTTGGTCGGATAGCCGCACTGCTTGGTCCACTCTTCCTGGCCTCGGGAATGAGTCAGGCCCGGCACCGGCACCCGGCCGCTCGAACCGGGGAGGGAGCGGAGTTCGGACTGCTTTCGGCAATGTGATAGTCCCCCTCTTCCCTCAGCCGCCGAAGGCAAGAAGATCGCCGCCCCTCCCCCCGGTGGAGAACCCCCGTCATAGCCATAACTGACGGGGGTTCTTCCATATCTTCTGTGCCTGCTTTCAACCCTTTACCTATAAAACACAACTTATACAGATGCCAGAGAAGGGGAATGCGAGAACGCGGCTGCGTGGAACTTTTGATCCTGTCTTCGGTATCAGCCGACCATGAGTCTCAAATCCAAGGAAGCCAGAAGTCCGAAAACAGATGACCGGCACAGACAAGCATCAGACTACTCATGGATTTGCAAACGCTCATGTGTTTGCAACCGCCTGACCGTCCCGTAAAAGACCTTAATGAACTCAATCGAGCCATCGGCCATGTGGTTTCACGTGAAACGTCGACGCACTGATACATACCCCAGAATGAAGAGAACCCGGCGGTGCGTGCACACCGCCGGGCGAGAGAGAAGAAAGGGAAATCAGTTGTCGGACGGAGGTCAACCGCCCGTTCGGTTTTTGTGCCGACATTTATAGTAAAGAACTGCTACCTGATGGTGACGATAGTGTTATCTGAAAATTCTCTGTGAATCCTGCCAGACCAACAAGCGGGCATAGGGCCGGTTAGACTGGATTTCGGATGGTTTCCCGCCCGAGGAGAGACCCTCGACCAATAAACCCAAAGGAGATACCTAGGCATGCTGCTCAGCGACCATGACATCCTGGATGCCCACGAGGCAGGGCACCTGAATCTGGACCCGTGGACGCCCGCCATGGTTCAGCCCTCCAGCGTGGACGTGCGCCTGGACCGCTACTTCCGGGTCTTCAACAACCATCAGTACACCTACGTGGATCCCGCAGAAGACCAGGGTGCACTGACCGAGCAGTTCGAGGTGCCCAAGGACGAGCCCTGGATCCTGCATCCCGGCGAGTTCGTGCTGGGATCCACCTGGGAGTACGTCAAGCTGGACTCCACCCTGGCCGCCCGGCTGGAGGGCAAGAGCTCCCTGGGACGCTTGGGCATTCTGACCCACTCCACCGCCGGGTTCGTCGACCCCGGCTTTGAAGGGCACATCACCCTGGAGCTGTCCAACGTGAGCACCCTGCCGGTCAAACTCTGGCCTGGTATGAAGATCGGTCAGATGTGCTTCTTCCAGCTCTCCTCGCCCGCCCAGTACCCTTACGGCTCCAAGCACAACGGCTCCCATTACCAGGGCCAGCGCGGTCCAACCCCCTCCCGCTCCTACGTCAACTTCTACAAGGCTGACGTCTCAGACTGATCAGACCCAGGCCTGGCCCATAAGGCTTGGCACCTGCATGCCTGCGCCTGCATATTCGCCGACCACCTCGAAATACTCCAAGCAAGAAGGCTACCTTCAACCGCCATACCCGAAGCCAGCTTTGGCCCCTCCTGCCGGGTTCCGGATTGGCAATAAATGGCAACGCCTCAATACGATGTACCCTGCCTGTTGAGCGGCCATGACGGCCGGTCGGGAACCGACACAGCAGCAGGCAGCGAGGCGAGGCGGCGTGAAACTCAATCTCAACGGCATCTGGGACTTCCACCCCGACGACGCAGACCGGGGATACCCCGTCATGGTGCCCACTTGGTGGGACAGCCTGCCGGAGACCACCGGTTATCCGAACTCCTGGAGCCGGGACCTCCACCATGGCGTCTACCTCAAGGAATTCTTCCTGGGCGCCCTCGACCCGAACGAGGACATGATCCTGCACCTGGATGCCCTGGCCACCCTGGGCAAGGTGTCGATCAACGCAATCCCAGTGGGGCCGTCATCCACCAAGGGTTATCTGATGACGCTGCTCCCCTATGATCTGGATGTCACCAGGGCGGTTCATGCCGGACGCAACCAGATAAGGATCGAAATCTGGAGCGTCAAATCCCTCCCGGCCGATGCCCTGACTTCTACAGAGGGCCCCGGTCGGCTGCTCTTCCCCTTCGGCACTGAGAACCTCGTTGGGCGGCTGGGGCTGGGCGGCGATGTCTGGCTCGGCAGCAGGCCCAAGATCCGCATCGAAGATCTACAGATCATTCCCGATCTGGGCGGCGACGCCGATCCCTCCAACGACCGGCTGGAGCTCAATGCAACGCTGATCAACACCAGCGAGCGCCCATGCGATCTGCGATTCAGGGCCAAGGTCCGCCTCTGGAAGTCTGCGATGCCCAAGGGCCGGACCGTGCTGGCCTTCAATCCGATGTCCTGCTCTCTTAATCCCCACTCCTCCAAGGTCGTCCGTCTGCAGATCGCCTGGCCGGACGCCCACTACTGGTCCAGGACCGATCCCTTCCTGTATGTCATGCAGGCTGTTCTCGACGTCGGTGGCCATGTGGTCGACCATTCCCAGGAACGATTCGGCTTCCGGCAATTCCAGCGTCAGGGAGACCGGTACCTGCTCAACGGCATCCCCATCCGGCTGCGCGGCGATTCCCTCTGCCTGCTCAACCAGGGCAGCCGCGACCTGATCAACGAGGTCGGCGATGCCTATGGACTGATCCTCGACGACAACCAATCCGGCCAGGACATGACCAAGGCCTGGGTGGATGCCTATCGACATGCCAATTTCAACATCCTGCGCAACCACATCCGCTCAGTCCCCTCGCAAGCCCTGGCCGACCACGCCGACGAAACCGGCATGCTCCTTGAGGAGGAGACGGCCTTCTGGAATCCGGGCTCTCCAGCCAATGTTCAGTTGAATCCGCCCTACCACATGAGCTACGGGCCCGAAGCCATCGGCCACTATGTCGAGTGGACGAACCGGTGGGTGCGGGCCTACCGGAACCACCCCAGCATCGTCCTCTGGTCCACCACCAACGAGGCATGGAACCCCAAGGATGGCGACCTGCTCATCCCAGCCCTGCAAGCGGCCGTGCATGAGCAGGACGGCACCCGACCAGTGGTCAATGACGGCTTCAATGCCCCCATTACCGACGAGGATTCCCGCCACTACTACGGCGGGTATCCCTCTGGTATGACCTCGGCCCCAGACATCTATGCCCTCTACGACATCAAGTCGCCCCTACCCCTGGCCGCCGGCGAGGAATTCTCGGTCTCCACCGCGGGAATCCCCCGCTACGATGGGCAGGGACGGATTGCCGACATCTACCACGGCCGGCTCAACGGCGATCCGGACACCATCTCCCGGGCGGACTTCGGCCGGGAGGTCGGACGGGTGACCAGGGGCATACGAACCACGCGAGTGGTCGACTGGAAGCCCTTCTGCATATCCGCCTTCATCTACGACAACATTGAGGCCTGCCTGGAACCGGACCGGAGCAGAATCCGCAGGGGGCTTAACCCTAAAAGGCTGCTGCGCCCCCAGTTCGATCCCTGGCGCGGAGAGGGTGAACCCTGGCAGGAGGGGCCGGCCTTTGGATATATAGCCGCCTCCTTCGCGGATGTCGCCGCCTACGACAAGGAATTCGACCGTGAATCTCGCCTGGGCCGGCCCCGCAGGATCTACCCGCACGCAATGACCAGCCGACGCACCATCATCGTCCACAATGACGAGGAGCGTCGGGGAACCGACCTTGAGCTGGGCTGGCAAGTGGCCTGGCAGCGTGGCCCAGGGGGCAGACGGATAGTTGTCGAGCGGGGTCACCGACGGGTGCAGGTCCCATACGCCTCCTGGCGGACCGTGCCCGTGACCATCACCGTGCCCAGGGATCGGGCCAGCCAGGGGGCCCGACTCCTTCTGGCCCTGTGTGTGCGCAAGCAGGGGCGACAGGTCTTCCGGGAGGAGAATTTTCTGGGGTGGATTGACCATGCCGCTCCGCCTCGGCTGGGGACCGCACGCCCCCGGATCGACCTGGGCCGGGTGGAATGGGTGTCACGGGAGGTCAAGCACTGCATCCATCTGCGTCAGGAGGGCGGCGCAATGAGCGAGCGCTGGAGTGCCCAGGTCCTGGAGGATGCCGAGGGCGCCTTCAGCCTGGAAAACATGAACGGGAACCTGCGCCACGAGCAGGATATCTACTACACTGTCAATCCTTCTGGCTTGGAACCCGGGCATCGCTACCGGGCCCGCGTGCGCTTCCGAGGGGAACTGCAGGAGACCACCACGGTGACGGTCACCTTCACCGCTGGGCACCGGCCTCCCCGACAGGCCCGGGCCGATCTTGCCGCAGGAGCCCGGGTTCAAGTCTCCTCCCAGGCTGATCTGCCGGGATGGACCAGGGCCGCCTTGGTCGACGGCCGTCTCGGAGCCGCTTACGACCGATTCGGCTGGTCCAGCTCCGTCGGCAACCGGAACCACCCGGAGTGGGTTCTTCTGGAGATGCGACAGGCTGCCACCCTGTCCCAGGTGGTCCTGGTGCCCCGGGGCCGTAATCCGTCCGGAGATGCCAGCCAGCAGTCAGGCACCGGTTCCTTCGGCGTGGTGGAGTACGCAACCGGCAGCAGGTCGACCGACCCCAACCAGGGTCAGAGCTTTCCACTGGACTTCTCCATCAGCCTTTCATCGAACGGTCGCAGCTGGACTAGGGTCTGCAGTCGCCACAACTATCCGCTGCCGGCGGACGGTAGGCCACAGGCCTTCGACTTCGCCCCAATGAGCAATATCAGGTTCATCAAAATCGAGGCAACCCGGCTGCGAGCCAACCCTTATCAGGGAGGACGGTACGCCTTGCAGCTGAGCCAGATCATGGCCTTCTCTCGCCATCGTCTGCCGGCCATACCTGCAGCTCCCAAGAGCATCGACGCCCAGCCTCACGGACATTGTCTGCGACTGGATTGGCAGCACGGACCGATCCGACACCAGGCCGACGCGCCGCGCACCGCCCAGGTACTTCTGCGTGACCGAAAAGGCAGGTCCATGACCTTCTACCTGGACCGGTCTCAAGGACGGGCCGACCTGGACGGAATCCCCTTCGGCTCCTGGCGGATGATCCTACAGGAGTGCAACTCCACGGGCATCGGCGAACCTGCAGACCCGCTTGAGCTGCACATGGGCCCTCCCGAAGCCGGAAGGACTGATCCAACGCTGCCCCGGCCCGGCAACCCCCAGGTCAGCATCGATCTGGCAACCATGACCGTCCATCTGACTGTTGACCAGGCCCCTCAGGGGTTTTCAGGGTGCGAACTGACCTTGAAACCAGCCAACGAACATGACCCCATGCCGACCGTCTGGCTGCCCGCCGACTGGCAAACCTATAGTTTCTGGCAGGTTCCGCCAGGCATCTATCGGGTCATGGCAGCCTTGACCACCGAGGATGGCCGGGTCTCGCTCTCCTCATTCCAAGACGATCCCCTAATCCTGGGGCATACACCCGGACGTCCGGGCAAGCCCAGGCTGACCTCTTCCGACAAAACCATGCAGGCATCCTGGTCACCCCCGAACGATGGGGGCATCCCTCTGCAGGCCTATCTGGTCACCGTGCACGAAATGGGCCGCGGACAGAGCACAAGACTGCGGTTGGCTGCGAAACAGACCACCCTGGCCCTCAATGATCTGGAGCCCGGCAAGTACACGGTCAGCGTCAGCGCCATCAACGCGGCAGGAGCCGGACCGGAATCCCCAGCCTCCCTGCCCTGCCTCATCTCCGAGGGCGACCATGAGCGCTGAGTCCCTGCCCAGGTCCGCCATTCTGGGCTACGGCCTTGGCGACGCCGCCAACAACGTCGGCTGGCAGATGACCAACCTCTTCCTGACCACCTATTACCTCTACTTGGGTATGGACCCCATGCTGGTGGCCGACATCTTCCTGGGGGCCCACCTCTTCCAGGCCCTGGTCTACCTGGTCGCCGGAAGAATCACCGACGGCCGCGCCAAAGATCGGGAGGGCGGTCTGCGGCGGCTGGTGGTCGTCTTCGGCCTGCCGATGATGATTTCCATCACCCTGATGTACACCATTCCGGCGGGCGCCCCTATGCCGGTGCGCATCGGCTGGGCCATCGCCACCTATCTGCTTTATCAGCTCCTTGGAGCCTTGGGGGGCGTGCCCTATGGGGCCCTGCTGGGAGCCATGACCCGGGACCCCGACGACCGTCAGCGCCTGGCGGCCTCCCGCACCTTCGGCGGAGCGGCGGCAGGAGTCGTCCTGACCTTTACCCTGGCTCCGCGGGTCAACGACATGGACCCCTCCCGACTCTTTCTTCCGGTGGTCGCCGCCTGCTGTCTGCTGGGCTCCCTGGGCTATCTGATCATGGCCCGGACCACCAGGGAGCGCTACCTGCCTCCGGCAGCCCCTCCTACCTCACTGAAAGAGGATCTGCGGCTCCTGGCCGACAATCGACCCCTGCTGGTGGTCTGTGTGGCCACCCTGTTCATGACCAACCCGGTGGCCTCGCTGGCCCCAATCGTCGCCAAGGAGGTCCTGACCGTCGGCAACCCCGGGCTGACCGGACGAATCACCTTTGCCTTGACCCTGGTGGGCGTCCTTGCCGGGGTGGTCGTAGCCCCCTGCTCGCCCTGGCTGGTGCAGCGTCTGGGCAAGCGGGGCACCTGGACCTTGGGCGGGCTGATGGTCATCGAATCCTCGCTGGCTTTCATCCAGGTCCGATCCGCCTGGCCTGCCGTCGCCTGCATAGCCTTGAACGGCATCGGAGTGCAGGTCATCACCCCCTGCATCTGGGCCATGCAGGCGGATTCGGTCCAGTACGAGCAGTGGCGGACCGGCAATGGGAACACCGCCGGAGCCTCCATGGCCGCCCTCAGCATCACCCGCCAGGTCGGAGCAGCCATCAATGGATGGGCGGGGCCGGCCATCCTGTCTTTCCTGGGTTACAGGCCAGGCATGAATGTCGCCCAGGATCCGGCCCTGGGCGCCAACATGCGGCTGGCTGTGGGCCTGGTACCTGCCGTCATGTTCGCCATCTCTGTCCTGCTGATCCGCTGCTATCCGCTGACCGAGGAGGTCTTCGGACGCATCAGCGCCGACCTGCAGGCAGGCCGTCTACAATGCCAGTGCAGCCACATCAGGCAAGGAACGGAGCATCAGGCTTGTCCAGGAAATCCCCGGAGCCCGCACAGGGGCGGGAAGGGCACCGACGCGTGCGCATGATCGACGTGGCCGCAAGGGCCGGAGTATCCCCTTCCACAGTCTCCCGCGCACTCAACAATCCCGGTCGACTGAACTCGCAGACCGCCGGCCAGATCCGCTCACTGGCCCGATCCATGGGATACCCTCTGCCCGACCATCCTCCCAGCAGCGATGCGACCGGGCCGGTCATGATAACCTTTCTGGTCCAGGACACCTCCAACGGCATCTCCTCCCAGATTCTTGCCGGCGCTCAGGAAGCTCTTCCCGAGCAGGGTGCAGTCGGCATCATCGAAGCCGGAGCCGAGCTGGGACGTACGGAAGACCTGCTGGAAAGCCTGGTCGGCCATACCCGCGGAATCATTCTGGCCACTGATCAGGTCCGGGCACCAACGGCCCGGCGCCTGGGACGCCGCCTGCCTCTTGTAGTTCTCAACCGTCCCATGGAGGGCCTTCCCTCCGTCCTGCCCGATGCCTCCACCGGCCTGGCTCAAGCCCTGGAACTGCTGCTGCGGCAGGGACGACGGTCCGTAGTCTACATAGCCAGCCGGGTGGGGGCCTGGTCCGACCGATCCCGCTGGGAGAGCCTGCAAGCACTCAGCCGGGTCATGGGGCTGGAATGCCGACGAATGGGTCCGGTGGATCCTACTGTCCAAGGCGGTAGGCATGCTGCCGCCGTTCTGGAGCGGCAACCTCCTGATGCTGTGGTCGCTTACAATGACCTGATCGCCGCTGGAGTCATTCTGGGACTGCAATCCAAAGGAATCACCGTGCCTGATAGGGTCGGTGTCCTCGGATTTGACAACACCATGGTCGCCCCCGTCGTCAAGCCGGCTGTCTCTACGATTCGGATCCCCCGCAGAGCCATAGGACATGCCGCAGCGGATATCCTGCTGGGTCGGAAACCTGAGAACGGACAGTCCCGCCAACAGTCCGCCCTGATCGCCCGGCTGCATAAAGTCGGTATCCCTCCTGTCACCGATGACCCAGGAGCCTTGGCCCTGCCTACCTCGCTGATCATCCGGGACAGTCTGGGCACCTTGACTTCGAGCGCACTCGAAGGGGTATAGCTGAATCTGCCGGAATGCCCGGCCAAGATGACGGCAAGGAGACCAACCCATGGCAATCAAACAGACGGCGGGCCACGACAGGCTCGGTCGGTTCGCACCGCAATTCGCCCACCTGAACGATGATGTGCTCTTCGGCCAGGTCTGGTCCCGCGAAGATGAGCTTTCGGCTCGGGACCGCAGCATGATCACCTGCGCAGGCCTGATGAGCATGGGGCTCTTCCCCCAGTTGAAGAGCCATATGGCCATGGCCAAAGGCAATGGCGTCACCCGCACTGAAATGGTGGCGCTGATCACCCACCTGGCCTTCTATGCGGGCTGGGCCAAGGCATGGTCGGCTTTCGACCTGGCCAAGGAAATCTACGGCGAGGGCGACAGCGACGACGAGAGCCGGGACAGTGCTGCAACCCCATCCAAAACCGGGACTGAGCCGGATTCAGGGCCCTACCCCTTGGGGGATTCGGCCGACGGACCCAACTTCACCGGCCATGTCTGGCTGCACCGCCTGACCGATCCGGACGCGGAATGCCCAGCCAGCAATGTGACCTTCGCACCCGGGTGTGTCAACCGTTGGCACACCCACCCGCATGGCCAACTGCTGCTCGTCACCGCCGGGCAGGGGTGGGAGCAGGAGGAGGGACATCAGCCCCGCAAGCTGGAACCCGGCGACGTGGTCTTCTGCCCGGCAGGCGTCAGGCACTGGCACGGGGCCTCGAGCCGGTCATCCATGGCCCACATCGCCGTCACCCCGGCATCGAGCGGGCAGTCCCCGGTCGAATGGATGGAGTTCCCAGATCCTGATCAGGTGGCCGCCCTGGGCTGACTCGCACGGCCTGGTTACAGGACCGACGGATGTCTGACCGGTTCCCGCCTGCCTTTACACTGAAGACATGGCTAACAAGAAAGGCCCGACCAAGGGTTCGGGCGGCAAGCACCGCAACAAACTGCGCGGCCGGGGGCCTACCCCCAAGGCCGAGGACCGCGTCTACCACAAGGCCTACAAGGCCCGGCAGGCGGCCCAGCGCAGGCAGGCGGCCGACCCACGTCTGGCAGCCCGCCGCCGGGCCGACCGATTCACCTCGGACTCCGACGAACTGGTCATCGGCCGCAACGCCGTCCTGGAAGCCCTGCGTGTAGGAGTCCCGGCCAGCCAGCTCTATCTGGCCGCCCGGATGGAACACGACGACAGGACCAGGGAGATCGTGCGGCTGGCCGGGCAGGAGGGGCTCAACCTGCTGGAGGCCGACCGTCTGGAGATGAACCGCATCGCCCGGTCCAGCAATCATCAGGGCGTGGTCCTCAAGGTGCAGCCCTACCAGTACGCCTCCCTGCAGAGCCTGGTCGACAGGGCAGAAAAACACGCAGCCGCCCTGGACGGGGCCGACCAGGCCACCAAGGTCGCCGCCCGCCCCCTGTTCATCGCCCTGGACGGGGTCACCGACCCCCAGAACCTCGGGGCCGTGATCCGTTCAGCAGCGGCCTTCGGGGCCTCGGGGGTGGTTCTGCCCGAGCGGCGCAGCGCCTCGGTCACAGCCGCAGCCTGGAAGGTGTCCGCCGGAGCCGCCGCCCACCTGCCCGTGGCCCGTGTAGTCAACCTGACCAAGGCCATCCAAGGGCTCAAGGAGCGCGGCTACTACGCGGTCGGCCTGGACGGCGCAGGCACCACCACAGTAGGCGAGACAGGCTTCGAGACCGATCCGCTGGTGGTGGTCCTGGGCTCCGAGGGCAAGGGGCTGAGCCGCCTGGTCCGCGAAAACTGCGACGCCCTGGCCTCCATTCCCATCTCCAGCTCGGTGGAATCCCTGAACGCCTCGGTCGCGGCCGGCATCAGCCTCTACGCCGTAGCCATGGCACGCCGACGGTCCGCCAGCCAAGCCGAATAGCCCCAGGCTGGCAGCGGCAACCCGAAGACAGGCAGGCCAAGCGGCAACAGCCTGCGCGCAGCAACCAGCATGCAACAGACCCATGCCGCACAAACCAATCAATCAGCTGGAGGCCCAGACCGCATCATCCTGATCGTCCTGGTCGGCAGCCGCATCCAGGCTGCCGGGGGCGTAGACCGACCTCAGCGAGCTTCGTCCGCCATTCGCATCCTCAAAGGCCAGTTGTGACGGCACCTTCCCGCCCGCCCGGTCACGGTCAGCCTGAGTTTCTGCCCCGGGCCGGCTGCCAGCATCGGCTCGGGCGTTCACGCCATTGTCAGCTGTTTCATGGCCATCTGTGCCCTTGTCGGTCTGGTCGCGGGTGGCTTGTTTACCCTGACCAGCCGGGGCTTGGCCGCCCTGCCAGTTCATCTCGTCGTCGACCACGCCGGCATCGGCCTCTTCGTTGATGGTCTTCATGTCCTCGGAGTCCAGCCGGTACTCGGGCAGGGATTCGCTGATGTAGCTCTGCACAGCCTCGGCCATGGGCACGTCGTGACCGGCCTTCTCGGCCATCAGCCAGCGGTGGGTCAGCACCTCATGGAAGAACTGGGCCGGTTCGATCTGCGAGCGGTATTCCGGCGGGATCATGCGCACGGTGGGCTCGAAAACCTCGCGCATCCAGTCGGTGGCCACAATCTCCAGGTCCTCGCCCTGACGCCAGGTGGATGCCCGGTAGGCATCCAAATCGTTGAGCAGCCGCCGGGCCTGATTCTCCTGCACATCCAGACCTGTCAGCCTCAGCAGCTTGCGGGAAGCATAGCCGGCATCGACCACCCTGGGGCGCACCAGCACCCGGTTGCCGTCTTCCTCGGTCTTCATCTCCAGCTCGTCCACGTCAAAGCCCAGATCGTTGAGCCGGTTGACTCGGCGCTCAATCTTCCACATCTCATCGGGATCGAAGCTGTCCACGTCCGTCAGGGCGCTCCAGAGGGAGTGATAGCGGTCCACCAGCCGGTTGCCTACGCCGACCTCGTCCACCTCGCCGGCCAGCAGGTTGCCGGAATCCAGATCCATAAGCTCGCCGATGATGTTGGTCCTGGCCAGGTCGATGTCATACTCTCGCTGGCCGTCAGTCAGGCTGGGATGCAGATCGCCGGTCTCGGCATCGACCAGGAAGGCCGAGAAGGCATCGGCATCACGCAGGAAGAGCACGTTGGACAGGGAGACATCGCCCCAGTAGAAGCCGGCCAGATGGAGCCGAACCAGAAGGACCGCCAGGGCATCGATCAGGCGCTCGGCAGTATCCGGACGCAGATTACGGGCGAAGAGGGCACGGTAGGGCAGTGAGAACTTCAGGTGCTGGGTGACCAGCATGGCCTCAAGCGGCTCGCCCTCGCGGGTGTGCCGACCGGTGACCACGGCGATGGGGTTGACCGTGGGCAGCTCCAGTTTTTGCAGCTTGCGCAGGAGCTCATACTCACGCTCGGCCACACGCTGGGTGATCTCCTTCATGGCGTAGACATCGTCGCCCACGTGAACGAAGCGCACCACGTGCCGGGAGATACCCCTGGGCAGGTTGGCCAGCAAATCCCGGGGCCAGGTGGCCAGCGGCCGCTCCCAGGGCAGGGTGAACATCCTGGGGTTGGAGCTGGTGGCCGTGATGTGCAGGGCGGCCGGCTCCTGCTCGGAGGAGGGATCGGTCGTGGTCTTTATCGAGGTGGCTTTCAGGGCACGAGGGTCCAGAGAGGAGGCCGTCGCCCGGTTGATGTTCACGCTAGTCATGCTTCATCCATCCCATCGCCGCCCATCCTATACGGGAAGAGCCCCGCACGGATGCGCCGCGCGGGGCTCCTGGTCACCCGGTCAACAAGGAAAGGAGATGATATCAATGATCGATACGGGCCCTGCGGCTCGGCGGGAAACCATGGCCGAGCCACAGGGTCACAGGAACGCTCAGTTCAGCCGCAGCTCGCTGGCCGGGGAGAACAGGTGCATCTTTTCAGGATCGATGTGAATCTTGACCACGTCGCCCACCTTGGGCAGATCACGCGGGTTGACACGGATGGTGGTCAGCTTGTTCTGGTCGGACATGACGATGGCCTGTTCAGCCACGCTGTTGTCGGTCAGAATGTTGCCATAGATGTAGCCGTCGGACCCCAGATCCTCCACGTTGGCCACCTTCAGGGAGAAGGCATCCGGCTCGTCGGCACCGGCCAGAGAAGCATTCTCGGGACGGAAGCCCACGACGATCTTGCCCTGGTCCTCGGGGGTCAGCTTGTCGACGGCCTCGCGAGGCAGGCTGATGGTGTCCTCGCCGATCTTAGCCTGGCCGTTGACCACGGGATGGATGTTGATGTTCATGGAAGGCGAGCCGATGAAGCCGGCCACGAAGACGTTCTCGGGCCGATCGTAAAGCTCGGTAGGCGCGCCCACCTGCTGCAGGACGCCCAGCTTGATGACGGCGATCCTGTCGCCCATGGTCAGAGCCTCGGTCTGATCGTGGGTCACGTACAGGGTGGTGACGTTGAGCTGACGCTGCAGGGCGGCAATCTGGGTACGGGTCTGGACACGCAGCTTGGCGTCCAGGTTGGACAGAGGCTCGTCCATCAGGAAGACCTTGGGCTGACGCACAATAGCGCGGCCCATGGCCACACGCTGACGCTGACCACCGGACAGAGCCTTGGGCTTGCGGTCCAGGTACTCGGTCAGATCCAGCACCTCGGCGGCCTTCTCCACCCGCTGGCGGATCTCGTCCTTGGGGGTGCCGGCGATCTTCAGGGCGAAGCCCATGTTGTCGGCCACGGTCATGTGGGGGTAAAGGGCGTAGTTCTGGAAGACCATGGCGATGTCGCGGTCCTTGGGCTGCATGGTCGTCACGTCCTTGTCGCCAATCATGATGCGCCCCTTGTTGACCTCTTCCAAGCCGGCCAGCATGCGCAGGGTTGTGGACTTTCCGCAGCCGGAAGGCCCAACCAGAACAAGGAATTCACCGTCTCTGATGTCCAGACTGAGGTCACTGACCGAGGGCTCATCGTTGCCCGGGTAGATACGAGTGACGTGGTCGAATACCACTTCTGCCATTGTTCATCCTTTCATCGGCAGGTACGTGCCGAACGATCCGTAGTGAAGGGTTGTTTTTCACTGTGGTTTCCGTCCCGGGGTCAACACCGACATCGGCATGGCCATGCGACGGTTTTCTATTTTGTGGTTAAGAGAAACTCTCCCTTGAGCCAGTGTCCACTATACACCAAGGTCCGAATTCGACGTGCGAACCCTCGCCTACTCAATCCTTGGGCTCGTCGGAATCTTCGGAATCGCGCTCGAAGACCGTCCTGGCCACGTTGATCGCATTGATGACCCTGGGGAATCCCACGTAGGGAGCACATTGGAGTATGGCTTCGACCACGGCCGCCTTGCTCAGCCCGACATTCAAGGCTCCCTGTATGTGAACGGCCAGCTGCGGGGCCGTGTCACCCTGGGTCACCAGGCTGCCTATGGTGACCAGCTCACGCTGCTGGAGATCGAGTCCTTTCCGGGTGTATATGTCGCCAAAGGCGAATTCGACAATCCAACGGCCAAGGTCCGGCGCTATATCCTGAAGCGAATCGATGACAGCCTGGCCCCCCTTGCCGTCAATAGCGGCCAAGGCCTCGGATCCCTTTTCAAAGCGCGAAGCTTCCATGGAAGCCCCTTCTTTCTGTTGTTTTGCATATTTTCCCGCCGAGAATATTGTATCAACGCCTGTTTGCTCATTATGCCGCTGGCGGCCTCGGACGCGGCGAAACAACCGGGGCCGCAATCAGGTGCTTTTCAACCAGTCGGGGCACAATGGAGATATGAGCGATCTTGAGGGTTTGGACCTAAGGCCGGGACGGCTGGTCGGGGGCTACACCCTGATCGAGCCCCTGGGCGGCGGCGCCATGGGGTCCGTCTGGCGTGCACGGGATGGCGGAGGCCAGGACTACGCCATGAAGATTCTGCGGGAATCCCTGGAGGAGGACCAGGTCTCGTCAGAGAGCCCTGACGAACGTGACCGTGCCTCGGCCCGCGAGCGCCTGCGACGCGAGGCTCTGGCCCTGCAGCGGATCCGTCATCCAGGAGTCTGCCGGATCGTGGATATGGAACTTGATGATGCCTTGGCATTCATCGTGACAGAGCTGATCGAGGGGCGCAACCTGCGCGACGATGTGGCGGTCAACGGCCCCTATCGTGGCGACGACCTGGAGCGGCTGGCACGCAAGCTGACCGATGCCGTCGCAGCCGTCCACCAGGCGGGCATCGTCCACAGGGACATCAAACCCACCAATGTCATGATTTCGGTCTCGGGGCCGGTGCTGGTGGACTTCGGCATCGCCATGGGCCAGGGGCAGAGCCACGTGACCAGGACCGGGCTGGTCATGGGGACCCCCGGCTTCATCGCCCCGGAGATCATCGACGGAGCCGAGGCCGATCAGGGAACCGACTGGTGGAGCACGGCCGCCGTTCTGGCCTACGCGGCCACCGGACGGGCGGTCTTCGGCGACAAACCCATGATGGCGGTCCTGGAGCGGGAGGCCTCAGGCAATGCCGACCTGTCCGGGCTACCCACCGGCACCATGAGAGCCTTGCGCTCGGCCCTCTCCCCCGACCGAGGCGCGCGTTGCACACCCCAGGAGCTCTTGGAGGCCATCAGCCGGGATGCCATGGATCCGCAGGCCTGGCAGGGGGAGCAAGACGACCAGGATACGGGCAGTCAGGAGACGATGCGCCCTTTTGGCGCCGGCTCTTCGGGGGCTGAGGGGCAGGCCGACTCGCCCACCATGGTCGTTGAACCGGCCACCATGCCCATGCCACCAATCAGACAGGCCGATCCAGACAGTCCACGGACGGCCTGGTCACGACCTCCGACCGAGGACGAAGTCGATGAACAGACGACCCTCCTGCCCGACTCGGAGCAGCAGGAGCAGACCCAGATCTGGCAGGATCAACAACCCCTGGCCGACCGCCAAGATCTGCAGGCCACCACTGTTCAGGACCCGCTGCCACCGGCACAGCCCCTGCCCAGCGGATACCGCAACGAGGCGAACGCCCACTGGTTGGGAGACCAGCCCCCCGCACAGATGCGACGTCTGCGTTACTTGAAAGCCGGAACCCCCTGCCTGGTCATGCTGGGATTTTTTCCCGCCCTGCTGACAGCCCTGGCCCCGGTCTCGGCACTGGTCGCCGCCGGAATCCTTCTGTGGGTCCTGAGCACCGCAGGATGGAGCATAAAAGCCCAGATCGAACGGGAGCTGCGCCGCAACGGTCCTAGGCGGGGCACCGACCGTCTGCTGAACGTGGCCGCCCTCCCCTGGCACCTGCTCAAGGGCCTGGCGGCCGCCCTGCTCCGCCTGCCGGGCATAATCCTTGTCCAAGCCTTGGTGGCCCTGCCGCTGACCTGGGCCGGCACCCTCACCACCGTTCGCGCAGGCCTGACCCTGGGCGAACACCTGCTGGCCCTCCCCCTCCCGGCGGCCAGGCCCCTGTCCACCGGCGGACTGGCCATGGCCCTGGCGACGATGGTCGGCTGGCTGTTGACGACCTTGCCCACGCAGGCCCGATCAACCCCCAAGGCCGACAGCGGCAACATGGTCCTGCGTCTGGCGGCAGGCCGTATTCCCCTGGGCCGCCAGGACCCCGAGGTGCCGGGCAGCCCCCGCCGCAGGTGGATTTTGCTCCTGATCTGGCTGCTGATCATTGCCGTCCTCCTTGCCGGGCTGATAGCCCAACCCTCCATGGACTGGGCCCCCATCCACCTCCTGCGCGCCTGAGGCCGTGCTCCACCCCTGGCGGCTACACTATGCTCAGTACGCCAAGGAAAGGATCCAGGTCATGTCCAAGGGCAAGCAGAACCGCAAGGCCGCGCTCAAGGCCCAGGAAGAGGCCCGGCGGCTCCAGGAGGCCAAGGAGCGCCGCCAGCAGACCATGATCGGCGTCATCGTCACCGTGGTGCTCATCGCCCTGATCGCTCTGGGCGGATTCCTGTACTGGCGCAGCCATCGCCCGGTCAAGACCGAGGACCTGGAGCAGGCTCGTCAGGCCGTCGCAAAGGTCGAGGAAAAGCCCTCGGCCGCCAATGACCAGGGCGGCTTCCTGATCAGTTCCAAGGGGCTGGGCAAGCCGGTGGCCAAGGCTCCGACCGTGGAGATCTACATGGACTTCATGTGCCCAGGCTGTGGCGCTTTGCACCGCGGGCTGGACTCCACCCTGACCGGTCTGGTGGATGCCGGACAGATCAACCTGGTCATCTACCCCATGAGCTTCATGGACCGGCTCTCCACCGACAACTATTCGACCAGGACGGGCACGGCCACCATCTACGTGGCCCAGCACGACCCCGAACACCTGCTGCCCTTCATCGCCAATCTCTACGCCAAGGACTTCCAACCGGACGAGTCCGACTACCACCCCGTCAGCAACGACAAGATCCGCCAGCAGGCCATAAAGGCCGGGGTTGATCCCAAGGTGGCCGACCAGGCGGTCAAGGGCCGCTACCGGGCCTGGATCAAGGCCATGGACGCCTACACCCCCCTGCGCAAGGAGCTCTGGAATCCCGACGGGTCCAACAAGGGGCAGATGACCACGCCCACGGTCCGCATCAACGGCAATTACTGGGAGCTGGGCAACCTGTCCCGGGCGGGCTTGGACTACAGTTCGGGCCTGCTCAAGGCTCTGGGCCTGGACCAGTCCGAGGTGGGCGTCAAGGGCGCCATGCCGGCCATCGGCGCCTCCGGCCAACCGCGCTCACTGAGCTGAACCGGGCAGGTCGAGAGAAATTACGCGCCCAGCGTCCCCTTGGGGACACGGTGATGGTACGATATCATTCCGTACCGCGGCCCGGAATGCTGTAATGGACCACCGGGACCGCCTCCTTAGCTCAGTTGGCCAGAGCAGCCGCCTTGTAAGCGGCAGGTCGTCAGTTCGACTCTGACAGGAGGCTCTACGCCAGGAACGAACCATTAAATCCGACTATCCGGCTTTGTCTCCGGGCAGGCTATAATAATGGACATTACCTGGATAATTGCAAATACTTCCCTCGAGTAAGTCATTTCGGAGGCTCGTTCTCCGAAGTACGAACGGAGCTTTTCCCCAACCATCTCCGTTCGTATTCGAGGACGGGAGCATTCCCCTTCATTCCCGTCCTCTTGACGTTGATCCGCCGGCCCAGGGCCCGGGTCTTGAAAAGCCGACTGACCGATGACGGCCAGGTCGGCTTTTTTATTGCCACCCGTCCGCGACAAATGTGGATGTTTGCCCGACCTTGCGAATTGTGTGGCCTCGCTCCATGCCCGCCCCGTTAGAATTGCCGGGTACAGACAAGGCAGGAACAGGGAGGCGAGCACATGGCCAGACGCTGGACACCGCGGCGTTTCGTCGTGCTCAGAAGAATCCGCGTGGTCTCCTGTGCCCTCCTGGTCGTTCTGGCCACGGTCCTGACCTTCGGCATAGCCGCGCGCAAGAGCGTGGCGCTGAGCGTCAACGGGCAGACCAGAATGGTGACCACCTACGCCTACAGCGTGGACGGTCTGCTGCGCGAGCGAGGGATCAAGGTCAAGACCCACGACCTGGTCGATTCCACTTCAGGAGGCCAGCTGCGCAACCATGCGGCGGTCACCGTGCGTTCCGCCTACCAGACCACCATCGTCATCCAGGGCCAGCGGGTGCCTTTCTGGACTACGGCCACCAGCATGGACCAGCTGCTGGGATTCTTCGAGGAGAACCGCAAGCAGGCCATGAAGGTCACCGTGGATGTGGACAACGTCTATAACCAACTGACCGGCGGTCTGGTCATCAACCAGACAGGGCCGGTCACGGTCATAGCTGACGGGAAGACCTCGGTAGCCCCTGACGGCAAGCTTCCAGCCGCCTCCATCCTGGACTCCAAGGGCATCGTGCTGGGCAAGGAGGACCGGGTCAGCGTGGAGCATGACCAGGGCACCACCGTGCTGCGGGTCCAACGGGTCACCCACGGAAACACTCAAAAAACAATCCCCATACCCTTCGCTACGAGGACCGTGGTCGACCCGAGCCTGGCGCCCGGTCAGACCCAGATGCGGCAGGCAGGCGTAGCAGGTCGACGCCTGCAGACCATCCAGGTCACCTACGTGGACGGACAGGCCGAATCGGAGCAGGTGATCAAGGAGGAGACCGTGGCCATACCGGTGGATCAGGTGGTGGCCGTCGGTCCCGACAAGCCGAAGGAGGGACAGAACAGCGGGCAGCAGTCCAAGGACACAGGCAAGGATTCCCAACAGGCGCAGAAGACACCATCTCCGAGCCCCTCGCCCAGCAAGGATTCGCAGTCGGCAACGACACCCTCCCCTGCGCCAACACAGACCAAGCCGCCGCAGACCACGCAGCCGGCACAACCAAGCAAGCCGGATAAACCGACCACCTCAAGCAAGCCCGAGGACAAACCAGCCCCGTCTCCAGCACCGAACCCATCTCCAAATGGTCTTTGGCACGCCAGTGTGGACTTAGCTCAGACCTATGCCGGTGGTGCTGCCGCCCAGCGCGGATGGACGGGTTCGGAGTTCACGGCTCTAGTGGAACTGTGGAATAGGGAATCAGGATGGCTCTGGTATGCCGAAAATAAAAATTCAGGCGCCTACGGCATTCCCCAGGCTTACCCCGGCTCCAAGATGGCGCTATTTGGAGCCAACTGGCATGACGATGCCGCTGTCCAGATCGATTGGGGCCTCTACTACATTGCGCAGCGGTACGGGAATCCTAGTACAGCACTGCAATACCAAAAACGGCATAATTCGTACTAATCCCGAACCACATCCACGAACAATGAACCGACATGAACACTAAAACCGAAAGCGACCGCCTCCTGGGAGCAGCCGACATCCGACGCCTCGCCGACCAGATCGGCATCCACCCCACCAAACGGCTGGGGCAGAACTTCGTCATCGATCCAGGGACTGTCCGCAGGATTGTCCGTCTGGCCAAGGTGGAATCTGGCCAGCCCGTTCTGGAGGTGGGTCCTGGTCTGGGATCCCTGACTCTTGGATTGTTGGAGGCGGGCTGCCCGGTGACCGCCGACGAGATCGATCCCGTTCTGGCCCGACAGCTGCCGCAGACCGTCAGCGAGCGCATGCCGGAGAGCCTGGACCGGCTGACCGTAATCAACCGGGATGCCCTGACCCTGACCCCTCAGCTGGCAGGCGACGCGGGCACGGCCGCCGACCTGGCCATGGTGGCCAACCTGCCCTACAACGTAGCCACTCCGATCATTCTGACCCTCCTGGCCCGGTTCACCAATCTGAACCGGTTTCTGGTCATGGTCCAGAAGGAGGTGGCGGACCGACTGACGGCCGCCCCGGGTTCCAAGGTCTACGGCGTACCCAGCCTGAAGCTGGCCTGGTACGGGCATGCCGCCCAGGCTGGCAGGGTCGGGCGCCATGTCTTCTGGCCAGCCCCCAACGTGGACTCGGCCCTGGTCTCCTTCACGCGGGACAAGGATGGACACGGGCGCGGGGACGAGGGCACGAGGACCGAGGTCTTCGCCCTGATCGATGCCGCCTTTGGACAGCGCCGCAAGACCCTGCACGCCGCACTTAAGGGCCTGGTGACCGCCGAAGCCTTCCAGGCCGCAGGCATCGACCCTGCACGCCGGGGGGAAACCATGACCATCGAGGAGTTCGTCGCCCTGGAGCAGGCCCGCCGCGAGGTGGCCGCGTGAACCCGGCAGCCAGGAGGGAGGGCGTTGCCCTTTACTGTCCCGCCAAGATCAATCTGAGGCTCCGCGTCGGCCCGACGCGAACCGACCTTGGAGGGCAACACCGCCTGGACACCATATACAGTGCCGTGGGAATCTGGGACAAAGTCGAACTTCGCCGGAGAGAACCAGGCAGTGGATTCCGCCTGAGCCTGGAGGGCGATCACCTGGGCGACCTGAACCACCGTGATGCCGATCCACATGCCAACCTGGCCGTCAAGGCCCTCCTGGCCATGGCCAAGGCCACCGGACACCAGCCTGATGTGGCCATCCACATCATCAAACGGATACCGGTGGGTGCCGGACTGGCCGGCGGGTCAGCGGATGCCGCCGGAACCATGCTGGGGCTGAACCGGCTCTGGAATCTGGGGATGCCTGCCGCCGAACTGGATCGTATCGCCGCCGGGCTGGGCGCAGACCTGCCCTTCTGCCTGCATGGAGGGCTCAGCAGGGGCACGGGCTTCGGCCAGATTCTGGAACCCCTGGAACCGGATGGTCTGCAAGCCCAGCGGCTGTCCCGGGCCGGGCTGACCGGGCACCTCCTGATCGGGGCCTACGAGGACCAGCTGAGCACCGCCCAGGTCTACAAGGCCTTCGATCTGATCGGACCCGGCTCCGACGACTTGAACGACCTGCAGGAGACCGCCTGTACCCTGCACCCGCGCTCGCGCCAGGCCCTGGACCTCGCCCGGCGGGCAGGCACCGGTCCGGCCTTCGTCTCCGGATCGGGCCCCTCTGTGGTGGTCATGGCCCCTCGCCCCGAGCAGGCAAGCACACTGATAAGGCTCTGGGGGGAGCAGAATGCCGTGGACAGGATCATCGAGGCTGACTCGCCAGTCCTGCCCAGGATAATCCCCCTGCGAGTCACCCATGGACAGTAGAGTAGGCAACATGACGAATCCCGAACCACTCGACGAGCGCGAGGCCCGCAGGCAGTTCGTGCGACGGCGGCAGAAGATGGTCTTCACCATAGTCGTCAGCGCACTAGTGGCCATCCTGATCATCTGCGGACTGATCATCTTCGGGTCCATCGGGCATACCGCCAAACACGCCACCATCGCCAAGCCCAACTATGGGGTCGCCGTGCCCTGCCCACCCGACAATGCCAAGCTGGTCAACCACCCCGACATCCGCGTGCGCGTGCTCAACGGAACCAACAAGTCCGGACTGGCCACAGCCCTGGCCTCAGCCCTGCGCAATCGGGGATTCAACATGCAGGATGTGGCGGACTATCCGGGCAAGACCGAGACCGCCCGCACCCAGATACGTTTCGGAGCCTCAGCCATTGACCGTGGCTACACAGTGGGATCCCAATTCAACGATGCGGTTCTGATCATGGACGACCGCAACGACGATTTGATCGACGTGGTCATCGGGGCCACCTTTACCGATCTGGACGACGAGGACAGCAACTCTGTCGTAGGCCGCAAGATCGAAGCCATCAAGGGCTGCCAGGCCGACCCCTCCTCCATGAAGAACCTGCCCAAGGCTCCCAAGGCCTGACACCGCAGATCCGGCGTACCGCCGGATTCAACATCCGCAGTCTCCTGACCAAGAGCGCCCGCCCGGAAGGGTACGACCTGGGTCAGGCTTGGTCAGCACCTTCTCTTTGCCACCAGTCCCGCAACTCCTGCTCGGCTGTCTGCCGGTCGACCGGGCCCTGATCCATGCGGTAGTCCAGCATATGCTGATAGGCACGTCCCACCTGCGGTCCGGGTTTAAGATCCAGGATCTGCATGATCTGTCGTCCATCCAAGTCGGGCCGGATGGCATCCAGATCCTCCTGCCGACGCAACTGAGCCACCCTGTCCTCCAACTCGTCCATGGCGGAGGAGAAGACCTGGGCCTTGCGCTTGTTGCGGGTGGTCGCATCGGCCCGGGTCAGGCGATTGAGACGCTCATAAAGCGGGCCGGTCTCCCGGGCGTAACGGCGTACGGCCGCATCGGTCCACCGCTCGTCCACGTAGCCGTGGAAACGCAGATGCATGGAGATCAGGTCGCAGACGTCGGCAATCATGTGGTGGTCGAAGCGCAGGGCCTTGAGGCGCTTGCGGGCCAACCGGGCTCCGACTGCATCATGGTGATGGAAGCTGACCTTGCCACCGGGCTCAAAGCGTCTGGTGGCGGGCTTGCCGATGTCGTGCAGTAGAGCGGCAAGGCGCAGGGTCAGGTCCGGGGCGGGTACCGGTCCGTCAGGTCCTGTCTCCAGGGCGATGGCCCGGTCCACCACCATCAGGGTGTGCTCGAAGACATCCTTGTGCCGGTGATGCTCGTCTATCTCCAGCTGCAGAGCCGGCACCTCGGGCAGAACGATGTCAGCCAGGCCGGACTGCACCAGAGCCTCAATGCCCTGCACGGGGTGGTCGGACAGCATAAGCTTGGTCAGCTCGTCGCGAATCCGCTCGGCCGAGACGATGTTGATTCGATCGGTCATGCGGGTGATGGCCTCTGCGGTCTCCGGGGCGATGGTGAATCCCAGCTGGGCCACGAACCGCACGGCCCGCATCATCCGCAGGGGGTCGTCGTCGAAGGACTGACGGGGGTCCACCGGGGTCCGCAGCACCTGCTTGGCCAAGTCGTTGGCCCCCCGGTAGGGGTCTACGAACACCAGGTCGGGCACCCGCAGGGCCATGGCGTTGACGGTGAAGTCGCGCCGTGAAAGGTCGCCCTCAAGGTTGTCCCCATAGTCCACTTCGGGCTTGCGGGAGTCCGGATCATAGGTGTCTCGCCGGTAGGTGGTCACCTCCACCTTGACCTCGGTGCCGTCAGGACGCCGCCGCAGCGCGCCCAGGGTGCCGAATTTGCGCCCCATGTCCCAGAAGCCCGACCCCCAGTGACGCAGGATGGGCTCGAACTGCTCGGGCCTGGCCGAGGTGCAGAAGTCCAGGTCGTGGGAGGGCCGGTGCAGGAGCAGATCGCGTACAGGACCCCCTACCAACGCCAGTTCAAATCCCTGCTCGGCGAAGAGGCGCCCGAGCTCGATGGCCTCCGGCCAGACTTGGAAATCCACGCTCACCCTTTCCTACGGAGTTGATGCGCCTACTAGCATACCGTTACCCCACCTGCACATTACCTTACGTAAAGTTGGAGTATGATTACGCCCGCGGACATGGCGCGCATGCTTGCACATAGCGCCGATTCTGCGGATACCCATGCCCGCGGCCAGCAGAGTCGGGACCACCTGGTGGAGACTGTAAGCGAACGTCTGGATCCGCAGATCCGCGAGCGCATACAGACCGAGGATGACGCTCCCACACCTGCCCTCATGCCCCGGCACAAGCATGCCTCGGGACCTTCGACCTTTGCCTCCCTGGATGCCCAGGAGCTGCCGGTGGTGCGCGAATATTCGGCGGGTGGGCTGATTTTTGACCGGCATGGCCGGGTGGCCGTCATCGCCCGGCACTCCCGCTCTGGCCACCTGGAATGGTGCCTGCCCAAGGGGCATATCGAGAAGGGGGAAACACCCGAGCAGACTGCGGTGCGCGAGGTCCACGAGGAGACGGGGATACTGGGTAGGGTGACCGATTCCATCGCCACCATCGACTACTGGTTCACCGGGACCAATCAGCGGGTCCACAAGCTGGTCCATCATTTCGTCCTGCGGATGATCGGCGGATCCCTGAGCGTGGAAGGTGACCCCGATCATGAGGCCGAAGATGCCATCTGGGTGGACTTCTCAGACCTGACCTCAGTGCTCAGTTATCCCAATGAGCGTAAAATAGCCTGGCTCTACGCAAGGAAGTACAAAAAACAGCCATGATCCAGACCCCCCTGCGCCCGAGCGGGCGCACCAGCCAGCACATTCATGCCTTCAATCGGTGGACCCGGTGGACCCGAGTCCTGCTGGCGACCATCCTTCTGCTGGCCCTGGTGATGACTCCCTGGCATCCGACACCAGCCCTGGCTGCCACCAGTCATCAGAGCTCAGCCGAGGTAGCCCTGCGCTGGTCGACGCCAGTGGTGACCGACCAGTCCGGCTACGCCCTGCGCGCTGCGGTGACCAACACCGCGAACCAACCCATGGAGAATGCCCATCTGAGCGTGTCCACCAGCGCCCTCTACTCCTTCAGTTCACGGGCCGACATGCAGACCTGGTCCGAAGGCCACGCCCGCATCCCCACCCCGGACGTGCTGGGTACGCAGACAGTACCGACGATTCCGGCCGGGCAGAGCACCGAGGTCGCAGTCAACGTACCGGCTGATCAAGACGCGATCAAGAAGATGACCAGCTGGGGACCCAAGCCCGTCCGGCTCTCCCTGAGCGACGATCAGGGCCGGATCCTGGGCGACGTATTCACCTTTCTTACGCGGACCTGGGATGGCCTGCCCACTGCAGGCACCCCCGCCCTGTCCCTGACCATGGTCCTGCCGCTGACCTCCTCGGACTGGAACATTGACGACAAGGCCATGACGGCGCTGATGACCCAGTCCAATGCCGAATCCGCGTCAGGCCCGGGCAACGATAAAAACCGGAGCGTGACACTGACCCGCCAGGGGACCCGCCGCCAGGAGGACCAGAGCCAGCTGCTGTCCAAACACGGGTCCCTGCAAGCCCTGGGCGACCCGGTCTACCTGCCCGCCTTCGCCAACCGTCCCCAGATACAAGGGCTGATTCAGCCGGCCGACTTCGACATCACCGGGTATGCATCCCAGAACCAGGACCGTTACACCCAGGCTGGAGTCACCCCCGACTCCTGGAGCGCCCAGACCGCGACCAAGCTCTATGCTGACACGGCGCCTGGCGCGTACGCCTGGCAGGGCCGACAGGAGTGGACCATGGAGTCCATCGCTGCGGCCCGCCGTGCCGGATATCAGACGGTCATCGCCCCCCAGGGCTTCGAGGTCGGCGCCGGCACCTCCGCCCACACCGGCAAGTACACCATCGAGACCAAGGCCGGAAAGGTAACCGTCCTGTCGGCCCAGCGCGAACTCAGCAACCTGGCCAGAGGTCACCCAAGCTCCACACGTGCCACCGGTGAGCAGACCCAGGCCGGGCAGACGGCCCGGTTCATAGCCCAGAGCGCCTTCTATCAGATGGAACAACCCTACGCCGAACGCTCCCTCCTGGTCTGCTTCGACGCCGATCAGGACACCCAACAGGCAGACAGGATCATGACCGAACTGGAGCATGCCCCATGGATCAAACTGGTCTCCATGGACAACCTGATGCAGGCGCCCGACTTTACCGGCGGATCTTCGGGTCTGCTCAAGGCCCTGGAGCTCGGCAACGCCAAGGGCAGCGCCAGACACGGCGATGGCCCGACAGGCACCCTGGACTCCCTGATTGCCAGCCGGGCTGACATCGACCGATTCGCCACCTCCATCCTGGCTGACGACAGGCATGATTCCCAACCCACCGCCAGCGCCTCAGCAGGCAAGACCGACAGCCAGGCCCTGGCCCGCCAGGATGCCGACACCACCGCCCGCCAGCCCAAGGATCCGCATCAGTGGCTGAACCAGCTGACCGCCGCCCACGACGATCTGGCCCTGAAATCCCTGGGCGGAACCGCAGCCGCCTCTGGTCTGGCCGATCAGGCCGAGGCCATATCCCACCGGCTCCTGGACGGCATCAGCATCACACCCAGCGAGTCTTTGAACGTCGTCAGCGAGACGGCCTCCATGCCCGTCACCGTCAGCAACAGCCACCCCTATCCCGTCCACGCCCGCATCAGCGCCCGAACCGATTCCATGGAGATCGTCACCTCCCGTATGGCGGAGGCGGTCATTCCCGCCCGGTCCGAGGCCCAGGTGACCTTCAAGGTCAGAGTGGCCGCAGCCGGCAGAGCCAACGTAGACATCGGCCTGCTGGACAGCCAGGGCCGTCCCTTCGGCCAGGTGCGCCGGGCTCAGATCACCAGCAATCTGCGATTGAGTGACATGAGCGGCCTGATCATCATTGTCATCGCCGTGCTCCTGGGACTCCTGGGGCTCTGGCGGCAGTTCCACCGTACGAAGGACCCGGACGAATGAGTTCCGTAGGGCGCAATTCCGCCATCATGGCCACGGGCACCGCGGCCTCCCGCGTGACCGGGCAGATCCGCACCATCCTGCTGGCAGCCGCCATAGGGACCACCGGAATCGCGGCCGACGCCTACCAGACCGGCGCCATGATCCCTCAGGTCATGTTCACCCTGATCTCGGGCGGCATCTTCAACGCCGTCCTGGTCCCGCAGATTGTGCGTACCCTCAAGGAGCGAGACGCAGCAGACCGGCTGAACAAGCTGATCACGGTCGCCATGGTCCTGCTGGCCCTGCTGACCCTGCTGCTGATGCTGGGCACTCCGGTGCTGACCACCATCTATCTGAACTCCAAGTGGAACCCGGCACAGCGGGCCCTGGCCAACTCCTTCACGCTCTGGTGCATGCCCCAGGTCTTCTTCTACGGGCTCTACACGGTCCTGGGGCAGATCCTGGCCGCCAAGGGCCGGTTCACCGCATACGCCTGGAGCTCGGTGGGCGCCAACGTTATCAGCTGCCTGGGCTTCCTGGCCTTCATCTTCCTGTTCGGCAACGCCCGCAATCAGCCGGTCGGCTTCTGGGACAACGGCAAGGTGGCCCTGACCGCCGGAGCCTGGACCCTGGGGGTGGCCTTCCAGGCGCTGGTCCTCTTTATCCCCCTGATCATGAGCGGCTTCCGCTATCGTCCTCGCTGGGGCCTGCGCGGAATCGGCCTGCGATCCATGGGCTCGGTGGCGGCCTGGAGCATGTGCGTGGTCGTCATCAACCAGCTGGCCAACGTGGTCAATGCCCGCGTCAACAACGGCGCCCCCCTGGAGGGCAACCCGTTTGACATCGCCGGCAACGGCTCCTATCAGAACGCCTACACCATCTTCATCCTGCCCTACTCGCTGGTGGCCGTCTCGGTCAGCACGGCCCTCTTCCCCAAGCTGTCCAAGGCGGTTTCTGACGGCCGCATCGGGGATGCCCGCAATGATCTGAGCCAGGCCCTGCGCAACGTCGGACTGGTCATGTTCTTCTTCGCCGCAGTCCTGTTGGCCATTCCAGTGCCCATCACCCGAGCCCTGCTGCCCTCGGTAAGCGTCCACGAGTCCGTCCTTATCTCAGGACCGCTGATAACGCTTTCCCTGGGGCTGGTTCCCACGAGCGCCTTCCTGCTCATTCAGCGCAGCTTCTACGCCTTCGAGGATGGCCGGCATCCTTTCATCTTCGCGGCCGTCTCCAACACCATCCAGGTGGCAGTGCTTCTGGTATCCATACGCCTGTTGCCTCCCCGTTACTGGGCGGCGATGGTAGGACTGAGCCTGTCCCTGAGCAGCCTCCTCAGTTTCCCTGTCCTGGCTCACATGCTGCGCAGCCCCTTCCAGGGAAATCTGGACGAGCGGCGGATTCTTATCACCTACGCCAAGGCCTTCCTGGCTGCGGGATTGGCCCTGGCGGCCGCCCTGACGGTCAAAACCCCGGTGACCCACCTGGTCGGCGCCTGGATTCAGGGCCGGCAGGGTCACATGAGCTGGGTGCAGGCGCTCTTCATCTGCGTGGTCATCACCCTGCTGACGGCGGTCATCTATGTCGTGACCCTGGTAGCCCTGCGCACTGAGGAATTCATTCAGCTCCTGGTCGATCTGGCCCGTCGGCTGGGCAGGACAGCCCGGCACCCCGTCCGCAGCCTGGACGCACTGCAGGAGCGACCCTCCCGGCTGGCCGACCGCTCGGTCAGGGTGGTGCACTCCTCCTCCCCCGACTCCGCTCTGCCCGGCATGGACGCAGCACTGGAGAACTTCGAGGAGGCCCGTGAGTCCGACGCTGATGGAGAATCCGCGATAGCCGGACCTCCACCGGCTCCCCCGACCCCGCAACCCGTTAGGATTGTACCTAGGAACAGCAAGGTCCACCACGGTGTCGCCGACTACAGGCGGCGCCCCACTTCTGATGAGAGCTCGGCAACTATGAACGCGCATATCGGAGACACCATCCTCGGCAGATACACCCTGGTCACCCTGCTCCGCCGCGCGAACGGTCTGAGCGCCTGGCGGGCCAAGGACAAGGTCCTGGACAGGGATTGCCAGCTCTTCATCGCGGGGGATTCCACCTGCATGGACCGGATCAACATCAACGCCTCAAGCCTGGCGCTGAGCAAGGATCGCCGTTTCACCCCGGTCTATCAGCTGCACACTCGTGACAAGGTCTCCCTGATCGTCACCGCCCCCGATGCCGGCATGTCCCTGAAGGACTACATGCACGGACCCGCCGGGGAAACGCTCAGCGACCGGGCCATCGGCACCATCATGGGAGAAGTCACGGAGGCCATGCGGACCCTGCATGCCGCAGGCATGGTCGACTATGCGGTCTCCACGAGCACCATCAGGCTGGCCCCGGCCTCGATCACCCTGGCAGATGCACCCATATCGCCTATGCTCGAGCACCCGTCAGTCTCAACTGAGACGGGGTTGACGAACGAGGAGTATGCCATACGAGAGCTGGCCGGCGTGCTCTATGCCATGCTGACGCGCCGACCCGACCAGGACGGACGGCAGCCCAGTCTGCAGGAGCTGCCCAAACAGGCCCCGGAAGAGTTCAAAATCATCTGCATGCGCGGGCTGGGCCTGGCGAATGAGCAGGGAACCGTGCCGGTTCCGCTGGTCACCCTGGCGGAGCTCTCGGCCCTGCTCAGCCCCTGGGTCCCGCCCGAGGAGCTGACCGACAGCGATCTGATCTGGCCCGGACTGGACGGCCGTGCCTCCATCGAGTCCGTCGCCCTGCGTCCAGTGGACCCCAAGAACGTACTCCCGCTTCCCGAGGGGCTGACCTCCTCGGCCCTGCCTGCCAGGCAGACCGTATCCCACCATGAGCCGCACTGGAAGACCAACCAACTGCTCTTCCCCGGCCGCAGCGAGATCGAAATGCTCAATCCGGAGGATACGGATACCGACCTCTTCTCGCTCTTTGACGAGCGCCAGCGGCTGCGTTCGCTGAACAGCTCCTCCCGCAAGACCGCAGCCATGGATGTGAGCGCACTCAGAGCTACGGCGGCCAGACCCGCAGCCGTGAATGAGGAAGAGTCCAAGGCTGTGACCGGACGGATGCCGACCGTCAAAGACGATCAGCGTAAACCGTCCGAGGCTCTCAGCGGCAACGGCGTGACTGCCAACAATCCCGTGGAGCGAGGCTTCTCCCAATGGGACTTCCACAAGTCCAGCGGTCAGGAGAATGGTGCGGCGGACGGCAACAGCCAGGCCACCAAGGCAACATCCAACCTGAGCGCTCCACAAGGCAACGTCGATTCGCGTGCGCGCCAAACAGGAGCTGAGGCCGCCGAACCTCTTGTCGGAGGCAGTGGAGAACCTGCAGCCCGGAATGAACACTCCTCTTCCGCCGCTGCTTCGGACAAGACCAAGGCGCCCGGCAAGGCACCTGACCAGACAGCCCGATCCTCCAAGAGCCCTGATTTCGACGAGGAGGAGCAGCAGACCACAGTCATGGAGCCGCTGCCCCCCAGCTTCACGCCTGAAATCCACTCCATGCCTGTGCCGGTGACTTACTCGGTACTTCCCGACGATGAGCAGGATAAGGATCTGGACGACGAGGCCGATATGGCTGACACCCGTCTGTTCGGCCGCTTCACGACTCGCTCGGTGGTCATCGCCATAGCGGCTGTAATCGTTGTGGTGGCCCTGGTCTGGGCCCTCTCGACCATTACCGGATCCCGATCCAAGGTCGGCAAAAGTGAGGGTGGCTGGCCGGTCATGTCCAACGTGCCCTTCCCCGGCAAGACCAATGGGGACGAGGAGGCATCCCCCTCCAGCAATGGCAATGGCGATGACAACGATCAGGCTCAGGCTGGCGCGGATGCTGATGCAGACAAGGTCAGCCACGCTGACAAGGAGGCCGGCAAGGTTCCCGATCCGCCCAAGCCCAAGAACACCACGGCCTACAAGACCAGCCGCCAGCTCTTCCTCAACAAGCCTGCCGGCCTGCAGGGCTATGGATGGTATATGCACCTGACCCAGCCGGAAGAGGTCTCCCGCCTGACCATCGTCGCGCCTCAGAGCGGCGGTCATGCCCAGGTCTATGCGAATTCCACGGCGGCTCAGCCCAACCAGGGACAGCCTCTGGCCGACTTCAGCTTCGATGCCTCGGGCACCACCCAGGTCACCCTGCGCGAGGCGGTGACGACTCAGGACCTGGTCGTCTGGGTGCCCATGGACGGCATGCCGGGAAACAGCCTGCGCTTCACTTCAGTTCAGGCTTTCTGAGCATGACTGTGGGTCGACGGCAACAAAGGCGAATCATCCTGACATCGACCCATAGACCATTTGTCGGCCGCAAATTGCCTGCAAGCCCCATGGACCCCATCAGCAGACATGACCGCCCACCCATCCACATGCCGATACTATGGGTGTACCGAAATGGTAATGTGTTGGATTTTTCCTCCTACATAGCGCCTACAGGTAATACAGTTTCCTTAGACAACGGCGGCAGGAAGGCGGAAGTCAGTTATGGCGGATGATCCCAATATCGCGTCCAAGGTCATCAAGAACGATCCTTGGTACAGCTCCTATGCAACACGAGCCGAGCAGATGCGCGCCTCCGAGATTCGTGCCCTTTTCGCCGTGGCCAACCGGCCCGAGGTGGTCTCCCTGGCGGGTGGCATGCCCTACCTGGGGCGGATGCCCTTCGACAAGTTGGCCGACCAGCTTGGCGACATGCTGCGGAGCAAGGGCCAGGTGGCCTGGCAGTATGGATCGGCACAGGGCGATCCCCACCTGCGCGAAGACGTGCTGCCCATTATGGAGCTGGAAGGCATCAAGGACGTCCAGCCGGATGATGTGGTCATCGTCAACGGTTCCCAATCGGGACTGGACCTGATTACCAGAATCATGTGCGACCCCGGCGATGTAGTGCTGGCTGAGGCGCCCAACTATGTAGGTGCCCTGGGCGTCTTCCAATCCTTCCAGGTCGATGTGGTCAACGTGGCCATGGACGGCGACGGGCTGATCCCCGAGGCTCTGGAGGAGACCATTCTGGAGCAGCGCCGCCAAGGCAAGGCGGTCAAGTTCCTCTACACCGTGCCTAACTTCCACAATCCTGCCGGCGCCACCATGAGCGTCGAGCGGAGGCCGCGAATCATCGAAATCGCCCGAAAGTACCATGTGCTCATTGTGGAGGACAATCCTTATGGACTGCTGGCCTTCGACGGCCAGACCTATCCGGCCCTGCGCTCTTACGACTCCGAGGGCATTGTCTACCTGAGTAGCTTCTCCAAGATCATCGCTCCGGGTATGCGCGTGGCCTGGATGGTTGCACCTCCTGGCATCCGACAGAAGCTGGTTCTGGCCAACGAGTCAGCCATCCTTTGTCCTTCCAACATGAGCCAGATGACCATCACCACCTATCTGGACAACTTCGACTGGAAGTCACAGATCAACGACTACCGGGGGATGTACAAGGAACGCTGCGATGCCATGGACGAGGCTTTGAAGGAATACCTGCCCTACTGTTCATGGCTCAAGCCCAAGGGTGGCTTCTATATCTGGCTGCAGATACCCCAGGGGCTCAACGCCAAGGACATGCTGCCCAGGGCGATCACCGCCAAGGTGGCTTACGTGTCTGGCACAGCCTTCTACGATAACGGGGAGGGTGCGGACCATATGCGCCTGTCCTTCTGTTACCCCACTCCCGATCGGATCCGAGAGGGAATACGCAGACTGTCCACGGTCATCGAGAACGAACTCGCCACCGTCCGGCTGTTCGAGCCCGACAGCGGCAAGGAAAGGGGCTGAATCATGGCGGCCAAGCACAGCAAGACACCACGGCAGCAGACCGGCGGCAAAACCCCGGCAACCGGCAAGGCCAAGACAACCGCGAGTGCGACGGCGACCACACTCGCCGGCCCGGACAACACCACGGCCATGGGTGCTGGCGAAGTGACAAAAAGAGCCAGACGGACCTCGCATCGCTCCACCCGTGAGGCCACGCCGTTCACCATGGACGATGTCATCTCTCTGGCGAGCAAGGCCACCAAGCGTGCTGATAAGTCCCTCCTGGTTATCTGCGGCGGCCTCAGCCATGAGCGCGATGTCTCCATCAGCTCGGGACATCGAGTCCAGGGATTCCTGGAGGAGGCCGGATGGACGGTCCATGTCCACGACATGGATGGCTCGCTCCTGCCCTACCTGACAGATGAAAAGACCCGTCCTGATCTGGTCTGGCCTCTGCTGCACGGTGCCAACGGCGAAGACGGCTCCATTCGTGATGTCTTGGAGATGGCGGAACTGCCTTACATCGGATCCCGGGCCAAGGCCTCTCGGACCGCCTGGAGCAAACCCATCGCCAAGAACGTTGTCCGCATGGCCGGCTTGCACACTCCGCATTCCGTGACCTTGCCCGAATCCATGTTCCGCGAGCTGGGGGTCGAACCCGTTATCGATATGCTTCTGGGTTCGCTGGGACTCCCGCTCTTCATCAAGCCCACCATGGGCGGCTCAGCCATGGGCTGCACCATGGTGACTGAACAGAGCCAGCTCACTCAGGCGTTGATCAACTGCTTCGCCTATGGTGATGTGGCCCTGATCGAACAGGCCGTCACTGGCACCGAGGTCTCCGTGTCCATCCTCGAATTCGACGGACACCCCCTGGTTCTGCCTCCGCTTGAAATCTGGACCCCCTCAGGCACCTACGACTTCGAGGCTCGTTCTACACCCGGCCCGACGGAGTTCTATGTTCCAGCCCGACTGGATGCCAAGACCACACAGGCTGTGAACGATGCCGCGCTGACCGCCCACCGGGCTCTGGGGCTCCGCGACATCTCACGCACCGACTTCATCGTTGATGCCCAAGGACAGCCACAATTCCTGGAGTCCAACGTGGCGCCCGGCATGACGGACACCTCGCTTCTGCCACAATCAGCCTTGGCTGCCGGCTACAAGCTACCGGAGCTATACACTGCATTGGTTCAATCAGTTTTGAATCAAAAGCGAACCGACTGAGACTTCAAAGCCTGCCTGGCTCTGTTTATCATTCGGTTTTCACAAACAAGGTCCGTCTGATGCATATTGCGCAAATTGCACACCATACAACAGGCGGACCTGCAATATACCTAGCTTGCAAACACATGCAGAGCAGCAGATAGTACGCAAGGCGGGCACCCTACACACATGTGCACTAACTGTTTGGCACAGTATGGACTAGCAGTTTGTAATCATTAAACCCGATGCTCTATTCCGCGTTCATTATTCTGATTATCATTTTTCTCTGGCAATCAAATGCCGGTTGTTCACCATTTACCACGCATGGTCGGTTATCTCCCTCCCTCTATGCGTAAAGCTGGACTTTCCATTTCCCCTTTACGCTTCACCTCCCATTTACTCCCCACTTCACCTTTACTCCCCACTTCACCTTTACTCAGCCAAAGCCAACGTTGACCCAAAGGTATGTTCAATCAGATCTCTGTTTTTTATTGTTGACAAGGCTGACTTGCAGAAGTGCTGCAGTCTAATCAATTGCCGAGGTCGGATTGGCCGGTCACTCTCCAGGACTCGACTCATAACAGACTGCTGTTATCGCTTCACACCCATGCATGCAATCATGGTCGGCATCGAATGTTTCACGTGAAACATTCTGGGGCGAACAACTTGCTTCATCGACTCCAACGAGGGTCCCACACGGCATAGCGCTTACGATTGACGGCGAATCCTGCCTGTTAAAAGCGTGAGTCGAATAAAGATATAGGACGGATGAAAGCGAATACAACCTTCATAGGATCGCAACCTTCGTAGGATCGTAACCGCCACGAGTGCCGCATCAGCCAGCACAGGATGCTTTGCCTAGATGTTTGTCAGGTAGACATGACTGCATATATATATAGATATATACATCGCCGCTTTTGCATCTTTGAGAATCGAACCCTCTCTACTTGGCCATCAAGAACCTCAAGCGAAAGCTGAGTCCGCACCAATAAATTGCCATTCCGCCACCGGCATTGCTGTACCTATTCATTTGCCCCCGAGTCGTTCATACTCATCGTTAAGAGCACGATCTTCCTATCAGAATTAATCCATCGGGTCATATTGCTTGCGCGGTTTGCTCAACCTCGCCCACTGCGAAGCTCATAGACAAAAGCACATAGATACCCTGCAAATCAGAGGGCACACACATATCCAAGCGCATCCGTCCTCGTTGAAGACCATACCTTCGCAAAATCAAGCTAGCCGTTGAAACTGCGCCCCACAGTGTTCGAACCGTCTACGTTATGGCCTGGCTAGATATGTCTTACTTGTCTCTGCTGCTTTCCTCGCCCTTGTCCGATACGCGTGAAGAACTTTGACTAGGTCCTTCCTGAGTAGCGGGTACATACCGGTCGTCAGTCCTAGCAGTCACATCTTCATCAGCCCCAGGGCTTTTGTCTGTTATCGGAGAATCAGCCTCCAAGTCGTCGCCATTCTCATCAGGACTTGGAGGATTCCAAAAACGCCAGCTATGCCAGCTGTCATCCTCGCGCTTATCCTCTGTTTGGTGGCTGGGGTGCTCCCGCAGCAACCGATCAACTCGGAGCATGAACCAAATCAGCACCAGAATCGTTCCAATATTGGTCACGATGGCTACTATCACGGTTTTCTCCATGGTTCAAGGATAGCCTGCTCCTATCAGAACCCGACTGACTGTGAGATAAGTAGCGCCCTTTTCGCCCACCGCGTGTGGCCCAGTCATCCTAAATGGATACAGTGGCGTTATGAAGCAAACTGTTCATGATGCCATTGTTATAGGGTCCGGACCCGCAGGATACACTGCCGCCATTTATCTTGGCAGAGCTGGATATGCTCCACTCGTTATTGCTGGAGCCCTAACGCCCGGCGGTCAGCTTATGAACACGACGGAAGTAGAGAATTTCCCAGGATTCCCTAAAGCAGTGCTTGGCCCCGATCTTATGGATCAGATGCGCGATCAGGCCGAACATTTCGGTGCTCAGATAGAATATGATGATGTCGTTTCAGTTGACTTGAACCAAGACGTCAAGCGAATCACTACCGATGGAGGCCAAGAATACCAAGCTCGAGTCGTCGTCATCACCACTGGTTCGCAATATCGGAAATTGGATATTCCTGGCGAGCGCGAGTTCTCAGGACGAGGAGTATCCTACTGCGCAACATGCGACGGCTTCTTCTTCAAGGATAAGCCGATCGTAGTTGTTGGCGGCGGGGACTCTGCCATGGGTGACGCGGACTTCCTGACCCGTTTCGGCTCTTCCGTCACACTGATCCATCGTCGCCAAGGCTTCCGCGCTTCAAAAATCATGGTGGATCGCGCCGAGGGCAACGACAAGATCAACTTCCTTCTCGATTCGGTCGTCACGCGAATCAACGGCGACGACAGTGGCGTTATCTCTTTGGATGTGCACAATACAGCCACTGACCAGCAGTCCACCATTCCAGCCAACGGAGTTTTCGTTGCCATTGGATTCACCCCTCAGACCGCTTTCCTTAATGGCCAAGTTGATCTGGATCAGGATGGCTATATTCAGGTCGAGGGTGGGTCAACGAAGACTTCAGTACCTGGAGTCTTTGCCGCTGGTGATGTCACCGACAAGATTTATCGTCAGGCCATTTCCGCCGCTGGCATGGGTTGCCGTGCTGCCCTGGATGCTCAGGAATATCTTACGAGCTTGGATAACCGATAAGGTCTGATACGCCCCCGCAAACAATAACCCACGTGCCTGGTAGTTTACAATTACCAGGCACTTCGTTTATCGATTATGCGCAACTGTCTATCAAGTTCCTGGCTGTCAAGTTTTCTTAGTTCTCCATTGACCGCAGCCGGACATCTCACTCAATAGGAACACGACCAATCCTAAAGCTGCTCCAATTGCTCCCTGCTGACATAAAAGACACGTTCCACTGAGACGACATCCCACAATCGGCCCCCTCCCTCCCATTGCCACATCGAAAACCCTACAAACCTCGCCTGCTGAGGTTTGTTAACTTCTTGTTGGACAAGAGCCATTCCTCCTCAAAAGCCGCATAAAAGCCAGAAGAACTTAACTAACCAACTGACACATACCTAAACAACCATCCGATAATGCCAACCAGCTAATCAATCATCGACTCACTGTATATCTCACCCTTGAACACACTCATCTTTTTATCGACAGCTATGCATTTGAGATACCGAGCCTTTGAGATACCGAGCCTTTGAGATACCGAGCCTTTGAGATACCGAGCCTTTGAGATACCGATCTACCCAGAAGTAGTTACATGGCGCTATAACCACGCTAATTCTTTAACAGGTGTCGCAATTCACGCCCTGCCAGCAATATGTAGATTTCACACTACCTTTCAGTACGGGCTCTGAGATCTTTGAATGGTACATGCTCATAACTGCCGAATCATTCCGATACTTAGACAAAAACAGCGGTTGCTCATCAGCTCAGACAAAACCAGACTGGGCTTGAAGCAATCGCTTGCCTTAACGAAGGGGTTTAGTCGATCAACCCTTACAGTCGCATTTTGAGATTGGGATCAAAGTATGTATCAAACCCAACCTTTATCGCCCGAACCAATGTCATTATTTGTGGATTGATTCTTCTCCAAAAGAATGGCAACGATACGGTCCATGTCTTCAGGCGAAGAAAATACGATTTCAATTTTTCCGTGCTTTTTAGTGCCCTTAATAGCCACTTTGGTATCGAAGTGACTTTCCAGATCCTGGCGCACAGGACTATCCGCCCAGGCGTTTACCCTAGGTTTTTTTGCTTTCTCCTTCGCCTGCCCTGTCTGCAACGCGACAAGTTCCTCGGTTGATCTTACCGACAAACCCTCAGCAATGATTTTGTCTGCCAGAGCAGCCATAGACTTTTCATCCGGCAAAGTAAGCAGGGCGCGGGCATGTCCAGCTGACAACACACCTGAGCTTACTTTTTTCTGCACACTTGGGGGCAACTTCAACAACCGAAGTGTATTGGTGATCTGAGGTCTGGACTTAGAAATCGACTTGGACAAACCGTCCTGAGTCAAGCCAAACTCGTCAATCATTTGCTGATAAGCGGCTGCTTCTTCCAACGGGTTAAGAGCTACTCTATGAAGATTCTCGAGCAAGGCATCACGCAACATGGCGTCATCGCTCGTTGTTTTCACAATTGCCGGTATGGTTTCCAGGCCAGCCAATCGAGTAGCTCGCCAACGACGCTCACCCATTATGATTTCATAATGGGTTGTTTGCCGCAGCTTCGCCTCTCTATGGTTTAAACCCTGACTCGATTGTTCCTTGCTGGTCTCAATGTCAAATGCTTTGGATTTACTTTCCGCACTGTCAACCGAGGTTGTTTTATCCTCGATTTTTCTTGGACGGTCTGCAAGAGTTGATCTTCGCACCACTATGGGCTGCAATACACCAACTTCCTTGATGGAGCGGGAAAGCTCCAAGAGCTCATCTTCATCGAAGATTTGCCGTGGTTGCTGAGCGTTTGGCCTAATATCGTCCACACGCACCTCGGCCAAGTACCCGCCTTGGACGGGTTTCAACTCCTCTTGGCTGTTGTTCCCCGCTTTATTTGGCTCGCTATCACTGCGAACAGCACCGGCACGGTTAGTGCTTTGCCGAGTCTCATTTGCCTGACGGTCGACACCTTCGCTCGATTCCACCATGGACGATGTTTCACGTGAAACATTTGTCGTCGTAGGTCCAAAGAATAGATCGCTTGGGTGCTCCAGGCTGCTGATCGACGGGACAGGCCGACGCTTGGTAGTCCTCTTCGAAGTGGATGTTTCACGTGAAACATCCGCGCCGAGAGACTCAGAAATGCTTACACGCCTTTGTCCCGTGTTGGAACGTTTGTGACCGCTCTTAGAAGATGCTGCCGTAGCCGCTAGTTGAGAGTTTGCACGACCCGAATGCGCAGTACTGTGTTCTCTTTTGGCTTTGTCTTTTTCCGAGGCGTCCCTCACTTGGCGCTGTTGTCCGTCCGATTCCGTAGGCAAGCCTTGAAGAGTAGGCTGCTTGTTACCTGAATTCTGTACTTCGTTATCTTGTTGCCGACTTTTGTCAGCATTGGTTTCGTCATCTTCACCTGGCAGGGCGGGGAATAAAGCCCCCAAGCCCTTGCCCAACCGTGAACGGCTTGTCATGTCCTCACTCCCCCTGTCTTCTATTGGCAATATGTTCCAGCACTTGCTCGGACCTCTGGGCAATTTCTAACGCTGCCTCTTCATATGCGATAGCACCGGCCCCTTTAGGATCGTAGGTAACGACGCTTTGCCGGAAGCTAGGAGCTTCAGAGATTTTGACTGAGCGAGGGATGGTCGTATTAAGCACTATCTCTGGATAATGCGCCTTGACTTGGTCAAACACTTCCTTGCTGAGCAGTGTCCGTCTGTCATACATAGTCAACAACATGGTCGAGATTACCAGATAGGGATTATAGCTCTGCTGAACAAGCCCTATGGTATGCAGCAATTGTTGCAATCCTTCGAGGGCATAGTATTCAGCTTGCACTGGAATCAATACCTCATTGACTGAACACATGGCATTCAGAACCAGCAATCCAAGACTGGGCGGGCAATCAACGAGAACATAGTCATAATGGTGATGGCAGACTTTGAGATAGTCCGCAACTGCCTTTTTCATGAGTTGATTGCGGTTGGGCATATCAGCAACTTCGAGCTCAGCACCACTCAGATCAATCGACGATGGGACAACCTCAAGGTTCGGGAATTCAGGGGAAACCACCTTAACGTCGTCGATACCAAGACGACCCTCTAGCACATCATATGTTGATGGCGTCCCGGACTCGTGAGCCACGCCCAGTGCAGTGGAAGCATTGCCTTGCGGATCCATATCGATGACCAACACACGTTGATCAAATTCAGCAAAAGCACACGCTAAATTAACGGTGGTAGTGGTTTTCCCCACCCCGCCTTTTTGATTTGCAACGGCAATAAAGCGGGTCTTTGTAGGGTGAGGAAATTCAGCCTGGCGTAAGGCCTGATAGCGTGCAGATAAATCTGCCATCTCCGCACCAGACACCGAACCGTTCCCGTCAGCGAATATTCGATTCAGAATATCCGTTGCCGTCTCCATACCTGATGTGTTCGGCGTGGACTGCTCACCGCCTTCCGAGGTATTTCTCGAAACGGGTTTCACCTTCTTCGATGCGGTCACGAACCTTCCTCCTTTTGATAACCATTCAATTTTCCCGTCCTAGTTGGACATGTCAGAACGGCCGCAAGTTATACACCGTCACTGTTTATAACTGTGGATAAGTGTGGATAGCTCCATCAGCGCATATGAGATCGACCCTTTCTCTAAATTATTGGTTTTGCCTTGCAATTATTGACAATTCTGCCGCATCACGCCCGATGCTACGGCATACAAACGATGATGTGGATAACTCGATCACCGGGTCTAAATTGTGCATAACTTAACAATAGCGAATCAATAAATCTCCTACGTCGTGAATATAAGCAGGAACCTTCATGGTTATAATCAATGATGGCATCCACCTGTTGGAATGCTGTTTTATATGCTGCTGGAACTCTCCAATTAAGCTCCAGATGGAAAATCTTATACAAGAGTACAGCAGAATAGTGTTTCACGTGAAACATCTTTGTTGCCCGGGAAGTATTCTTGTAAAGTTAATTGTCAGTTCAAACGGTCAGAGTACTTCGCTTTGTCCTTTTATTTCCAAAAGCTGTACATGTGCGAGCACCAACTGATACTTGCTTGAGTAGACAACACTGAATGTTTAGTTTTTCAAAGGAGAATTGGACTCTGTTAAACAAGATTCGACTATGCCCAGTCAGCAATTATATTCAACTCCATGAGGTTATAGCTAAAGAACAATCATCTGCGCATTCAGACCATTGCCAACCTTATCTATGATGGGTTTTAATAATATAACAACTTTCTTTCGCTTGTGCTTCAATACACAAACTTGTTTATTGAATTAAATACCAATTGTTTCACGTGAAACATTACGATCAATCTGTATGCAGAAATCGTACACTAAGAACTGCTCAAGCTGAATAATGTTCTGTGCAGAGATCCCACAAGATCGGAAAGCAGCAAATGGCATTCTCTCCTAACATACTGTCACTCTTATAACTACTCGTAAGAGTCAGCGAAGTCATTTTGATCTATCACGCTCGTTATTAATAAAGCCCTCTCTACCTTTTGCAGGTCAATACAGCTGTTGATTTTACGATGTTTCACGTGAAACATTCTTTAGTGACCGCCTCTCAAACCGAAGAATATCTCTTATACGGCTTCATTCGGTTGACAAGCTACTCCAGATACCGCGGGAAGGTTTGATAGTAAGGATTGATTCTAAAACTGATTCAGTCTGGATAAAACGCCGATTCATGCAATCCTGATACATTTGCAGCGACGACATAACTCTATACGGTTGATAAAGAGACCGAAAAGATCAACACTCAGATTTAGACACGAAAGACTCCCCTGATGTAGAGGAAACATGTATATGGTTACAGCAAGACGAAAATAACTACAACAGTCGAGTATATGAAACAGGTAAATTCATAGATCACCAAGCAGCGAAACGACGCAATCTCCAGGGAGTCTTATGCAACATGGGAAGGGTAGCGGTACATCCAATTCCAGGATAAACCTCATAGAATCGGATAACTAATTAATGTATGGATGCCAAGCTCGGAATAGAATAATACTTGCTGGCAAAACAATAGAGTCGCTGCGTGTTGCTCAATATTCAAGAGACAGAACTCACATATTTCAAATATATATAGTATTTATAAATTTGAAAAATGTGCATGTTTTGCACTAGCTTAGACTTGATTTCGGAAAATCCAGGAAAATTCGGACTTCAAAGACATCCATGACAGACACTATAAATCAACGATATGCTTACATTTCCTTATGACCAAACAATCGATCCATCTCGATCAATCATCTATCTGTCAATCCCGTTTGGAGAAAACCAATTAAATCTGGTATGACTTAATCAGTCATTTCTTATCAGTTATTCAGCAAGGCACCGTGCTAGGGGTTGATAATGTATTCTCTTAGCAATCAAATTCTTTTTCTCTATTGAGCCAAGTCTCCGACATAATATTTTTTAAATAATGTCATATAAGCGTCGCGCTTTAGCGCTTGTCCACAAGAACAACATGAGTATCCTCAAGACCAGGAGCGACTGGAGCTTGGCAAACCCGTGGATTCTCTCCATGACATTTTTTTATCTCTTTAGCAGCCTTATCAAGCTCAGCCTGTGCCGAACGGCCCTTAAGAGCAATAAGCTGACCTCCCGATCTCAAAAGAGGTAAAGTCCATCCGGCGAGCTTAGTCATGGGAGCTACAGCTCTGCACGTCACGACATCGAAAGTCTGAGGTACTGAGGGATTGGAGTCGGCGTTTGCTAGACCTTCTCTCCCCATTACCCCCGAGGAGTCATGGCCATTTACATCTTGTTGACTGTCATCATTTCTGACTGCAGCCAAGGTTGAAGAATCTCGACGTCCGTAGACCGAAACGGGCTGTTCCTCGCTTCTACGACGACCGTGGCGGCGACTTTGTGAACCTTTTTTGTTATGCCGCGTCGACGCGTGGGGTGATTTTGGGGCCAGATCCTCTGCACGCTTACGAAGCACAACCGCATTAGCCAGGTGCAACTCATCAACAACTTCCTGCAGCCAAGTTACACGCCGCTCCATTGGCTCGACTAGGACAACCTTGCACTGCGGAAGGCAAGCTGCCAGTACAATGCCTGGGAAGCCCCCACCGGAACCAATATCTGCCACTGTCGCCGTCTGACTGTCAGTGGTCAATCGCTCTCGCACGAAAGGGACAATAGCAGCTGAATTGAGTATGTGCCGCTCCCAAATAATATCCTCGTCGCGAGGGCCAATGATGCCCCTCTCCACACCCTCACGCAAGATCTTATCGTGGAAACGCTGCATGGGTACCAGAGCATCGCCGAGCACCTGGCTTAAGAGGGGACTATCGTTCAGCTCATCATCCACAACAGCCATTTCAACTCCTCACATTCACATTTGACGCCCAGTCAATTACAGCCACAGACCACGACAGCGTCATGCTGTCTCGTATACAGCGAGGTTTCACTCTGCCAGAACCGAAAACCGTTGGATTCCTAAAACTATTTACCAACGTGTGCTATTACCGACGTGAGGTTTTCAACCGCAAAAGCGCATCGAGAGCCGAATATCAGTATCCCATCGGAAACAGCATAGGCGCAGTCTCTGATAGAGGATCACCAACCGAGGGCATCGGAATCAAACAGCATGGCAAACCAACCATCATGAGCCTGACAGCACTATACAGCTGACTGATGGCACAATACACCTGCCAAATAGCACAGTCTTGGTAAATAACACAAGAATCTTAGGCAGTACGATTGCGTCAAACAGTGAACCAATCTAAAAGGCCGACATCATAAGTACTTCATCGGCCCGTAGTCCTACATGGCTCGGCAATCACTGCCTATCGGCATCCGCAGGATCGTCATCAGCCGGGTAGTCAGCCGAATCATCGACCTGGTCTGTCTCATCCGCGTCCAGCGGGGCATCATACCCGACTGGCTCATCCTCAACATCGTCAGGCAGGTCCTCGTCTTCGCTCTTGGCCTTCAGGTAGACGGTGACGTAACGGTGGGGTTCCTCGCCGTGGGAGCGTGACTTCAGCCCCTCCTCGCGGACCATGTCATGGACGATCTTACGCTCGAAGGAATTCATAGGCTTCATATTGACAGGTTCGCCGGACTCACGGACCTCGTCAATCACGTCCAGGGCCTGCTCGCGAAGATGTTCGCGCTTGCGCCGCAGGAAACCGTCCACATCCACAATCAGGTGGGAGCGCTCCCCTATCTTCTGCTGCACGGCCAGCCGCGTCAGCTGTTGAAGAGCATCGACTACCTCGCCATCCTTGCCGATCAGATGCCTGATATCCGTGTCGTCGTCAGCCACAATCTGCACGGTCGGACGGTGGTTGCGCACCCCCATCTCGATATCGCCCTCGTAATCGACGATGTCCAGCAACCCCTCCAGATAGTCGGCGGCGACATCCGCCTCCTCATTGAGTTGCTCGATGGTCTTTCCCTGGTCCAGAGACTGAGACATCTATGCTCTCCTTACACGCGTTTACATCCGATTCATAACCTCAGGTCCACTGGATTCCTGGTCGGATTCCTGGTCACCAATCGAGTGTCCAGTATTGAGGATACACGGACGTGATGATTGCAGACTACTCCAGTATCCGCCCGACCGAAAGCCGGGTCATCACGCCAGCCACCACTGCCATTAGCCGCCTCAACGGCCGCGACGCTTGCGGTGGGGCTGAGAACGTTGGTGGGAGACGTTCTTGTTGTTGCGGGCCTCCTCCTCAAGCCGCTTGGCCTCCATCAACTGCTCCTCCTCCAAAGAGGGCAGCCCCTGACGCTTGCGGCGAGCATTCTCACGGTGGTGGTCCCGCTCCTCCTTGCTCTCTGCGGCCGGCGAGCCCGGCGTGGGCATATGGCGAACCTGGAAGAGGGTTCGGCCCAGATTCCAAAGGTTGTTGGTCAGCCAGTAAATCAGTACGGCGAAGGGGAAGTAGATGCCTGAGAAGATGTACATGACCGGGAAGATGAAGGCCATCATCTGCTGCATCTTGTACTGCTGTCCCTGCATGGCCGACCTGGGCATGTTCCGCCGGACGTTGTGGAACTGCGAGTAGAACATGGCCAGGCACATGAGCACGATGAAGACCACGATGACTATGCGGCCCGCGCCCTGTGCGGACATGAAATTGTCCGAAATCCGCAGCCCGAAGAAGGTGGTCTCCTCGAATTCTCGCGCCACCTGTCGGTTGAAGGCCCCCAGGGGCGCCCGCTTGCCCCGGGCGATGAAGGGCACAGCCGAAAGCACATAGAACATGGTCATGAAGACCGGGCCCTGGACCAGCGCGGGCAGACAGGACCCCATGGGGTTGGCATGGTTATCCTGATAGACCTTCATGGTCTCCCGGCTCATAGCCTCTCGGCTAGCCGGATCCTTCTTGTTACGGTACTTGTTCTGGATCTTCATCAGCTTGGGCTGCAGGGCCTGCATCTTTTGCATGGATCGCAGCTGCTTGATGAAGAGCGGCAGGACGCACAGGTTGACGACCAGCACCAGCATCACTACCGAGAGCGCCCAGGCCACACCGGGACCCTTATGGAACCCGATTAGAGTCAGGAACTTGTGGCAGTAAGTCATGATGTAGGTCATGAGCCACTCAATCGGGTACAGGATCTTGTAGAAGAAGCCGTATATGCCCGTATCGAAAGTGAAAGTGTCGTTGTTCTGGAACATTGTCAGGCCGTCTCCTTGTCTGGGGCCATGGGGGTCAGCCGGGCCTCCTCATGAGCCTTGGACCACGAGAACCGATAGAAGATGGAAAATCTCTGGGGCACGTCATCGATTCCGCCGTTGTTGAAGGGCGTGCACCGCAGTAGCCGCAGAACGGCCAGGATGGTTCCACGCAAGGCACCGAACCTCCTCAGGGCAGTCAAAGCATATTGGGAACAGGTCGGGTAGTAACGGCACCTCGGCGGCGACAGAGGCGAGATGTGGCGCTGATACCAGCGGACTGCACCCTGCAGAACCCGGGATGCCAGGCCGCTCATGCCCTGCATCCTTCACTGGCTTCAAGCTGTTGGACCAATTGATGCTTGGACCCGTCGACAAACTGCAACCCCGGCTGTACCTGTGCATCAAGGCCTCCGGCGGTCTTTCCGGTCTTGTGCATAAGGTCACGGAAGAGCCTGTCCACTTGCTCCTCCAACTGCTTGTAAGTGGCCGTGGCAGCGCTGGTTTTGGCGCGCATGACCAGATCACAGGAGGATGGCAGCAGGTCCTCCTTGGATCCGGCAAGTTGCCTGAATCTGCGCTTGACCTTGTTCCTGGTCACAGCCTTACCCACATTTTTGGATACAGCGAGCCCCATGCGGCGTCTGCCTGCAGGCAGGATGTCATGCCGCCCTTCACGCACAGCCGATGTCACCGGCAGCGGGGTCGCCGTCCGGTCAGATCCGGGTATCAAGTAATGTATGACCAGATCCCTGCTGCTGACCCGATGGCGTCGCCTGAGCACCGCCGTGAACTCCCGGTGGCTCCTCAGCCGCTCCACCTTCTGAAAAGGGATTGGGATCCGATTCAGGCGGAGAGGGTCCGACGACCCTTGGCCCGGCGGCGGTTGATCAGTGCACGACCGGAGCGGGTGCGCATGCGAGCGCGGAATCCGTGCTTCATGTGACGACGGCGATTGTTGGGCTGGAATGTCCTCTTCATAATTCGTTGCTCCCGTGTGTAGACATACTCGAGTACGGCTCGTTATGAGTCAAGCTATATCACGGTACACATGAGCCGGGACGGAGTCAAACGAGCCCCCACCATCCAGCTGGCGAGAACCGCTCCATACCCTGTACAAACCCTGTCATAGAGGGAGAAAGAGCATCTTTACTTATCCACAAATTACATCACTGTTATTCACATTCGGCGCAGATACAACACGCTATCCTGTGGATAACCGCGCAAAGTCGGTGTAACAATGGGCTACTGTCTACTTTGAGAGAAGCAGGAAGACCGGGAAATCCGTCGTCGAGAAGAGAGGAGCACACTGATGGCGCAGGATCCGCTGGATGCCGCTGCCCAGGCCAAGAGAATCTGGGATTCGGTCCTGCAGGTGCTCCGCTACAGCAGCTCACTGACCTCAAGGGACAAGGGCTGGCTTGAGGACATCACCCCAGAGGCGGTCTTCGGCACCACCATCGTTCTGCGGGTCTCCTCCAAGGCCACCCAGGAGGCTGTGCAGGGACCGCTCAGCCAGCCGCTCCTCAATGCACTGCAGCTGGTCACCAACCAGGAAATGTTCCCGGCCATCAAAATCGTATATCCGGAGCAGATGGCCAAGCAGAAGGCTGCCAATCAGCAGAACGACCAACGCGCCTCCGCCATGGCCAGCTCCGCCCCGGGCAGCGGCGAGTTCCGTCAGGTTCCCAGGCCTGCCGAGGATCCCTACGGCGACTACCGGCGTCAGAGCAGCGCCGACCGAGCTCCCAGCTCGGAGACCCGCCCGGACTGGCGGACCGAGACTGCTGAAACCTCCAAGTCCCCGATTGTTTCCGTCAACGACTTCCATGAAGGCACCTATGTGCCCATGACCTTGGATATGCAGGCCGAACTGTCCGAGCCCTCCCCCACTATGAGGCCAACGGCAGGCACTGATGCCGACCAGCCGAGTGAGACAGAGAGGACCGCATCCCGGCCCGCCTTCACCGTGCCTCGCTTCCCCATGAGCCAGAACCGGGTGGAGCGCGATCCACAGACCCACCTGAACAAAAACGCCACCTTCGACACCTTCGTCCCAGGCGACTCCAACCGCTTTGCGCGGACCGTGGCTCTGGCCGTGGCCGAAGGATCAGGCCAGGACTTCAACCCCTTGTGTATCTACGGCAGCTCGGGCCTGGGCAAAACACACCTGCTCAACGCCATCGGCAACTATGCCCTGGTCAAGGATCCCTCGCTCAAGGTCCGATACGTCAACTCGGAGGAATTCACCAACGAGTTCATCGATGCCCTGCAGAACTCCACCCAGGGATCAGGCCAGATCGCAGAATTCAACCGCCGTTACCGGCAGGTGGATGTGCTCCTTATCGATGACATCCAGTTTCTGGGGGGCAAGGAAGCCACCCTGGACCAGTTCTTCCACACCTTTAATGCCCTGCATGACGCCAACAAGCGTATCGTCATCGCATCGGACGTGGCGCCCAAGAATCTGAAAGGCTTCGAATCACGACTGATCTCGCGCTTCGACTCGGGTCTGACCGTAGACGTCAAGCCGCCAGACCGGGAGACTCGGGTGGCCATCCTCAGAATGATGGCTTCCATGAACGGGGTCAGCATCCCCAACGAGGTTCTGGATCTGATCGCGGAACGCTTCACTGAGAACATCCGAGAGCTTGAGGGTGCCCTGACCCGTGTAACCGCCGTGGCCAGCCTCAATAATCAGCCGGTCACCACGGCCCTGGCCGAACAGACGCTGCAGGATTTCTTCTCTACGGATGTGGAGATCAAGCCCACTGACATCATCTCCCAGGTGGCCAAGTACTTCCATCTGACCTTCGATGATATCGTCGGCCGCACCCGCACCAAGAACATCGCCCTGGCCCGGCAGATCGCCATGTATCTGGCCCGGGAAATGACCAGCATGTCCTTGGTAGACATCGGCGAGGTCTTTGGCGGCCGCGATCACACAACAGTCATGCATGCCTATACGCGCATATCCAACGAGATGCAGGAAAAGCGGGAGATTTACAACTACGTCATGGAGCTGACGGTCCGGCTCAAGCAGCCTCAGAACTGATACGACACGCAGATACCTGTGTGGATTAACAGAAAAAGATATCCACCTACTTATCCCCGGATGTGGGCAAACCCTGGGAATAACCCACCGATTTTTCGGGGACAAGTGGTGAATTTGTAGCGAATAACCACCAGACTTTTGTGGACAACTGGCCGAGAATCCTCGCTTGTGGATAACTTGACCTTTTATTCACATCAATCTCACCACTTATCCACATCACCCGGGTAATGCTCATCCACCTCGTTGCAAGGATTCGAAAACTTATCCACAGCATCCACCGAGCTTATTACGATGACTCTATGTATATTTATGCAATAGTCATCTTCACACTCAAGCACATCCGTTCACTCCAACCACATAACCCGGCCTATTCGATAGAATGAGTCCAGTTCATTCGTCGACAAGAAGGCTCCCATGAAAGTAGAAGTGAATTCATCCGCACTCTCGGATGCAGTGGCCTGGACCACGCGCATCATCCCCTCCCGACCGGCTTCGCCGATTCTGGCAGGCATCAGGATGGAAGCCTCTGACGGAACATTGAAGCTTTCCGCCTTCGACTACGAGGTTTCAGCAAGAAACCACATTGAGGCAGGCATTGACGAATCAGGAACGGCATTGGTGCTGGGCAAACTGCTGGCGGACATCACCAAATCCCTGCCATCAGAGAAGACCTACCTGTCTACCGAGGGATCCAAGATGACCATCACCTCGGGCAAATCCACTTTTTCCCTGCAGCTGATGCCCGACAGCGAATATCCCGACCTCCCTGCCGTGCCCGAGCCCATGGGCCAGGTGGATGCCGAAACCTTTATCCAGTCCATCTCCCAATCCATCGTCGCTGTTTCCCGGGAAGAGAGCCGTCCGGTCCTGACCAGCGTCAAGACCGAGATCACCGGGGACAAGGTGGTCATGACCGCCACCGACCGTTTCAGGCTGTCCCGTTCGAGCTTCACCTGGACTCCACGTGATGCCGACTTCTCCACCTCCATGCTGATCCGTGGCTCCCTGTTGCGGGACATCGCCCGGTCCCTGGATGAGCACCAGAACGTGACCATGGATTACGAGGCTGACAACCCCACCATCATGGGTGTGGAAAACGCCGGCAAGATATCCACTACCCAGCTGATTGACGGGGAATTTCCGGCCGTGGATCGTCTCTTTTCGGATGAATACCCCATCCAGGCGGTCATCGCCCGGCAGGATCTGATTGACGCCATCAAGCGTGTGGCCCTGGTAGCCGAGCGCAACGCCCCCATTCGTATGGTCTTCTCCGGCAACGAGGTGACCCTGAGCGCCGGCACAGCTGACGAAGCACAGGCCCACGAGGTTCTGCAGGCGGATCTGGACGGCGAGGACATCACGGTGGCCTTCAATCCCAGCTACCTGATTGACGGGCTGGGCGCCATCGCCGAGCCCTTTGTCCGCATCAAGATGACCTCGGCGGTCAAGGCCGTGGAGTTCAACGGTCAGCAGGAGCAGGATTCAGAGGAGTCCATGGACTACCGTTACCTGCTGGTACCCATGCGCTTCAACAACTGACGCCCGGGCAGGTTCGAGGAACAATCGCCGTGCACATCTCCCGTCTGGTTCTGGATCACTTCCGTTCCTGGGAGCACTGTGTCCTCGATCTGGAGCCCGGGGTGACCATTCTGGAGGGGCGCAATGGCCTGGGCAAGACCAACCTGGTCGAGGCCGTCGAGGTCCTGTCCACCGGCGGCAGCCATAGGACCTCGTCCTCTCTGCCCCTGGTGGAGCGTGGGCAGTCCAAGGCCACCATCAGAGCCAGGCTGGAGCAGGACGGGACCGCCACCGACTATGAGCTGACCATTGCCGCCAAGGGAGCCAATCGCGGAAGAATCAACGGCGGGCCGTCCCTCTATCAGCGTGACCTGGTAGGTCGGGTGCCCTGCGTGACCTTCAGCCCCGAGGATCAATTGATGGTCTCCGGAGAGCCGGCAGCCAGGCGGGCCGTGCTGGATCAGGCCGGCAGCCAGCTCGATGCCGACTACTTCCAGGTTCGGCAGGATTTTCGCCATGTGGCCAGGCAACGCGCCGCCCTGCTCAAGCAGCTCTCCCAGGCGGGCCATGACCCCTCAGGTGATGGGCGTGAAGCCGCCCTGTCAGGCCTTGAGGTATGGACCGGGCAGTTCATCCGCACCGGGCTGGATCTGAGCCGACGACGAGCGGCTCTGGTAGAGGCCCTGGACCAGCCCTTCAGCGATTTGTATGGTCGGCTGGCAGGCCCCGATCAGGATGCCCGATTGACCTATCGGCCATCCCTGGAGGAGATCGGGCCCGATAAGCAGACCGGTCCCGAGGTCGCCGAGGCCGTCAGTCGTCACTTTCAACGGATATACCCGGGGGAAGTGGCCCGGGGCACCAATCTGATCGGCCCCCAGCGCGACGATCTGGCTTTCACCCTTAACGGTATGCCTGCCAGGGAGTTCGCCTCCAACGGTGAGATGTGGACCCTGGCCCTGGCTCTGAGGCTGGCTCTGCTGCAGGTGGTCAAGGATCGTCGCTCTCTGGAGCCCATCGTTATTCTGGATGATGTCTTCGCCCAGTTGGATCGGGGCCGCAGGGACCAGATTCTGGACTTTGCCCGCCAACAGGACCAGGTGCTGATCACCGTGGCCGCCGACAGCGATATTCCCTCCCTACAGGGAGCCAGGCTGGTGGATGTGTCCGGGCTGAGGCCTGTGCAGCCATCCGATCCGGCCGCCCAGGATCCGGCCATCGCCAGTGCCATGCAGGACCTGCGTCGAACCAGAGGGACGGCCCATGGCGACTCGGATACGTCGGATGAGGCGGAGGGGAACGACCTGTCATGAAGGCGCCCATGGTTGAGACACTGCACCTGGATCAGCGTCGGTTGCCGGCCCTGGTCTTCGAGGGTTGCACCCGACGGGCCGCCACTCGTCGGCAGCGGGAGGACAATTCCCGCAAGGCCTGGTACGCATTTGGCAAGCCCGGCCGCGACCCAGCCAAACTTGGAGGCGTGGTGACCAGCCTGGCTGCCGGAAACGGGTGGACCAGCCATCTGAAGGTGGCCCGGCTGCGCAACCAGTGGGACAGTGTGGTGGGACCCGGCATCGCCGCCCATTCGAGGGTGGTTTCCTACCGGGATGGCGTGCTGATCATTCAGGCGCAGACCACGGTCTGGGCCACCCAGCTGACCTACCTGGTTCCCCAGCTCAAGGCGACCATTGTCAGGCGGCTGGGCATGCCGGTCAAGCAGATCCGGGTGACCGGCCCCCACAACTATAGCTTCCGCCGTTCACGGTTCGATCCGCCGGGCCGAGGCGTACGCGACACCTACGGGTGAACCCATAATCTGCGAATACCGTTTTGCCAGCTTTCTGTAAGCCTAAAGTCCCCTAGCGCTGGTAATCTATAGGTTATAGGGTCAAACGCTTCCAAGGCCCCTTTATGGACGATTTGGAACCTGGTGACCATGACTCGATCCCCCGCTCGACTACGAACGGAAGCCGCTTTGTCGTCAGTGGCCGACGATGGGGGTGCAGAAAGGACTATCCGTGGCAGAACTCAACACTGACCCGTCCCGGACCCCGCAAGAGGGTCGGGAGCATGAGGAGGACAAGCCTCAGGATGACGGTATGACGGGCCAGGATCAGCTGGACGACGCGCAGCTGGATGACTCGCTTTCCCCAGAGCATTATGACGCCAGCGATCTGAAGGTGCTGGAGGGGCTGGAGGCGGTCCGCGTCCGTCCCGGCATGTACATCGGCTCGACGGGCCCTAGGGGCCTGCATCACCTGGTCTACGAGATCGTCGACAACTCGGTCGACGAGGCCCTGGCCGGGTACGCCGACCATATTGAAGTCACCATTCTGCCTGACAACGGCATCCGCGTGGACGACAACGGCCGCGGCATCCCTGTGGACGAGGTGCCGGGCGAGGGCAAGAGCGGTGTCGAGGTGGTGATGACCAAGCTGCATGCCGGCGGCAAGTTCGGAGGCGGCGGCTACGCGGTCTCAGGCGGTCTGCACGGCGTGGGCATCTCCGTGGTCAACGCCCTGTCCACCCGTATCGATGTCCAGGTGCGTCGGCAGGGCTACCACTGGCATCAGAACTTCCACAACCAGAAGCCCACCGCTCCCCTGTCCAGGGACCAGGCCATGGGGCCGGACGAGAGCACCGGCACCTCGGTGACCTTCTGGGCCGATCCCAAAATCTTCGAGACCACGGTCTATGACTTCGAGACCCTGCGCAGCCGCTTCCAGCAGATGGCCTTCCTCAACAAGGGCCTGCGGATCACCCTGACCGACCTGCGTCCCAATGACCAGGCCGGCGACGAGGTGGCGGGCGAGGAGCAGACCCCGGAGCAGAAGGGCCAGTCCGTCAGCTACCAGTACGCCAACGGCATCAAGGACTATGTGGACTACCTGGTCAAGGTCAGGAAGGCCACGCCTGTGGAGGCCGAGGTCATCGACTTCGAGGCCGAGGACCTGAAGCTGGGCATCTCCGCCGAGGTGGCCATGCAGTGGACCACCGCCTACTCGGAGTCGGTGCACACCTTCGCCAACACCATCGCGACCACCGAGGGCGGTACCCATGAAGAGGGGTTCCGAGCGGCCCTGACCAGCATGATCAACCGCTACGCCAGGGACAAGAACATCCTCAAGGACAAGGATGACAACCTCTCTGGCGACGACGTGCGCGAGGGGCTGACCGCCGTGGTCTCCGTCAAGCTGACCAACCCACAGTTCGAGGGCCAGACCAAGACCAAGCTGGGCAACTCCGAGGCCAAGACCTTCGTCCAGCGGGTCATGACCGAGAGGCTGAGCGACTGGTTCGACGCCCACCCAGGCCAGGCCAAGGCCATCATCCAGAAGGCCATGGAGGCCTCCCGGGCCAGGATCGCAGCCAAGAAGGCCCGCGAGAACACCCGTCGCAAGTCAATCTTCGAGACCGCCGGCATGCCCGACAAGCTCAAGGACTGCCAGTCCAGCGACCCCGAGGAGTGCGAGCTGTTCATCGTGGAGGGCGACTCCGCAGGCGGCTCGGCCATCCAGGGGCGCAACCCCATGACCCAGGCCATCCTGCCCCTGCGCGGCAAGATCCTCAACACGGAGCGGGCCAGTCTGGACCGCATGATGAAGTCCGACACCATCGAATCCCTGATCACGGCTGTGGGCGGCGGATACGGCGAGGACTTCAACATCGACAAGGTGCGCTACCACAAGGTCATCATCATGGCCGACGCCGATGTGGACGGCGCCCACATCGCCACCCTGAATCTGACCCTCTTCTTCCGCTACATGCGGCCCATGATCGAGGCCGGCTACGTCTACGTGGCCATGCCACCGCTCTACCGGCTCAAGTGGACCAAGGGGCCCCACAGCTTCGTCTACACCGATGCCGAGCGCGACAGGGTCCTGGCCGAGGGCAAAGCCTCCGGCCGGCAGCTGCCCAAGGGCGAAGGAATCCAGCGCTACAAGGGTCTGGGCGAGATGAGCTATCAGGAGCTCTGGGAGACCACCATGGATCCGGAGCACCGCATCCTCAAGAAGATCCGCATCGATGACGCCGAGCAGGCCGACGAGACCTTCACCATGCTCATGGGCGACGAGGTCGAACCCCGGCGTCTGTTCATCCAGCGCAACGCCCACGACGCCCGTTTCATCGACGCCTGAGACGGACGCCCTCCCCTTTTCACCATTTGAGCTAAGGATCGATTTTGGCAGACGATAACAACAACGACAACAGTCCGGACCAGGACGGCCTCAACCTGCCCGACGGGTCTCGCGAGCCGCTCAGCCCCCAGGAGATGGACAACACCGATTACGGCCTCCTCAAGGGCGAACGGATTCAGCCCATTGATCTCCAGCAGGAGATGCGGGAATCCTACCTGTCCTATGCCCTGTCCGTGATCGTGGAGCGGGCCCTGCCCGATGTCCGCGACGGCATGAAGCCGGTCCACCGCAGGGTCATCTACGCCATGTACGACGGCGGATACCGGCCCGATCGCGGCTACAACAAGTGCTCGCGCGTGGTGGGCGACGTCATGGGCAAGTACCACCCCCATGGCGATTCGGCCATCTATGACACCATCGTGCGTCTGGCCCAGTCCTGGTCCATGCGTTATCCGCTGGTGGACGGCCAGGGCAACTTCGGCTCACCCGGCGACGATCCGGCGGCCGCCATGAGGTACACCGAGTGCCGCATGGCCCCCCTGGCCATGGAGATGGTGCGTGACATCGACAAGGACACAGTCGACTTCATCCCCAACTACGACGGCAAGACCCAGGAGCCCACGGTTCTGCCCTCCCGCTTCCCCAACCTGCTGGTCAACGGATCAGCCGGCATAGCCGTGGGCATGGCCACCAACATTCCTCCGCACAACCTGCGCGAGGTGGCCAAGGGCGTGCACTGGGCCCTGGAGCATCCCGAGGCATCCAAGGAGGATCTGCTCAACGCCCTGATCGCCATCATCAAGGGGCCTGACTTCCCCACCGGCGCCACCATTCTGGGCCACAAGGGCATCGAGCAGGCCTACCGGACCGGACGCGGGCTGATCACCATGCGGGCAGTGGTTAACACCGAGGAGATCCGTGGGAGGATGTGCCTGGTGGTCACCGAGCTGCCCTACCAGGTCAACCCCGACCGGCTGGCCTCCTCCATCCGCGAGGCCGTGCGCGACGGCAAGATCCAGGGCATCGCCGATATGCGCGACGAGACCTCGGGCCGCACCGGCCAGCGTCTGGTCCTGGTGCTCAAGCGCGATGCCGTGCCCAAGGTGGTCCTCAACAACCTCTACAAGCACACCCAGCTTCAGCAGACCTTCGGGGCCAACATGCTGGCTCTGGTGGACGGGGTCCCCAGGACCCTGAGCCTGGACGCCTTCATCCGCCACTGGGTTGACCACCAGCTGGACGTGGTCGAGCGGCGCACCCGCTATCTGAAGCGTGAGGCCGAGGATCGAGACCACATCCTGCAGGGTTATCTGAAGGCTTTGGACATGATCGACCAGGTCATCGCCCTGATCCGCGCCTCCAAGGATGTGGAGACGGCCCGTACCGGTCTGATGGAGCTGCTGGACGTGGACGAGGTCCAGGCCGATGCCATCCTGGCCATGCAGCTGCGTCGTCTGGCAGCCCTGGAACGGCAGAAGATCCTGGACGAGCACGAGGATCTCATGCGCAAGATCGCCGACTACAACGACATCCTGGCCCATCCCGAGCGCCAGCGCACCATCGTGGGCGACGAGCTGGACGAGATCGTCGACAAGTACGGCGATGAGCGTCGTACCCGGATCGTCCCCTACTCGGGCGAGATGAACGTGGAGGATCTGATCGCCGATGAGCAGGTGGTGGTCACCGTCACCCACTCCGGCTTCGTCAAGCGGACCAAGGCCGACGAGTACCGGGCCCAGCACCGCGGCGGCAAGGGCATCCGCGGGGCCAGATTGCGCGAGGACGATGTGGTGGACCACTTCTTCCTGACCAGCACCCACAACTGGCTGCTCTTCTTCACCAACAAGGGCCGGGTGTACCGGCTCAAGGCCTATGAACTGCCTGAGGGTTCCCGCGACTCCAAGGGGCAGCATGTGGCCAATCTGCTCCAGCTGGGCCCGGGCGAGCGGATCGAACAGGTCCTTTCCCTACACGGCTACGACGATGCCGACTATCTGGTTCTTGCCACCCGGACCGGACGGGTCAAGAAGACCCGCTTGGCTGAGTATGATTCGCCCCGCCAGGGTGGTCTGATCGCCGTGCGGCTGATGGAGCTGGGTACCGTTACCGACGAGGAGGGACAGGAGGTGCCCCAGAGCGACGAGCTGGTGGGTGCCGCCCTCTGCAATGCCGATGACGAGATCATCCTGGTTTCCCGCAAGGGCATGAGCGTGCGCTTCCCGGCCGATGACTCCACCCTGAGGCCCATGGGTCGGCAGACCGCCGGCGTCCAGGGCATGCGGTTCCGCCCCGGCGACGAATTGCTGAGCATGGACGTGATCGCTAGTGAGTCCAGCGATGACCTGCTGGTGGTCACCGACGAGGGCTTTGCCAAGCGAACCGCGTTGAGCGAGTACCGCCTGCAGGGCCGCAACGGCTACGGCGTCAAGGCCATCGCCATGGTGGAGGGCCGGGGATCCCTGGTCGGCGCCCTGGTGGTGAACGAGGACGACCAGATTATGGCCATCATGAAGTCCGGCAAGGTCATCCGTTCCGACGTGGCCGAGGTCAAGCGGACCGGTCGCAACACCCAGGGGGTCACCCTGGCCAAGCCCGACAAGGGCGACGAGATTCTCTCCATCGCCCGTAATGCCGAACGTGACGACCAGGAAGGGGACGCCGGTCAGAGTGACCTGGCTCCCGCCGCTCCCCTGGCAGCCAAGGATCAGCCCATCGCCACCACCGGAACCGGCGACGGCCAGAGCCTGACCCAGGAGGACTGAGTTGGTCCGCTACCAGTCTGACAAGACTGGTAGCCTCATAAGAAGTCATGCAGGCCCAGCGGCGGTATGCGCGGGCCATTGAACGCAAGGATCAAGGAGTGCCGATGAGCCAGGATGATCAGGAGCAGGTCAAGGCCGGCAAGCAGGGTGCTGGTAAGTCCCAAAAGGGGAAGACCAAGGCTGATGAATCCGCACAAGGCGAGTCCCGTCGGTCATCATCGGCCACTCCCCCGGCTCCCGCAGCCGGCAGGACGGCATCGGGACGTTCAGCAAGAACCACAGCCTCGGCTGCCGGTCCGGTCAAGGTATCCTCATCCCGTCCTGTCCGGCCTGTGGCTTCGGCTTCGGCGGCGCGTCCTCACGTGCCTCGGGCCCGGCGCATGCAGCTGTCCCTGACCCGGCTGGAGCCCTGGTCGGTGGCCAAGGTCACCTTCCTGCTGGCTATCGCCGGGGGCATCATACAAGTGGTGGCCGCTGCCCTGCTCTGGTTCCTGCTCAACGCCATGGGGCTCTTCGATAACCTGACCCAGGTCATTTCCAAGACAGGTCTGGACGCGGGTGGTTTCGATCTGGGCCAGGTGCTGAGTCTGGGGACGGTCCTGAGTTCGGTGACCATCTTCTCCATTTTCGAGATTGTCATAGTAGTGGTTCTGGTCACCATTTTCGCCTTCCTGTACAACCTGGTCAGCTCCCTGGTGGGCGGCATCCACGTGACCTTGGGCGACGACTGAACACCTGCTCGGAGCAGTCAATCGGCCGATAGACCCGGGAGCGTTTTAGACTGGAATTATGCTCTCGACGTACTTGGACTATTTCAGCGGCTCCTTCGGCATATCTCTGGTCTTTTGGCCCCTTGCCTCGCTGATTCTGACCCTGCCCATCCTTGCCCTGATTTACAACCGCTACCACCGGCTGCGGCTGACCGCAGCCATGGCGGCCTACCTGACCGTCTTATACCTGCTGGCCTTGGTCTTCTTCACCCTCTGGCCCATGCCCGACGATCGTGCCGCCTTCTGTGCCACCCATCATCTGACTCCCCAGCTCAACCCCCTGCAGTTCCTAACCGACCTGAGCACAGGCGGACGGATGGCCATGCTGCAGATCCTGCTCAATGTGGCCTTCTTCCTGCCCCTGGGCTTTATTATGGGGCGGGTCTTCCGCTGGCGCTTCATCCTGGCCCTGCCGGTCGCCATCCTGGTCTCCCTCTTCATTGAGACGGCCCAGCTGACCGGGGTCTTCGGCATCGTGGGCTGCGCCTATCGCCTCTTCGACGTAGACGACCTGATCTGGAATACCTCAGGCGCCATAATCGGCTACCTGGTGGCCATGGCGGCCAACAAACTCGTTCCCACCCGTCAGGCTGACGCTGCCCAGCTGGTCACCAACCCCGGGTTCATACACCGTGCCGTCTCCCTGGCTCTGGATCTGCTCCTGGCCACCATTCTGTCCATGTCTCTGGGGATGGGCGTGACCTATGCGGTCCATCGCTTGGGCACCTATCAGCTGGATGGCCACTACCGCTTTGGCGGGCTGCTGATCGCCACATCCGCTCTGGATGTGTTCGGGACCGTGGTGGATCTGGCCATGCTGCTGATCTTCGAACTGCTTATCCCCCTGCCCCGCCGTGGACGGACGCTGGGCGCCACCTTCACCCACATGACCGTCGAGACCAAGCAGCGGCATGGCTGGTCCCGCTTCCTCTTCTACCTGCTGAGGACTGCAGTCATCCTGGCAGTCTTCGGCCCCTGGACCGGCAACGTTCAGATTGCAACGCGCATCCTGGCCCTGCTCCTGCTGGTCTTCTATCTGATCAAGCGGCAGATGCCCTACGACCTCCTGCCCGGGACAGCCTACCGGGAGGAGGACACAGGTGCGGAGGAATCCCCCGACGACCGGCGGGGGTGAAGCCTGACCTCGGACAGGATGATGGCGGCGAAGATGATGGCGAAGCCCAGCAGATGGGTGGCCGTCAGCTCCTCGTGCAGGACCAGGACCGAGACCATCATGCCGAACAGGCTCTCTGAGCACAGGATCAGCGAACCCTGGGCGGCGGGGACCCTGGAGAAGGCGATGTTCTGGAAGTTCTGGGCCATCAGGGTCGAGATCAGCGTCAGATAAATCATGGAGCCCAGGGTTGAGGGCGTGAAGTCGGCCGCAGTGGGGAAGGAATCGAAGATCAGCGCACAGACCAGGAAGAGGATGCCGCCGAAGAGCAGCTCCAGGTAGGTAAGCGTGGGCGCATCGAACTTCTTGGTCAGGAAGCCGGTGATGACCAGGTTGACCCCGTAGAGTAGGGCACCGGCCAGGGTCAGCAGGTCGCCAGTGCTCAAAGACAGCCCCTGTCCCCCGCCTTGGGCCGGCAGCGAGATCAGAGCCACGCCCAGGATGCAGATGGCGGCAGCGACGAAGTGGCGCAGGGCCGGCCGTCGACGGGCCATGATCCAGACCAGGAAGGGTACAAAGATGCAGTAGGTGGCCGTCAGGAAGGAGTTGCGGCCCGGAGCAATGGTGGTCAGTCCCATCATCTGCAGGCTGAAGGCCGCCCAGTAGCTGACCCCAAGAATCAGTCCCGGCACCAGGGTGTGTATGGCCCCGGTCCTGCGCAGCCGAGGCAACAGAAAAGGCGTCATGATGACGATGGCGCACAGGATTCGAATGCCCATCAGCCAGCGCACGGTCAGGGTCTCCATGGCAACCTTTTCGAAGGTGTATCCGGCTCCCCAGGCGGCCGCGGCCATCAGCAGCATCAGGCGGGCCAGCCAGGTGGAGGGTTTCCAGGACGAAGAGGGTGCGGAGGTAGACATGTTTCGACTCTAACCGTTCCCGTCCACAAGTGAGAATTGATTCGCAAGACATGTATACATCCGACTATCGAGTCCTATGCCGACTTGTTCCACCAAGGCGTCCTATACTGCGAATGTGGCGTCTGGACTGAGCAGTTCCAGTGTCAAGTCTGTGCACATAGGCGTGCAGACCGATTGATTGCAAAAGGAAAGAGAGAGAGTAGTTCAAACTATGTTTGCTTTTCTCAAACCAGCCCCTCCTGCCAAGGTGAAGGTTCCCGAAAAGAAGATTCCTGCGACTTATCGTTCCTATCGCATACGGGTATTCTTCAGCATCTACCTAGGATATGCAGGGTACTACATCATCCGCTCCAACTTCTCTGTGGCCTCCCCCTACCTTAAGCGCAACTATGGCTTCACGACGGCGGACATCGGACTGATTACGCTCTGCCTGGCCGTCTCCTACGGCATCAGCAAGTTCGTCATGGGCATGCTATCCGACAAATCCAACCCTCGTTACTACATCGCCACCGGACTGGTCCTGTCTGCCCTGCTCAACCTGATCTTCGGGGCCACGGCTAGCAAGGGGGTCATGATGGTGCTCATGGTCCTGCTGGGTATTTTCCAGGGCATGGGGGCGCCTGCTGCCCACAAGTCGCTGTCCAACTGGTGGGCTGAGAAAGAGCGCGGCTCCTTCGTGTCTATGTGGAACACCTCCCACAATCTGGGCTCGGGCACTGTGGCGCCTATTGTGGGCGTAGCCCTGGCCGCCTTCGGGCCTCACATGTGGAAGAGCATCTTCTTCGTCCCCTCGATCATCTCGCTGATTATGGCCCTGCTGGTTGTGCTGCTGGGAGCCGATACCCCCGAGTCGGTAGGCCTGCCGCCCATCCAGGAGTACAAGGCCGAGGAATATGAGGACGAGAATATTGATGCCGCCAAGCTTCAGACCCATTCCGACCTGTCCATTGTGCAGATTTTCCTACGGTATGTGGCCTCCAACCCCTACATTTGGGTCCTGGCCTTGTCCAATGCCTTCGTTTACATTCTGCGCTATGGCGTGCTCAACTGGATTCCCATCTACCTGAACGAAGCCAAAGGGTTCTCCCTTGCTCAGGCGCGCTCCAGCTTCGCGCTCTTCGAGTATGCGGCCATCCCGGGGACCATCCTGATCGGCTGGATGAGCGACCACTTTTTCCACGGCAAGCGCGCCGGCATGGCCGCAGGTCTGATGGCCCTGTTGGGGGTCGTCTTCCTGGGCTACTGGGCTTCCAGTGACCTTTGGGCCATTGACCTGGAGATAGCCCTGATGGGCATCTTCGTCTACGGACCGCAGATGCTGATCGCCGCTCTGACCATCGATCTGGCGCCGCGTTTTGCCATTGGCAGTACTACCGGGTTTGTAGGCCTGTTCGGCTACATATTCGGCGAAGCCACTGCCTCCTACGGGATCGGTGCGCTCGTGGGCAAATCGGGTTGGAACGTGGGCTTTGGCATTATTGCCGTATCTGCCCTGCTGGGAATCATCTGCTTCCTGATTCTGACCCGGGCCGAGCGCTACAAGACCGCACGGGTGGTTGAGACTCACTGAGTCCGAGTTCGGCTTCGGGAAAGCGGAGTCTGCCATGCGGACATCTCCGATATCATGGAAGAACGGTGATAACGACGGCCATGGGTCTTCGGCCGCCGGGGTAAGGAGTGTGCGCCAGGATGATCAGAATCGCAGTGGTGGATGATGATTCCATCAGCTGCCGGACCATGGTCAATTACCTGAGCCGCTACCGCAAGGAACGCCAGGAAGAGCTGTCGGTCAGCGTCTTCACCGATGGCAAGGCCTTTGCGGACGGCTATCGACCCGTGTATGACATCCTTCTTCTGGACATTCAGATGACCCCCATGGACGGGATTGAGGTGGCCCGCAGAGTGCGCGCCCATGATGAGTCGGTGGTCATCGTCTTCATCACCTCCGCCCCCCAGTACGCCATCAACGGCTATGAGGTGGGCGCACTCTCCTACCTGCTCAAGCCCCTGCCCTGGTTCGCCTTCTCCCAGGAGCTGGACCGGTCCATCGCCCAGGTGCGCGGCCGCGTGGACCTGTCCATCCTGATTACCGAGGGCGCACGATCCACCCGGATTCCCCTCAAGGACATCGTCTTCATCGAATCCGTCCGCCACAGCAGCGTCATCCATACCTTGGGCTCCTCGCTGACCACGAACAGCACCTTGAAGAGTCTGGAGGGCCAGCTGGACCAGCGGGGATTCTTCCGATCCAACTCCTGCTACCTGGTCAATCTGGCCCATGTGACGGGCATGGAGGACCAGGACTGCATTATGTCCACCGGTCAGCGGCTGCGGGTCAGCCGACCCCGCAAGAAATCCTTTATGACGGCTCTAACCGCCTACGTGGCAGGTCGGCCATGACCACCACCCACATCCTCAACGCCCTGCCCGACATACCCCGGCTCTATACGGCCATCAGCGAATGGCTGGGTTGCCTGGTCTATCTGTTGGCCATCGGGCCGAGAATCTCCCGCCTTCGGATGGCGGCGGTCCTTCTGCCTGGTCTGGCCGTGCTGGTTGTCGTTCAATACTGGGCCGGCACCCTCCCTATCGCCTTCTGGATCATCAGCATGTGCCTGGCCGTGGCCTGCATGTATGCCATCATCATGCTGGCTTCAGGGGTGGGCGCGTTGGATGGGGCTTATCTGCTGGCCCGTGCCTTCGTCCTGGCTGAACTGGTTGCCTCCCTGCACTGGCAGCTGGACTCTTTCATGCGGCCTGCCAGCCACAGCCTGTACGACCCGGCCTCCCTGATCCTGTTGGTGCTGATCTATGGTGGCGTAGGGCTGCTGGCCTGGGTGGCGGAGCGGCGCAACTTCGCCGATGCACAGCCATCGGTGCCTGGACGCAGCGTCTTCATGGCCGCGGTCATTGCGGTGGTCACCTTCGCCATGTCCAATCTGAGCTTCGTCTCCACCAACACCCCCTTCTCGGGTCGGGTCGGCCTGGAGATTTTCTACATCCGCACCCTTGTGGACCTGTGTGGGTTCGCCATGCTCTACGCCCAGCAGGAGCAGCTGCGGGAGAGCCATGCCAGCGCCGAGCTGGCCTCAATCAACGCCCGGGCCTACAGCCAGCATCGGGAGTATATGCGCTCCAAGGAGAATCTGGAGGCCATGGGCAGGCTTGCCCACGACCTCAAGCATCAGATTGCCGCCCTGCGTTCGCAGATGGACCCTGAGCGCAAGTCCCAGGACTTCGAGGAGCTGGAGGCTGCGGTCGGACGGTACGGGTCGCAGCAGCATACCGGCAACCCCATCCTTGATGTGGTCATGTCGACCAAGGAGCGCATCTGCTCGGAAGAGGGGATCACCCTGACCATGGTGGCCGACGGCTCGCTCTTGGAGGGGATGTCGCCCATGGATGTCTCCACCCTCTTCGGCAACGCCTTGGACAATGCCATCGAGGCTTTGAGGAAGGTCAAGGAGCCCGACCGCCGCCTAATCAAAGTGGCTCTGTACGCCCGGGGACAATTCGTGGTGATTCGCATCGAAAACTATTTCGCCTCACCTCTGAATTGGAAAGGCAACGGCGAATTGGCGACCACCAAGACCAGGACAGACGGTGGCCTGCATGGATACGGGGTCAAGTCCATCCGGCACATAGCCCATCGTTACCAGGGCGAGATAACCCTGCGCACAGAGCATCACTGGTTCAGCCTCTGTGTGCTCCTGCCGAGGGAGGGCGATCAGTTGAAGCCCATGGCGGCATCGGCGACCTTATAGCCCAGACGGATGGCCAGGCGGCCCGGCCGGCCCGGCATGTTGATTATCCGACAGAGCAGGGTGGAGCGCACGTCGGAGGCGATGACGGGGGAGCGGTGCTCCAGCCTTCGCCAGAGCATGTCCTTGTTCCGGTAGTTGCTGGGTTTGTGGGAGAGGATCAGGAAGACCGAGGTCACCACGCAGTTGATGGACAGATAGTGGATCATATAACGATAGAGTCCACGGGGAACCGTCCCCGGGTCAGGAGTTGAATCCGCCATGAGCCCGTTGACCAACAGCAGTTGTGAAACACGGGCGATCATGATCGAGGTCTGCACCGACTGGCCCTGTCGACCGGTGTGATAGCGGTAGAAATTCGTGTCCAGGTAGAGCAGGGTGTGTACCCAGGGCAGGGGCTGATAGGAGTAGATGAAGTCCACGTAGTAGGTGTGCTCGGGCAGGCGGGTATGGGCCTGACGGAGCACCTCGGTGCGCAGGATCAGGGCGTGCATGATCATGTACTGGGCCAGTCCGAACCGCCGCAGGTGGTTCCAGTCCAGCACCCGCCCCGGATCCATGACGCTGCGGAAGTTGATGACCCGCTTATGCTTGCGGCCTTCCTTCTCGTAGACGTAGTTGGTGACCACCATGTCCACCGGATTCGTACGTCGCGACTGGTCGCGCAACTGATCCAGAACCAGGCCCAGGGATGTCGGGTCCACCCAGTCGTCGGCATCGACCACCTTGACATAGCGGCCCCTGGCAGCTGCCAGACCCGTGTTGACTGCGCCGCCATGGCCCTTGTTGGTCTGGCTGATCAGACGGAGAGTGTGCGGGTGGCGTTCCCGGTATGACCGCACCACCTGCGCTGTGTCATCGGTGGAACCGTCATCGACCACGATGACCTCCAGATCGTCCCCCTCCCGGCTTAGAAGCGAATCCAGGCAGGTCGGCAGATGCCGGGCCATGTTATAGGCAGGGACGATGAAAGTGAGAACGAGCGGGCTCGTGGAGGCCGGGCGGTCAGCTGTCATGAACGATCACTTCGCAAAAGAATGGGTCGGCGGGTATGTCGGCGGCCGTTGTATGCGACCACTGTACATGATGGGTTTGAGGAAAAGGCCCCGCCCCTCTGGATGCCGATGCATGCCGGTTCATTGACAGCCGGGGGAGTGGGGCCGGAATTTTACTGGGCGCTCGTCTCGGATTCGGTGGGCTCCTGACGGAAGATGACCTTGAAGATGGGGAAGAAGACCCAGAAGGAGATGGCCGAGTTGATGATCATGGTGACCAGATCAGCAATGGTGGTCCCCAGGCCGCCCCAGTTCAGGGTGTGCTGGAAGAAGCCGTAGATGGGGTCCTTGTACCAGCCCTGCAGCGCCGCCGCGATGATGGTGATGATCACATAGGCCACCAGGTACCAGAAGGCCGCTTTCCAGACCGAGGAGTTGGACTTGAAGGTGATGTTGCGCTGGAGGAAGAAGTTGATGACCTGGGCGATCAGCAGGGTGATCTCCACCGCGAGGAAGTAGGCCAGGCCGCCCCCGCCGCCGTGGCCGATGGATCCGGCCGCGTAGTCGAACAGGTAGTAGGGCTTGCCGCCGACGGTCCCCATGCGCCAGATCTGGAAGTTGGTGCCGACCAGGGAGGTGCCGTTGAAGATGGCCTTGAGCACGGGCATGAGCACCAGCTGCAGTACGGTGACCCCGTTGGACAGGATGAAGAAGACGATGAACTGGGCCAGGGTGGTGTGCCGGTCGCTGAACCGCCGCCACCAGCGGACAATCGCCCACTGCGAGGCCGTCGTCGCCTTCCCCTGGGCCGGCTGTCCGGCCTGCTGGCTGTGCTGATCACTCATGATTGAGCTCCTTTCCGGTCTTGCGGTTGGCGGACATGTTCCTGAAGAATCCGGCGATGAATCCGCCCAGCCCCCGCCATAGGTGGCCATTGGGAATGCGCACGATGGCCTCGACCATGGCCGTGTCGATCAGCCCGTTGGTCATCTTGGCCATGGCCCTGGGGGGCATGTTGAGCAGGAAGAGGGTGTTCAGGTCGGGGTTGCCGGTCTTGGCCTCGTGGCGGCTCTCGCTCTTGGCCAGGAAGTTGGCCACGAACCTGGCCACGGCGCTTCTGGAGTCCTTCCAGGACGAGAGCGGATCGTTGACGCCGAAGGTGCTGACGGCGCCCTGTCGGACCACCGGGTGGCCGAAGAGTGCTGTCACAGCGGCATCGTCGACCTCCTTGACCCGGCCGGTCAGATAGGCGCCGAGGGCAGGGTCGGGACCCTGCGGATCGACGGTGCCTTGGACTCTCAGATGTCCACTTAGTTCCATCTTGCGCGCGTTGGAGCCGATCATGATGGTCCAGTCGCCGGACTCGACCTGCCAGGAGTTGCTGGCCGTATCGAAGTGCCGGAAGGTCGTCTGGTCGAAGTCGATGCGGACCTGGGTTGACTGGCCGGCCTCCAGGCTGACCTTCTTGAAGCCCTTCAGCTCGCGGACTGGTCTGAGCACGCCACCCTTGGGCGCCTGGACGTAGAGCTGGGGAACGGTGGCCCCCTGCCTGTCCGAATCATTGGTCAGGGTGAAGGTGACCCCCTTGTCGTCCACGGTCAGATCGGCGTAGGCGAAGTGTGCGTAAGACAGGCCGTAGCCGAAGGGGAAGCGTTCCTCCACCTCGGCGGTCAGGTAGTAGCGGTAGCCGACGAAGGGACCCTCCAGGTAGATCGACTCATGCGCTGGATCGGGGTACCAGTCGGCGCTGGGGCAGTCGGCATAGGACTTGGGCCAGGTTTCCGCAAGGTGGCCGGAGGGGTTGACCCGGCCCGTCAGGATGTTCAGGGTGGCTGAGGCTCCAGCCTGCCCGGACAGTCCTATATAGAGAACGGCATCGCACTGGTCGATCCAGTCGGTGGTGACGGGGGAGCCCGCCACCAGGACGACCACCAGGGGCTTGTCCGTCGCGCCCAGGGCCTTGATCAGGTCGACCTGGTTGCCGGGAATGTCCATGTGTGAGCGGTCCAGGCCCTCGGATTCACTGCGCTCATCCAGGCCCACGCAGGCGACGATCACGTCAGCCTGGCCAGCCGCAGCCACGGCCTGGTCGATCAAAGATTGGTTCTTCTCGCCATGGCGTTCGTAGCCCTGGCTGTAGGAGGCCAGCTCCAGGCCGTCGCCGTTGCCCTGCCTGAGCAGGTCCAGCATGCTCTCCTGCTTGGCTGCGTTGACCTTTGAGGATCCGGATCCTTGGAATCTTGGGGTTTCGGCCATATCCCCGACCAGGGCGACCCGGGTGCCGGCGGCCAGTGGCAGGCGTCCCTTCCGATTGATCAGAAGGACGGCGGATCCCTCGGCGATGCTCCTCGCCACCTGATGATGGTCCCGTATCTGGTCCGCGGTCAGGTTCCCATCAGGATCCATGCCAGAGTGGTAGGTCAGCTTGGCCAGCCGTGCCACCTCTTCGGCCCGGGCATTCAGGTCGGCTTCGTCCAGGCGGCCCTCCTGCACGGCCTTGGCAACCTGTCGCACGGAGTCGTATCCTGCCTGGGGCATCTCCAGGGAGGAGCCATTGGCGGCTGCGGCGACCGCACTGTTGGAGCCGCCCCAATCCGAGACCACCATTCCGTCGAAGCCCCACTCCTTGCGCAGGATGTCCTTGAGCAGGTGGGGATTCTCGTTGGCATAGGTGCCGTTGACCATGTTGTATGAGGTCATGATGGCCCAGGGATGGGCCTGGCGCACGGCGATCTCGAATCCGGTCAGATAGAGCTCGCGCATGGTGCGCTCGTCCACCACGGAATCGGATGCCTGGCGCCGCAGCTCCTGGCTGTTCATGGCGAAGTGTTTGGGGGTGGCGGCCACGCCCTGGGACTGGATGCCTTCGATCAGGCCTGCAGCCATACGACCGGCCACCTGGGGGTCTTCGGAATAGTATTCAAAGTTTCTGCCGCACAGGGGGTTGCGTTTGATGTTCATGCCCGGACCCAGAACCATGTTGACGCCTAGGCTTCTGGCCTCTCTACCCAGCGCCTGGCCCATGGTCTTTGCCAACTCCGGGTCCCATGAGCAGGCCACGGTGCCCGCTGTGGGGAAGCAGGTGGCGGGCTTGGACTTGCCCATGCCCAGGTTGTCCCCTGATCCGGTCTGGCGGCGCAGGCCGTGCGGGCCGTCGCTTAGGACCATGCTCGGGATGCCTGCCCTCTTCAAGGCTCGGGTCGCCCAGGTGGATTTTCCGGAGAGCAGCGATGCCCGTTCCAGAACTGTCAGATCCTTGACTTCCATAGTGTTCCCTCTCTCCACGACTCCTTCGGTGGTTAACCGGCCAGTCTCCCAGAGAGGTCAAGACCCGTGTCGAAATTCTCTTCAGGTTCAGAAAACACCGAAGTTTTCTGGTAAAGGCTCGGTTCTGCTTCGTTTGTATTATCGGTGTTTACACCTCCATGTGCAGCACTTTGAGACCAACCTGTTCGATTGAGCGCATAAATGGTTGTTGGCAGCGCCTTCTCCAACATGAAATGCTGTTCCATAGAGAGAAATTTTCAGCTGTTTTTGCTGGTTTTGCCAGGTACGCAGACATGCAATCCCGTGCACTGTTTGAGTAATTGGGTTTCGGAATTGAGCAAGCCATTTGCAAGCGACCATTGACCAGGTTAAGTAAGAACGCGAGTTGCCAGTATTGTCTGGGAATGCTTCGCTTTTGGAGTCCAACCCTATACGGATTTTGATTGTTTACGATACGGCTCATTACAAGCTCTAAGACCGCAATATTTGTTTTCGTGCCTAATCATGGAAGCTTGCTGTAAGAAACTACTACACCGGCAGAATCGTTATGTGAATCCCCGATAGGTGCCAGCAGATTAGGGTGTCAAAGCGACAGGTTGTGCTTTTTCCGAAGATTGCTTGAAAAGTGATGGATATTCTGACCGTGTTCGAAACAACTGAGATGTTAGGGAACGTACTGGGCGATTCCTCATCGCTGATGACCGTCGTCGGTGCTTTCCCCAAGTGTCAATGAAGAGACTGCAAGGAGAAATCGTGGAATCGGAAAAACCAAAGAAACTGAAGATGAGCGGACGGACGTTCAAGCGGATATGGATCACCGTTATCGTGGTCATCCTGGCTCTGGCTGTGGCTTTGACCGTGGCTGGCAATTCTTTTGCCAGTGTGCTTGACAGTTACCTGGGTGGGGGCCACGTGGTCGTTAAGAAAGCCCCGGGAACTTCAGCCTGGAACACCACTTACAACGCCAAGGCCACCAATTCTATGCAGGAGGCCAAGACGAAAAGCGATGCCGTCTCCCAGAGGGTAACCGATGAGGGCATCGTCATGTTGAAGAATGACGGTGTACTCCCTTTGAAGGAGCAAAGTATAGTTTCGCCCTTCGGAGCGGGATACATGGACCCAGCCTATTCCGGTAGTGGGGCAGCGGCTACGACGGACAAGGAGATGATTACCTCCGAGCAGGGGCTCAAGCATTATTTCAAAGTGAATGATGCAACAGTCCAAGCCATGAAGGGAGCTAAGACTTCGTCGCCAGGTGCTGCGCCAGGCACCAAGGCACTGAATGCTGACAAGAACTCGGTCCAAGCCATCATGGACAAGGGGAAGTCAGCTCATATCGATGAGTATGATCCCAGCATCTATACGCCTCTTGCTGACAAGGTCAAGGACACAACGGGCATAGTTTTCATCAAGCGTTCAGGTTCCGAAGGAATCGACAAGCGCACGCAGGGGTATGACGATGGAACTCCACATTATCTGGCTTTGACTGCAGCGGAGAAGAACACAATCAAGTTTGCCAAGGATCACTGCGCATCGGTGATTGTGGTGCTCAACAGTGCAAATCCTATGGAGCTGACCCCAATTATGGGTGGAGAATTTGAGGCTGATGCCATTGTATGGACCGGCACCACTGGCTCTCGCGGGTTTGAATCACTTGGCAGGATACTGAGCGGAAAGGTTAATCCTTCCGGTCGCTTGACAGATACCTATCCGACCGATTTCACCAAAGACCCAACTTTTGCCAATTTTGGTGAATACCACTACACCAACACCAAGGTCAAAGATCAATCAGTCTTGGGCGATTTCATGCCTGGAGCTAACCGCGGCACCATCGATCGTCCTTATGTCGAATATGAAGAAGGTATATACGTTGGCTACCGCTATTATGAGACGGCCAGTGTCGAAGATCCTGATTTCATCTATGGCAGGCTGAATAAGAACGGCGGCATCGTCCAACCTGGCGCTGTGGCCTATCCTTTCGGCTACGGAATGAGCTACACCTCTTTTGACCGGAAACTCAAGGATGTTCAGGTGTCCGGCGGGAAGGTGGAAGCCACCGTCGAAGTAAAGAATACCGGCAAGGTCGCTGGCAAGGATACCGTCCAGCTGTACTACACAGCTCCCTACACCGACTATGACAGGAGCAATCATGTGGAGAAGTCTGCCACCGAACTGGGCGCCTTCGCCAAAACCAAGCTTCTACAGCCTGGTGCTGGGCAGGAGATCAAACTGAAGTTCTCCGAGGACGATATGGCTTCCTACGACTACCACCATAGGAATCATGACGGTTCCACCGGTGCCTATCTTCTGGAGGCCGGGAATTACATGCTGCAACTCAAGAACAATTCCCATGATGTCCTGGACACCTACCAGTTCACTGTTGCCAATACCCAGTTCTATGAAGGCAACAATCCACGGCAGTCTGACAAGGATGCACAATCCAAGCTCAACGACAAGGGTGAACCGACAGGCAAACCTGAACAGAAGGCCGGTTTCAAGGCGCCCAGCAACCGTTTCCAGACCATGAACGCCTATATGGATGAACAGGGTGTCACCCAGCTTTCACGTAGCAACTGGAAGGGAACCTTCCCAACAGCCCCAGAGGGACGTAAGGGTGTGGCTCCACAGGTTGCTCTGGATGAATTCTCTTGGTTTGACAAGTTCGACCCTGATACCGATAAGGTTCTAGGCAATGACAAGGCCAGCAAGGTCTACCAAGACAAGGAGCCTAAATCCAAAGCCAAGCACGATCTGGCTCTGATCGACCTGCGTGGCGAGGATTACAACAGCAAGAAGTGGGACCAGTTGCTGGATCAGATTGATTGGCAGGGTGATAAGAAGAGCATCACTGAGGTTCTTTTCAAGGCTGCCTACCAAACCGCTGCGATTCCGTCCATCGACAAGCCTGCAACTGTGGATAAGGACGGTGCCATGGGATGGAGTATCAAGGGCGCCTCATCCTGGGCAGGCGCCAATGTCATAGCCTCCACTTGGAACGTAAATCTTCTGAAGGAGATGGGTGAGGCCCTGGGTGAGGAGGGTCTGCAGTCTGGTCTGAACGCTTGGTATGCTCCTGGAGTCAATACTCACCGGTCTCCCTTCAGCGGTCGTGTCTACGAGTACTACTCTGAAGATGGCCTCCTGTCCGGGAAGCTGGCTGCGGCCTCGATAAGCGGTGCTGGAAATAAGGGCATCTTCAGCTATTTGAAGCATTTTGCGCTCAACGAGCAGGAGACCTTCCGCGATATGTACCTGGCTACTTGGGCTAATGAACAAGCAGTGCGCGAAATCTACTTGAAGCCCTTTGAAATTGCCGTCAAGGAGGCTAGGAGCACTGAGAAGTACATTGGTGACAGCAAGGGGACGATGACGACCAAGGTCATTCGTTCGGCTACGGGCATCATGTCTTCCCAGAACAGCATTGGAGGTGTGATTGGGTTTGCGCATCGTGGTCTGCTAACAGATGTACTCCGCGGCGAGTGGGGCTTCCATGGTGCAGTAATTACGGACCTATATCCGACCAAGCAGCACCAGTTGCGCGATATGACCCTTCGTGCAGGCAACGATCTCTTCATGAACCAGATGGAGAACGCTGCGCAAGATTACGACAGCCCAACCGCTCGGATGGCCATGAGGAAGGCCCTACACAATATCGGCTACGCCACAGTGAACTCAAACGCTATGAATGGCATCACTCCAAGGTCACGGCTGGGATATTCCATGAGTCCTTGGAAGAAACTGCTCTACGGAATTGATGTGGCTATCGTAGTTGTGGCAGCTCTCATCGTTTTCTGGATTGTGCGGCGAGGACTTGACGAAAAGGCCAACCCGGACCGTTACAAGAAGCCAAAGAGCCGTAAAAAGGTCAAGGCGTAATGGTGTAAGGGCTCAGGATCCAAGGATCCACATCTGATCAATCATTGGATCCAAGCCCAACTGGGGCAACCGTGATTCAACGGTTGCCCCAGTTTTATGTTTGGCGGCCCATGATGCTGACCGTAAAGTCAGGGGGGGGGGGGATGTACTTTCCAAGAATCATGCGGTTTCAATAGGTGAGGCCTGTCAAATGTTGGAAGGTTCGTGGAAATCTTCTTGATGCCGTCGACACCCGGCACGTTCCAAAGAAAAGAGTGTTTAAAGCGGACTTGGTGGGCGGCATAAAACTGTTATTTTGGCGCTGCGATCGGTTCCCTGACGGGTGTTATGGGACTAACCAGGATTACTCTCTTGCTCGTTTTGTTGTTCGAATGAGAGATTCTTGAGGTCCGTTTCCCGATAGAATTCTGTTATGGCCCAAGGCAAATTCTGTGTTCAGCCTCAGCGTTCTACTCATTCACATTTGTATTGGATGTGGATTAGAGGTACGCGTCTGGTCTTCTCGATGAATCCGGCCCCTCGCCGTGCCCCTATTATCCTTTACCTCCATGGTGGTCCGGGCGATGCCTGTATTCCGCTGACCATGCGCTACAACGCGGCCTTGGAGCGCGATTTCCGCTTTATCAACCTGGACCAGCGGGGCAGCGGGCTGTCTTACCATCCTTTTGCGCCTGACGAGGTGGTGACCATCAATTCGATGGTCGAAGATGTTCACCAGTTCGTGCTGAAGCTGCTTCGAGCCTACGGACAGGATTCCGTGATTCTCATCGGTCATTCCTGGGGCAGCGTCCTAGGTTTGGAGATGGTGAAGCGGTATCCCTCACTGGTCCGTTGCTACATCGGCCTCGGGCAGGTCGTCAGCATGCGCGCTGCTCTTCGTCTAAGACGGCGTTGGGGGCAACAGAGTTTGGGTCCCCGGCTCGGTTCGATCGTCAGCAGAGAGAGCGGGGCCGCCGACATGGTGCTGATGATCAATGAGCTGCTGTCTCGTGGCGGGGCTGCCATGCTGTTCGGATCCCTGGGACGGATCATGACCTACCTGCGCTCGCCCTACTACAATTGGTCGCGTCTGCTCAACCATGCCAAGGGGGTGGCTCAATCCCGCGCTCGCTTGAATGCAGAGCTGGAGCAGGTCGATTTCAGTGGGCAGACCTCCTTCGAGGTGCCGGTATATTTCATCAGCGGCAAGTATGACCGTCATCTGCCAGGCAGTCTGGTTGAGCGGTTCGCAGATGGGTTGAAGAGCCCGCATCGGTTTATTCGCTTTGACCGGTCCGGGCACTGCCCACAGTGGGATGAACCAGAACGGTTCGCGGCAACGGTTAAAGCCATCTGCCTGTAGTGCATGATCGATGAAGAAACAGCTACCTCACCGTTCGGGCTCATCCGCATGGTGGAAATACATGCTGCGCGCGACGAAATCTACTAATATCAATCATTGAAGATATTGGTTTGAGCCTCGCTGAAGAGCGTGCGGGGTTCCTGGATTGACGAAGGTCGATGAAGCGGGGACTATGTCGATGAAAATCGACACGCCGTAGAATCCCCGGAATCATTGGGTTCCTTCGATATTTTTCTATGCCAATTTGCGGGATAACCCAACTTCGTGTAAGTTTACATCTTGCTGCCCGGCAGTGATGAGAACTCTTCGGAGGGCTTGGAGCTGTTGGTGTGGTGGTGGTTTGAGAACTCAAGAGCGTGTTT
>NZ_JACFPL010000010.1 GCF_016102005.1 Bifidobacterium choladohabitans
GGCACTCAGCCTCGCCCAGCCTGAACCCCCACGTGTCCGTCCCTTTCACCAGGTCATCGCCATTCGTGCCCTGCCCCTCCACAATGGGATTGCTGGGTCCTCGCCGTAGAGAACGACCTTGTTGGGACGCGCGGCATCCTTGGAGGGCATGCACTCACCACTGATTACCGGATCAAGCTTGGTCGTATACACGCTTCCAGAAGCATCCAAACCGGCATCAGCATCGTTTTCGATCTTGGTGATCGTAGGATCATCAGGACGAGGCACGTCATACTTATAAAAGGCGCTATTGATCGTCCAGCCCGCAGAGATATTCGTATCCTTCTCCACGGTGGACATACCATCGTTTATCCCTACAAGACCAGCGCTCTTGGGGTTGTACACTTCAGGGCTGACGGTACAAGCGCTGCCATCCCGATTCGTGGTGACAGGCCAGGTGACCATCTTGAAATAGCCGTCAAGATCCTGCTTCTCCTTGGCCTCCTTGAAATCAATCCCGCCAT